>CAZTNW010000001.1:0-358610 GCA_964614945.1 uncultured bacterium
CCGCGAAGGTGGCCGGACCATTGGTGCGGGTGTGGTGACGAAGATTATAGAGTGAGCCTTTACCCGAATGGAAATATTTGCTAAATTTGAGGTTCAAATATGCGAGTGATCATCACGCTGGAATGTACGGATTGCAAGAACCGTAACTACACGACGACGAAAAACAAACAGAATGATCCCGGCAGGTTGGAGATCAAGAAGTATTGCCCGTTTTGCAAGAAGCACACTGTGCATAAAGAGACTCGATAAGAAAGGTGGTTCGAGAGTAGGCCCGTAGCTCGAATTGGTAGAGCGCCGGTCTCCAAAACCGGATGTTGGGGGTTCGAATCCCTCCGGGCCTGCCAAGCTTCATTATGAATGTACAGCGAAGAGAGAAAAGGAAAATTGGCAAACGGATCCTCCAGTATTTCCGCGATGTGCGCGCTGAGCTGAAAAGAGTTTCCTGGCCGACGCGGAAACAGACCGTTAATTCTACTATCACGGTGCTCGTATTTGTCCTTGTCTGGGCAGTCTTTATTGGCCTGTGGGATTATTTTTTCGCCTTCGCGATGCAAGGACTGATGAAATAAATCTATGAGCCAGGATACCGAGCACGAGAAGCGAGAGATTTTAGAGAAGCGCTGGCACGTGGTTCATACTTATTCCGGCTACGAGAACAAGGTGAAACTGAATCTTGAGCGCCGTATCGCCAGCTTAGGCATGGAGGATAAGATTTTCCGTGTGGTAGTGCCAATTGACCATCGCTTGAAGCTGAAGGAGGGCAAGCGAGAGGTCATAGCGGAGAGGGTCTTTCCCGGTTATGTCCTCGTGGAGATGGTCCTGGACGATGAATCCTGGCATGTGGTGCGGGGAACTCCTGGGGTAATCGGTTTTGTCGGTTCAGGAGGGAAGCCAATGCCTCTCAGCGAGGAAGAGGTGGAAGTTGTATTAAAGAGAGTGGGAGTGGATGAGGCCAGGGCCCAAATCAAGTTGGAAATTGGGCAAAGTGTAAGGGTTATCGAAGGACCATTTGAGGGTTTTATCGGAAAGGTCGAGCAAATCAATACCGAACGAGAGAAGATCAAAGTTCGCCTGTCCATGTTTGGACGCGATATTCCGGTTGAACTTGATTTTCTCCAGGTGGAGAAAATTTAGGAGGAAGATCTTTGGCGAAAAAGGTAGTGGCGATGGTGAAACTGCAGATCCCGGCCGGTAAGGCCACGCCGGCACCACCAGTGGGCCCTGCTTTGGGACAACGAGGGATCAATATCATGCAATTCTGCAAGGAGTTCAACGAGCGTACGGCGAACGCCGGAGGGCTGGTGATACCTGTAGAGATAACGGTTTTTCACGACCGCTCCTTTACATTCATTACCAAGACCCCCCCGGTCTCGGCCCTCTTGAAAAAGTACGCTAACGTAGAGCTCGGTTCGGGAGAGCCGAACAAGAAGAAAGTGGGGAAGGTCTCGAAGGAGCAAGTACGCGAGATCGCCCAGACCAAGTTGCCCGATCTGAATGCGGCCAATATCGAGGATGCAATTTCCATGGTCGAGGGGACGGCAAAAAGCATGGGAATCGAGGTAGTATGATGGGGCACGGGAAAAGGTATCTCGAAGCAGCGAAATTGATCGAAGCGGGGAAAGAATATTCTCCGGAAGAGGCTCTCCCGCTTTTAAAGAAAACCGCTAACGCTAAATTTGACGAAACCGTAGAAATCGCCGTGCAGCTGGGAATCGATCCGAAAAAATCCGATCAAAGCGTCAGGTCGGTTTGCGTTCTACCTGCGGGAACGGGGAAGCCGGTGAAGGTCCTCGTTTTTACAAAAGGCGATAAGGCCGAGGAAGCCAACCGTGCCGGGGCCGATTATGTGGGCGGAGATGATTATGCGAAACGAATTCAGGAAGGCTGGATGGATTTCGATGTCGCTATAGCGACTCCTGACATGATGGGACTCGTAGGAAAACTAGGGAAGATCCTGCGGGGTAAAATGCCGAATCCTAAGGCAGGTACGATAACCATGGATGTAGAGCGAGCGGTCAGAGAAGTGAAGGCGGGAAAGATTGAATTCCGCGCCGATAAGCAGGGAGTGGTTCATTCCCCCATTGGGAAGGTGCGTTTTACCGGAGATGACCTCCTTCGTAACTTCTATTCCTTCCTCGATACTCTCCTGCGGGCGAAGCCAGCCGCAGCCAAGGGACAATATATCCGCAAGATCAGCTTATCCACCACAATGGGACCCGGGATGAAAATCGATGCTCAGAAGGCTCTGAGCAATTTGACGAAGAAAGCTTAACTGAAAGGGGGATTGATCCGATCCAGGACTATCAAAAATTGAGCTGCAGCCGAAGACAGTAGGTTGCCTGACTAGAAGGCCTAAATCCTACCGAGGCTTGCCCGAAAGAAGCAGTGGGCTCCTTTGGTAGGGGCCTTTTGTGTTCTCAAAAAGAGGTGATGATTTTGCCCACGAAGAAGAAGATGGAAATTATCGAAGACATTAAGGAACGTGTAAGTTCCTCCAACGCGATCTATTTCGTCGACTATAAGGGCCTGACAGTAGCGGAAATCAGCGATTTGCGGAGAAAGCTCAAAGAGAAGAGGGCGGACTTGAAAGTGGCCAAGAATACTTTGCTGAATTTAGCCCTCTCTGATACTTATTCCCTGAGCTCCGAGATTCTATTAGGTCCCACCGGCCTCATTACGGCTTTTGAGGACCCGATCGCCCCCTTAAAGGTTCTTACCGAGTTCGCCAAGGAAAAGACTGCTTTGAAAGCCAAAGGAGGTTTTTTAGAGGGGCGCTTTTTCTCGTTGCAAGAGATGGAAGTCCTGTCTCAATTGCCCAGCAAAAATGCGCTCCTTACCCAGATCCTCAGTAGTCTGCAGGCCCCAATCCTGGGTTTGATCTGGGCCCTGCAGGATTCTATAGCCAACCTGGTGTTTACTCTGCAAGCAATCAGCCAGAAAGAAAGTTAGAAGGAGGACCAAGATGTCCGAGAAGATTCTCACTAATGAAGAGATTATCGAAGCGATTAAAAAGAAAACGATCCTTGAGGTCGCGGAGTTAGCGAAGGCGCTGCAGGAGGAGTTCGGAGTGACGGCTGTCGCTCCAGTTGCCGCAAGCGGGACCTCCGCTGCGACCGGTCCTGCTGCTCAAGTGCAGGAAGAGCAGACGGAGTTCGACGTGATCCTGTCGGATGTAGGTGCGCAGAAAATTCAGGTGCTCAAAGTTGTGCGCGAGGTCTCGGGATTGGGCCTGAAAGAGGCCAAGGATTTAGTCGAGTCTGTGCCAAAACCAGTGAAGGAGAAGATAACCAAGGAAGAGGCGCAGAAGGTTAAGGATGCCCTGGAGGCAGTCGGGGCAAAGATCGAGATCAAGTAAAGAGAATCTGATCTGAAGAAAAAGGGATCGCCTCGGCGATCCCTTTTTCTTTTGCGGATATAATTTTTTTCCAGCTTAGTGGTAAAAAGTGGGGAAAAGTGGTAATATGTGGGAGCGAAGGGAGAGGCCACATGGTTAGCGGTCAGTCTGAACATGCGGTAGATGAAAAAGGGCGGGTAGTTATCCCTCCTAAATTCAGAGAGATGTTGGGTAAATCCCTCGTCCTCACTTTAGGCTTTGAGGGATGTCTGGTGGCCTATCCCCCCGATCGTTTTAATCACCTCGTCGAGGAGTTAGCCAAGCTCTCGTACGCCCAGACCAGGGCGAGAAACCTGCAACGGTTGATGCTGCACAACGCGGAATTTTGCGAGATTGATAAACAGGGACGAATCCTCATTCCCGCCACTCATCGAGAACACGCTCAAATTCAGCGTGAAGCGATGATTGTGGGACTGATTGACAAACTGGAGATCTGGGCAAAGGAAAAATGGCAGGAATACCTTAAGAAGACAGAGCCATCCTACGAGGAACTCGCCGAGAATATCGAGGGAATAAAGCTTTGATTGCCAAGCCCTTTCATCTACCGGTGATGCTTGAAGAGAGCATGGCTTTTCTCTCCCCGCGACCCGATGGGATCTACCTTGACTGCACTGTGGGGGGAGGAGGGCATGCTCGAGCACTCATGGAGAGAACGGGGGGCCAGGCCTTCCTTATCGGACTCGACCTGGACGCGCAGGCTATTGACCATGCGAGAGAATTTCTTGCGCCTTATGGCGATAAAGTGACGCTGGTTCTGGAAAATTTCGCCCGTACAGGAGAGATCCTCGAACGCCTTCGGGTTAAAAATCTCGATGGACTGATCTGCGACCTGGGAGTTTCCTCCTGGCAGTTGAACCATAAGGAACGCGGATTCAGCTTTCAAGCGGATGCCGATCTGGATATGAGGATGAATCCCGGGGGAGATTTAACAGCGGCTGACGTCGTCAATACCTGGCGCGAGGAGGAACTCAGGAAAATTTTTCTGCGCTATGAAGTTCCACAACCGGAAAGGCTGGCCAAAGTCATTGCTCAGAAAAGGAGGACGCATCCACTGAGGAGGACTGGTGATCTCCTCCTGCTATTGAAGGAGATGCGCTATTCGACCGGAAGGAGCATGCACCCAGCCACGCTTATTTTTCAGGCCCTTCGCATTACCGTTAATCGGGAGTTGGAGAATCTAAATTTGCTATTGAGTCAGCTGCCAGCCCTGCTTAAAGAAGGCGGTCGGTGCGTCTTCCTGTCCTATCATTCTCTCGAAGACCGTCTCGTTAAAAACGCTCTGCGCAATTTCAGCCGAGAGGGCTCTTTCGTCTTGTTGACGCCTAAAGTCTGCAGGCCTCCTTTGCATGAGACCAGGGAGAATCCCAGGGCAGCCAGCGCTCGGCTCCGGGCTGCCGAAAGGAAGGAGCAGGCTGCCAGATGAACGCGGTCTCTTCCCTCTCATGCAATACGCGCAAAAGCGCAAAACGATCCCAGAGCTGGAGCCGGATGGATTGGGTTTTATTATTTATCTTTATTCTGTTCGTGTTGACCTGCGCAACTCAGGTAGTGCTTACTATGGCCACAATAGAGGTTCAACACCAGAAGGACAGCCTTCGCAGCGAGCTCGTCCGCATGGAAGAGCAAGTAGCAGACATTAGGGGGAGATTACTTGAGCGGATAGGTCCCCTGGAAATTGAAAAATACGCCCGAGAACGTCTGCAAATGGAGTTCGCAATAGTAGCAGCGGACAGCCAGGTCGTGTACCTGAGCGAAAAAGATTTTCAAAATTGGGCTCAACTGACCGGGACTTCCAGCCATGGGCCTCTCCTCCCCTAAGAGACGCATTCATACGGATGGACGTGTCCCTATCATTGTCGTGCTGACCATTGTTGTTTTTCTCCTTCTGGCTGGCCGCTCTGCCTTTTTGCAGGTTGTCAGGGGACCTGAGCTTCAGGAGCAGGCCAACGCTCAACACCTCGGCGACGAAAAAGTTTTGATTGCCCGCCGCGGCTCTATCCTCGACAGGGATGGTGTTATTCTGGCTCAATCGCTCGAGGCCTACCGGGTGGATGTACGTCCACAGGCAATTCCTGAAGATAAAAGAGATGAGGTCATGGCGACTCTATCCGAGGCCTTGATGCTCCCGTTCGAAGATATCAAGGAGAAATTTGCGCAGTTCAATACCCCCTTCCCCCTTGTTCGTCAAATAGATTTAGAAGTGGGAGAAAAGTTGATATCTGAGAATTTACCAGGAATTGATGTTCTGCCTGCAGAAAAAAGAGTATACCCTTTGGGTTCTTTGGCTGCTCATATACTGGGTTTTGTTCACCCAGACTTCTCCTCTTTGGGAAGGGAGGAGCTTTTTGGCCTTGAGGGTATCGAAGCGGTTTATGAGGATGTGCTGCATGGGCAGGGAGGGAAGGCAGTTTTCTGGATCAGCCCCCAGGGTGAAAAGCTACCCTTGCAACCCGAGGAGTATATCCCCGCGAAAGACGGTTGCAATGTTATCCTGACCATAGATAGCATGATCCAGAACACAGCCGAGATCGCTCTGGAAAAAACGATAAAGGAGAAGAACGCCAAATCCGGCTGCGTGATCGTTCTGGATTCTCGAACTGGAGAGATTTTAGCCCTTGCCTCCTGGCCCGGATTTGACCCGGGGAACTGGGCCTCCATCTCGCAGAAGAATCTTTTCAATGTTGCGACGAACTTTATCTACGAGCCGGGCTCCGTTTTCAAGTTTGTTGTAGGAGCGGCTGCTTTGGAAGAAGGTTCTGTCGAGCCGAATACGGTAATAGAGGATGCCGGTCCATATACAGTCGCCGACGCCTCTTTCTCCTGTCCGGCGGAGTTTGGCGGACCCCACGGAAAGCAGACCCTCTCCGAACTTTTCCAGAACTCCTGCAACGTCGGATTTATTCAAATCGGTCAGAAATTGGGGATGCAAAAATTGTATGAATACTCCAGGCTTTTCGGCTTTGGACGCCCAACCTCTCTGGAATTGCCACAAGCGGCTGGCGAGCTCTCAGATTGGGAGGAATGGTATGAAACGACGCTAGCTACCATGTCTTTCGGCTATGGGCTGCAGGTTACTCCCCTGCAACTCGCTTCCGCCTTTCAGATAGTGGCGAACGATGGCCGTTTTGTGCCCCTCCACCTGCTCAAGGAAATTCGTGATTCGGAAAGCCGCGTAATACAGGAAACACAACCCCAGGTCACTCGCCAGGTGATTTCCCAGAAGACCGCCATTCAGTTGCGAGAAGTCCTCAAAGGAGTTGTTGAGAAGAATATCCCGGATGGACTGAAGCAGTATGGCGTTGTAGGGAAGACTGGGACTGCCGTAGCCTGGGAAGACGGAAATTATCTTCGATCCAACAATACTACTTTTGTAGGAGCGATCCCCGCAGATGATCCGCAGGTTGTTGTCCTGGTGAACATTAACCAACCCCAGGTGGACTTCGCCTATGCAGTTCGGGTGTGCGTCCCTGCTTTCATGGAAATTGCCTCCAAGATCGTGGATCTCATCAGGTTGCCTCCGCCATAAATGAAGGCAAGACTGATTGCGCAACAATTTAATTGGATTAAGGTGGGCGGGGATCTGGAAAGAGAAATTGGCGGCTGCTCGTCCGATTCCCGCAGCCTTGAGGCGGGAGATATATTTATCTGCTTTCCGGGCACGCGATTCGACGGACACGATTACGTGCAGAAGGCATTGCAACGGGGGGCAGCTGCCTTCGTGTGCGAGAGACCAGTCGATCTTCCGCCGGGGACGCCATTCTTCTTAACGGAAAACACACGCTCGATCGCCGGCCCTCTGGCCTCTTTTATCTACGACCATCCCTCCTGCAAAATGCAGGTCCTGGGCGTAACCGGCACAAGTGGAAAAACTACCACTACTTATTTCCTGCGCCAGATACTTATGGAGGCGGGGAAAACGGTGGAATTGGTCGGCTCTCTCAATCCGACGCCTGAGTTTCCCTTTCACACCACACCTGAAGCACCCGCACTGCAGAAGAGGTTATTTCAGCTCCAGCAGAGGGGAGTGGAGTACGCCATAATCGAGGTCTCCTCTCACGCTGTTCAATTCAAGAGGATCGCCGGAGTGCATTTTTCCGGAGCTATCCTCACCAATCTTTATCGCGATCACCTTGACCTTCACGGTACGGAAGAGGCATACGCCCGAACGAAACTGTCCTTTCTCCTCTCCCTGGAAGGGACCGGACCTGTTGCCATTAATAGGGACTTTCCCCGCAGCCCGCTCTTTTTAGAAGCCTGTTCCTCCTTCGCTCATTCGTTCTCTCTGTCCGGGGAGGCTGATGTCCGGGGACTTATCCTATCTCATGTGCCAGGGAGACAGGAGATGGAAGTCTCCTTTCCTACCGAGCAGATACGCTGCTCAATTCAGCTCCCTGGGACGGTGAATCTTTCCAACGCCCTCGCCGCCATGACCTTGCTCTACTTTCTGGATTTTGAACCGCACCTCCTCGCCCGCGGAGCATCCCGGCTCGAGGGGGTAGCGGGCAGATACCAGATTGTGGACACCGTCCGGGGAGGGAAAATAGTTGTCGACTTTGCGCATACCCCGGTGGCCCTGAGGAAAATACTCCAGGACGCGAGGAAGTGGGGAAAGAAGGTCATCTTGCTCTTCGGTTGTGTGGGAGCAGGCGACAGGGGGAAAAGGAGAGAGATGGGTGAGATCGCGGCTGCAGGTGCAGACCTAATCTTCATCAGCACGGACGACCCTCGCGGCGAGGATCCTGCGCAGATCGCCGAAGAAATTGAAGCTGGCCTGGTGGCCACAGGGAAAAGAAAAGGAGAGGATTACATTATCGAATTAGAACGCAAGATCGCAATTGAGAAGGCGATAGAAGCGCTCGGGGCGGATGAAATCCTTGTTATTGCCGGTCGCGGACACGAGTGCTACCAGAGATTCGGAGAGAGGCTTGTCTACCTGGATGATCTCGAAGAGGTGAGGCGCTTAACCGAATGCTTAACCTGAGTTTAGGCCAGATTTCCCTCATCAGTGCAGGAAACCTCGCCGGAGACAGCAATGTCCTGGCTACATCGGTCGCGATTGACTCCCGGCAAGTGCAGGCCGGTGCAATCTTTTTCTGCCTTAAAGGACAGCATACGGACGGACATCTTTATCTGACCGAAGCCTTCGAGAGGGGAGCCGTTGCTGCCATAGTGGAACGAGATGTTATTTCTCCTCCGGGACTTCACCTGATCCACGTATCCTCTACCCGCCAGGCCCTGTTTCGCCTGGCGACTCACTGGCGATCGTCATTCCATCCGCTGACGGTGGCCATAACAGGGACCGTGGGGAAGACGACCACTAAAGAATTGATTTCCTTCTTGCTCGAGGAGAAAGCGCCAGTTTTGAAAAGCGCAGGCAATCAGAATACTGAGTACGGAATCCCGCTGACCGTCTTTCGCCTGGAAGACCGCCATCAGTACCTAATTCTTGAATTGGCCCTTCAGGAACCCGGAGATATCAGCTTTCTGGCAGAGTTGGCACGGCCGCAAATCGGAGTTCTGACGGAGATCGGCCCAGCCCATCTTGAGTTTATGGGAAGCCTGGAAAAGATCCTGGAAGAGAAATGGAGCCTTTTTTCCTATCTGCCCGCAGATGCGGGCGTTGCCGTGCTCAACGGAGACAATCCGCTCATTCGTCGAAAAAGCCTTCCAGCTTGCTTAAGGGCTGTCTATTACTCCCTCGGGGGAGAGGGGGATGTTTCAGGGAAGCTTGTCGCCGAAGGGAACAAACCACGGATAGAAGTCAATGTGTTCGGTTCCACTGTCACGCTCAGCTTACCTTTTGCTGGAAGGCATTTTATAAAGGATTTTCTTGCCGCAGCCGCTGTCTGTTCCGTCCTTGGCCTGAACTTGAAGGGCCTCGCCGACAAGATAATGTCTTTTCCTATTCCCCCTGGTAGAGGTCGAGTGATCTCGCTGAAAAAGGGAATTTCCCTGATCGATGATGCCTACAATGCCAACCCCCTTTCCAGCCTCGCTGCACTGGAAGATCTTTCTCGTAAGGAAGGAGGCCGGAAAATCGCCGTCCTCGCCGATATGCTCGAGTTGGGCGAGAATGCCCCCCTCTTTCATCAGGAGTTGGGCGCAGCCTGCCCTTCACTGGTTGACGAACTCTTCCTGTTCGGGTCGCTGGCCCTTGAAATTGGGAAAGGAGCTCTTGCCAATGGGATGCCGGCCTCTTCTGTCAGAAACTTCTTCTCCCGGGACGACCTGGTCAAGGCCCTGAGGAAATTTCTGAAGCCAGGGGATTGGATCCTCGTTAAAGGGTCTCGCGGTATGCAGATGAATTCTGTCGTTAAACTGCTGGAGGGCGAAGAATATGACCTGGATTAAAATTTTAGCTGTGTCGTTCTTTTTGTCACTACTGGCTCTGCCTTACTTGATACAATTCCTGCGCCGGCAGCAACTCCTCATCTATGTTCGGCAGGAAGTGACGGAACACGCACAGAAGACCGGCACGCCAAAAGCGGGGGGTCTGTTATTCCTCGTCATCCCCTTTTGTGCCTGCCTGCTCTATCGCCCCTCGCTCGAGGTATGGGCCCTGCTTATCCTTTTCCTCGGCTCGGGGCTGATCGGGTTCGTCGATGATTGGCTTTCCTCCCGCTCGAAAAGCTCTTTAGGCCTGAAAGCCCGCTACAAGATCCTCCTGCAGTTGATTCCAGCTCTTATTTTTACCTTCATGACCTTGAAGTTCTCCTCCGTCTGGATACCTTTCATTCCCCCCCTGGACATCGGCTGGGTTTACCTACCCCTATCCCTGATCGTTATTATCTCCTCCGTAAATTCTGTTAATTTGACTGACGGAGCCGATGGATTGGCCACAAGCGTATTCCTAACAGTGCTCTTGGCTCTGACGATCGTCGCCTACCTACAAGGACAGCTTGGCTTATTTCCTTTCATCTGCAGTCTGACCGGCGTCCTTGGGGGATTTCTCTGGTACAATACTCACCCGGCGTCCGTGATCATGGGGGATACGGGTGCACTGGCTTTAGGAGCGGCTATGGCCGGATTGAGCCTCATCCTCCACATTCCTCTTTTTCTGCCCTTTATCGCAGTAATTTTCGTGATCGAGACCATTTCCGACATTTTGCAGATCATGTATTTCCGCTACACCGGGGGAAAGCGCTTCTTTAAGAGGGCTCCCCTCCATCATCATTTTCAGTTGTCGGGCTGGAGCGAGACCCAGATCGTGGTAAGATTCTCACTTTTTAACCTGTTTTTTATAGGCTTGGCCTTTCTCTTTATCTGGGTTTAAGGTGAGAGAAAAAAGCTTCGCAATCATCGGAATCGGGAAGAAGGGAAAATCAGGCTTAGCGGCCGCTATCGCCTTGAGAAAAGCCGGAATGAAGGTATTTCTCAGCGAATTGCAGCCGGAAGAATCTTTCCCTCAAGAGATTGAGGAATTGAGGGGCGCTGGGGTTGAATGGGAGGCCGGAGGCCACACGGATCGAGTTTTTTCTCAGGATGCCCTCGTCGTCTGCCCAGGTATTCCCCGCGAAGCTCCTGTTTTGCTCGAAGCCAAGCGACGGAAAATCCCCGTTTTCAGTGAAATTGAAATCGCTTTTCGCCTGGCAAGAGCTCCTATCATCGCTGTGACGGGAACTAACGGAAAAACTACCACCACAGCCCTGACGGCAGCAGTCCTCAAGCAGGGGACGAAAAAGGTGTATGTAGGGGGGAATATTGGAATACCTCTTGTCAAAATTGCTCTTCAGGCCCTAGCGGGGTCACTCATTGTTGCTGAAATCGGCGCCCCTCAGCTTGAATTCATTCATAGCTTCCGCCCCTACATCAGCGTACTTCTAAACTTTTCTGAAGATCATCTCGATCGTTATAGAGAGATGGGGGAATATCGGAAGATCAAGAGCCGCATCGTTGAGTTTCAAACAGAGAGCGACTGGGTTGTTCGCAATGCCGATGATGCCTGGGCCTCGACCGTTTCCTCTCGAGGCCGCTCCGTATTTTTTTCTGCATCCGCTCCCCTCGAAGAAGGCATGTTCCTCAAGAATAGTTATCTAACCTTGAGTCTTAATCGGAAACAAACTACCATCATGCGGCGGGAGAACCTTCCCTTAGTCGGCCTGGCTAATGTGGAGAATGCCTTGGCAGCTGCGGCTGTGGGAACAATCCTTGGGCTTTCTCCTCGCAAGATAGCAGCCGGGCTGAAATCTTTTCCTGGTGTAGAGCATCGTCTGGAATCAGTCGGAGAGATTCGGGGTATCCTTTGCCTTAATGATTCTTCTGCCACTAACCCTCTCTCTGCGATCAGGGCGATGGAATCCCTCAGGCGACCATTCGTTATTATCGCTGGCGGTAGCGACAAAGGTATGGATTTTCTTCAATTTGGGCAAGTGGTCAAGAAGCTGGCCCGCGCCGCAGTCCTCTTCGGCGCCACTCGCAAGAAGATCGCTCGCGCTCTTGAAGCGCAAGGGTTTTCAAATTTTCAAGAGGTAGAGGGAGAGCTTGAGGGGATTGTGGAGGCCGCTCTCAAGCTGGCACAGCGAGGGGACGCCATTCTGTTTTCTCCGGCCTGCGCCAGCTTCGACATGTTTCACGATTATGAGCATCGGGGAGAGTCCTTCAAGCGTATCGTCAGGAGTATGAGGAAAGAGGAATGAAGAGCCGAGTGGCCTATGTCTTTGGTTTGATGCTTGCTCTCTGTGCAGTAGGCTTGCTTTTTGTGGGCAGCGCCAGTTCCTGGATCTCCCTGCGCGATTACGGGGATGCCTTTCACCTGTTGAAAAGACAGGCTCTTTTCTTTGCAGCCGGCCTCTTATCTTTCTTCATCGCTCTGTGCACGCCGACGACTTTTCTGAGAAGAAAAGCGGTCTGGATTTTTGCCTTTTCCTGTCTCGCCATGTTCCTGCTTTTTACCCCTCTGGCAGTGGAATCAGGTGGCTCAAAACGATGGTTGACGTTTCTTGGCGGAATACTGCAGCCCTCAGAGTTTCTCAAGATCGGTTCAGTAATTTTTCTCTCCGCAGTGCTACACACTCTGCTTGAGCGAAAGGTTCAACCTGTAATATGGCTGTTTGCTCTCCTCATTAGTTGCTTGCCCGTTTGCCTTGTCGCTCTGGAACCTGATCTTGGTTCGACTGCTGTCATAGTATTCGTTTTTTTCACTCTTTTCTTCCTTGCGGGCACAGCTCCGCGCTATCTCATAGCGGGCGTAGGAGTGTTCGGAGGTACACTGACCGTACTTGCTCTGTTATTTCCTTATGCCAGGAATAGGATCCTTTCTTTCATGAATCCCTATTTAGATCCTGCAGGAACGGGTTATAACCAAATACAATCTCTTTTGGCCTTCGGCACCGGCGGCCTCTGGGGGGTTGGATTAGGGATGTCTCGGCAGAAATTTCAATGGCTGCCTCAGGCGCATAATGACTTCATCTTCGCGATTATCGCCGAAGAAATCGGGCTCCTGGGGGTTGTGGTTCTCATTGTCCTTTTCCTCGCCCTATCTCTTGTAGGCTACGGCCTTGCTTTTCGGGCTCGGTCAATGTTCGTCCGCCTTCTGACTGGTGGCCTTACCTCTCTTATCGTTTTCCAGGCCATCATTCACATTGCTGTTTCTACAAGTTCCTTACCCATTACCGGCATTACTCTGCCTTTTATCAGTTACGGCGGAAGCTCTCTTGTCGCCTCCATGACCGCATGCGGGATCCTGGCGCGGATAGCGAGAGAAGAGGTAGCAACAAAATGAGGATCGTCTTTAGCGCTGGCGGTACCGGCGGGCATATTTTTCCTCTGCTCGCTCTTTATACTGCGCTACAGAAGAGATGCCTGCAAGGTAAGTTTTATTTTGTCGGTCCCTCAGGTGAAAGAGAGAGGGAACAAAGCGAGGAGGTCGGACTTCCTTTTTTTGGTTTCATTAGGCAGAGCAATAGGAGAGAGAATGTTTTACAAATCGCCTGGGCTTTAGCCCTTATTTTTGTAGCTTTCTTCCGCTGTCTTTTTCTATTTCTCAGATTGAAGCCGGACCTTGTCATAGGAGGTGGGGGCTATGCCAGCCTTCCTGCTCTCTGCGCAGCCTTCGCGCTGCGTAGACGTTTTATCCTGCTTGAGCAGAACATGGTGCCGGGCAAGGTTACCCGGTTTTTTGCTCGTTTTTCCCATGCTGTTTTTTTCAGCTTTCCGGGCTCAGAAAAGGGTATTGCGGCTAAGAAGAAACTGGTTTTCGGTAATCCAGTGCGCGAGGATCTGGTTTACGGTAAAGAAGAAGCGCGGGAGCAGCTCTCCGTTGAATTCACCCGCCAACTGGTCGTGCTTGTGGGTGGAAGTAGGGGAGCGAAAGCCTTGAATCAAGCTGCAGTGGATTTTGTTCCTCGCTTGATCAGTCGCTTCCCGAACCTCTCCATTTTCTGGGTGACCGGGGAGGAACAGTTCGGGGAAATTTCCCGGAAAACGGAGGGTTTGCGCCCGGATCTGATCCTGGTGCCTTTTGAAAAGAAACTTCCCGTCTGGTTATCTGCTGCCGATCTCTATGTGGGACGCGCCGGCGCGGGTCTCATAAGCGAGGTCATGGCCTGTGGGTTGCCCTCGGTTCTTATTCCCTATCCCTTTGCGACTGACAACCACCAGCTGGCAAATGCCACCTATTTGGAACAGAACGGGGCCTGTGTTGTCCTCAAGGAGGAGAGGCTAAGCGATCTGGCGGCGGAAATCGAGAGACTGTTGACCTTTCCCCGACCTTTGAGAGAGATGCGGGAAAGATTGTTGCAGTTAGGCCGATCGAGGGCTGCAAGTGATATTGCTGATTGGATTAGAAAGACGGTGGGAGAGTGAACTTGCTTCCCAGGAGAATTCATCTGTTGGGTATTGCCGGAGCGGGAATGACAGCGCTTGCGATACTGTTGCGGGAGAGAGGCCATGAGGTCACTGGATCGGATCCGGCGATTACGCCCGGGCAATCTGAGATGTTCAAGCGGATGGGCATCGCGGCCTTTCCTTTTGAACGGTCCGAATCCATTGAGGGGAAGGAAATGGTCGTTATTTCTTCGGCAATCCGGGGAGATCATGTAGAGTTGCGCGCTGCCCTGAAGAAGGAGATTCCCATCTGGCATCGAGTCGATCTACTCGTCCGACTGGCGGAAGGAAAAAAATTACTGGCAGTGGCGGGCACCCACGGAAAGGGAACTACCGCCGCGATGCTGGCCCATATCCTGGAAAATCAGCAGTGCTTCCCCTCACTCGCTAACGGGGCTGACCTTATCAATTACGGCCGCCGCGCCTGGTGGGGAAACGGAGAATATTTCGTTATGGAGACGGACGAGAGCGACGGTTCCTTTTTGAAATTGAATCCTTGGGCATCGATTATTACAAATATTGACCGGGATCACCTGAGTTTCTGGGGAAGTCTGGAAAATCTGACGAAGGGATTCCGTCAGTTCGCCTCACAGGTGAGGGGTCCCTTGGTAGTTTGCGATGAGGTCCGGGAGCTTAATTTGCCGGGAAAAACGATCAGGTACGGAGAAGACCCTGAGAGCACTTTTTATGTTGACAGTCTAAGAGAGGCCGAAGGCGGAACAACGACCATGGTCAGGACGCGAAGAGAGAAAGTTGAGCTTTTTGTTCCTCTGTGGGGGCGGCATAACGCCTTGAATGCGGTGGGGGCAATGGCCCTGGCTTCTTTTAGCGGTATTGATTCGCAAGAATCTGCAGAGGCACTTCGCTCTTTTAAGGGTATCCGCAGGCGGCTAGAGAGGAAAGGGGAGGCGGGTGGGATTCTGATCGTCGATGATCATGCCGATCACCCCACGGAAATTTCTCGCTCCATTTCAGCGCTTCTGCCCTTAGGGCGGCCCATCGTTGCTGTTATTCAGCCACACAGATTTTCCCGCGTGCGCTCCCTTCTTACGGAATACGGCCCTGCCTTCGCCGGCTGCAGAATAGTTATTGTCTTGCCTATTTTTTCCGCCGGGGAATCCTTGAGTTTCCAGTTGACGGGCAGGGAGGTTTTCGATGTCATTCATCGGGAGTTGCCCGAGAAGGAAATCTTCTTTTCAAATCCGGCAGAACTCTTTAAACTTTTAAAAATGAAATTGAAAAAAGGAGACGCCCTACTCTTTCTTGGCCCCGGAGATATTGCTAGCCTGGCCGATCAGGCTTTTAGGAGATTACATGAATGAGCAGATAAAGCTGCCAAAGTCATTTAAGGGGCCTATATACACTCTGGAGCCCATGAATCTGCATACGACTTTTCGCATCGGCGGACCAGCCGATATCTTCTGTATTCCTCAAGATATAGAGGACCTTCTGACGGTAATCAGATTCGTGCGGGAAAGCGAGATTCCATATTACATCACCGGGAATGGGAGCAACCTGCTCATCTCTGATTCAGGCTACCGCGGAGTAATGATCAAAATTGCCGGAGTCTTCGATGGCTTACGTTTTGAAGGAGATCGGGCAATTTCAGGTGCTGGCACGGATTTGGCTTGCCTTATTCATCAGGCAGCCCGCCGCGGACTCTTCGGTTTGCCTTTTGCGGTGGGAATTCCTGGGACGGTGGCCGGAGCTGTCGTGATGAATGCTGGCTCAGCGACATTATTTATGGGAAAAAAAGTCGAGAAGGCACTGGTACTGGATTGCGAAGATTTGACGGTCAAAGAGATGAACAGGGAGGATCTCCGTTTCCAATACCGCAAAAGCATCGTCGGGGAAAGGCCCCTCATCATCCTGGAGGTAACCCTGGTGCTCGAGGAGGAGAAGCCCTCGGCCATTTTTGCTCGGATCCAGGAGCTCTTGGCGAGGCGCAAGGAGGTGCAGCCCTTGAGCTACCCCTCCGCCGGTAGCGTCTTTCGCAATCCTGCTAATACCTACGCGGGGAAATTAATTGAGGAGGCCGGCTGCAAGGGTTGGAGGGTAGGGGAGGCCATGGTTTCTCCTGTTCATGCCAACTTCATTGTTAATCTCGGAGCTGCTACGGCCACGCAGGTGCGCGTTTTGATGACCAAGGTACAACGAGCTGTACAGGAGAAATTCGCCGTATGGTTGGAACCGGAATTGAAAATTCTGGGGCAATGGTCTCCGGATTATCTCGAACCGGAACAGAGCGAGAGCGAATGCGCTACTTTTTGCTTGTAACTCTATCTTTATTGGTCATCGGCACTACCCTCCTTTACTTATTTGTCCCTTTTCCCATCGATCGGGTCACATGGGCTCAGGAAGGGAAAGGAGAGCTGGAGAGTAAGATCCAAGTTCTCAAAGACTCCTTTCTCCGTGCCCATTTGCCATCAAACGAGACGATACGGGAGATCGACCCCCTCTACAAGGAAGGTTCCCTGGAAAGATATTATCCCTTTGAACTTCGGATCATACTCGTGGACTACCGTGCGCTTCTTTCCCTGGAAGAAGATGGTAGGTGCTGGGTTTTGCTTGAATCCGGGGAACTGGTCGGCGGACCGGAAAGCCCTCCATTTATTCCAGCTGAATTTTTTTCATCTCCCTTGCCTCAACAATTGAATTATTCCCTTGCAGACCTGCTTCTATCTTTTCCTCCGCTTCTTTACACTGAGGTTAGTTCGCTACGAGTGGAAAGCGATGACCGATTGGTCGTAAAATTAGTCGATGGGCTAAGTTTATACTTTCTCCTTGAGGAGAATTCGTATAAGCGACACCTGCCCTATATTCAGCTTTACATAGAGAAAGCAAGGCAGGATGCTAAGAAAGAATTACATTTTGAGTTTTCTGATGTGTTTGCCAGATAAAGGAGGGCACAGATGAACGTGTATGACCCCTGGGAGGAGAGTCAAGCCAATATTAAAGTCGTCGGGGTTGGAGGGGGTGGAACCAACGCCGTAAACCGTATGATCGAATCCAGCATCAAGCATGTTGAATTCATCGCCGTTAACACAGATGTGCAGGTGTTGAAGCTCTCGGTGGCCGACCGTCAGATTCAAATCGGGGCTAAGGTAACGAAGGGCTTGGGGGCCGGGTTCAACCCGGAGTTAGGCGAAAAAGCCGCCGAAGAATCCAGAGACATGATCGCCGAAGCTCTGGCCGGGGCCGACCTGATCTTTATCACTGCAGGCATGGGGGGAGGAACTGGGACTGGCGCATCGCCCATTATTGCTGAGATCGCGCGGCAATTAGGTGCCCTTACGATTGCGGTGGTAACGAAGCCCTTTTCCTTCGAGGGGAGAAGAAGGGCACAGGTCGCCGAGCAAGGGGTTACGAAACTGAAGGAGAAAGTTGATACCCTGATCACGATCCCCAACGATAAACTCCTGCAGGTCGTAGCTAAAAACACAACCCTGTTAGATGCCTTCCGTACAGCCGATGACATAGTTAAACAAGGGGTACAGGGTATTGCCGATTTGATAACCGTCCCCGGGCTGATCAACCTGGATTTTGCCGATGTGAATACGATTATGCGCGATGCAGGAACTGCTCTCTTGGGGATTGGTGTAGGCACAGGGGAGAACAGAAGCGTGGAAGCAGCACGTATGGCCATCTCTAGTCCGCTTTTGGAGGCCACAATTGAGGGCGCAAGGGGCTTGTTGTTTAACATCAGCGGGGGGAAGAGTATGACGCTTACAGAAGTTAATGAAGCGGCCAATCTTATCAGCCAAGTGGCGGATCCCGAGGCAAATATAATCTTTGGTTCCGTTGTGGATGACGCTCTCGATGATCAGGTTAAGATTACAGTGATCGCCACCGGATTTGATTCTCGTTATAAGCGGGAGGGCAAGAATCAGCAGGTTTCACAGCCCGCTGTTTCCACTCCGCCAGTAGCATCTTTTCAGTTTAATGATTTGAGCGAGGATATAGAGATTCCCTCCTTCCTGAAGAGAAAATAGTTTGCGATGCCCCTTTTGTGATACCAGCAAGAATAAGGTGATCGATTCTCGCTTTACAAAGGAAGGATCTGTACGCAGAAGACGGGAATGCGATAACTGCGGGCGGCGTTTTACTACATATGAGCGGGTGGAGAAGGTCACGCTGTGGGTGAGGAAAAAAGATGGTCGGAGGGAAAGCTTCGATCGTTCAAAAATCCTCAGCGGACTACAAAGAGCTTGCGAGAAAAGACCGGTGCCCCTCTCCGCGCTGGAGAATCTGGTCGACGAATTAGAGAAAGAGTTACGGGGGCAACTTGAAATGGAGATTCCGTCCAGCCAGATTGGTGAGTTGGTGATGAACAAGCTGAAGGCCTTAGATCAGGTGGCATATGTACGTTTCGCCTCTGTTTACCGGCAATTCCAGGACCTGAGCTCTTTTTTATCCGAGCTGAAAAAGATCATGAAAGGGAGTCCGCCGAGGCTTGACCACTGATGTCTCGGCGTTTATTATTCCTTCTCCTTATCGTTTGCCTGCTTTTTTCTTTTTATGCTTTTTTCCCCCGCGAAGGCGATCCTCCCTCTTTATATCTGGCTAAGAAAGGTGATCTGGAACTTTTTCTTGTTCTCCCTTATCATTTCGCCCCCGATAGCACTGAGGTTTTTGCCAGGGGGAAGGGGGTTTTAGTGCCGCTCGTGGCAGAAGGGGAAAAGGTCGAGGCCGGGGCGGTAATCTGTCTGACGAAAGGAGATTCCACAATCTCCTATCAAGCTCCCGCAGCGGGGATTGTCTCTACGTACACTCAAACGAAAAACCAGCTATTAGAATCAGGCGATTATCTTTTTGAAATCTTGCCCAGCCGAGTTAACCTGACAGTGGATCTGACGCTCGAGCAATTTAGGAGAATCGAGTTTCACAGATCTCTGCAGCTCGAATTACCGTTTTCGCCAGAGAGGATCTGGGGTGATCCCACCGATGTGACGCGCGAAGGAGATCGCTGGACTATGCAAATCTCAGTAATGGATTTTTTAAAGCAATTGGGCAGACAGAGGGAAGGACGGCTAAAAGTTTTCTACGGCTGGGAGAAGGAAGGGCTGATTCTCCCAGCTGAAGTATTGGAAGTAGAAGGAGGAATCATTGGCGTGAATGTTCGAACCGTCGCAAACGAAAGCAAGTTTATCCCGGTTGAAGTTCGCGCTGTGAGCGGTTCTCAGCTTTCCATCGCGGGTATTACACCGGGAGAACAGGTGATAATTAAGGAAAAATGAGCATTCCAGCGAATATCGAGCGAATCAGAACAAGAATAAGCCAGGCTTGCCTGCTGACTGGCCGTAGGCCCGAGGAAATCACCCTCATCGCAGTAACCAAGGGGGTGCCCGAATCCTTGATCAAAGAAGCCTATCACGCCGGCATTCATGATTTTGGGGAGAGCTACTGGCAGGAGAGCCGTACGAAGATCAGCGCACTCTCTGATTGGCCTGTTCGCTGGCATTTCCTCGGACATTTACAGAAAAATAAAGCAAGACGAGTCGCCCGAGCGTTTCATACCATTCAATCGTTGGATGGAGTAGAATTAGGCATGTTACTGGATAGGGTCGGGGAGCAATACTCAAAGAGGTTGCCAGTATTGCTGGAGGTTAATATAGGTCTCGATCAGAACAAAAAAGGTTTCAGGCCGGACTGTTTGGAGCAAGCGCTGCCCCTGTTCCGTATGCCGTTTTTGGAGATCCAGGGTTTTATGGGAATAGCCCCATTAGGCCAGGAAGCGAGACCTTTTTTCCGTCAACTGAGGTCCCTTCGCGATTCCTTCACGAAAAAACACGGAGTGGAATTGCCAGCTCTTTCCATGGGGATGACCGATGATTACTTTGAAGCAATCCAGGAGGGGGCCACGATGATCAGGATCGGCAGGGCTATTTTTGGCGAGAGGAGGTTTTAGGTGAGCTGGCTTAGACGCTTGTTTGGTATGGATGAGGGGGAGGGAAATGAGGAAGAGCTTGAGAAAACGCTGGCCCTGGAACCATCGGCTAAAACTCCGGCTGAGGCAAAGGGAAATGTGACCATCGTCCTGAGCGAGCCGAAGAACTACGAAGATGGGAGGAGGATCGCCGATGATTTGAAGAGTAAGAAGCCGGTAGTAGTAAACCTGGAGACTTTAGATCACGAAACGGCTCGGAGATGCATTGATTTTTTGAGCGGCACCATTTATGCCTTGAATGGATCGGTGGAAAAAATTGCCGAGGCCGTTTTCCTTTTTGCGCCGGCCTCTGTGGGGGTGGAAGAAAATCGGAGAAGGAGCTGGGAAGGGAATACGAAGTCCCTGGATGATTCTTTCTTTTCCGGCCTGTAGGTGCTTGTCGATGAATTCCCCATCCTATAATTTTTAAAGGAAAAATTTCCGATTTTCGAACGGATCGAATTGGAGAATCATCTATTAATTGAAGAAATTAGAATTAGATAGGGATAAGGCTCGGGTTGAGCAAAGCAGCGTGGAGCTTGTGGCGCTCGCACAGGCTGGAGACCGAGGTGCTTTCATCCAATTGTTCCAGTCGGTGCAGCAGGGGCTTTATCGTACGGCCTGTGTGATCTTGGAAAATGAGCAGGACGCCTATGACGCAACTCAGGAGACAGCATTGATTGCGTTTAGGGCGATCGTGAGGTTAAGGCAGGCTCAATTTTTCAAGACCTGGATTACGCGAATCCTTATCAACGAGTGCCGGGCCATGCTGAGAGACAAAAGGCGGCTGGCCCTCTACGGTGATATGAGCTCCTGGCAGATTAATCTGAAGGAGAAAGGCGGTGCGGAAGTCAGTGTGCTGGAGGCCGTGAATCGTCTCAGCTTGATGTACAAGACAGTGATTGTGCTTCGATATCTTGAAGGGTATAGTCAGAAGGAAATTTCCCGGGTCCTGGGATGTCCTGTGGGCACTGTGAAGTCGAGGATCAATGTCGCTTTGAAGAAGTTGAAAGATGATTTAGAGAAACAGGGTTATACCAAAATGCATGCGAACGGAGAAGTCTATGAATTGTAGGAGGGCTCGTTCCAAATTTGAAAGCCTTCTCTCTAGGGACTTATCCTCTTATGAACAGGAAAGATTAAAGCGACATCTGCGGGATTGCAGTTCTTGCAGAAATGAGATCCTGCATCTGGCTCGCTTCCTTTCTTCCTTGAGAAATAGTTTTTACCAATGTCTCACTTACCTTCCTACTTCATCGCCGCGTTCCATTGTTGTGAAGCCCGACTCTTTATCCCGTCGGGCTAGCCGGCCAGATGTAAGGATCGCGCCCTTGGTGATCTTTGTTGTTTTAATTATCTTTCTCTCCCTGGCAATTCCCTCGAATATCCGCTTGATGCCTGATGTGCCGAGGTTCGCTGCCACCCCTTCCCTCTATCCTGGAGGGGGCGCTCTGGCCTCCTGGTCTTCCCTTTCAGCCCTTCATGGTTATCAAGGGACAGAGGTCGGCTGGCGGATAAGTTTTTATTGACCAATGAGGAGGTGAGATAAGAGAGAAAAAGGGTAAAAGCAGAAAATAAAGAGCCGAGTTTTAAAAAAGGAGGAGTGAAATGAAGAAGTTTTTAGTAGCGGGCATAGCCTTGTTGATGGTTTTAACTCTGGCCTATGCACCCAAAGCAGGTGCCGCCACCCTTTCCGACATCTCCGGGCACCCCTTCGAGAAGCAGATCACCAAGTTGATCGACCTGGGAGTCGTCGCCGGTTTTCCGGATGGGACCTTCAAGCCGGATCAGGAAGTGACCCGTGCTCAATTCGCCAAGCTGGTGGCCGTGGCCTTCGGCCTGACCACCACCGGTTACACGACTTCCACTTTCAATGATGTTGCCTCCGACCACTGGGCGCTCGGCTTCATTGAGGCGGTAGCGGCCAAAGGCTGGGTCAAGGGCTATCCCGATGGCGGCTTCAAGCCGGAGAATAACATCACGCGCGAGGAGATGGCCACCTTAGTGATCCGCGTCCTGGGCCGTGAAGAGGAGTCCAGCAAGTACACCGAGGCTTTTGTCAAGGCCAATGACTGCGCTCAGGTTTCCGAGTGGGCCTTTGGCCCCGTAACCCTGGCCTATCATGTCGACGTACAGGTCCTCACCTACCACAGCGGGCGTACGATCGACCCCCAGACCCCTGCCAGTCGTGCGGAGACCGCTTACGCCGTCTATCACGCCATGATGCCGCCAACGCAGGGCGGACAGTTGATCGTCGGTATGGCGCAGGAGCCGGCCAAGATGTATCCCTACCACAACAATATGGCGGCCAAGAATCAGATCCTAACCATGGTTCACGATGGCTGGATCGGCATCGCCCCTGAAGGAAAGGGTGTCTCGCAGAAAGGCATCTACTACCCGAACTTCGCCCAGGAGGTCCCCTCTTTGGAGAACGGCCTCGTGGTGATCAACGAGGACGGGACGATGGAGATCACCTGGCACTTGCGCAAGACCCCCATCTACTGGCATGACGGGGTCCAGTTTACGCTCGATGACGCCATCTTCGGCCACGACGTTCTGATCAATACCGCGATCCCCGCCGATACTCGCGATCCGGAGGATTCCGTCACCTCCTACGAGAAAGTCGACGATCACACCCTGCACATCACCTATACCACCGAGAAGGCCGGGGCCCTCTACGGCTTCCCCACCGACCTGGCCAAGCACAAATACGAAGAGCTAGTCAAGACCAACCCGGAGGGCTTCTTCCGCTCCGACGTGAACACCTACCCCCTGGGCCACGGTTCTTACAAGATCGACTCCTGGACGGTGGGCTCCTCCATGACCCTCTCCGCAGTGGACAGCTACCATTACGGCTCGCCCAACATCAAGACGGTAGTCTGGCTCTTCATCCCAGACGCCTCCACCATCTACGCCCGCATGGCCTCTGGTGACCTCGACCTGACTATCCCCGGTATCGGGGTGACCACCTCTACCGCCATCGACAATATGAACGCCATCCCCGGTGTGGTCTACGCCATCGACCCTTCCACCTATACCGAGCACATCGAGTTCAACCTCTGGAACTACGAGGGCGTCAAGCACCCCATCTTCAACCCACCCGATGATCCGGAATCCGGCCGTCTGGTACGGCAGGCTGTCTCCTGTGCGCTAAACCGCCAGGAGGCTTCTGATGTCCTCTACAAGGGCTATGAGCCGCCGGCCACCTCCATGTGCCCGCCTGCTGTCGCCGTCGTCTATGCTTCGGCTGAGGAGATCGGCGCCGATCTGATCCCCACCTACGATACTGGGAAAGCCAAACAGCTCCTGGATCAAGCTGGCTGGAAGGACACGGACGGGGATGGGATCCGCGACAAGGCCGGTAAGAAACTCGAGGTTCAGCTCTCCACCACCAACCGGACCGACCGGCAGCAGATGGCCATGATCTGGCAGAAGAACCTGGCCGACGTGGGCATCAAGGTCAACCTGGATTTCAAACCGGGCGGAACCTTCTTCACCGATACCTGGGCTGGCTTCAAGCGCGGTTACCCTGACATGGTCGAGTTCGCCTGGGGTTCCACCGATCCCCGCTTCCCGGTGACCGACGTCTTCCGCGGTGATAGAATCGCCTGGCCGGAGAACCCGCAGGGGCAGAACTACTGCGGCTGGGCCAACCCCGAGTACGATAAGCAGGCCGCGATCATCTCCGACACCTTCGATATCGCCAAGGCCAAGGAGGCCAACATTAAGGCCCAGCAGATCCTGCTCTACGATATGCCGGTCGTTCCCCTGCTCTTTACCGCCGATGCCGCTTTGTACAAGGCTCGGCTGCAGGGCGTGAACAGCCCCAACTGGTCAAGGATTACCTGGAACTGCAGCGAGTGGTACTGGGATTAGGTTTTAACCCGGCAACATATAGTAGTAACCCGTAAAAGGGTGAAAGTGGTAGCCCCGAAAGGGGCTACCACTTTCAAAAAGAAAGAAATTCTGAAAGGAGGATAATCAGAACAACATGTTTACCTACATCACCCGCCGCTTCCTGCAGATGATCCCCATCTTGATCCTCATTTCAATTCTCACCTTCCTCCTCCTGCGCCTGGCTGGACCTGATCCCGCAGAGTACATGATCATGAACAACCCACGTGTGAAACTGGAGGACATCCTGCGGGAAAAGCAGCGCTTGGGCTTAGCCGATGCGGAGGGAAAACCGCTTCCCCTCTACGTGCAGTATTTTTACTGGTTGAAGGGAGTGATGCAGGGGGAATGGGGCTGGTCTCGTATCTGGCCGAACGTGACTGCCTTCGGGGCGATCATGCTTTTTTTGCCTAATTCGCTGATCCTGATGGGGGCGTCGTTGATCATCTCACTGATTATTGCACTACCCATCGGTATTTACTCTTCACTGAAACAGTACTCAGGTTTTGACTACTTCTTCACCACCGTCTCCTTCCTCGGCATGTCCCTTCCCACCTTCTGGCTCGCGCTGATGTCCATCGTTATTTTTCACCTCGTCCCTGCCCGCCTGTTCGGCTTTCCCCTTTTTCCGGCGGGAGACATTGCCTCCTTCGGCAAGCCGATCGCTACCCAGCAGCCTTTCCTTGATCGGATCTGGCACCTTGTGTTGCCAACCTTTGTTTTAAGCATCCACAGTATGGCCAGCTGGACTCGTTACATGCGCTCCTCCCTCTTGGAGGTCATCCGCGCCGACTACGTCCGCACCGCAAGAGCCAAGGGGCTTTCCGAACGCAAGGTGATCTACAAACATGCCCTGCGCAACGCCCTTATTCCTATGGTGACTATCCTGACCCTGTCAATCCCCGGGCTCTTCGGTGGCGCCTTAATCACGGAGACCGTTTTCGCCTACCCGGGGGTAGGCCGGATGCTATATCAGGCCGTCATAGGCAAGGACTACGCTGTGGCCATGGCGGATATTCTTTTTCTCGCCTTGATAACCATTTTCTTCAACCTCGTGGCGGATGTCATGTATGCGGTTGTAGATCCCCGTATCCGGTACAATTGAAGGAGAGGATAGAATGGCAATCGCTGAGCCTACTTTAGAATTAGCCCCATCCCTCTCTTACTGGAGGATGGTTTGGACCCGCTTGCGCAAGCACAAATTGGCCATGGTCGGTGGAGGAGTTGTTGTCTTCATGATCCTGGCCTGTTTCGTGGGAGCCCCCATTTATACCGCTGCCACCGGTTATACCATTGAAAACCAGGAATTGGTGAACCGCTATGCTTACCCTTCAGCTCAACACTGGCTTGGCACTGACGATCTGGGACGAGATGTGCTTGCGCGTATTCTCTACGGCGGCCAGATTTCCATCGAGGTCGGGTTGATCTCTGCTCTGGCATCTGTGGTGGTCGGGTCTTTAGTCGGAGTCCTTTCCGGGTATTTCGGGGGCTGGGTGGACGAGGCGCTGATGCGTTTTACGGATATCATGCTCTCTCTCCCTTATATCCCTCTCTACCTGGTTCTGGCCATGGCCTTTGGCCCCGGTTTCTGGACTCTTGTGGGAATTTTCATTGCCTTCGGCTGGATGGGGGACGCTCGTCTCGTGCGCGGCGTGGTGCTTTCGCTGAAGAATATGGAGTTTGTGGAAGCGGCTAAAGCAATCGGTGCTTCCAACTGGCGTATCATGCTGCGGCATCTGATCCTGAATTCAATGGCCCCGATCATCGTCTCCACCACTTTGCTGATCGGGGGCAACATTGTAGCCGAAGCGGCACTGAGTTACCTGGGCCTGGGGATTCAACCGCCGATGCCATCCTGGGGGAATATCCTGTACACAGCGGCGGAGTACATTTTTGCCCCACGCAATGGTCCATGGCTCATCTTCTACCCTGGCTTCTTTCTGTTCATTACCGTGCTTGCTTTCAACTTCATGGGTGACGGGTTGCGTGATGCCTTAGATCCGCGCTTGAAAGTCTGAAATCTGTAAGCAACTGAGGTGAAAGGTGAAAGACCAAATTCTGATCGATGTCAAGAACTTGAAAACCTTCTTCTACACTGATGAGGGAGTCGTGCCTGCTGTCGATGATGTAAGCTTCAGCATTTTTGCTGGCGAGACCATGGGCCTCGTGGGAGAATCGGCTTGCGGTAAAAGCGTAACCTCGCTTTCCATTATGCAGCTTGTAGCTAAACCTGCGGGTAAAATTGTCGGGGGGGAGATCTTCTTCAAAGGGGAGGATCTGCTCAAAAAAGGTCAGCAGGAAATGAGGAAGATTCGCGGAGCCGAAATCTCCATGATTTTCCAGGAACCGATGACCTCCCTGAATCCAGTATACACGATTGGGGATCAGATCGGAGAAGCCATTATGCTTCACCAGGGCGTCTCCCGGGGCGAGGCGACGAAGAAAACCATCGAAATGTTAGATTTAGTAGGTATCCCAGCTCCGGAGAGAAGGGTTAAGGAATACCCGCACCAGATGAGTGGAGGTATGCGCCAAAGGGTAATGATAGCTATGGCTCTCTCCTGCAACCCGGATTTGTTGATCGCCGATGAGCCGACCACAGCTCTTGATGTCACCATCCAGGCCCAGATCCTGGAGCTAATGAAATCCCTCAAGGAGAAGTTGGGAATGGCGATTCTCCTGATAACGCACAACCTCGCTGTGGTAGCTGAGATGGCTGAGCATATAGCCGTCATGTATGCAGGAAAAATCGTGGAATATGCGCCGGCGCGCGAAATCTTCAAAACCCCCCGGCATCCTTATACCGGCGGATTGCTGATTTCAATTCCGAGGCTGGATCGTCCAAGGACTAAAGATCCCCTCCCCACTATTCCCGGTGTTGTCCCAAGCCCTTACAATATGCCGAAGGGGTGCGCTTTTAACCCTCGTTGTCAATACGCCCAGGATAAATGTCGCGAGGAACTTCCTCCCCTCGAAGAAATAACTGTCAATCACTTGGTCCGCTGCTTTTATCCATTAGCTGTGGGAGGGCACTGATATGGAGACTACGATGACGACCCCTGCTTCTGTGGCCAACGGAGATTTCATTCAGATCAATAATCTGGTAAAGCACTTTCCCATCATCCGGGGGATTATCGGGAGGAAAGTGGGCGCGGTAAAGGCGGTCGATGGAGTATCGTTTGATATCCCCCAGGGCAAGACCCTTGGGCTTGTCGGCGAGAGTGGAAGCGGTAAAACCACCGTGGGGAGAACCCTTCTTCGCTTGCTTGAACCGACAAAGGGAGAATTCTGGTTTGATGGCAGAAACATATTTAAGCTGAAGTCGACCGAGCTGAGGGAAATAAGGCGAGACATGCAAATTATTTTCCAAGATCCCTTCGGCTCTCTGAACCCTCGTTTCCCGGTCGGAGAGATCATCGGTGAGCCTTTATTAGTGCATGGATTGGGCTCACGGAAAGAGCGCGAGGGAAGAGTACGGGAATTGATGGAAATCGTGGGATTGCGCCCCGAGTATTTGCGGCGTTATCCCCATGAGTTTTCTGGTGGCCAGAGACAACGTATCGGTATCGCTCGTGCTTTGGCGATGAACCCAAAATTTATCGTTGCTGACGAACCGGTCTCCGCCCTTGATGTATCCATCCAATCCCAGGTGATCAATCTCATGCAGGAGCTGCAGGAGAAATTCAATCTCACCTACCTTTTCATCGCCCACGATCTCGCGGTAGTTAAACATGTTTCCGACCGCGTGGCGGTAATTTATCTAGGAAAGCTGATGGAAATCGCCGACAACGCCGATCTTTTTGGAAACCCTCTCCATCCTTACACTCAGGCTCTGCTTTCCGCTGTACCTATTCCCGATCCAGACGTGAAGAAACAGAGGATCATCCTTCAGGGTGATATCCCGAGCCCGATCAATCCTCCCTCAGGCTGCGTATTCCGCACGCGGTGTCGCTACGTGTTCGAGCCCTGCTCGAAAGAACTCCCTCAGCCCGTGGAGGTAAGCAAAGGCCATATTGTCTGGTGTCACCTCATGGCTCGACAGCCATGAGGCTTTCCTCCCTGGATATAGCGCGGCAGGACTTCGCCCTCGCTTTCAGAGGTTATAATCGGGCGGAGGTAGACGAATTCTTGGCCAAGTTACAGGCGGATTATGAACAACTGGTCAGGGAGAATAATAGCCTCAAAGCCGAAGTCGGCACGCTCTCGCAGAGACTTGATAGTTTCAGGGAAATGGAGGAGAGCTTAAAAGGTTCTCTCCTTCTGGCGCAGAAAGCTGCCGAAGAGAAGAGGGCGAATGCCCAGAAGGAAGCCGACCTGATCATTTCTCAAGCCCAGCTGGAGTCAAGGCATTTACAGGAGCAGGCCAGAGCGCAATTAGAGGAGATCAGAGCTCAATATGCACGCCTAAGAAGCGAAATGCGATCCCTCCTCAATCTTTTTTCCGATGTATTGACGAAGTTCGAGCGGGTAGGCAATGGAGGGGACCCCTCCCCTTCTTCTTAAAATCAGGGTATATCCTTCCTCTAAGGCTAGCTTAGCGCGACAAAGCGGGCCCGCTTCGTTCGACGTTTTCGTTCGAGCCCAACCCAGAAGAGGATTAGCCAACAGGGAGTGTATCAGTGTGTTAGCAGAGCATCTGGGATGCCCCCCTTCAGAGTTGAAGCTCTTGCGCGGTCAACATTCATCTCGTAAAATCATAGAGTGGAGAAAAAAGTGTTGAAGAGGACTTTTCTGGTCCTTTTTCTCTTGTCCCTGGTATTTTCTTTTACTGCCTGCCGGAGCAGTTCAGTTACTGCCCCGGAGGAGGTGGTGCAGCAATGGATGGACACCTGGAGCAAGAAAGAGATAGAGCCACTCTTAGAGCTGACCAGTGATTCATTCAAGGAAACGGCTCGAAAATTTTACACCTACGAGTACTCCCGCTATTTCCTTTTATCCTACAGTGATTTGAAGATCACCTTGCTCGAAGTAAACGATGGTATTGCCAAAGTTCAGGCCGATTTCTCCTATGCCCTGGAGGCCCCGGCTGGAACCGGATTGCAGGCCACGGTAACAAAAGGGATGGCCAGACATATTTTTTCTCTGGTCCAGAGCCAGAACCACTGGCTCATCAATGCGATTGACCGTCAACCACTGTAGTTAAATGCTTTTTCTCCTGACTAACGACGATGGCTTCGACTCTTCAGGACTATCCATTTTTGCCAAGCACCTTTCCGAATTGGGAGAAGTTTTTGTGGTGGCACCCGAGCACGAAAGAAGCGCAGGAGGACACGCTATAACGATGCACAAGCCCCTGCGCGCAAGGTACAAGGGCACTGCGGGAAAGAAAATTTTTATGTGGGAGACGAGTGGAACCCCGGCCGATTGCGTGGTCATTGGCTTATTCGATCTTCTGCCACGGATACCGGACTTGGTTATCTCCGGCATTAACTTAGGGCCAAATCTGGGGGAAGACCTTACTTACTCCGGGACTGTCTCTGCGGCCATGGAAGCCCATCTTTGTGATCTACGAGCTTTTTCCATTTCTCTCTGCACTTTCGATCAGCCAAAGTGGGAGGCAGCCGCTCAGATCGGCTGCGCCATTGTCCCATGGCTTCTACGTTTTCCCAATGAGTTCATCCTGAATGTGAATGTGCCTAACTGTTCTCTTGCAGATATCAGAGGGGTGGCGGTGACCAGATTAGGTAAGAGGAGGTACGAGGAAAGATTGACGAAGAGAGAGGACCCCTTCGGACGATCCTATTATTGGATTGGCGGATTCCCCCAACAGTTTCAGCCAATGGAAGGCACGGACGAATGGGCAATCAACCAGAGGATGGTCTCTCTCACTCCTATTTCCCTTGACCTTACAGACTACTCCAAATTGAGGCTCCTGGAGGACGCCCGGGGAGAACTCGAGCGTTCGTTCTCCAAGACATGAGTTTCTGGGCAACCTTATTCTCCGTTATCGCGCTCGACCAATTGAGCAAAGCCATTGTCCTGGCCTTTCTTCCCTGGAATTCTTCTTGCCCTCTGCTCGGGCAATTCCTTCAGTTAACCCTCATTTATAATAAGGGCGCGGCTTTCGGCCTCTTTCCCCAGGCGGGAACCTTTTTTCTGGTATTCAGCATGATCGTGGCTACAGTTCCCTTCCTCTTCCTTTCTCAGGTCTTAAAGAGGCCGGCTTTGGTGCAGGTTGGAGTCGCACTCATCTGCGGGGGAGCGCTGGGAAATGTCCTTGACCGCCTTTCTTATAGATATGTTGTCGATTTCATTCATTTCAGCTTTTGGCCCGTATTCAATATAGCTGATTCGGCTATCTTTATCGGGTCCCTGCTCTTCATCTTAAGCATCTTGCCGGGTGCGCGGAAATCGAAAAAAGACGCCTCCTCATTAGTTTGAAGGAGAAGGGAAAAAGAGCGGATACCGTCCTGTCTCGGCTGCTCGCTATTTCGCGCGAAAGGGTGCAGAGGTGGATAAAAGAAGGACGAATCCTTATTTCCGGGAAGATACTCAAACCATCACGCTTTCTGGAGGGAGGCGAGGAAGTCCTGCTCATCATTGAACCTCCAGAGCCGGTAGAACTACAACCGGAACCGATGCCACTTCAGATCATCCACGAGGACGAGGATATTATCGTAATAAATAAACCCCGGGGGATTGTTGTACATCCAGGTGCCGGTCATAGCAAGGGAACTTTGGCCAACGCCCTGCTCGCAGTTTCTCCCCTCTCTTCCGTGGGAGACCGGCTCCGGCCGGGCATTGTTCATAGATTGGATAAGGACACGAGCGGGCTCTTGTTAGTGGCGAAAAACGACGTCGCTCACCTTGACCTTTCCTCCCAATTCAAAAATAGGACGATTGAAAAGAAATATCTGGCGTTAGTGCACGGCAGGGTGGCTGAGGACGAGGGTTTGATAGATGTTCCGCTTTCCAGGAATCGAAGGGAGCGGACAAAAATACAGCCCCAGGCCTCGGGCAAAGTGGCTCAGACAGAGTTTCTTGTGCTAGAGCGGTTTTCTTCTTATTCCTTACTCCAGCTGCGACCTTACACCGGTCGCACACACCAGTTACGAGTGCACTTAGCTTTTATCGGTCATCCGATAGTGGGTGACCCTCTCTATGCAGGCTCGAATCCCTGGGGGCAAAAGGGGCAGCTCTTACATGCTCATTATCTTTCTTTTCTCCATCCTAAAGAGAAGTCCCGACTGGAGCTCACTCTCCCTCCGCCGGAGGATCTTCAAAAAATCCTGGACGATCTGAGAGATGTTGACAAAGGGAAATTGGTTAAGAATAATGGGGGAGTCCAAAGAAGGTGAGAGAGCTGTGATAAAACTTATAAATATAGGTTTTGGCAATTTCGTCGCCGCACAGAGGGTGATTGCAATACTTTCCCCGGATTCCGCACCAATTAAACGGATAATTTCGGAGACAAGGCAGGAAAAGAAATTGATAGATGCCTGCCACGGGCGGCGCACGCGTGCAGTAATAATTATGGATTCTAGCTATGTAATCCTCTCATCTGTACAGCCTGAAACCGTGGCCTCTCGTTTAGAGGCCGAGGAGGAAGAGGGCTCTCTCTGAGGTGGAGCTGATTGTACCTAACCTATTGGTAGTTATCTCCGGCCCGTCAGGTGTGGGAAAGGGTTGTCTGGTGCGAGAATTGATCAATTCTCGCACGTCTGCTTATGCTCTTTCGGTTTCGGTTACGACCCGTCCTCCACGCGCAGAGGAATATGAGGGAGAGCATTATTTTTTTGTTACGAAGGAACGCTTCAGGCAGATGATAAAGGAGGAGAAGTTGCTGGAATGGGCGGAGGTCTTCGGTGATCTGTATGGAACTCCCCGCTCTTTTGTGGAGAAAACTTTGGCTTCCGGTAAAGATATCCTCCTCGAGATCGATGTGCAGGGAGCCATCAAGGTAAAAAATGCCATGCCGGATGCACTACTGATTTTTGTGCTTCCCCCGGGCTGGAAGGAACTGAGAAAGCGCTTAATGAATAGAGGGACAGAAAGCGAAGAGAAAATGCGAGAGCGTCTCGATGTCGCCCGCGTTGAATTAAAGGCTCTGCCTAACTATGATTATTTTCTCGTAAACGATAACTTGCAGGAGACCGCTCAAACATTAGAGAAGTTAATTTGTGCGGAGAAGCACCGAGTTAGCAGATTACCCGTTACAGTGGAAGGAGGTCCCAACAAATGCTCTATCCTCCCTTAGAGGAGATGCTCAAGCTCGTAGAAGGAAATAAATACCTTTTGGTTGCCGTGGTCACCAAGCTGGCTCATAAATTGGAACAGGAAGAGAGCTTGAGGTCTGGCACGTCCCTCTCCGAGGCCTTAGAACTCATAGCGCAGAATAAAATCAGCATAGCTGAGGAAGCCACCATTTGACCGATTTCAGTGCCCAGTTCCTTGTCCTTGTTGACGTCCCTCTCCCCCCAGGGGAGGGACTTTTCTCTTATTTGAGCAAAGAACCCTTAATGGTAGGGGAGAGAGTCACAGTTCCGCTGGGAGTAAAAAATCGCTATGTTTCAGGTTATGTATTGGGAGAGGATTCCTATGCGGGAGAGCTGAAGGAGGTTATTTCCAGATCCGGTGAAATTTTCTTCGATCGAGTGCGAGCTGCTCTCGCTCTCTGGATCTGGGAAAACTTTTATACCAGCGCCCGTTCCCTGCTTCGCTCCCTCCTGGTCCCCCTGATCCTCGAAGCCCTTGTAGAAGTCAGATTGTCGTTAAATAAGAATGAATACATTCAACTGTTGGACAGATTAAGCGGATACAGGGGCTATAGCCGCCTCCTCTCCTGTCTTTATGACCGCGGAGGAAGTTTGCCCTTGGCGGAACTACCAGGGAAAAATCTCCTTAATCGTGTGCTTAAAAAGGGATGGGCGCATTTAGAGAGGCTCTCCCTGATGGCTGCCGAAATCAGTCAGGATACTCTGGATGCCCGGCTGTACTGGGCTCCCTGGGAAAAACAAGTGGATTTCCTTCTGGAGGAATTGCGCAGCGGAAAAGGAGAAGTCCGGCAATCGCTTCTTATTGTGCCAGAGAAGTCACTGATGGCCACACTGGAGGGTTATCTCCAAAAGAAGGGTATCGACCTGCATCTTTTTTCGGCGGACAGCCCCATGAAGGATAGGCTTGCGGCTGTGAAGAAAGCCCAGGGCCAGAAAAACCTGATGCTTTTAGGAACCTGGAGCGCCCTCTTCCTCCCCTTTACTTCTTTGGGGAGGATCCTGGTGCTTCATGAGGAGAGTAAGAGGTACCGGCTCAATCATTCCCCTTCGATCCAGGTGGTTAGGACCGCAGAAGCTTTGGCACGACTCTCGGGCGCCAGGTTGAGGTTATTTTCCTGCACCCCCTCCCTGGATTCTTTTATGCATACCTTTTCTTGGCTAAAACCGATAAGAATCCCGCGACCATTTCCAGCGAGGAGAAGGGTAGTTCTTGCCCGGGAAGGACTTTCCCCTTTTATTCGCAGGGCCATTCTTAAAACGAGCTCTGCCGGAAAGAGAACGATGATCTTTCTCAATCGGCGCGGCTTCGCTAATTTGATCATCTGCGAAGATTGCGGGGAAGATTTCACCTGCCCCATCTGTTCGGTTGCTATGACCCCTCATCGTGAGGAACTCGTTTGCCATTATTGCGGGCATTCAATCCCTATTCCCCTCCTCTGCCCCCGCTGCGGAGGAGCTCACCTATGCCCTAAGGGTCTTGGCCTGGAAGGCCTCGAAGAAATTTTAGGCGAGGACGGGATAGGACAAAAGGTTTTCCGTATTGACGCAGGGATCACTCCCAATCAGGTGGAATTGGCTCGAAAACTGGGCTTGTTCCGACAGAGTAGGGGAGGAATTTTATTGGCCACGGGAGCCCTGATCGGTTCTTTCCTGCCCCGCGTTTCCCTCCTCGTGATTCTGAATTTAGATTTTCTCCTTCGGCTTCCTGATTTCAAGGCAACTGAGAGGGCTTATCAGCTGCTTCATAATCTGGAGCCTTTAGCAGGCGAGGAGCTTATCCTACAGGTGAGTAACTCCTATGGAATTAAAGAGCTCCTAGATGATGAAGGCTTTTACCGCCGTGAATTGGGCTTCCGCAAAGAAACGAGCTTTCCTCCCCACAGAAGGCTTCTGCGCCTCCTATTCCTGGGAAAGAAAGAGGAGGAGATCTGGGAAACGGCCCGAAGCATGCGTTCAGCCCTTGAGGAGACTACTCTGCGCGGCCAGTTAAGCGGTCCCCTGGAAGCAGTGCATTACCGATTGCGGGGTTTCTGGCGAGTGGAGATTCTCTCTCGTTTCCCCTTGGGACCCATTCCTCCAGAGGTGCGGGAGCTGCTCCGGAACTTCTCCCTGCGCAAGGGAATGCAAATGCAAGTAGAATTGGAACCGGAGGAGCTTCTATGAGATTGATCTTTTTTGGTACCCCGGAATTTGCTATTCCTTCTTTAGAGAAGCTAGCTAAACTTCACGAGATCAGCTATTGCGTCAGCAGGCTCGATAAGCCTCAGGGAAGAGGCCTCAAGCCTGCTTCTACTCCAGTAAAGGAAAGGGCGGAGAGCCTGGGGCTCTCCGTGCTGACCCCTGTTTCCTTAAAGGAGGAAGCCTTTCTGCAAATTTTGCGTTCCGCCTCACCCGATCTACAGGTTGTGGTGGCTTTTGCCATTCTTCCCCCTGAGATTCTCGCCATACCCAGATTTGGCTCGGTAAACCTCCATCCCTCTCTCTTACCCAGATACCGAGGAGCTGCACCAATCGAACGAGCGATCATGGCTGGCGAGAGTTCGACCGGTGTTTCCGTGCTTCTGCTCGAGGAATCCCTGGATCAGGGACCAGTACTGGCGCAAAGGGAGGTGGCGATAGGCGATGACGAAACTGGCGGAGAACTGAGCTCTCGCTTGGCTTTTGTGGGAGCGGAAGTCCTGGCCGAGACTGTCTCCAGCCTGGAGAAGGGTCAATTGAGGCCCATAGAACAGGACTCTCGGCTTGCCAGTTGGGCGCCCAAGATTAGAGCGCAGGATTGTGAAATCAACTGGAGGGAGGGGGCCGAGCGAATTCGGAATTTAATCCGGGCACTGAACCCTGAGCCAGGGGCGTATACGTGTAGGTCGCTCAAAGGCAGGGCTGTTCGGATCAAAATATGGCGGGTTCGGGTCAGAAAGGATTTGACCTTAGCCCCTGGGTTCGTTCAAACCAAGGGGCTAAGCAGCCTTATCGTGGGTTGCGGAGAAGGATCGTTAGAGGTGCGGTCTTTGCAACAGGAAGGGAAGAGAATAATGGAGGCCGGAGATTTTCTCTGCGGAGGAAGAGTGGAGCAAGGAGAGATATGGGGTTCATTTTAGACCTGAGCTGGGAGGAGCTGGAGTCATACATTGCCGCCAAAGGCGAAAGGTTGTTTCGGGCGAAACAGATATGGGAGTGGATTTTCGAGAGATGCGAATTCTCGTTCACCAGGATGACCAATCTCCCGACCCTCCTCAGGAGTCGATTGGCGCAAGACTTTTCCGAAAAGCGATGGCCGGCGCTCATGGATGTGCGGCGATCAAAGGATGGGACAGAAAAGTACCTCTGGCGCTTGCACGATGGAGAACTGCTGGAAAGCGTCATGCTTCACTACCAGACCTCTCAGACATCCTGGGTTTCCGCTTGCGTTTCCACTCAGGCAGGCTGCCCTGTCCGTTGTCGTTTCTGTGCTACCGGGCAGAACGGCTTCCAGCGTAACCTAAGCGCGGGAGAAGAATTGGCGCAGGTATTGCTGATGGAAGCGCACAGCGGGGAAAGAGCTTCCAGGATTCTCTTCATGGGGATGGGAGAACCCTTTCTCAACTGGCCTGAAACGCGGAAAGCCCTGATAGTTTTGCAACATAGACAGGGACGGGCTTTAAGCAGGAGGAAAATCACTGTCTCGACCGTCGGTCCAGAGGGAATGGATCAATGTTTTTCTGCCCTTCCGCCAATAGAATTAGCTTACTCCCTTCATGCGCCGAACGATGCTCTCAGAAACGAGCTGATTGCACGCAGCACTAAACTGCTTCCGCTTGGCCAGGCTCTATCTCTTCTATCCGGTTATGCGATCTCCTCGGGGAACCGGGTTACCCTGGAGTACCTACTATTAGAGGGAGTGAACGATTCGCCGGAGCAGGCCATTGACCTTGTCCCATTGCTTGAAGGGAGGCCCTTTCGTCTGAACATTCTTCCTTTTAATCGGATTCCTGGCTCGGATTATCACCCTTCTTCTCCTCAGAGAACCAGGGATTTTCTAAATGCGCTGCGTCGCAGCGCGATCTCGGTTACCTTCCGCAAACCTCAAGGGGTGGATATTGCTGCGGCTTGCGGGCAGCTGAGAGGAAGTTCTTGCCAAAAGCCGCAGAAAAAGTATAATAAAAGCAGACAATGGGGTGCCCTGTAGGGCTGAGAGGGATTAGTGCCGGTCCCAACCCATCGAACCTGAACTGGGTTATGCCAGCGTAGGGAAATAAATGGCGAGACGCTCCTATGCTGGGGGCGTTTTTCGTTGAGGAGGCAAAGATAATGGATATTGGCACAGCAGGATGGCTCTCTTTTGGCGGAGCTTTAATCGGTGGAGCTCTTCTTATTCTTTTCCAGGTGAAGAAACTGACAACCAAGGATTGGGTTGAGGTTGGTGTGATGCTTGCCCTGGCCTTCGCCCTGAAATTCATTTCCAAGCAATTAATCCCCTCCTTCCGCATCTGGGCTCAAGGAGGATCGATCACCATTGCTTCCATGGTGCCCATCTTCTACCTCTCCCTGAAGAGAGGTTGGGCGGTGGGAGCATTTGCTGGGGTGATCTTCGGCCTCTATGACTTTCTTCTCTCGCCCTATTTCTACCATCCAGCACAGTTTTTTCTTGACTACCCAATCGCTTTCGGCCTGCTGGGGATAACAGGGCTTTTTCAAAAGAATTTCGCTTTTGGTATCACCTTAGGGGGGCTGGCTCGTCTTTTCTCGCATTTCCTTTCCGGCATCATCTTTTTTGCAAGTTATGCTCCCGCCGGTTGGAATGCTTACTTGTACTCCCTAGCTTATAATAGCAGCTTCATGCTCCCGGAAATTCTTATTTCAGTATACGTTATGACCTTGCTGTGGCCTCGATTGAAGTGGGTTCAGGCTGGAAGCGGATCCTGATTTTTCTGAACGGGGAATCAGTTCCTGTTAATTACTGGCAGGAACTGATTCCCGGGGCGCTGATCATTGCTGCCGATGGTGGAGTGAGAGCGCTCAAGCAGCGCAGCCTATTTCCCCAGGTATTGCTGGGAGATTTTGATTCGCTTGAGGAAGGAGAATTGGCGCAACTTGAACCATACATCCTGGAGGTCAGGAACTTCCCTGCAGAAAAGGACCAGACTGATGCCGAACTTGCTCTGGAGTACGCACTGTCCTCAGGCGTGAAAGAAATTGTCCTCATCGGTGGCTTGGGGAAGCGCATCGATCATGCTCTTGCGAATCTGATGCTCCTCGTGAAGATAGATTCTCAGGGAAAGAGGGGGCGGATGCTCAATCGAGAAAGCGAAATATTTTTAGTACCTGGGGAAATTCAACTGGTTCGTGAGCCAGGACAATTGATTTCTCTGCTCCCTTTAACCGATGTGGAAGGGGTGGAGGTTGAGGGGTGTCAGTATCCCCTCAATGGTGACAGTTTGAGAGTAGGGGAAACGAGGGGTATTTCCAATGCATTCATTCAAAACATAGTTCGGATAAGAAAGAAAACAGGATTGCTCCTGGCAATCCTGCCTCACAGTAATTAGCTTTTTCTCAGCCCGCTCGCTTGACTTTGCCAGCTTTTAAGCATTTCGTGCAGACCCTGATAGTTCTGACATTGCCCTCGATATCCGTTTTGACTTTTTGCAGGTTAGGAAGCCAGCGCCTCTTTGTCTTTACATGGGAGTGGCTCACTTTGCTGCCTGTGGCCGGTTCTTTCCCGCAAATAGCACATTTTGCCATGAGAAGTCTCCTTGGTCGAAATTCCTCAAGAATTTAGCACAAGCGCCTGATGAAGGCAAATGGCTTACTCTCCCTCTTCGGGAAAACCATACTTGCCTTTCAAGGGAACGAAGGCGCAGCGGCACAGGCTTTTCTGATGTGCTTCGCCCTGGATAATTTTAAACTGCAGGAGTTCCCCTCCACCCTGGAGATTGACCGGACAGACCAGGATTCCTCCCTTCTTCAGCTGGGGAAATAATTGTTCGGGAATTCGCGGGGATAGGGCGGTCATAATAATTCGATCGAAAGGTGCTTCCGCAACATACCCCTCACTGCCATCAGCTAGCAGGATTTCCACATTAGCTATTCCTAACTCCTTCAGCAAGCGCCTGGCTTTTGCCGCCAGTTCGTCGATTATCTCGGTTGCGAAAACCTTGCCTTTTTTTACGATCTGAGCCAGGATTGCAGTTTGATAGCCGGAACCTGCCCCAATCTCGAGGACCTTGTGGGTCTCTTCCAATTCCAGCGCCTGTGTCATCAAAGAGACTATCGAGGGTTGAGATAGCGTTTGACCGTACCCGATCGGAATGGGAGAGTCGAGGCAGGCGTAATCCCACAATTTCTCAGGGACGAAATTTTTCCTCGGAACCTGCCGGAAAGCCTGTAAGACCTTTGGATCATTGATAAATCCGGTTTCTTCCCACTTTCTGATCAGCTTCTCCATTATTTTCCTTTCATCCAAACAGCCTCAAAAGTCGGACTCGTAAGCGACTCCTCGCAAAATGATATTATTCAAGCCAAGCATGAAGGTCTGCTTGAAGATGTTAATTTTACCGTCCTTGCAGAAGAAAGTGACCATCAGGTACTGGCTTAAGGGCTCTCGAATAGAGTCAAATTCCTCGTTTTCAGGAAGCGAGAGCTTGACCTGCTTCACTCCTTCTGAAGTTTGGATAATCTTGGCGCTCAATCCTTCAGCACGTATTCCGGTTTCAGGGACTTGAAGATCAAAGTCTATATCAGCGACCCATTTTCCTTTGCTGTCCTTGTCCCCATATATATACCTTACACGAACGTAATGAAGGTTTAACTTGGCCTTGATCGAATTTCTCCTTCAGTTAGAACTCTAAAGAGAAAACGCTTTATTCTTCAGGGTTATTCCGGAGCAAAAAAGCGCTATGGAAAAGGAGATTTCTATTTGTTACAATGCAGGCGATTATGGAGACCAAGCTTGGCAGAATCTACATGGCGCGAGAGGCCCTGGCTAAAATTGCCGGCTACGCCACTACTGAATGTTATGGGGTAGTGGGGATGACCAAAAGAACGCCCACAGATTTTCTACAATCGTTCCTGAAGCGTGAGAACCTGGCGCAGGGCGTGGATGTGCAATTTCTGCCTCAGGGAGTTACTTTAACTCTCTTCGTTATCCTGGAGTTCGGGGTGCGAATTTCTGAAGTTGTAAGGAATATCCAGGAACAGGTTAAGTTTCGGATAAGCTCCATGACTCACCTGGAAAATTTCCAAGTGGAAATCGTCGTTTGTAATGTGAGAACTCATGAGGAATGAGCCCGAGAAAACCTCACTCAACCCCAGGCTTTCCCAGATCGATTTTCAGGTCCTTTTGTCTCTACTGGAAGGCGCAGCCCTTCACCTGGAGAAAAATAAAGAAATCGTAAATGCTCTCAATGTTTTTCCGGTCCCCGATGGGGATACCGGCACGAACATGCATCTGACCCTTCTGTCAACACTGGAAGAGCTGAATTCTAACCATCCTCAATCGATGCGTGAGTTCGCAGAGGCACTCACCAAGGGTTCCCTTCTCGGAGCACGAGGTAATTCCGGCGTGATCCTCTCCCAGCTTTTTCGTGGGTTCGGTCGCTCGATTGACGGAAAGGAGAAACTGACCATAATCGACCTTGCTGAAGCCTTCGGAGAAGCAGCGCGGACTGCATATAAAGCCGTAATGAAACCAGTCGAGGGCACTATACTCACCGTAGCGCGGGAGGCAAGCTTAGCAGCATCTAAGGCCAAAGAAATGGATGACCTGACCGTCTTTTTAGAAGAGATCCTTTTCGCCGCGCAGGTGGCCCTGGCCAATACGCCCCACCTTCTTCCGGTACTCAAAGAAGCAGGGGTGGTCGACTCTGGCGGACAGGGACTGGTCTTTCTCATCGAAGGCGCAATTGCTAGATTGAAGGGAGTGGACCTGCCTATTGCTCAGGTTTCGCCGAAAGCTTGCATAGAAAAGGAGGAAATTTTCCGAGAGGAGCTTGACTACCGCTATGACACTCAATTTCTGATCCGGGGCTGCAATCTGGATCGGAATGTGGTGGAGTCTCGGCTCAAACCTCTGGGCGATTCCTTATTGGTGATTGGAGGAGGAGACTTAGTAAGGGTTCATATCCACAGCAATCAGCCAACGCAACTGCTGGAGGCCAGTGCTTCGTTTGGCTCTCTTGACCAAGTGATCATCGAGGACATGATCCGACAACATGAGGATTTCAAACAGCAGTCCCAGACAGAAAAAACTCCGGAAGGCATTGCCGTCATCAGCGTGTATGCCGGAGAAGGTTTTGAGGAAATCTTCAAGAGCCTCGGCGTTGCAGGGACAGTAATGGGGGGACAATCGATGAACCCTTCGACTCAGGAGATCCTGCAGTCGATTGAGAACGTCAGAAAGGCGGAGGTTATTGTCCTGCCCAATAATGCCAATGTTATCAACACGGCCCTGCAGGCCAAGAGCATGGGGAGGAAAAAAATAGCGGTAGTAGGAACTCGCAATTTGCCGCAAGGTATCGCAGCTTGCCTGACTTTTCAGAGCAATCAGCCCTTGGAAGAGAATGTAAGAGCGATGGAACGGGCTATTCAGCTTGTTCATTGTGGTGAGGTCACTTACGCGGTGCGTGATGGCGGCATGAACGGCTTTTCCTTCCAGAAGGGGGCAATTATTGGATTTGTTGATGGTACTCTTTCTATTGTAGGCGAAGATCCACAGGAAGTCTGTCTGAAGGTTGTGGAAGAGCTGACAAAAAATACCTCGGGTGGTATAGTGGGTATCTATCGAGGGGAAGAAATTCCCGAAGAGGAAGCGGAGGACCTGCTTCAGGCTTTAAAGCAGTCGTTGCCTCTAGCAGAAGTTGATCTCCAATACGGGGGGCAGCCCTACTATTATTACGTTGTCTCCTTTGAGGAGTGAACAAGTTTCTCGCCTGGCCAGAGCTGATTTCCCCTGTTCAATACGCTAAGGGAATCGGCCCTTCTCGAGCAAGGCTTTTCGAGAAGGTTGGGGTCAAATCCCTTATCGATCTCCTCTATTACTTTCCTCGATCTTACCAAGACCGCACTCATTTTCGTCCCTTCTCTACCCTTAAGGAGGGAGACTGGGCGACCATAAAGGGAAGAGTATTAGGTGCGAGAGAGCAAATCCCGAGGAAGGGGATCAGATTACTCAAGGTGGCCATCTCAGACGGCAGTGGTCGCCTGGAAGCAGTGTGGTTCAACCAGCCTTATCTGAAGAAAGAGTTTCCAGCTGGAGCAGAGGTTATTCTGTCCGGTCGCGTTTCCAGACGCTTCGGGCCGGTGCAGATCTCTTCTCCCGATTGGGAGATTTTGGAAGAGGATAAGGACCCCATCCATTCGGGCCGCATTGTCCCGATTTATTCGCTCACAGCAGGCTTAAAGCAGCGTGCTATGCGTCGCAAGATGAAGGACTTCATCGACAAGTATTCGCCGCTTGTACCAGATTTTCTGCCTCCGACCATCCTGGCGCGCGAAAGTCTGATGCCTCTGCGCGTGGCTCTGAGCAAGATCCATTTCCCTGAGGACTTCTCCGCGCTCGATGAAGCCAAACGCCGACTCATTTTCGAGGAGCTTTTTCTTCTGCAGCTAAGCTTTGCTCTACGCTGGTCGGAGCGAAAGGGAAAGCATGGTATTCCGATGAGTACAAAGGGAGAGCTGACAGGGAAATTTTTGCACGGTCTTCCTTTTCAGCTCACTGAAGGACAAAGAGATGCTCTGCAAGAGATCGAAAAGGACATGCAAGCAAGTAAACCCATGAATCGCCTTTTGCAGGGGGAAGTGGGGTCAGGGAAGACCGTCATTGCCGCCTACGCTATGCTCGCTGCGATACAGAGCGGCTATCAGTCAGCTTTGATGGCACCAACCGAGATACTAGCGGAACAGCATTTTTTTGTATTGCAGGAGTTGCTGGAGGATTTGCCCGTGAAGATTGCCCTTCTGACGAGCGGTACCCGTTTTTCCATACGCTCCCGTTTACTTGAAGAGCTGGAAGCTGGAAGCATCGACCTATTGATCGGGACCCATGCCCTGTTAGAGGAGCGGGTCTGCTTTCGTAAGCTGGGCCTGACGGTAATCGATGAGCAACATCGATTCGGGGTCTTACAGAGAAAGATACTCGTAGAAAAAGGACAGAGCCCCGATGTTCTGGTGCTTACAGCTACCCCGATTCCCCGCAGCCTCGCTTTAACTTTTTATGGAGACTTCGACTTGAGTGTGATAAGAGGTCTTCCTCCAGGCAGGCAAAGCGTTGTCACCTATCTTGTCCATTCGGATCGAGAGACTGAGGTATTCAAATTCCTCCGCCGCCAGCTCCAGGAAGGCCGCCAGGCCTACATTGTCTGTCCAGTAATTGAGGAAAAGGATGAGGCCTTTGCCCTTCAGGCAGCCAAGGCCCTGAAGGAGAGATTGGAGACAGAGGTCTTCCCGGATTTGAAATTGGGCCTCTTGCACGGAAGGCTCAGCGCCAGGGAAAAAGATGAAGTAATGACCAGTTTCCGTCAGGGAGAGACACAGATCCTTGTCTCCACCACGGTAATTGAAGTAGGAATAGATGTAGCGAACGCCTCAGTAATGGTTATCTGGGATGCAGACAGGTTCGGCCTGGCCCAGCTTCACCAATTGAGGGGGAGGATTGGACGCGGGCCCTACAAATCTTATTGCATCCTCATGGCGAATCCGAAAAAAGATGAGGCCCTCCAGAGACTGGATGTAATGGTGCGCATAAATGATGGCTTCGTTATCTCGGCAGAAGACTTGAGGATTCGCGGCCCAGGAGAATTTTTCGGTACCACCCAGCATGGTGCACCGGAATTGAAGTTGGCAGACCTGTTTTCGCCCCAGGACCAGGAGATACTCGAACGCTGCCGGGAGATAGCCTTTGAACTGGCTCACTATCAAGGTAAAAAGCTATTCAAGGATTTTCCCCTTTTAGGGGAGATGCTGAGCAGGAGGTTCCCCTTTCAAAGCGAATTTATCGAGGTCGGCTGAAGTGCGTATTTACGGAGGAAAGGCCAGGGGCAAAAGGCTTTGTTATAAGCCGAAGAAGAACCTCAGGCCTACCTCTGGAAAGGTCAAAGAGGCGCTTTTCAATATTCTGGCCTCGAAACTTCCCGGCTCCTCCTTCCTCGATTTATACGCTGGAACCGGGAGCATTGGCCTCGAGGCCTTGAGTCGTGGCGCACGCTTCTGTGTTTTTGTTGAGAAATCCACCACCTCTCTGCGCTTGCTGCGCCAAAACATGGAGCAGTCAAACTTCCGCGGGATAATAATCAGCGCTGATGCTATTCATTCCTTTCCTCGTCTTGTAGAACTGAAAGAGCTATTTGATCTGGTTTTTCTCGATCCTCCCTATGAAAAGGGACTTGTCAGAATAACGCTCTCTCGATTAGTGCACGCTTCCATCCTGACTGATCATGCTATAATCGTGGCGGAGCACTCTGTTCGGGAAAATAGTGGTGAAATTTCAGGATTGGAGCTGATTCGCTCTTACCGGTATGGAGATACCGTGCTTTCCCTTTATCGAAGAAAGGGGTCAGACTAATGAAAGCAGTAGTACCTGGAAGCTTTGATCCAGTGACATTTGGTCATCTTGATGTTATTGAAAGGGCTTCTTTTATTTTTTCTGGCATCGTGGTGGCTGTGATCGATAACGGAGCTAAAAAACATCTATTTACGCTCGAAGAAAGAGCATATATGCTTGAAGAGGTGACAGCGAAGTTGCCCAATGTACATATTGACACGTTTTCCGGCTTGCTCGTAGCATATATGAAAAAAGAGCAGGCTAACGTCATCGTACGAGGATTGAGGGCATTGTCAGATTTTGAATATGAACTGCAAATGGCTTTGATGAATCACGAGCTCGACCCTGGAGTGGAGACCGTTTTTCTGGCTGCTTCATTTCAATATTCTTTCTTGAGCTCCAGTCTGGTTAAGGAAATCGCCTCAAGCGGTGGTCCTGTCAGGCAATTTGTTCCACCCGTAGTTGAGGAGAGGTTGCGGGAAAAATTCAGATCGGAAAGGGGTTGGAGGAAATCGGGGTTTTAGAACTTCTTGACGAGATTGAGTCTTTAATTGATCAGGGCAAGAAAATTCCTTTCACGCATAATGTGACGATCAATATGGATAGGATGCTGGAGCTTCTTGATCAGATCAGAGAAGGCTTCCCCGAGGAACTTTCCCAGGCCAAATGGGTTTTGCAGGAGCGCAAGAAAGTTCTGGAAGAAGCCCAGCAGGAAGCCGAAAGAGTATTACAGCAGGCCAGGGCACAAGCCCAGGCTCTTGTTTCAGAGAGCGAAATAATCAAACAGGCGGAGGTTAAAAGCAGAGAGATCTGGGAACGAAGAGGAGAGGAAGCCAGGGCGCTGAAGCGAGATGCTGAAGCCTATGCCGAATCACTGCTGACGAAACTCGAAGGCGTCCTGGAGAAAGCTCTTACCACTGTTAAAGCAGGCAAAGGGCAACTACGAGCTTCGATCGCGCAGACCGCTCCTTCCACATCCGCCCCAGGGACAAAGTCTGGCCCTTCTGTTTGAATTAAGACCTACTTAACCCCACCGTGCCGTGTGAGGGGGGGTGATGAACCTGCAACTCGCAGGTGGGTTTCCTAACCGAGCAGAGGGAGGGATAATTCCCGTCAAGCTCTGGATCAGAATCCCTTTGTTTTTGTGTTGGCTCATACCTTTACCCTTCATCACCAACACCGCAGGGTTTTTTCAATCATAAAAGATAGAATCCAACCTCGCAAGCAAGGTAGCGGAGGGTACTTCCTCTTGCTCTCCTGTCCTGAGGTTCTTGAGCAAGTTGACTCCCCTGGCTAACTCTTCTTCCCCCAGAATAATGGCGTAGGCAGCTTTCTTTCGATCTGCTGTCTTGAGCTGAGAGGAGAGGCTGCGCTCTGGGTAAATAAGATCAACGGCGATTCCCCGCCTGCGCATTTCTAAAGCCATAGCCACGGCCTTTTTGCGGGCTAATTCACCGAGATGCACAATGAAAAGGGAGGGTTTCTCAGCGCCGAATATTTTACCCTTTTTCTGCATGATTAATAGTGCCCGTTCCATTCCTCCGGCGAAACCTACAGCGGAAGTAGGAGGACCGCCAAGCGTCTCCACCAAGTTATCGTAGCGACCCCCGCCGCAGAGAGAATTCTGAGCCCCCAACTCGGGAGAGATTATCTCGAAGACGGTACGGGTATAGTAATCGAGGCCGCGTACCAGTCTGGGCTCAATCTTAAAAGCAAGCCCCATTTCCGTGAGCAAGCTCTCGATCGTTTGGAAATGTATTTGGCATTCCGAGCAGAGATGATCTGTAGGGCGCGGAGCATAATCGAGAACCCGCACGCAGGAAGGATTTTTGCAATCTAAGATGCGTAAGGGATTACGAGAGAACCGTCTTTGGCAATCGTCGCAGAGCTCCCCGAGTTTTGCTTGCAGGGCTCTCTCTAATTCTTCGAGAAAGAGAGGTCGGCACTTCCGGCACCCAATTGAATTCAAGAGGACTTGAAACTGCGAAATCCCCAGCTCCATATAAATAGAGATAGCAAGGGTTATGATCTCGACATCCAGTTCCGGCTCCTCTCCGCCGATTGCCTCAAACCCAAACTGATGATGTTGTCTATATCGGCCGGCCTGCGGTCTCTCGTAGCGGAACATTGGGCCCAGGTAATACAGCTTGACGGGAAGTCCTCGATTGGCCAGCTGATGCTGAAGATAAGCCCTGGCCACCCCTGCCGTCCCTTCAGGGCGCAGGGTGAGACTACGTCCCCTTTTGTCCTGGAAGGTGTACATTTCTTTGGAGACGATATCTGTCTCCATTCCCACTCCTCGCTGGAATAACTCTGAAAGCTCAAAAAGTGGCAGCCGTATTTCACCGTAGACGAAATTTCGAGCAATGCGTCGGATTAGGCACTCGAGCTGAAACCAGAGCTCTGAGTCAGGAGGGAGTATATCCTGTGTCCCGCGCGGGGCGTAAATATATTCCATTAAGGATATATCCTCTCTAAGAGGCGGGGGAAAGGGATACTCTCCCTTATATGCTCGAGGCCGCATATCCAGTATACTGTGCGCTCGATACCCAGGCCAAACCCGCTATGAGGTACGGAACCAAATCGTCTCAGGTCAAGATACCAGCGATAAGGTTCCTCGGGCAGGTGGTGTTCCTTCAGCTTTTTTTCCAAAAGAGCGAGGTCGTCGATTCTTTCCGACCCTCCGATAATTTCTCCAAATCCCTCGGGAGCTAATAGATCTGCGGAGAGCGTTACCTCCGGCCGGCGAGGATCGGGTTTCATGTAGAAAGCTTTGCAGGCCTGAGGGAAGTGAGTGACGAATACGGGTTTCTCGAATTGGGAACAGATGATTGTCTCGTGCGGCGAGCCAAAATCCTCCCCCCATTCGAGGGAGAGGTTGTTCTTCTTTAGCATCTCCAGAGATTGATCGTAGGTAATGCGCGGGAAGGGCGATTTAACCTTGGCGAGAGTGGACAAGTCACGTTTTAAGGTCTTGAGCTCCGGCTCCCTCTTAGTAAGAATTTCCTCGACGACGTAGGAGACTAACTCCTCCTGCAGTTGCAGATTGTCTTCGAAGGTATAGAAGGCCGCTTCTGGCTCCAGCATCCATAACTCCGTAAGGTGACGACGAGTCCGTGACTTCTCTGCCCTGAAAGCCGGACCAAAGCAATAAACTCTGCCTAGGGCCATGCATGCAGCTTCATTATAAAGCTGACCACTCTGGGTCAAGTAGGCTTTTTCTCCAAAATAATCGAGCTGGAAAAGAGTGGTTGTTCCCTCGACAGCGGAGGGGGTCAGAATGGGAGCATCGACAAGGAGAAACCCCCTGGAATCCAGAAAATCTCTGCAGGCCTTGATGATCGTGGCTCGAATGCGCAAGATAGCAGCCTGGCGGCTGGATCGAAGCCAGAGATGACGGTGCTCCATCAGGAAGGGGACGCCGTGCTCTTTCGGTGTGATCGGGTAGTCACTGGCAGAGCAGATGATTTTCAGTTCACTGAGATCCATTTCGACCCCTCCAGGCGCGCGCAGTTCGCGACGCACACGGCCTTTAACTTGCAGGGAGGATTCCTGCGTCAAATGTTTTACTTCCTCGAATATCTGCTCGGCCAGATTCCCTTTGTTGGCCACAACCTGAACAATCCCGGTGCCATCGCGGACCAGAACGAACTGTACGGAACCAGAAGACCTGGTGTTATAGACCCAGCCTTCAATAATGACTTCCTGATCGATGAATTGTTTGAGATCCTCAATGTACGCTTTTCTGATGTTCCTGACCTCCTTCTCGCCTAAGGTGACAGTTGCTCGCGATGCAAGGGACACCACCTTGTTGGGCTGGTTCCCTCTAGAAAGACTTCTCTTTTAATCCTGTCTTCAGGACAAAAATCTGTAGCCAACAGACCTGAATCTTCACAGATGTAAACCGTTACCTTTTCTTCCCCCGGCGGAATCTCAAATTCATCGATTCTGATCAATTCCTTCGCCCTGCTAATGAAAGATCTCCAGATACTTGCCGGGAGATACATGCCGATATTATAGCGCGTAGAAAAAGGAACGGAAGCAGAATCGTTGCCTGTAAAAACAACGCAGGAAATATGTGGCGTATAGCCGCAGAACCAGGCGTCTTTAAATAGGTCAGTGGTCCCGGTTTTTCCGGCCGAGGGTAATTCGGGAATGTAGGCACTGGTGGCTTTTATTACCGAGGTGAAATAATCGGTCATCTGGCAGGCTGTTTTAGCTGAGATGATTTGCTTCGCTTCGGGGGAGAATTCGTCCAATAAGGTTCCATCCCATTTTTCCACGCGCAGAAGCGGGCGAATATTGTACCTGATTCCGTTCGTGGCGAGAATGGCATAAGCTTGAGCCATTTCGATGGGTTTCACTTCGTTTGAGCCTATGGCCAGGGAGGGATAGGGGAGAAGGGGCGTGGTTATTCCCATCTTTTGCGCATACTGGATTACCTTGTCTAGTCCGACCTTCATTGCTACCTTCAGCGCCGCAATGTTTGAAGAATGCACAAGTGCTTCACGCACTGACAATGGACCGTAATAACGCTTTCCGGCAAATGGATTCTCCCGGTACTCTGAAGGGGACCATCCTTCAATCTGGATCGGCTCAGAAACGAGGATATCTGTTGGGTGTAAAGTACCTTCCTCCAGGGCAGCAGCGTAGACAAAGATCTTGAAGGCCGACCCTGGTTGCCTCAGCGCTAAGGCGCGATTAAATTCGGAGTCCTTGTAACTCGTTCCTCCGATCATTGCCAGCACATCCCCGTTTTGCGGGTCAATAGCGACAAGAGCTAATTGCGGCTGAGGCACTCCCCTGCCATCGACCAGTTCCACTGGCCAAACTTTCTCTCCCTGCCAGTACCCTATCGCCTCTCTGACTCCTTCCTCTGCCATTTTCTGCAGGCGCAGATCGAGCGAGGTATAAACACGTAGCCCTCCTTGGAACAACTCCTCTTCCCCGTATTTATCGATCAGGAGCTGTTTAATCCAATCGACGAAATATGGTGCCTGCCAGGAGGTCACGCTGGTATCTCGGAAGGTTAGCGAATAAGCCGCCGCCTGGGCGGCTTCTGCTTCGGAGATCATTCCATTCTTTTGCATCCGCTTCAGGACCTCCAATTGCCTGTTTTTCGACACCTGGAAGTTTGTATAAGGAGATAGCACGGAAGGAGCAGTTATTAAGCCTGCGAGAAAAGCGGATTCTGGCAGGTTGAGATCCTGCACATGTTTGCCGAAATAAGTTCGGGCAGCTGCCTCTGCGCCGTAAGCCCCTTCTCCGAAGTAAATCGAATTAAGGTAAATTTGCAGAATCTCTTCTTTTGAGTATTGAGTTTCCATTCTCAGCGCCAGAAGAGCCTCCGTGATTTTTCTTTTCAGGGTGGACTCGTAGGAGAGGAAAAACTGGCGGACGAGCTGTTGAGTAATTGTCGATGCGCCCTCCACTAACATTCCGATCTGGATGTTGGCGGAGATCGCCCGCAGGATGGAAGGCAGGTCTATCCCATTGTGTCGCCAGAAATTTTTGTCTTCCGTGGCTACGATGGCATCGATGAGTGCCTGAGGGACCTGTGAGAGCGAGACGGGATACCTGAACTCATCTCCCCAGGCCTGGGCGAGGAGGTTACCGTTCCGATCGTATATTTCGCTCGTCAAAGCTAAATTAGGGCAGTTAATGGCTATCTGCGAGATCTCGGTGGGGTTAATGCCTAAAGCGTATAGATAAGTCAGGGCCGCTGAAACAAAGCCTATGGAAAGGGCGAGGAAAATAATAGCCATTAGGGCCACAAAGCGCAGAAATATCTTAAAAATTCTTTTCCCCATTGTAATAGCTTAGATGGAAAAACGAGAATCAGCCATTGGTGGAGACAGCGGGAGTTGAACCCGCAACCTCTTCCGTGCGAGGGAAGCGCTCTCCCTTTGAGCTATGTCCCCATGATTAGTGCCCCCTATTCTATCCCTATTTCTCTCTGGAATCCAGCCAGATGGTCACAGGCCCATCATTTTCCAGAGAGACCACCATCAAAGTCTGGAACTCACCCGTTTTCGGGGAAAATCCCTCCTTCTTGAGAACTTTGAGGAATAAATGATAGAGGGATGAAGCTTTCTCGGGCGAAGAGGCCATGGTAAAGGAAGGTCGTCTTCCTTTCCGCGTATCGGCAAAGAGAGTGAATTGGGAGACGACGAGAATCTCTCCATCGATATCCTTGAGCGACAGATTCATCTTACCGGAGCAGTCCTCAAAGATTCTCAAGACAGCGATTTTTTGAGCTAAAAAGGAGGCATCCTCCTCCCGGTCATCCCGGCTTATGCCCAGCAGAACGAGGAGACCCCGCTTAATCCGCGCAAGTTCCCGACCCTTGACCTTCACGGATGCGCTCTTCACTCTTTGTAGGACTGCCCGCATTTTATTTTCTCCGTACTCTGTTCACTGAAGGGATGCCCTCCAATTTATTCATTAATTGACGCAGTTGGGAGAGATCCTGAACCTGTACGGTTAGGTCAATTCCGGTGAGTTCCGAAGGCAATGGATAAGCATTTATTTCCTGAATGTTTATCTCCTCCTCGGCGATAGCGAAAGTAATGTCTTTCAGCACGCCAGGCCGATTGGCAGCCCGGAGAAAGAGCTGAGCCGGATAAAAACCTCCCGTTTTCTCCTTAGGCCAGGAAAGGGCCACTCTCCTTTCCTTCTCGGGGAAAGTAAGCAGGTTCCGACAATCCGAGCGATGGATGGAAATTCCTCTCCCTTGAGTTATGTAGCCTACGATAGGATCCCCCGGCAAGGGGGCACAGCAGCCGGCAATACGCACAAGGAGGCCTTCCGTGCCCATGACCTGCGGTTCGCTTTCTCTGTGGCGCGTGGTAACTATGGGGAGACCCTCTTGTTCCTTTTCCTGCCGAAGCCTTTGGAGATTTGTCAAAATCTGTTGTGGTGTCACTTGTCCCTGCCCTAAGGCGAGAAAGAGCTCCTCCTCGCTCTCCAGATTCAATGACTTGATGATCGATACCAATTCTTCTGCTTCCGCGAATTGCTTGCGCAGAGATCGGTCGAAAATGCCCTTTCCCTCGCTGATATTCTCCTCCCGGTTCTTCTGGCGGAAGAAGGCTTTGATCTTGCCTTTAGCGGACGAAGTCCGGACGAACTGCAACCAGTCTCTGCTGGGGGAAGTGCTCTGCTTGGTGATAATTTCCACCCGGTCTCCTGTTTGCAAGTGGTAGCTGAGGGGGACGATCCGGCCGTTCACTTTTGAACCGGCGCAATGCGTGCCCACTTCAGTATGGATATGATAGGCAAAATCAACCGGTGTGGCCCCTACAGGCAGATCCACGACTTCCCCTTTGGGGGTGAAGACCAGAACCTCATCGGCAAACAAGTCAACCTTGACCCGTTCCAGGAATTCGTGTGAATCCACCAGTTCTCGCTGCCATTCGAGGACTTCTCGCAGCCAGACCAATTTTTTCTCCATTTGAGGGTCTCTCTTCCCGCCCTCCTTGTAGCGCCAATGAGCTGCAATGCCGAGCTCAGCCGTCTTATGCATTTCCTGTGTACGGATCTGAATCTCTACTGGCTCCCCCTCCGGCCCTATCACCACTGTGTGCAAAGACTGGTAGAGATTGGGTTTAGGCATGGCGATATAGTCCTTCAACCTTCCTGGAATCGGACGGAAGAGGGAATGTGCGACCCCCAGTACTTCGTAGCAGCTGGGTATATCCTTCACGATAACGCGCAAAGCGAGAAGATCGTAGATCTCTTCGAAAGGAACCCAGTCATTTTGCATTTTTTGATGAATTGAGTAAAGATGCTTTGCCCTGTACTGAATTTCGGGATTGATTTTTTGTCGCTTTAACTCCAATTGCAGTGTTTCACTTACTTCGCGCAGGATTCTTTCCCTCTCACTCCGTTTTCGCTGCATTCTCTTAGCCAGATCGAAATATATATCCGGATTCAGATAACGAAAAGAAAGATCTTCAAGCTCCCATTTCAATTTATAGACGCCGAGGCGGGAAGCAAGAGGAGCGTAAATTTCCAGTGTTTCCCGCGCAATTTCCTCCTGTTTCTGCGTGGTCAGGTAGTTGAGCGTGCGTAAATTGTGCAATCGATCGGCCAGTTTGATTAATACTACACGGACATCCCGGGCCATGGCCAGAAAGATCTTACGCAGATTTTCCACCTGACGTTCTTCTTTAGAGGCATAACTCAGAGTCGAGATTTTCGTCAATCCGTCCACAAGGGCAGCTATTTCATCGCCAAAGCTAGCGCGTAGAGAGTCTAACGTTTGTGGCGTGTCCTCCACCACGTCATGAAGCAGCGCGGATACAATCGTCGGCCGATCAGCCTCCAGCTCAGCTAAAATTGAGGCTACCTGCAGCGGATGATTAATATACGGCTCGCCTGACTCGCGCCGTTGACCCCCGTGCGCCTTCAAGGCAAAATTGAAAGCTTCGCGGAGAGTATCCAGTTCAATTCTGGGCCAATGGCTTAACTTCTGCTCAAGATCCTCAATTGTCAAGGCTACCTCTTTGAGGGGATTATAACATCTAAGGTTGATGCGGTTCGGAGTGCACGATGACCTCATCAATGTGGGGAAGCAGCTGTTTTATTCTATCCTCAACCGAAGTAGTGACGCTGTGGGCGTCTTCCAAAGACAGACTCTCCTCAATCAGAATATGGCAGCTCAGTAGGTTTCCCGTGGAGCTTGAATGTATGGAAATAGCGTGCACTCCGAGGATACGAGGATCTTGAAGGATTTCCCTTTTTAAACGCTCGATTTCCCCGGGCGAAAGGCTCTCCTGTTTTCCATCGCCAAAATCACTGGTGGCTTCTAGATGCGTGGTAAGGCCGGAGATGTCCGGTATTCCATTCTTCAGATCTCTCTCCAGACGATCAACTATAGCGTGTGCGCGCTCGAGCGAGAAGACTGGGTCTAACTTCAGATGAAGGCTGAGAAAGTATTTCCCGTTCTCACTGTCCTGGTATGCGTTCAGATTGTGCACTTCGGTGATTTCCGGGTAACGATCGGATATGGCACGGATCTTATCCAGGATGGTTTCACCGGAGGCAGAAGGAAGGAACTTCACCATAATGTCGCTTTGGGGGACAATCTCTCTCACCTTTTTTTCGATCTGGTTTGTCAGATCATATCCGTGATCGAGGGAATAGGAACGTTTGGCCGAGACCACAATATCTATAAAAGTGTGGGGACCAGAGGGGCGAATTCTTATCTTTTCAACGCGCTCTACCTCTGGAATTTCACTCACCTCGGATAGAATCTTCTCGTTCAAACCAGCAGGGGCACGATCGACAAGCCCATCGATTGTCTTTCTGATAAGTCTGATTCCGGCAATTGATACCAGCAGGGCCACCCCCAGCGCAGCAATCGGGTCGAGGATTGGTAAGCCGAAACGCACTCCGATCAATCCGGCGATGACGATGGAGGAGGAAAGGATGTCGGAAGAATAATGCAGGGCATCTGCCTCCAGGGCTTGAGAAGAGTGTTTTCGCGCCCCTCGATAGAGAATGCGGGAAATCAGTATATCGAGGATGACAGAAATCCCCATTACGAGGAATGCCACCCAGGTCGCTTCCACTTCGGCGGGCTTGCCCAGCAGCCGCTGTACGGCCTCGTAAACTATCCAGAGGCAGGTGGCGAGAAGGAGGAGAGATTCGGCCAGAGCAGACAAGTTCTCCACTTTGCCGTGACCGTATTGATGCTTGGCATCAGGCGGTCGGGACGAAATACGAACAGAGAAGAGAGTAATTAGAGCCGCTCCCAGATCGAGCAAGGAATGCGCTGCCTCCGACAATATGCCTAAGCTTCCCGTTAGGAGACCAACAATAAGCTTCAGGCCTGTGAGTGTCAGACCTACAAGAACTGAATAGAAAGCGACCCTGACCTTTGTTTCAGGCTGCCCGATCTTCCGGCTTGAGGTTAATCTCGTTGTCTTTGGAGTCTCTGTTTTCTTCATAAGCAAAAACCTGCGGCTCTGGAATCCCGCAGGTCTCTCTGCTGCGCCATAATAAACGCCCGAAAGCTTTCACTTTCTGTTTTCGCTACAGACGATATTTTTATTGATTTTTATACGCTTGTCAAATCTGAGCCCTCTTCCTACCTGACTTTTTCCGGGCCTCCATCCGCTGAAGCCAGAGGTTAATGATAGGCGTGGCTACAAAGAAAGAGGAGTATGCGCCGGTCGCGATTCCCACAAAGAGGCCGAGCGAAAAATCCAAGATTGAGCTTCCGCCAAATATCACGAGGGCGAGGATAGCGAGCAAGGTGGTGAGAGTGGTGTTCATAGAGCGGGTGAAAGTCTGGAGGATGCTGCGATTGATGAGGTCGGGTATTGTTTCCTTCTTGCGAAAACGCATGTTCTCGCGAATCCGGTCGAGCACCACCACTGTATCCATCACGGAATAGCCGGTAACTGTAAGAAGTACCGCCACGAAGGGGCTGTTGACCTCCATAAAAGTGAGGGCGAAAAACCCGATAATGATCAGGATATCGTGCAATAAAGCAACGATTGTAGCCACAGCAAAGCGGAACTCAAAGCGGATGGAAATATATATAATGATTCCGAGAAGAGCGAGTAAAACTGCGTAAAGGGCATTGAGCTGAAGATCTTTGCCTACAACCGGGCCGACATAGTCCGCTCCCAAGAGATGAATGGAAGGGAAATTATCCTTTAAGACCTCGACCAACTCGTTAGTTTGCTCTGACTTGAGCTCCTTGGTCCTCACTACGACATGATAGTCGTTCACAGGCTGGATTTGATGCTCCGGAAGACCCTGGGAGACCAGAACTTGTTTAAGGACTGAGGGATCCAGCCTGTCCGGCGATTCCGCTGTAAATTCAATTCGGCTTCCCCCTGTGAAGTCGATTCCTAAATTGAGGGGAAGGCTCTCGGATTTGACGGTCCAGTTGATGCCAGCCATCGCCAGACCCAGCACTATCAGAACCAGGGACAACGAGAACCAAAGCTTGGTCTTACCTATAATGTTCCATTTTCCGGGGCGGATTAGGGAGAAGGAGCGTTCATGCATGTTAAGTAAGGGCAGGTTGTGTGAGACCTTTGTTTGAGCGACCAGATCGACGAAAACCCGGCTGACGAAAACCGCCGTGAATAAACTGACCAGGATTCCCAGGGCAAGGGTGATGGAGAAGCCGCGAATGGATCCGGTACCGAACCAGTAAAGCGAGGCGGCGGCGATCAAAGTGGTTGCGTTGGAATCAATTATGGTACGGAACGCTTTAGCGAAGCCAGAAGTGATAGCTCCTCGCAGAGTTTTTCCTGTTCTCACCTCCTCCCGGATGCGCTCGAAAATAAGAACATTGGCATCTACAGCCATGCCCACAGAGAGAACTACTCCGGCGATACCGGGGAGGGTGAGTACAGCCCCCAATAGCTTGAGAATTGCCAACAGAAGGAGGACGTAGATCATTAGGGATATATCAGCGAGCAGACCGAGGAGCCGGTAATTAACAATCATGAAAAGAGCCACGAGTAAAACAGCAATGATTCCAGCGATGAGAGAGGCGCGAATGGCGGCCTCTCCCAGCGTGGGAGCCACCGTCCTCTCCTCGGCAATCACCAATTTTACCGGCAGGGCCCCACCCCTGAGCAGCGCCGCGATGCTGGATGCTTCGTTTATATCGAATTTGCCGGTGAGCCTCGCTTCGCCTGAGGGAATCTCTTCTTGAACGGTTCCGGCGAAGACTATATCGTTGTCAAGAACCGTGTAGATCATTTTGCCGACGGTTTCCTTGGTTAGCCGGGCGAAGAGGCTCGTGCCTTCTTCATTAAATTTTATCCCTACCTCAGCTTCACCCTTTTCTCCGAAGCGAGCACGAGCATCAACCAGGTACTGGCCAGTGAGGGCCACCTCACCTCGGGGGAGCTCCAATTTGAGGCCAGGCGTGGGAGTAATGGTTTTGCGGGCGGCATCCAGAGATTCGAATCCTGGCTCCTGGGCTGCATAGCCCCCAACTACGGCAAATTTCCGATTTCCCATGGCGTCGTAATATAGAAGGAGCATGGGAATACTGCTCCGGGGTTCCGAGATGATCGTGGGGGTATAGGTTTCGCCAGCTGTGGTGGTTGCTGTGAGATCTGTAGAAGTGAGCGTAACGCGTTCTTTAGCCACGATGAATTCGAGCATCGCCGTTCGCCCGAGAATCTCTCGGGCCTTTTCTGGATCCTGGTAGCGGGGAAGATCGACGATGATCCGGTTCCAGCGTTCCCCACCCTGGCCCTGAATGATCGGCTCTGAGAGGCCAAGGGCGTTGACGCGTCCGGAAATCACCCGGATCGCTGCCTCCACTCCTTCCCGCGTGGCTTTGGCTTCAGGCGTGTCGACCGCTTCCAAAGTGAAATGAACTCCTCCGGCCAAATCTAAGCCGTACCGCAGAGGAAGAAAATAGAAAGCCAGAATTCCTCCTACGACTACGATCAGGATAAAGATCACCTTGATTGAAAGCCTGTTCACTTTTTGACGCTCCTTCTATGGCAGACCTTTGCAGAGTATAGGAATATTTATCCGGCTAAGCAAGGTCAGAGGATTACCACAATCTTATTTTGTTGATATCAAGGTGGAACTGGCAGCCGAGATACTCCGCCGCCTTGCGACACATGAGCAGGCGAGCAAAGGAGATCTCGAAATAGTCCATCACCGTCCCGATCGAGGTGTCAACGGTCAGCTCGAGAGCGATTTCCTCGCCCATGACACGCAAGAAAGAGTGGGTGACCGCATAATTGACTCGATCGTGAATGTCAAACCTGGCCCTGTCCTGCAGGCGAACACGGCTGCGATGAATATCTGACTTGTCAGCCAGAATCAAAGCGCTGGTGAGGGTTGAAGCTGGAATACCGTTAGGCTCGTCGTGATTACCGATGGCCAGCATGATCTGGGCAGTCTCTACGATATCCATCCCCATCGGATTCAGAATTTCGAAGGCCAGCATTGCCCCAATGGAGGGGTGACCCTCTCTTCCGCTTAGATTGCCCAGATCATGGAGATAACCGGCGATCCCGGCCAATTCCGCCTCTCTCTCGCTTCTACCCAGCCGTTTCAAGATATTGAGAGCAATATTCGCTACCAGGTTGGCGTGCCGGAAGCCGTGTTCCGTGTAACCGATCGCTTCCAGGTAAGAATCCGCCTGAGTGATAAACGTTGTGGCCATCGGGCTCTTTTTAACTTCCTCCAAAGTGATAATCAGGTTAGGCATTGATGCTCCCCTCCTTGTAAGTTTGTTCGAAAAGTTCTTGAAACTCGAGGAATCGATCCTCTTTTAGCGCTGACCGGATACCCTGCATCAGCTTCTCCATGAAGTGCAGGTTGTGATAGGACATCAGGCGTCCGGCCAGCATTTCCTTTGCCAGGAATAGGTGGCGCAGGTAGGCGCGCGAATAGTTCTCGCAGACATAGCAATCGCAGATCGGATCGATGGGGGAGAAATCCATGCGGAAGCAGGAGTTATCAATGTTTATTTTTCCTCTGGAGGTATAGGCAGTGCCATTCCTCCCCAATCGTGTCGGCAGGACGCAATCAAATAAATCCACTCCTAAGGCCACGCACTTCACCAGGCTGCTCGGCGCGCTCACCCCCATTAAATAATGGGGTTTCTCCGGGGGTGCGTTCGGAAGCAGCTCACCTAAAACCTCATACATTCCCTCTTTTTTCTCTCCCACAGATAAACCTCCGATGGCCAAGCCCGGTAAATCCAGCTCCTCCAGTTCTGAAAGGGATCTCAATCTTTCTTTGAGGAAAGTGCCGCCCTGAACGATGGCGAAGAGGTGACCGGGTTTATCCCGGTGAAAATCTCGGGCCCGCTTAGTCCATCGTGTTGTGCGGGATACTGCCTCCTGGATTTCCTTGAGGGAAGAGGGGAAAGGAAGACAGATATCGAGTGGCATCATGATATCCGAGCCCAGCCGTTCCTGTGCTTCCATGCTGACCTCCGGGGAAAAAAGATGCAGTGCCCCGTCGATGTGAGAGCGAAAGAGGACCCCCTCCTCGCTGATTTTACGCAGGTGTCCGAGAGAATGCACCTGGAATCCTCCGGAGTCCGTCAGGATAGAGCCCTTCCAGTTCATGAATCGATGGAGTCCCCCGCATTCTTCAATGACCTCCACTCCCGGGCGGAGAAAAAGATGATAGGTATTGCAAAGGATGATGGAAGAGCCGATTGTGGCTAATTCTTCGGGAGTAAGCGCTTTTACCGTTGCCTGGGTGCCTACTGGCATGAAAGCCGGGGTAGCTATGCTTCCGCGGGAAGTCTCCATGATGCCGATGCGGGCCTGAGATTTTTGGTCTTCTTTTAGTAAGCGGAAAAATTTATGAGTATTCACAGGATTAACATTGCATCGCCGAAGGAAAAAAAGCGGTATTTTTCTTTGATCGCAATCTGATAGCCTTCCATGATAAATTCGCGGGAGGCAAAAGCAGAGACTAAAAGCAAGAGCGTAGACTTGGGCAAATGGAAATTGGTAATGATCGCGTCTGTGACTTTGAAGGTAAAACCTGGCCTAATAAACAGCCGTGTGAATCCACGACTGGCCTCAACCTTTCCGCTTTTTAAAGCGGCAGTCTCCAGTGCACGCACCACGGTAGTCCCGCAGGCTACGACCCTGCCCCCCGCACCCCTGGTTCGGGAAATTTCCTCAGCGACCTTCTCGGTGACCTCGTATTCCTCTTCATGCATTTCATGATCCTCTATCCTCTCCGCTCTGATCGGTCGAAAAGTTCCCAATCCGGCATGTAGGGTTACCTTAGTATGATTGATTCCCCTCCCTTTCAATTGGGCCAGCAGGTGGGAGGTAAAATGAAGACCGGCTGTGGGAGCAGCAACCGCGCCCCTTTTCTGCGCAAAAATAGTCTGGTAGTCCTCTTTTTCTTCAAGTGGAGATTTAATATATGGCGGGAGGGGGACCTGTCCTTTTTTTTCCAGCCAGTCCCAGTCGAACAGGGAAAAGAAGACTATTCTCCCCCCGTAAGCAGTTCGCTCGATCACTTTCACCCTCTCGCTGTCTATCCGGGCGCTCGTTCCCGGTACTAGTTTTTTGCCTGGACGAACGAGTGCTTCCCAGGACAAATAACTCTGGTCGCGCGGTCGCAGAAGGAGCAACTCCCCCTTTTCTCCTCCCTCCAGTTCGCAAAAGAGGCGAGCAGGAATGACACGCGTGTCGTTTACTACGAGCAGATCTCCCGGCGAGAGATAGTCGCCCAGGGCGTGGAAAAGATCGTGCCTGAGCTCGCCCCTTGTTCTATCCAGAACAAGGAGACGGGCACGATCCCGCGGCCGTTGAGGCGTTTGTGCAATCAGCTCCAGGGGAAGAAGATAATCATAATCGGAAATTTGAGTCATCAATACTGGCTCGCGATCTGAACTCCTTGGTAATAATAAGTTAGAATCTTATCATAGGCGAGACCTTCCTCCGCTCGCGCTTTAGCTCCCCATTGTGGCATGCCGACTCCGTGCCCCCATCCCTGCCCGATGAAAGTGATCACGTCACTGGAGAGGGATAGTGAGTAGGTTTCATCTAAAGTAATCAGGCCTGTGGAACTGAGTATCGCCAAAGGGAGGGACGCGGGACTATTTCCCTGAGTGGAGAGGATGTTCAATGTATTAGCCAAAACCTGGTGAATACCGGAGGAGGCGATCAGCGCCAAAGAAGCAGACACTCCACCGGGAGAATAATCGAGGGAGACGAGGCTTGAACGCAGATCAGCTGCTTTCCGTAATTCTTCTCCTGTCAGGGTGGCCGTCCCTGTGGACCCGACGACCTCCAGCACCTTTACTCTCCCCGACACCCCCTTTTCCAAGATGTTCAGCTGTTTAAAATTCCCCAATTTGATGCCTTTCTTCTCCTCCACTCTGCGCAGAAATTCGCTCGCTGTGACTGTCTGGGTCCAGCTGTAGTATTTTGATCCCTCTTCTCCGGGACTGAGCACTCCCCTCAGGTAAGGCACGGCAGAACCCTGCCAGACGTTTTCGTTGTTTTCCGTATGCCCGCCTGAACAGGAGTGAAAAGAAGCCGTTATGATCTTGCCCTCGCACATTAAAACCTGCCCCTTTGTGGCATCCACCGCTGCATTGGACTCAGGTTTTTCCACTTCATACCCTCTGTAAACTTGATCATAAATAGTGGCATTAAGGTCGTAACCCTCTACCGCGCTCTTATTTTCCTGGACTTTTTTCATAGCATAAGAACGAGAGGCCAAAGCCTGAGCCTTAAGTGCTTCAGAGTGCCAATCATGAGGCATTTCCGCAGGCACTACCCCGTAAAGATATTTTTCCAGCGCGAGGATATTGATTATCCTGAGCTCTGCCCCTCTCCAAAACAGCTCGAGGTTTCCTCTATAGCTCCTTCCATTCAGGGAAAAGGTGCAATCATCCCCCGAAGGGGACAAAAGCAGTGCCGGCTCTTCGCCCTCTCCACCCCAACCGAGATCGGAGTTTCCCGGACGACGGAAAAGCAGTGAAAAAGGGGGGGAAATTACCTCAGCTTGAGGGAACCGAGAACGAGCCTGATCCTGTGCCCGTTGAGCCTGGGACAGATCCGCGAAGGGTCCCAGAGCCAAGCTTAATCGGCGTCCTATCTCGGCCAGAACTGGCTTCCCCACGAGCTGCCAGAGCTCCTGGTGGGCTGGGACGATGCTCTCGATCTCGCCCTGGGTTCCGCAGAAGAGGGAAACCCATAAGAGGCCTGCATTTGCCCAGGCAAGTTCCAGCGATTCAGACCCTGATTGAATTTTGTTCCCGCTTGGGGATGTGACCGTGTATGGACCGGCGAACCCTGTGCTTAATGAGGTTGGATCAACCATAAGAAGGACTCTCACCTCTGGAACTTGAGCTCCCTTGCTTTCGATAAGGGGGAAAGACAGTAGACTGGCGACAAAAATTAAGAGGAGGGCAAATTTACGCGAGAAGATCGAGTTCTCCCTCCAGACTCAGATGTTTGGCTTCCTCAGTGAGCATGCGGCCGCGCGGTGTGCGCTCCAGTAGGCCGGACTGGATCAAGTATGGTTCATAGACGTCTTCTACAGTGGCCCTGTCCTCGCCGAGTATTGCGCAGATGGCTTCCATTCCTACTGGTCCTCCTCCATACTGCGTGGCGATAACATTAAGGAGTCTGCGATCCATTTCGTCCAGACCCATGCGGTCGATCTTCATTAAATTGAAGGTCTCCTCCACTGCCTGACGGTTCAGGACCCCCTGATTCCTTGCTAAGGCGAAATCAATCACTCTCTGCAGCAGCCTGTTAGCGATCCGGGGCGTTCCCCGAGATCGCTGGGCTATTGCCCAGGCGCAGTCTTCCTTCAGGCGTATTTTGAGGATAGTTGCAGACCTCCTGACGATTTGCAGCATCTCGTCAGGAGAGTAATAGCCGAGGCGAAAGACAAGGCCAAAGCGGTCACGCAGTGGGCTCGTAAGAAGTCCTGCCCTTGTTGTGGCTCCCACGAGGGTAAAAGGAGAAAGAGGGATTTCTACAGCCTTAGCTGTGGGCCCCTTTCCCAGGGTGATGTGAAAAGTAAAATCCTCCATAACAGGATAGAGGCTTTCCTCGCTGGCTGAGTTCAGGCGGTGAATCTCATCGATGAAAAGGACATCCCCTCTCTCCAGGTTAGCTACGATCGTGGCGAGGTCGCGCGGAGAGGTGATGGCAGGTCCCGTGGATCGCCAGAGATGCCCCTGCATTTCATGAGCGACGACAGCAGCAATCGTAGTTTTTCCCATGCCGGGGGGGCCGTAGATCAGGATGTGATCGATTGGCTTTCCGCGAATAATAGCTGCATCAATCGAAATCTTCAAGGAATCCTTGACCTGCTTTTGGCCAATGTATTCGGAAAGGGTTCTGGGCCTCAGATCGAGTTCTTCTTCCTCGCGCAGGAGCTCTTCAACAGTTTTTTTCACTGCCGGAGGGCCTCCTTCACGATCTCAACTGTCGTCATGGAAGAATCTTGTAAATTCACTTTCCTCAAACGTTCTCTTGCTTCCGCCTCGCTGAAACCAAGCGAAATCAGGGCCTGTAAGGATTCCGCCCATAATAAAGACGGCGCGGCAAATTCATCCTGAGCCAGCAGTTTGCCCTGCATGGCGAAGAGGATGCGGGTGGCCGTCTTCTTGCCAATACCCGGAATACGGAGAAGAGAGGAGGGATTATTTCTCAGAATGGCCTCACTTAGCTCTTCCAGCGACAAATGTGCTATCAGGCTCTGTGCAAGTTTAGGTCCCACTCCCGAAACAGTAAGCAGCCGGCGAAACAGCTCCAGTTCCTCCCTTTTTTGAAAACCGAAGAGAGCGAAAGCTTCTTCTTTGACCAGAAGATAAGTGTAGAGTTCGATTGTGGATCCGATTACAAATTCTCCCTGCTTCGGAGAAAAGAAGAGGCGCAGGTCCACCGGTCCCATCTGGAGAATGAGCTCGTTCTCCCTCTGTTCTAGAACCTGTCCGCGTACCCGCTCAATCATTTTTCCCTATACGGATCCTGTTTCTGAATTTTCTTGCATAAGCATGGCATAGAGCAACGGCCAGCGCATCGGTGGCGTCGTCGAGAGAAGGAAGTTCGCTGTAGCCCAGAAGCAGCTTGAGCATTTCCTTGACCTGGGTTTTGCTTGCCCGACCATAGCCTGTGATAGCCATCTTCACCTGGGGCGGAGAATACTTGTACAAGGGAATTTTTTTTTGCGCGGCGAGGAGGGTGATAATTCCGATAACGGACCCCACGGAAAAAGCCGTGCGGGTATTTTTGTTGAAATATAGTTCTTCACAAGCTATTGAACCGGGCCTGTTTGTCCGGATAATCTGGCCCAGGCTACTGTATAGCGAGAGAACTCTCTTTTCCATGGGATCTATCTTGTCGGTGTGCAGGCAACTGCAGCTCTGCACCCTCCACGAGGGTTCTTCCCAGGCAATGATGGCGAAGCCAAGCGATGCAGTGCCAGGGTCTAGCCCGAGGATTATCTTGTGGTCTTCCTCGTTCCTGGGGTACAAATCAGGAAGCGGAAATCCGCTGGAGCTCGTCGTCGGGAATATCAAAGTTGGCATAGAGGTGCACGACGTCCTCATGTTCTTCTAAGGCCTCGACTAAAGAAATCATGCGACCGGCTTCCTCTCCACTCAATGATACGAAAGTGTTTGGCACCATTGTTAAATCGGCAGTGACAATCCTTGCATTCATCTCTTGCAAGCTCTGCTTTACTTTGAGCAAGCTTTCCGGCGGGCAGATGATCTCGAGGTAATCCTTTTCTTCCTTGAAATCTTCTGCTCCCGCATCGATGGCGGCCAACATCATATCATCGTCCCACTTGCCCCCTTTGTCTATCTGAATGACCCCCTTCATCTGGAAGAGCCAATTCACGCATCCGGCTTCACCCATGTTCCCCCCGTACTTTGAGAAAAGATGCCGAATAGATGCCGAAGTACGATTTCGATTATCTGTCGATGCTTCTACCAGAATTGCTACTCCACCAGGTCCGTAGCCCTCGTAAGTGATTTGCTCGAAAGTTTGCCCGGGTAAATCCCCCGCCCCCTTCTGTATCGCCCGCTTCACTGTATCTGAGGGAACGTTATTCTCCCTGGCTTTCTCTAAAGCAACGCGCAGGCGGACATTACTATCCGGGTTTGCACCGCCCTGACGGGTAGCTGCTGTGATTTCCCGGGTGATTTTCGTGAAGGTCTTCCCCCGCTCTGCATCAGCGGCGCTTTTTTTTGCTTTTATGTTATGCCATTTGGAATGGCCGGACATCCTTCACCTCCAGGAGGTATTCTTTTAAAATTGTATAGCTGGCTGCCCACAAGGGCAAGTTAGACCAAGGAGGCTGTCCTTAATGAATTGCTCGCGAGAGAGACGACTCAAAAAATTGCGGCAAAAGATGAAAGATTTGAGGCTCGATGCCCTTTTAGTGTCCAAAAGAGAAAACCTTTACTACCTTTCGGGCTTTGCAGGGGATAGCGGGTACTTGGCCATTACCCCTGAAAGAAAATGGATTCTGGTGGATTCGCGCTTCACAGAGCAGGCCAAATTAGAGTCAACTGATTGGGAGCTTCTGCAGTTTACGCAATTCCCGGCTTCAGTTAGCGAGCTCTGGAAGAAACTCAAGGTAAGATATGTAGGGTTTGAGAGCCACAGTATGAGTTGCGAGGACTTTCGGAGGCTGGAAAGGGAAAGCTCGTTCTGGACCTACATCGCCTGCCCTTTGCTCGTGGAGTGGTTGAGAGCGAAGAAGGAGCCAGTGGAGCTTGAGCGAATTCGCCATTCCATTGGGGTTGCAGAAAACGCTTTGCACGAACTTCTGAAAAAAGGTCTCTCAGGGCGGAGGGAAGTGGAGTTATCATTCGCCCTGGAGTACAATATGCGCCTGCAAGGGGCAGACAAGTCAGCTTTCGACCTGATTGTGGCTTCCGGAGTTCGAAGCGCTCTGCCCCATGGCGTGGCTACAACTAAAGAGGTCGAAAATGGAGAGATCGTGCTCTTTGATTGGGGGGCGCAAGATAGCGGTTACATTTCAGATCTCACCCGATGTTTTTTTACCGCTAAGCCCACTCCAAGGCAGAAAGCTGTCTATCAAGCAGTCTGGGGAGTGCAGGAGGAAGTAATTTCCTCCCTCGGAGCAGGAAGAGAAGCAAGGGAGATCTATCAAAGGGCGGTTGACCTGATGGAGAAGACCAAATTTCGAGATCATGCCTTTCAACATGGTCTTGGCCATGGTATAGGTCTGGAGGTGCACGAGCAGCCTCTCTTAAACCTTCGCACCTCGCACTCACTCGAAGAAGGAGAAGTGATCACGATCGAACCGGGAATATACATCCCCGGTTGGGGTGGGGTGCGCCTTGAAGATGTTGTCTTAATCAAGAAGAGTGGATGCGAAGTCCTGTCCACCTTTTCTAAAGAGATAATGATCGTATGAGGAGGATCAGCGGATGATTTCCAGCAACGATTTACGGCCCGGTGTAACTTTCGAGTTGGATGGGCAGATTTGGGTGGTGGTGCAATTTCAGCATGTGAAGCCGGGAAAAGGTGCCGCATTTGTGCGCACAAAGATCAAGAATGTAGAAACGGGCAATGTGATAGAGAGGACTTTTCGCGCTGGGGAACGCCTGAATCGCGCTTACCTGGACAGAAAGCAAATGCAGTTCCTTTACTCGGTGAAGGATGAGTATTATTTTATGGACATGGAGACATTTGAGCAGGTAGTATTAGGAAAAGCAGAGTTGGAGGAGGCATCGTCCTACCTTAAGGAGAATATGATCCTCAATGTCCTCTATTTCAAAGGAAAACATATCGGAGTGGAACTTCCTGTCTTCGTTGAGCTTGCCGTGGCGGAAACCGAGCCTGCTTTCCGCGGGGATACCGCTGCTGGAAATACCAAACCTGCCAGGATGGAAACCGGGGCGGTCGTGCAAGTCCCATTTTTCGTGGAAGTAGGGGACAGGATCAAGATCGATACCCGTACCGGCGAGTACATCGAGAGGGTGGGGAAACTATGAAGATAAGAGTTTCCCCCGATGTGATTCGCTTGATCGCTATCAAGGCCGCTCTTGATGTGGAAGGAGTGACTCGTTCCGCTCCTCGTTTTCCCCTGGGGCGTGATCAAAAAAGAGGAGTGAGCTTGCGTGTGCATGATTCCAATATGGAATTGGAGATGCACCTCGCCTTTCGCTATGGAGTGGACCTTTTGGAAACCGCTCGCGCCGTGCAGGAGACGGTGAAAAGAGCTGTGGAGAATCAGGTGGGAGTGGAGGTCAGTTCCATAGATATAGTCGTTGAAGATGTAGATTTTCTCAAATCGAATGCGGCGGCAAAAAATTAGGGAAACCGCTTTTTTGCTTCTTTACCGTACAGATATGGGGGGAATTTCCCTCAATGAAGCGATGGAGTGCGTTGAAAAAAAACCAGATCCAGATATTTGGGAAAGAGCTTGCGCTTTGGCAAAGGCCGTGAAGGGAAAAGAAGCTGATGTCGACCAGAAGATCCGTCAATTCTCCCTGACATGGGATCTTGAGCGCATTGTCTCCACAGATCGCAGCGTACTGCGGCTTGCCGTCTTCGAGCTGCTTTACGAAAGGAATGTTCCCGTTCCTGTGATCGTAGATCAGGCTTTAAAACTGGCACACAAATACGGGACGGACGATTCCAGCCGTTTTGTGAACGGAATCCTTGGCGCAATTGCGAGAGAAATTGAATCGAAAAAGTGTTCGGTTCATCATTAAGGGATTTGTGCAGGGGGTTGGCTTTCGCTACTGGGTATATCGCCAGGCCGAAATTCTCGATCTCACTGGATTCGTGCGCAACAGGAAAGATGGGAGTGTGGAGGTCCTGGCTCAGGGTTCCGCTGGGCAGGTGCAGGAAATGCTCCATCTCTTGAGGCACGGCCCTCCCATGGCAGAAGTAAGCTCGGTAGAGGTCGAGGAAAATTTGGGAGAAATCCCCGCCCATTCCTTTCGAATTCGCTATGATTGAGCGCGACCTTTTGAAGAAGAAGAGCTGGATAGATGAAGCTCTGGAAGATTTGCTTAAGGCTGAGAACCTTGCTCCTTCCAGCCTTGAGATCCTGTCTTATGTGTTGTTGGGAGAAGGTAAGCGCTTACGGCCGGCGTTCGTCCTGTGGGCAGTCGAGTCCTTTGCAGGCGACCCCAGTTGGGCTTTAAAGGGAGCCTGCGGGATGGAATGCCTTCATGCCTTTTCTCTCGTTCATGACGACCTTCCCGGATTGGACGATTCCCCCGTGCGGCGCGGACGTCCATCCTGTCATCGAGCCTTCAGTTTAGGGCAGGCGATTTTGGCGGGAGATGCCCTGTTTGCTTTGGGATTCGAGTGGATTGCCGAAAACCTGCTGCAAGAGAGGATAGCGGAATGCGGAGGTATATTGAAAGAAGTCGCTCAGGCCTGCGGGCCCGCCGGAATGATCGGCGGCCAATTCGAGGACATCTCACTGTGCCAGCGCAACCTTGAGGAGTGGTTGAGCCTCTACGAGAAGAAAACCGCCAGGCTTTTCCAGCTTTCATTATCTTTAGGAGCCTCAATCGTCCGAGCTGAAGCCAGGCAGATCGAGATATTAAGGAAATTCGGCCTCCATTTTGGTTTAGCTTTTCAATTGCTGGATGACCTTGCCGATGAGGGCTCAACCGAGGGACCATCCCTGATTCGATCCCTGGGAAGGGCTGAGGGAAGACAACTCTTCCGCGGCTTCCTGCTCAAGGCCAGAGAAGCATTAGGGGGTTTTAGAGGGGACCCCGCCGCCTTTCTCTCCTTAGTCAACTATCTGGAGGCGAGAGTTGGTTAAAGATAATTCCCTCCTTCAGCGGATCAGCTCTCCCTGCGACCTGAAGAAGCTTGACATCCCACAGCTCAAGGCGTTAGCCAAAGAGGTGCGAGAGAAAATTATCCGCCAGGTTGCTTTCGGCGGAGGCCACCTGTCTTCAAATTTAGGCACTATCGAGTTGACCCTGGCCCTCCACTATGTTTTTGACGCCCCTGAGGACCTGATTCTGTGGGATGTAGGCCATCAAACCTATACACACAAATTGATTACGGGCAGAGAAGATCAATTTAGTTCGCTGCGACAGGACAACGGACTTTCAGGCTTTCCTTCGCGCGAGGAATCGGTTTTTGATGTCGCCAATGTCGGCCACGCTTCCACATCATTGTCTCAAGCTCTGGGATTGCGTGCAGCACGGGATATCAGAGGAGGAAATCATAAAATAATTGCCGTCATGGGGGACGGGGCACTTACCGGCGGGCTCGCCCTGGAGGCCCTCAACAATGCAGGACAGCTGCAGAAGGATTTAATCCTGATCCTCAATGATAACGAGCATTCTATCTCGCGCAATGTAGGAGCAATGGCCAGAAACCTGGCAAAACTACGCTCTTCCAGGCGTTACCGGGGAGCTAAACGGCTAGCCAAGAGTTTCCTGCATCGTTTCCCGCTCTTCGGACGGTGGATTATTCATCTCTTCGATAGGTTTAAGTTTGTCCTCAAGGCAATGGTCCTCCCTAGCATGCTGTTTGAAAGCTTCGGATTCTCTTACTTAGGTCCGATCGACGGACATAATCTGAAAGCTCTGATTGAGGTTATGAACCAGGCTAGAAATTTTGAGACTCCGGTGTTCCTCCATGTTATTACCCGCAAGGGGATGGGGTATCCTCCCGCTGAGCGAAATCCGGTTAAATACCATTCCGCAAGCCCTTTCGATATCAAAAACGGCGAAGCGTTGAAGCCCGAATCGCCGACCTTTACAGACGTCACGCGCAGCACATTAGCCGATCTGGGGGGAAAGAGACCAGATTTGGTTTGCATCACAGCGGCCATGGCAGACGGAACAGGACTCAACGAGTTCGCTCGTCTTTACCCCACTAGGTTTTTCGATGTGGGTATTGCCGAGGAACACGCGCTCAGCTTTGCCTCCGGTCTTTCCCTCGCAGGCATGAAACCGGTTGTAGCCATTTATTCAACATTTTTTCAAAGATCTTTCGATCAAATGCTTGAGGATATTTGCCTGCAGAACTTGCCGGTCCTTGTCCTTCTAGATCGAGCTGGCCTAGTGCCCGGAGACGGACCAACACATCAGGGAATTTATGATTTGAGCTTTTTGCGCATAATGCCGAATCTATCGATTATGGCTCCCTCTTGCGGCCAAGATCTCAGGAACATGATTTATACGGCCCTGGAGCAGGATGGCCCTGTGGCCATAAGATATCCAAAAGGTGAAATCCCGGAGGGGCACTCGCCTTCCGGCCCTTACAGTAAAATCGCTTGGGGCCGAGGCCAGCTGGTCAGGGAAGGAACAGATATGGCCTTTCTGGCTTTGGGGTCAATGGTGGAAGTTGCCAGGGAAGCTTCTTCTATTCTTAAGATGGCTGGAGTTGATGCCGCAATTTACGATCTGCGTTTTTTAAAACCGCTCGATCAAGAGCTGGTCTTCGCAGCCCACCGTCGCTTTCCCCACCTGGTGATCATGGAGGAGAATGTAGAATGGGGAGGATTGGGTTCCGCTATCTTGGAACTACTCAATATAAAAAGGCTATCCACCCAGAAGATCCAGTGCATTGGGATTGCTTCGACGCCAGGAGTGGGAAGCCGCTCTTTCCTTCTCAAGCGAGCGGGCTTAGCCGCCGATAGTGTAGTAGATCAGCTCTCAGGGATTTTAAAAAACCGGGAAGGAATAAAGGGACATGTTTAGGGCAGTGGGCTTATTTCCTAACAATCGAAATTCGAAGGCTATGGCCCTGGCCTTGGAACTTGGCCGGGTTTTTCAGAAAAAGGGCACCGAGCCCCTATTGCCTGAGGGAATTCCACAGAAAACTATTCCTGCCTGGAGGACTTTTCCGGCCGTACGGCCGGATCTTGTCCTCAGCTTGGGCGGAGACGGCACTCTATTGCGCTGCGTGCACGAGGTTTTAGACCTCTGCCCAATTCTTGGCGTGAACCTCGGCAATCTCGGATTTCTTACAGCGTCCGATCAATCAAGAATTCTCGGGGACCTGGAGAACCTGCTTGAGGGAAAGTTCCGAATTGAAAGGAGACCCATTCTTTCAATTCAGGTCAACGGCTGCACTTATTTCGCCCTGAATGAGTGCGCGGTTGCCCAGAGGAGGGTAGGGCGGATGTTCGGGCTGCGCTTAACCATTAACGGAACGGAGCTGGGAGAACTGAGAGGGGATGGGGTTTTGGTGTCCACCTCAACCGGCTCCACTGCCTACGCTCTTGCTTGTGGTGGCCCGATAGTGATACCGGAGATGAAGATAATGCTACTGTGTGCGATCTCGCCGCATAGCTTTTCTTCTCGCCCGTTGGTCCTCGCCGGGGAGGATCAAGTAGAAATCCAGCTTCTTCAAGATCAAGAGGGGCTGTGTGTAATTGATGGGCAGGAAATGGTTTCCATCTCGTCAGCGGAAAGCATCTACCTGACTCTTTCGCCAAAAAATGCGGAACTTGTCTTTTTTGAAAGCGATTTCTTTGTAAAATTGATCCAGAAAAAATTTTCATGGGGCAATTATTGATTGAGACCATCGCCATCCACAATCTGGCGATCGTAAAGAATCTGACCTTTGATTTGAGCAGAGGTCTCAACGTATTTACCGGTGAAACAGGGACGGGAAAGTCCCTGGTGGTGGATGCGATATCCTTCCTTCTGGGCGGAAGAAGCCAGGGCGAGTGGATAGGGTCAGGCGGAGAAGAGTTGAAGGTGGAGGCAAGCTTGAGCCTGGAAGATTCCCCACAGAGGGACGAGCTCAAGGAGGTAGGATTCGAGGAGCCCTTCCTTTATATTTCCCGCACTTTAAATCGAGAGGGACGAAGCAGGGCCAGGATCAATGGCAAAGGTGTGCCTGTAAGCTTTCTGCGAGACACTCTTGCTGGCCTTGTTCACCTTCATGGGCAGCAGGAGCATGAAGCACTGGCTTCCCCTCAATACCAACTGGACGCCCTGGATCAATTTGCCGGAGTAGAAGCGCTCGAGCTTCGGATAAAAGCAGAGGGATTTTTGAGTGAAGGGAGGAGGTTGGAAAGAGAAAGGGTCCTGGCCGAAGAGCAACAGAGGGAGCGGGAAAGACAGCTCGACTTTCTGCGCTACGAGATTATGGAGATCGAGAATGCTCATTTTGCGGGAGAAAGGGAGGAAGAGGAGCTGCAGAAGAAGAGGGAATTCCTCCGCACACAACTGAAAGTGCAGCAGCATCTACAGCGGATCTCCGATCTACTCGAAGAAGGGCTGCCCAGGATGGAAAAAGAAGCGAAGGGATTAGCCGAATTCTCTTTGCTGCATGAAAAATTGGCTGAACTCAGCTCGCGGCTGGCAAACGTAGGAGTGGAATTGAAGGATCTGCAGTGGGAATTGAGATCATTTCTCCCTACACTGGAGGCTGAGCCAAACCAGTTGGATTCGATTGAAGAGAGACTCGATTCTATTTCACGTCTGAAAAGAAAATATGGCTCAACGATTCCTCTGATTCTCTCTTACTTGAGCACTGCTAAGGAAAAACTGGAGTTTCTCGGTCGCATTGAGCATGAGCTATCCGACCTTGAGGATCAACTGGCAAAAAATTGTGAGCAGTTAACTGGCTCGCTCTCAAGGCTGAGGGTTTTGAGGAGAAAAAAGGCCGGGGAACTCGAGGCTAAAGTAGTCAGAGGCTTGCAGGAGCTGGGCATCGCCCAGCCGTCATTTTCCATCCTTTACCATGAACTTCCCCAGGATAGTCTGCGCTCTTATGGACTCGACCGGGTAGAGTATCTTTTTTCCACTAACCCTGGCGAGGAATTGAAACCAATCGGAAAGGTAGCTTCAGGCGGAGAGCTCTCGCGCTTTATGTTGGTCTTAAAGACCGCCCTGGCCTCGATTGTCAAAGCCTCCACAGTGGTCTTCGATGAGGTGGATGCCGGGATTGGCGGGATAGTGGGGGAGAGTCTCGCCCGGAAGCTAAGGCAGCTTTCCTGTTCTCATCAGGTCCTTTGTATAACTCATTTGCCGCAGATTGCAGCGCAGGCAGGTGCGCACTTCGTCGTTGAGAAGAAAACCGTCCGGGACCGCACTTCCGTGAAATTGAGACGTGTTTCCGGGCAAGAGCGGGTCCTGGAAATGGCTCGCATGTTGGCTGGGAAAAAGGTTACTTCGGCTGTATTGGCGCATGCTCGAGAATTAGCGGAAGGGGGGAAATGAGAAAATTTCTTATTCTTGTAATCAACCCTGGTTCGACTTCAACTAAAGTTTCCCTTTTTCTGAATGATCAGGCCTGGAATGAGTCCACGATTCATCATAAAGAAAGCAAATTGGAGATTCTCGAGAATCTGCCGGAAAGACTCAGGGACATACACAGCTGGCTTTCCCAAGGACTTAAGCCCCAGCTCGATGGGGTTGTAGCGCGGGGAGGATTGTTGAAGCCTATTTCCTCGGGCACCTACCGGGTAAACGAGGTGATGCTAAATGACCTTCGTTTCCGCCCGCAAGCGCAGCACGCCTCTAACCTCGGCGCTTTCATTGCTAAGGAATTAGGGGAAGAGTTCCAGGTGCCGGCATTGATCGTAGACCCTGTGTCGGTGGACGAATTTGAGCCACTTGCCCGTTATTCGGGATTGCCCGAACTTCCCCGCAGGGCCCTTTCACATGCCTTAAACATTAAGGCCGTGGGGAGGAAGGTGGCGCAGGAACTGGGCAAGTCCCTGAGTGAGTGCAATTTTGTCGTCGGGCATTTAGGGGGCGGAATTTCTGTTGTACCGCTTAGAGGCGGACGTATAATCGATGCGAATGATGCCAATCAGGGAGGGCCGTTCTCCCCGGAAAGAGCGGGTGCTCTTCCCGTCGTCGATTTAGTCCATCTTGCTTATTCTGGCAAATATTCGGAGAAAGAACTGGTCACGCGTATGGTCAAACGGGGCGGGCTGACCGCTTATCTCGGCACGAACGATGCTAAAGAGGTAGAAGCTCGAATTCGAGCGGGAGATCGAGAGGCGCAAGAAGTTTATGAGGCGATGGCCTATCAGGTCGCTAAAGAAATCGGAGCTATGGCTACAGTGCTCAAAGGAGAGTTGGATCGGATTATCCTTACCGGAGGTTTGGCCTTTTCCTCGCTGCTCGTCCCTCTGATTGAGGAGCGAGTTGCCTTTATAGCACCCCTGCAGATCATACCGGGAGAGGGAGAGATGGAAGCCTTGGCTTTAGGAGCCCTGAGAGTTCTAACCGGAGAGGAGGAGGCCCAAGAATATGTATAGCAAGTTGCAAGAAATCGCGCAAAGAGCGGCAGGAATCCCGCTGATGACCGCTGCCGTTCCCTGCCCGGAAGAAGCAGATACACTTCTGGGAATTGATCAAGCATTCAAATCCGGTTTGATTCAGCCCCATTTGTTCGGTGACGAATCGGCAGTAAAGAAATTAGCGAGGGAATCGGGAATTGTCTTAGACGAATACGAACTGCATCATTGCCTTAACCAGGAAGAAAGCGCTCTTTCCGCTGTTCAGTTCTGTCGAGAGGGGAAGGGAGAGATACTGATTAAAGGTTTTTTGCCGACGCCGATCTTCCTGAAGGCTGTTCTGCACAAGGAAAGGGGCATTGGCACGGGATCTCTTCTCTCGCATATAGCTGTTTTTGAGGTTCCGACAATTCCTCGCCTGCTGTTTTTAACCGACGGGGGAATGGTAGTTGCGCCGACCCTGGCGCAAAAAATAGAGATACTGCAGAACGCCCTGGGGGTTTGTCATGCTCTGGGCATCAGGGAGCCGAAAGTCGCCATTCTGGCCTCGGTTGAAACGGTCAGCCCTGAAATTCCCGCCACTTGTGACGCTGCAGTTATTACCGCCATGTGGCGGCGCAGGCAAATTAAGGGATGCATCCTGGATGGTCCCCTGGCCCTGGATAATGCTTTATCCCCACAGGCTCTCAAGGAGAAGGGGATCGAGAGTCCAGTGGGAGGAAATGCAGACATTCTCCTCGTTCCGAATATTGAATCAGGTAATTTGCTGGGAAAATCGTTCATTCATGTGGCCGGAGGGGTGATGGCCGGAGTTGTGCAAGGAGCACGGGTCCCAATAGTCCTGGTCTCTCGGGTGGATCCGCCTGATTCGAAGCTTTTCTCCGTAGCCATCGCCGCCATGATTAGCTGGCAGGCCAAAGAGAGGGTCTGAGATAAAGGAGCGACTCCCACTTAATCGTTGTCGGATTCTTATCATCAGCGGCCCTTCAGGTTCGGGGAAAAGCGAGATCAGCCTTAACCTTGCTCTTACCCTGAATAGCACCACTGAGGTAGCGTTGATCGACTTAGATATCGTTAAACCTCTTTTTCGCCTACGCAATCATCGAGCCCAGATTGATGAGTTTGGCCTGCGTCTAGTTTCACCCGGCGGAGAGTTGGACTCAGCCGATCTGCCAATTCTACCGCAGGAGGCGATCAGGTACCTTTCTTCCCCGCACAGGGCGGTTGTTGATCTGGGAGGGGAAGCAGCCGGGGCTCGCGTATTGAAGCAGTATCAAAATTTTCTCAAGGGAGGTGACGTCTGCCATTTCTTCGTAGTAAATCCCTTTCGTCCCTTTTCCCGGACAGCAGGAGAATTAAGAACTCAACTCAACGAGATTGAAAGGAGCAGTGGAGCGAGAATCGAGGGCTTGCTCTCCAATCCGCATTTGAAGGAGGAGACAACCCTGGAAATAATCCAACAAGGGCATCTCGTGGCCTTGGAGCTTTCTCAGGCTTTCAACTTGCCGATCATTTGCCTGTGCGTGAACGAGGTTTTAACCGCTGAGGTCTCTGCGCTGATGGAGATTCCCATTTTGCCCATGAAGCTTTTTATCCAGCCTCCCTGGGTTGAGATGCCTTTAAATTGGAAGGAGGACCATGAATAAAGTAAATATTGAGGAGGATTTCTGCAAGGCCTGTGAACTCTGCGTGGCTGTTTGCCCGGTACACGTGCTGGCCCTTTCCAACCGCCTAAATTCTTTAGGCTACCACCCTGTGGAATTAGTAGACGAGGATGGCTGCATTTCCTGCACTTTTTGCGCCAGGATTTGTCCTGATGCCGCGATCGAGGTCTATCGCAAAAGCACGGGGCCGAGGCCGGAAAGGAATAAATAATGAGCGAGAAGATCCTGATGAAGGGCGCTGAAGCTTGCGCTGAGGCTGCAATCAAAGCAGGCTGCAGGTTTTTCTTCGGTTACCCGATTACCCCGCAAAATGAGGTAGCTTCTTACATGTCGCGTCGCCTGCCGGAGGTCGGAGGGGTATACCTGCAGGGGGAGAGTGAAGTAGCTTCAATAAATATGGTATTAGGCGCGGCAGCTGCTGGTGCCAGAGCTATGACCTCTTCGTCTTCTCCAGGCATATCGCTGATGCAAGAAGGGATTTCTTATATGGTGGGGTGCCAGCTCCCCGCCGTGATAGTTAACTTTGTCAGAGGAGGCCCTGGCCTGGGAGGGATCGGCCCCTCTCAATCCGATTACTTTCAGGCGGTTAAAGGAGGAGGACACGGAGATTACAACCTGGTGGTCCTCGCCCCCTCTTCTATCCAGGAGCTGATGGACTTGATGAAGGACGCCTTCGACATCGCCGATCGCTATCGCAATCCCACCATGGTTTTAGCTGACGGGATAATCGCTCAGATGATGGAGGCGGTCTCCTTCAATTTTGAGATTGATCCGCCCGCTTTGCCTCCGAAGTCCTGGGCGGTCACCGGGGCCAAAGACAGGAAGAAGAACATCATCAACTCTCTTGAATTGGACCCAGAGAAATTGGAAGCGAACAACTGGGAGCTGCAGAAGAAATTTGCCCTCGCTAAAGTGAAAGAGGTTCGCTGGGAAGAATATCTGCTGCAGGATGCCAGCCTGGTTTTGGTTTGTTTTGGAACGGTTGCCCGGATTGCCAAAAAAGCCATCGATAATTTGCGCGAGCGCGGCATGAATGTGGGGATGATTCGTCCCATCACTCTCTGGCCTTATCCGACAGCCCCTTTTGAGAGAGCGATCCCTCATGCCGAGCAGTTTCTTGTTCTGGAAATGAATGCCGGGCAGATGATCGAGGATGTGCGCTTAGCTGTCCAGGGTGCGAGACCTGTTCACTTTCGAGGCAAGCCAGGCGGGACGATCTTTAATCCATTAGAAGTGGAACGATTTATACTGGAGGAAGCGGTAAAGGAGGCATGATGGAAGCACCAGTTTATACCCCTTTGTATCAACGACCGAAGTCGCTGTCGCTTGTGCACAATAGTTACTGCCCAGGATGCCATCACGGGATTGTACACAAACTTCTGGCGGAGGTAATTGACGAGCTGGGTATCCAGGAGCGAACCGTGATAATCTCTCCAGTTGGCTGTTCGGTTCGGGCCTACGATTTCTTTGAGCTGGATTCTGTACAGGCTGCTCATGGTAGAGCACCCGCTGTAGCAACCGGCATCAAGCGAGTCAATCCCCAGACCATTGTCATCACCTACCAGGGCGACGGCGACCTGGCGGCAATAGGTACCGCAGAAATTATTCATGCGGCAAATCGGGGTGAGAGAATTACCACTATTTTTATAAACAACACCAACTTTGGCATGACTGGTGGCCAGATGGCACCCACAACGCTGATTGGGCAAAAGACGGAAACCACTCCTTACGGCCGTGACCCTTTGCGCGACGGCTATCCGATTCGGGTAGCCGAGCTGATTGCCGGATTGACCGGTCCTGCTTATGTAGCCAGGATGGCGGTTTTTAACCCTGCGCAAGCCGTCAAGACCAGAAATTCCTTAAAGAAAGCGCTCCAAGCACAGATCGAAGGGAAAGGCTTCAGCTTTGTGGAAGTCCTCTCCGCTTGCCCGACCAACTGGGGTCTCTCTCCTATCCAGGCAATCAAGTGGCTCGAGGAGAATATGGTTTCCTATTATCCCCTGGGTGAATTTGTGGGAGGGCAGAAATGACGCACGAGGTGATTTGCGCCGGCTTTGGCGGTCAGGGCGTAATGCTTATGGGACAATTATTGGCTTATGCCGCGACGATGGAGGGGAAAGAGGCCACTTGGTATCCTTCCTATGGCCCCGAGATGCGTGGAGGCACAGCTAACTGCCAGGTCGTTATCTCCGATCAGCCCATCAATTCTCCCGTCCTGTCCCTTCCCCAGTCCGTCATCGTGCTCAATCGGCCTTCATTCGAAAAGTTTGCCTCAACTGTCGCCCCAGGTGGTCTATTGCTCGTGAACCTCTCCCTTGTCGATATAAAATCCAAAAGGACTGACTTGGAAATTCACGAAATCCCAGCCACGGAAATTGCCCAGCAGATCGGCAGCACTTTAGTGGCCAATATCATTCTGCTTGGAGCATATTTGGAGAGGATGAAATCGGTGAGATTCGAATCAGTAGAGGCGGTTTTACAAAAGACAATGAGCGGCAGGAGAGAAAAATTCATTCCCCTCAATATGGAGGCTCTTCATGCCGGAAGAGAGTTTATCCGGAAAAGCACGTCCGAATAGTCTTTTCACCTGAATCTTCCGATGGAAGGAAATAGGAGGAAGCAGAAGATGGTTTCTTCAGCGCGCCTTTTGGAAGAGTTCTTGCAAGCAATCCAGATCCCTTCAGTTTCAGGAGCGGAAGAAAGCTTCGCCCGGTATGTCTGGGAAAAACTTAGACAATTAGGACTGCAAGCGGGTCGCGATGAAGCGGGGAACGTCTTCGCCGTCCTTGAAGGAGACTCAGCTCGGCGCCCGATTCTTTTCAATGCTCACCTGGATACCGTGCCCACTGGCCCCGTTCATTGCCGCCTGGACGGTGATTGGATAACGACTGAGGGGAACTCGATCCTGGCGGCGGACGACAAATCTTCGATCAGCGTAATTTTAGAAACCCTGCGAACTTTAGAGGAAAATAGGGATCCCCACGGCAGAATAGAGATCCTCTTGACCGTGGAAGAGGAAACCGAGATGAGAGGAGCGAAGAACTTCGACCTGGGCCGTTCAATGGCCGAATGTTTCTTCGTACTGGACTATACGGGAGCGGTAGGAGGTTTTGTGGCCAGTGCCCCATTCGCCAATTCCCTCCGTTTTATTTTCCAAGGCAAAGCAGCTCACGCAGGGGCTGAACCTGAAAAAGGCATCTCGGCGATCCTTGCCCAGTCCCGGGCTATCAGTAAAATGTCCCTCGGCCGCATCGATCATGAGACCACATCCAACATCGGCACGATGAAGGGAGGAAGCGCAGACAATGTAGTCCCGGATTATGCAGAGATGACCGGCGAAGTGCGCAGCCGGAATAGGGACAAACTAGCAAAGGTGACGGAATTAATGCGTGTTACGGCAGAGAGAGAAGCCGCCAGGCTGGGCGCCAGTGTAGAGGTCATTGCCCGTGAGGATTACCAGGGATACTGCATTGAGGATGACGATCCTTCTCTTATCTGGTTAAAGAAGGCGGCCGCTGATTTGTTCCTCGAATTGAAGCCTTGCCACGCGGGGGGAGCTTCCGACGCAAATGTGTACCGGGCAAGAGGGAAGAGCTCAATCGTGCTTGGCTCCGGTTTTTATTCCCCCCACACCTTTGAAGAAAAAGTATCAGTTTCTGAAATGCTGAAGCTTCAACAGCTTCTTCACGCTATAATCAGTCATGCCTAAAACGGAGAAGAAATTACAACAGAGCATTGTCTATCGGGGAAATTTTTTGACTGTGGAAAAAGTCGAGATATTGTTCGCATCCGGGCTACGCACAGAAAGAGAGATTATCCATCACCCCGGAGCTGTCTCCATCCTCGCCCTGAATGAAGAAGGTGACGTTCTTCTTGTCAGGCAGTTCCGCTCTGCCATAGATGAAGAACTCTGGGAGATTCCTGCGGGAAAGCTGGAAAAGGAGGAGAGCCCCCTCAAATCAGCGCAAAGGGAACTCCTGGAAGAAACCGGACACGAAGCCAAGAATTGGGTTCACCTTCATTCTTTTTACCCTTCCCCCGGTTATTCGGACGAGATCATTCATTTATTCCTGGCGCAGGAATTGAGGCAGAAGAAGCACAAAGCTCAACCCGATGAGGAGATTGAGTGGAAATTTTTCCCCCGTCAGGAACTGGATAATTTTTTGAAACCTGGCCAGGTGAGGGATGGCAAGACCCTTCTTGCACTCCATTACCTGAAATTGCATGTTTGAACGTGTGATCCTGATCGTCTTGGATGGAGTAGGTGTGGGCGCTTTACCCGATGCATCTCAGTACAACGATACAGGCGCTAATACCCTAGTGAATGCTTTGCGAGCGGCGAAGAACTATTCGCTCCCTTTTCTGAGTCGGGCTGGTTTGGGTTTAATTATCGATGAGGGTCTTCTCCCTCAGGAAGAGAGACCTCTGGCTTCCTGGGGAACCATGCGGGAAGCTTCTGTTGGGAAAGACACAATAATCGGTCATTGGGAGATGATGGGCCTGAAAACTGAACATCCTTTTCCCACATTCCCTGGCGGATTTCCTGCGGATTGGGTCTCCTGTTTCGAGCAGGCGATCGAGAGAAAAACTCTGGGGAATCTCGCTATTTCAGGGACAGAAATCCTGAAGCTCTTCGGGCAAGAACATATGCGCAGCGGTAGGCCGATCATTTATACCTCTGCGGATTCCGTCCTGCAAATCGCCTGCCACGAAGAAATTGTGCCCCTCGCTGAACTCTATCGCTTCTGCACGATTGCCCGCTCTCTTCTTCAGGGAGATCTGGCCGTTCTAAGGGTCATTGCCCGGCCTTTTCAGGGAAGTGAGGGGGTTTTTATCCGAACCGGAAACCGCAGAGACTTTACCCTATCCCCGCCAGGGTTGACTGTTTTAGACTTACTCTTTCAGGCTGGCTTGAAGGTCGTGGCTCTTGGGAAAATTGCGGATGTTTTTTCCGGCAGAGGTATCACTGTAGCCGAGCACACTCCCTTCAACCGGGAAACGATGGATGTGACAAGAAAATGGTTGAGATCAGAGAGCAGAGCCTTCATTTTCGTGAACCTGGGGGATTTCGATACCCTCTGGGGACATCGCCGTCTTCCCCGGGAGTTTGTACGCTGCCTGGAGCGAGCAGATTCCTTCCTGGAAGAGATATGGGAAGGCCTTACCCCCGAAGATTTACTGATTGTCACTGCAGATCACGGTAATGATCCCACGATGACCAGGCATAGTGATCACACGCGAGAGGAGGTGCCATTAATGATTTTCTGGCGAGGAAAAGTTGGCAGGCCACTGGGCCAAAGAGAGAGCTTCCTCGATATCGGAGAGACCATTGTGACCGCCTTTGGTCTTCAGGAGACTGTCGGCGGGAAAGGATTGCTTCCCCTTTTGACAGGCAAACAACCTATTAGGTAGTATCCTTAATTGATTATGTGGCACAAGAGGATCGACCTATTGAAATCCGGAAGGACCTTTGTCCTTATAGCTTTATCCGCACTCCTCTTCCTCTCTTTCCAGCTCTCAGCCAAAGGCCATAACGTGAGTTCGCAGGAATTGGCTAGGGTTGTGCTCACGGTGCGAACGGCTAGTAAAGAAATATCATTCAATGCTATTAAGGGCGTTACTTTAGAGAAAGCTCTGAACGATCGTGGTTTTGCTCTCGATGAGGAGGACATACTCGATGCCCCCAGGAACCTTACTCTGGAAGGAGATAAAACAATCCGCTTGATAGAGGTGGAAGAGGAGATGATAAAGGAGCAGGAGGCGACCCCCTTCGCACGAAAGTTCCTGCCTGACCTTTCTTTAGGATTGGGCAAAAGGTCATCTCTGCAGCTTGGTCGGTTAGGAACGATTGAGAAGACTTACCTGCTTCGTCGTGAGGATGGAAAAATCCTCTCTAAGAAGCTTATCGGCGAGAAGGTGCTGGCCGAGCCTGTCCCTCAGATTGAGTGTGTAGGAGTGATGATCTCGTCCCCCGAGGAGGCAATGGCAGCTTCTCGTGATTATCCGGCTTCATCGTCCGAGGACTATTTGCTGATGGAAGCCACAGCCTATTGCCCTCTCTCTTCTGAGACGGATGGAAACCCCTGGGCTACGTCGGTGGGGCTCCGATCCGGTTATGGAATCGTAGCAGTTGACCCCACAGTGATCCCCTATTTCACCCCCCTTTACATCGAGGGTTATGGCTACGCGATTGCCGGGGACACGGGAGGGGCGATCAGGGGGGATCGCATTGACCTTTTTTTCTACAGCTGGGAGGAGACAAGTATTTTCGGTAGACGGCTGGTTAAAGTTTGGATCCTGGATTAAAGCACAGCTCTCCACGTAATTTTTTCGCTCGCTCAAATTTGAAGCCAAAGAAAAGGCTTGGACAGGTTTTTCTCCATCAACTCTCGGTACTTGAACAGCCCCTCGCTTATCTTGATCCATCGGCAGGGGCCAGGATTTTGGAAATAGGAGCCGGATATGGAAGCATCACCGCGCTTCTGCTTGAACGAGAAGCAAGGGTTTTCGCTCTGGAGATAGATCAGCGTTTTGAAGCGAGCCTGAGAGAGCTGGCGATGCAATATTCCAACCTCACTTACAGGATTGACGATGCGTCAACCCTTTCCTGGGATCTTTTCTGCCGGGAGGAGCCCTACTTGATTTTTGGAAATCTCCCCTATTATCTCAGCGCCTCTCTTCTGGAGAAGCTCCTGGAAAAAGAAAAATTATGGCGGAGGTCGGTTCTCCTGCTACAGCGGGAATTCGCCGATCGCCTGGTAGCCCAGCCCGGGTCCAAAGACTATTCCTCATTGACAGTTCTGACCTCTTTTTATGCCGAAATCCGGAAAGGGCCGACTGTTTCCCACTATAGTTTTTATCCTGTGCCAGCGGTTGATTCATCTTTTGTCTATCTTATAAGAAGGGAAATTCCCCCCTTTTCCTTCGGGGACTGGCCCCTGTTTTGGCGAATTGTACGCGGCTCTTTTAGCCACCGGCGCAAGACCATCCTAAACAATTTGTTGTCCCTTGTGACCCCCAATCTGTCCAAAGAATTCCTAATTCAGAGATTAACAAAGAACGGCGTTGACCCACAAAAAAGAGCGGAAGACTTGAGCCTCATGGATTTCCGACTTCTGGCAGGTCTCTTCGAGGATGTGCTCTGATATGAGCCTTAGCGTCTTCAGTGCTCAAGCTCCGGCTAAGGTGAACCTATCGCTTTCCATTCTGGGTCGAAGGCCTGATGGTTACCATGAGATCGAATCGATCATGCAGACCGTCGACATTTTCGATGAGGTCTCCCTCTCCCTGCGCAAGGGAGGAATTAAGCTTGTCTGCCAACCCTCCCTCGATTTAGAAGAGGAGGAGAATCTTGCTTACCAGGCCGCGGTTATGTTCTTCGAGGCGACATCCATCGCTGGAGGGGTGGAGATCTGCGTGCGCAAGCAAATTCCGGTAACTGCAGGTTTAGGCGGGGGTAGCGCGGACGCTGCGGCAGTCCTCTCTCTTTTGAATCGTGCTCACAATTATCCTTTGAAGCCTCGCGAGCTGGAGGATCTGGGAGCGGCCATCGGTTCTGATGTCCCTTTCGCCATAAGGCAGGGTTGCGCATTGGTCAAGGGTAAGGGGGAGAAGGTCTTTTCTCTGAACTCCTCGTTGCCCCTGACCTTTGTCTTAGTGAAACCAGAAGAGACCCTACCGACGAGATCGGTCTACCTCAACCTTCTACCTGAAGAGACGCAATCTATAAAAAAAACTCAGGAGGTAATCAAGGCTATTTTTTCCGGAGATCTGGCCTTGCTCGCTCACTCTCTTTTCAACGGGCTTGAGCCCTCGGCTAACAGGCTCGTCCCCAATATTGTGGGGTTGAAGGAGAAGCTTATTTCCCGGGGAGCGCTGAACGCGCTGGTCTGCGGAAGCGGACCCTCTCTTTTCGGTCTCTTTTCCGAGGCCGCTGCAGCATCCAGGGTCGCCAATCAATTCAAGAGAGAAGGCCTATGGGCGCGGAATGCTCAGAGTTATCCCTATTGAGTTCGGTAATGAGCCAGCAGTGCTGCTGAACTAAGAGGAAGGCCTGAAGCAAGGACCACTCCAATGTTTCTTGTGGAAAATGTAGATGAAGCTACCGAATGGTATAAGGACGTCTTTGGAGCGAAACCCTAGGCCGGTTTGCCAAAAGAGCCGCCTTTTGAATGAGCAACCTGATGCTGGGGGATGTAGAAATCATGCTGGCGAGGAAAGATTCAGCGCAGAAGTGGTATTCGGAAAGGCCTCCATTGCAGAAAAACCAGCTAATTTCGTTGCGTACATTTATGTGTAAGATGCCGAGAGTCTGTTTCTCAAGATTAGAGGCGAAGCTGAAATCATCCTTGAATTAATCGACCAGTGGTATGGAATAAGAGAGAGTTCTCTATACAAGATCCCTTTGGAAATACTCTGATATTCGCTCAGATTTCGACTTGAGTTAAATTGCATTGCCGTTTCTCTCAATATTCATTGGCCAGCGCCAGCCATTCTCTATTCCATTAGAACATCGTATATACTGTTAATGTTTTGACCAGGATAACGTCATCGGGGCGCAAGCCAAAGAAACCTGATGATTGATATTGGATCAGGGGCGGATAGCTCAGCGGTAAGAGCGCCTGCCTTACAAGCAGGAAGCCGCAGGTTCAAATCCTGCTCCGCCCACCAATATTCTGTGCAGATAGACCCTCATGGAATCAGTTTATTTACCCTTGACGGTGTTATTATAATGTTTGCGTGATCAGTGAGGCGAAGGTCTACTTGGGACTTTTAAACCTGATAGGAGGGGCATTTCAGTGGGATACGTAGAGACTGTATTCGAAGAGGTTCAGAGAAGAAATCAAAATGAGCCGGAATTTTTGCAAGCAGTGCGTGAAGTCTTTGAATCCGTCAAGCCTGTTTTTGAGAAGTACCCGCATTTTAGCGAGGCCCGTATTTTGGAGAGGATTGTTGAGCCAGAGAGAGTGGTGATTTTCCGGGTTCCCTGGATAGACGACAGAGGGCAATTTCGTGTAAATCGTGGATATCGGATTGAAATGAACAGCGCGATTGGCCCCTACAAAGGCGGCGTTCGCTTTCATCCCTCAGTCAATTTGAGTATTCTTAAATTCCTTGCTTTTGAGCAGGTTTTCAAAAATAGCCTCACCACTCTTTCCATGGGCGGAGGCAAGGGCGGATCTGATTTTGATCCGAAAGGCAAGACCGAAAATGAGGTGATGAATTTTTGCCAGAGCTTCATGCTCGAATTGCAGCGGCACATCGGTCCAAACACGGATGTGCCCGCAGGGGATATCGGGGTAGGCGCACGCGAGATCGGCTTTATGTTCGGGCAATACAAGCGCATCCGCAATGAATTCACCGGCGTGCTTACGGGAAAAGGCCTTAATTGGGGAGGTTCTCTTATCAGGCCCGAAGCCACCGGGTACGGCTGTGTATACTTTGCTTTCGAGATGTTGAAGACGACAGGCGAAGATTTGCAGGGAAAGGTCTGTCTGGTATCCGGCAGCGGAAACGTCGCCCAGCATACCGTTCAGAAACTGCTGGACCTCGGCGCCAAGCCTGTGAGCCTCTCTGATTCGGATGGTTTCATCTACGACCCGGAAGGGATAGATCGCGAGAAGTTGGCCTGGGTGATGGAATTGAAGAATTTACGCCGGGGAAGGATTCGGGAGTACCAGGATCAGTTCAAGGGAGCAAGGTATACCGCTGCTGACACCGTTTTACCTTACAATCCTCTCTGGGCAATTCCCTGCGATTGTGCTTTCCCGAGCGCAACGCAGAATGAAATAAACGGGAAAGATGCGGAAAACCTTTTACAGGGTGGGTGCAAGTTAGTGGCAGAGGGCGCTAACATGCCTACCAATCCTGAAGGGGTGGAAAAGTTCCTTGCCGCCAGGATCCATTATGGTCCGGCCAAAGCAGCTAACGCCGGTGGAGTTGCCACCTCCGGCCTCGAGATGTCGCAAAACAGTATGAGGCTTAACTGGCCGCGCGAAGAGGTGGATAGGCGCCTGCGCGATATCATGATCGCCATCCATAAGAACTGTTTTGAGACCGCGAAGCTCTTCGGGGTCCCGGGGAACTACGTGATTGGGGCGAATATTGCCGGCTTCCTCAAAGTAGCTAACGCCATGCTTGATCAAGGATTAGTGTAGGGATAGCGGGCGGTTAAGGGCCTTCTCGAAAAAACCTACTGCCCGGTCGGTATCTCCGTCCATAATGACCGAGAGGTTGGAATTTTCTACGACCTTGGGAACATGGATAACCCTGATCGTCGAGTCCGATTTATGCGCAGCGGCGGTAAAACGTCGCAGACTGTTATGGGCGTTACGGAAAAAACTTTCATTGAAGACAATTCCGCTATCGTCCGGATAGAGGGGCAAATAGCGGATCCCTGCCTCCACCAAATCCTGGAAGAAATGCGTACCGAAGGATAACTCGGGCACGTAGTCTTTCTTCTTCCGAGCTACCTCGATAAGCATTGCCGTATTGTTGATGTCGCTGTAGCCAACCCGGACACCCAACTTTATATCCCTACTTCCCCAGCGCCCCGGACCGATCAAAATGAATTTCTGCCGGGGCAATCTGGCGTTCAGCTCGCTTATTGATCGTCCTACCTGGATTAAATCCGAGAGCGTGGAGAGCCGATCGTACTCTTCCGGATCCACATAGACGATAAATTCGATCCCCTTTACCTGTGCCGTGTTCACATAGCGGTTAGCGGTGAATAGGATGTCTTTCCTCGGAATGTTTTCCGGAATCGAGACCCTTATTGTGCCGCCGACCTGGCTTTGCGGCCGGCACTGTAGCAGGTAGAGCTTGTGGATATCCCCGTCACAAGCGAATTCGATATCCACCGGGAAGCCGAGGGTCTCCTCCAGAATACCAAATATATCTTTGATCATCGGGATAAAAGGGGCCCCGCCGGAAAGGAGACGAGCAAAGGTTACTACGGGTTTGCCTTCCGATAACCTGATTACCGTGCCAGTTGGCGGGATAAGCTGGCCGTCGTGATAGATGGAGATGATCTGGGAAAGGGCGGGGAATTCAGAACCTACCCTCTCGATTACTCTCTCCACCGGAAGGGTCTCCAACCTTCTTGTCTCCAGATTGATGACATCCATGTTCTTCTGCGAGTACCAGAGGGTCTCCTCCGGGGTTACGTTTACTCTCAGGCCGGGCTGGCCGGGACTGACCAATACGGGATAATCATCTCCTACCCGGTCCACTGCCCGAGTGCCGAGTCCGGTAACCATGCGGATGATCCCATCCTTCTTCTTTATGCGGGGAGACCAGCGGAATTCGTTACAAGAGAAGGCCACTCCGGCGAAGGCTGGGAAAAAGTAGTTCCCTGCCCGCCGGCCGACTGCCTCCTGGATCATGATGGCCATCTCCTCGTTGAAATCCAATAGCCCTCGCTCTCTGCGGTATTCGATCGGGTCGGGGGAGAAAACGCTGGCGTAAATTTCCAAAATGGCATCAACTAAGGCGCTCAATCTTTCTTTTTTGCTCCCCTGATTGGCGAGAAAGAGGCTTTTGTATTTTCCGGCGAAAGATGAGCCGAAGGTATCCTCGAGCAGGCTGGACGATCGGACGATCAACGGTCTCTCGCCGAAGTCATCCAGCACGAGGTTCAGGCCGGCGATTATACCGGGCGATAGCTGCGAGTTCTTGAAGATTTGCTCCAAATAGGGATATTCCTGTCGGATCTCCCCCGGATCTCGGTATTTGATGATCGGCATTTCCTCTAAGGCGTTAAAATGCAGGAAGTCCATGATCGCATCCGAGGCCAGATACCATGTCTTCGGGACCGTCAGATTCCGCAAGGAGATCGTTTCTTTCTTGGTCAGCAGAATTTTTTCCGCCCGAAATAAACCCGCTGCTTTTCCTCCGAGCTTTCCGTTTCCCGAACCGGGGCCGATCGTCTGAGCGAGGATGGTGGCAAAATCCAGGACGGAGACATACTTCTTCGTCACGTTCAGGTAATCCAGGTCATCGCTGAAGAAACGCCGAATCAGGGCTACCTTGGTGCTGATGGCTTCCTCGGGAGAAAGGTTTTTTTGTGCATCCGGCATCTGCGCGAAGCGGCGCACGGCGTTGGAAATTTCCGCGAGAGAGACATCTCTTTTTTCCGTGGCCATCGTGAGGAATCGAGCCTGTTCATTTTTGAGCCAGATCCCCACCATCGTGTTGATTATTTCAAGGGATAGCTCTTTGGCCGCAATCTGAAAGACCTCTTCGATGAATCGATCAAGTACCAACGGGTCTAACCGCTGAATCGGTTCGTTCTCGCCGACAGGGTGTAAGAGTTGATCAGTTGTCGAACTGAGGCGTCTCATGAGGTCCTGAGCGGAGGAGATATTGCACTTGAAGAGGTAATTCATCATCTTGCGCCCAATCCGATCGAGGAGATTCGGGTTGGTGTCGCGCAAGAGATCGACAATCACCTTCCACTCAGGTTTCGGCTTACTCAAGCTCCTGCTCCTTCTGATTTATCAGACCTCAGGACGATCCCCCGTCCGGTACGTCCATCCATCTTGACGATGAAGCCCTCAGAAGATTTTACCACCCTTAAGTGGTCCGTTTCCTTGAGAGAGGGTTGGGTTTCTAACCAATTCCAATCTAAACCGGATTTTTCATTGTGCGCGCTGACAGTGAAATAGCCGATGCGCAAAGAAGTCAGGTTCTGGAAAAAGTGCGAACCTTGAGAAGGATCTGGATGCATCCCGGGTAAATCAACTTCCACGATTACTCTGGCCTGACTGATCTGGTTCCATTTAACCGGAATGCCCAGCCAGGGATCGGAAGAACCCCAGCGCCCCGGACCAATAAGGATAGAGCTGTCGCCTTCTTTTTTCAGCCAATCATTGAGCAGGCCGATTTCTTGAGCGATTTGGGCGTTATCCTTCGGGTGGAAACTCTGCAGCTTTACGTAGATCAGGTGGTGTATGGGCGGCAGAACTCCGTTCCCCAATACATGGTCGCTGAAAATGAGAGCGTCTTTCACCGTCTCGGTTAGATCCATACTGACGAGCTCATCGCCGACGACCAGAGGACGGATCTGAAGAAAGCCGAAATTCACCGGAAACGACTTTTGGTCGTTCCATGAGATGGCAAATTCAATCTCTACAGGATTCCCCATCGCCTGCTTTGCCGTATCCAGCAGATTTAAAAGAAGGGGAGAGAGGGGGAACGCCTCGCGCTTGAGAATGGGAGCAAAGGTTAAAATCCTCGGACCAGGGGCGGCGATTCCGTCAAGGACTCTTTCATCTTCCCGGTTATAGGTGGAGGCGATCCAGTCCAGAACCCCGTCCAACTCCGCTTCCTTGAGGTCCAGTTTCACCAGGTATTGATCCTCCTCTGAGAAAGCGGAGGAGTAACCGGGATGCATATCTATGGCGTAATATTCCCGCTGGGAGTATTTCAGCGTACTGGCAGAGGAGTTGAATTGAGGCAAGATCTGTGGGTAACGGGGAGAAAACCTCAGGGATACTCCGCCCTCCACGATTGTTTTCCCCAATCCCAGGGCTATATAAGCTACTCCATCTTCTGGTGTGGCGTGACCGAACGGGTAAAAATTGTATGAACGTGCCACGCCGGAGAGGTGGGGGTAAAATCGCCATCCATGTCTTTCGCCCACAACCTCCTGCACGATGACGGCCATTTTCTCCTCCTCCGGCAGATGGTGGGTCGATTCTATATAAGTCCGGGCCCGGTGAAAAAAAGTAGAGGCATAGACCAGCTTGATAGCGTTGGTCAGACTGAGGAAACGCGCATCGGCATCCGGTTCATTATTGGGAATCATTTTGGTGATATAGATGCCGGCGAAGGGCTGATAAAGAGCGTCCTCAAGCAGGCTGGAGGAGCGGACAGCGAGAGGGAAACGCTCCTCCAGGATGAAATGACGTAGATCCCCGACCAGGGTAGGGGAGAGTTCCGCACCCAGGAATGCACCAGCTATTCTGATGTCGGATTTCTCCTCCAAAGCAAACTTAAGAAGTCTGTTTCTCTGAAGAAAATCCTCGAAAATCTCAGTGGAAAGGATTAGTGCTCTCGGTATGCCCACTTCTACTTCGGGAAATGTGGTGGGGGAGAAGTTGGAGGCAAGGATCTTGTCCATGAAAGCCAATCCGCGAGCTTTTCCTCCCATCGAGCCCTCTCCAATTCTGCAGAAATGCCAGGTCTCTATGGGAACGCGGCGGGAAAAAGGGACAACGTTTCCCCTCTGCCTCTTTTGCCTCCAGCTATCGAGCACTTCCTTGATTTCGCGGCGAATATCTCCTTTTATTTCTCGGGAGGAGAGTTCCTTGGCCAGGCCCAATTCCGTGCGAGCCCAAAGCCAGCGAGTGATATCACCGTTCCGGAACTGGCGCTCAATAACGCCGGGGGGCAGACTCTCGATAATCGAACTCATGACCTCCAAATTGGGCACCCGGGCTATCTCATGCTGGTCATGATCACGGAATACGAGGTCCCCGAAGCCGAAGAACTCAAGAAGAAGCAGACGGAAGTCCTCGATCAAGGTTGGGGAGTGTTTATGCAAAAAGCCGGCATTCAGACTGCTTGCGTAGGCTCTTGTCCTCAGCTCGCTCGATTGCAGCAGGATGGGGAGATGTGGAAGCTCCTCCCTGGCTGAACGAGCAAACTCCAGTCCAGCTAAATTATCCACCTCTTTGCCCCTGGAAAAGCTGACGTCTGTTATCAGGCCGAGTAAGTGAGATTTAAATTTCTGAAAGATCTGCAGCCCCTCTTCGTAGTCCGTTGCCAGGTGTACGCGAGGCCTGCCTCTTTGCCTCAGCAGTCTCTCAGTGAAACTCAGATTCTCCTTAAGAAGCCCATGGGTTAATTTCAAAAGCTCGTCAAAAAGAAAGGTAAGATAGGCGGAATAGAACTGCACCGAATCCTCGATGACTAGGAGATTGGGCACGCCTATCAGCTCCGTGTCATAGGCAGCGTTTCTTCGGTCCTCGATGAACTGGATGATGCCGACAAGGATTTTGCCGTCTCCCTGCCAGAGAAAGATTTTATCGACCGACTTTCCGTCATTTGCCTCAAGAAGGCGCTCCAGCTCAGGAGTCTGAAAAGCCAGAATTACTACGGGAAGGCCCGGAGAAATTTGCTTTGCTTGCGACCCGAAGGCGAAAGGGTTTATCTCGCCGACCCTCTGCATCGCTATAACGAGATCGAATCCTTCCCTCTTTATTTCCTCAAGAGCCGTTTCTGCATCCGGCGTCCTGTGGATAACCGGCACATAGCCCAGATTTTTCTCCTGATAAGCCTGGTTTAAAAGATCGATCAGGCGACCATCCTCTTCCAGAATAAAGGCGTCATACAGGCTGGCCACAAGGAGAACCTTGCGCACCTTGAAGGGCATTAACCTCTGTAGCAGGATTGTTTGGTCATCGGAAAACAACCATTCCCTGTCTGAGTAATTCTTCTCCATATCTTTATGATACCAAGCTCTAAAAAGAAAAAGCGCGGAGGGAATCCGCGCTTTTTCTTTAGTCCGCGCTTATCAGGTTGGTTATATCCAACCCCTCATCTTACAGGCTTCGGCGACTCGCTGAATGGCGATCATGTAAGCAGCATCACGCACATAGACTTTCTCTTCACGGGCCAGGGCGGAAACCTTCAAGTAGGCGTCAGTCATTTTTGTATCCAGTTTAGCCAGAGCCTCATCCTTTGTCCAGAAGTAGTTCATGTTGCACTGGACTTGTTCGAAATAACTACACGTCACTCCGCCGGCATTAGCGAGAAAATCCGGGACCACGAAAATGCCCTTCTCCTTGAGGATTTTGTCCGCTTCGGGAGTGGTGGGACCATTGGCACCCTCCACCATCAGGCGGACGGAATTGGAAATGCGTGCAGCTGTATCTCCGGTCACCTGATTCTCTAAGGCCGCAGGAACCAGAATCTCCGCCTCCTGCTCGATCCAGGCCTCTCCTTCGAGGATTTCATAGCCGCATTCCGAGGCCTTCTTCTTTTGAATGCCGCCGAAAGGGTCTGTAAAAGAGCACAGCTCTTCCAAATTTATCCCGTTCTTCTTGCGGAAAGTATAGGATCTCTGCTCCTCTTGATCCCAGCAGGATACACAGATGGGTGTTCCACCGTACTCGCTGTATAATTTCACCGCGTGTTGAGCGACATTGCCGAACCCCTGGAAGGCTGCCCTGGTTTTTTTAATATCGATTCCCAGCTCACGCAAGGCTTCACGCATGACATAAACAACGCCATAGCCCGTGGCCTCCTTCCTGCCCAGTGATCCCCCTACGCCAAGAGGCTTACCGGTGATGACTCCCGGATAATGACCCCTAAAGATATTCTCGTACTCATCCAGCATCCACACCATATGTTTACCGGAAGTCATTACGTCGGGAGCAGGAACATCCTGGATAGGGCCTATATTGGCGGCAATTTGGCGGATCCATCCGCGGCACAGGCCTTCTTGTTCTCTCTCGGAAAGATGGTGCGGATCACAGATAATTCCGCCCTTCCCCCCTCCAAGAGGAATATCCACCACTGAACATTTCCAGGTCATCCACATGGCTAATGCTCGTACCGTATCGACGGTCTCCTGCGGGTGAAAGCGTATCCCGCCCTTGCATGGGCCGCGGGCGTCGTTATGCTGGACGCGGAATCCCTGGAAGATTTTGAAGCCCCCATCGTCCATACGAACCGGGATTAGAAAATGGAATTCTCTCATTGGGTTTCGTAAAAGATCGCGGGTTGCTTGGTCCAACCCCAGCTTCTCGGCTACGCCATCAAATTGTTGCTGGGCCATTTTGAAGGCGTTGAAAGACTTGTCAGCCATAACTATCTCCTTCGCCGAACTTGATGTGTTTTTAGAACAAAAAGAGGAATGGAATACTTCCATTGCCCCTTACTTAATTGTATGATATCCGAAGGCATTGTCAAGGAATTCTCCTACTCTGCTTTACTTGGTTTTGCGCTCCTCTGCCTGGGTTTACAAAATGAAGTTAATTCTTGTAATATATGCGCGCGGGGTCGTGGTGTAGCGGTCTAACATGCAGGCCTGTCACGCCTGAGATCGCGGGTTCAATTCCCGTCGACCCCGCCACTTAAGCGCCGAGGTAGCTCAGTTGGTAGAGCAGTGGACTGAAAATCCTCGTGTCGGCAGTTCGATTCTGCCCCTCGGCACCATCTTTCCCTCAGGCCAAGCACCTCTATCCTGTTCATTATTGACCGGCTCTGAGCATTTCCTTAGAATAGGCTTGAGCGTCTCCCCCGCTGGACTGATTGTGTAAGTTCTCCAAGATGAAGGGGCATTTTGAGCGGGAATAGCTCAGTCGGTAGAGCATCAGCTTCCCAAGCTGAGGGTCGCGGGTTCGAGTCCCGTTTCCCGCTCCAAAGAGAGAGGCGACATGGCCAAGTGGCAAGGCAAGGGTCTGCAAAACCCTCACCCCCGGTTCGAATCCGGGTGTCGCCTCCATCCTTTCGGAAAGAAGGACAGCAGACATGCTTTCGTGGGACGTGATCTTTCAGCTTATCCTTTTGGCCTTGTTCCTCGTTCTTACCGTCGGGAAAACCTTCTATTTGAGGTGGGCCAAGCAGGTCAACGCGATTGTCTTGGGGCGAAGCGCAAGGGGTTCGGTAGAGATCCTAATTTTGGCCACTCTTATCTGGGTGGTTGTTCTGCTCAATCTTTCCGCCGGCTTTGGCCGAAAGGTTTCTCCAATGGCCGGGAACTATCCCCGTGGAGCTTACCCTGGTCCTGTTCGGCTTTGCCTTTTTTGGAAGCCCTGATTCAATTGGAAACTTGTGGAGGCTTGGCATTGATGAGAAATACCCGGGGAAACTTGTGACAAAAGGAATTTATGCCTTTACGCGCAACCCCATCTATCTTTTTTTTCATCTTTATTTCCTGGGCACTTTCTTCTTGAGAGATTCCGCTATTACCTGTTATTTTTCTCGATCATGGCCCTTTTACTTCATTTAGAGATTGTGCGGGAGGAAAAATATCTCCTCAGAGTCCACGGGATCATTATGCTAAATATTGCAAGAAGACCGGTAGTACTGGACCTGGAGTATTAATTCACCCCACTCTCTCGGCTAAATCAAGCCTTCCTCCTGAGTCAATAGACAGGAAAATAGGAAACCCTTAAAATTCCAAGCAAAGCCGGGGTGGCGGAACAGGCAGACGCAGCGGACTTAAAATCCGCTTCCCGCGAGGGAGTACCGGTTCGATTCCGGTCCCCGGCACTTTCGCTTGAAACTTAAAGTCTTTGCGCCAGGAGCCTTGCCCAGGCATGACGGTGTGGTGAAGAGTAGCGGTAGTCCAAAGAATCGCCTTCCGCATAGTAGATTACTTTCAAATCGGAAAAATAAGAGCGTAGTTCACCGGGGGAAAAGAAGTAGAGATGGCCACCATCACGGGTAAGAAAATGCCCTATACCCTGTGCTTTCAATCGCATCTGCGCGGCAAAGTGACCAGGATCTTGCTCGGTGTAGGCAGCACAGGCAAGAAGACCGCCGGATTTAAGTCCCGAAGAAATCGAGTTAGCCAGTTCAGCAATTTTCTCAGGAGGGAAAAAGGTGAGGGACCAGAAAGAGCATATCAGCTCGTAAAAATTCTCAGAGATGGGGAATTGAGCCAAATCCAGACGATAAGTTTTAATCTTTAAGCTTTCCTCCCTCGCCCTTTCCTTGAGGCGATTGATCGCTAAACGGGAAGCATCGACTGCAGTCATCTCAAGACCCAAGCGGGCGAGAAAGATTGTCTCCCTCCCCTCTCCCATACCTAAATCCAGGCCGATCCCCCGCCGAGGAAGCAGGAATTGATGGGATAGAAGGAGATCGTCGGGCCGTTCTCTCCATTGGTCTGTTCTCTCTTCATATAGGTTTTGCCTGGAGTTCATGGCATAATTATTATAATTCCCTTGGTAAGGAAATTCAGGAGGTGCGAGGTGTTTAAAAAGATCTTGGTTCCTGTTGATGGGTCAGAGGAAGCGCAAAAGGCTGTGGAAACAGCCAGGGAGCTCGCTAAATGCGCCCAAAGCGAGGTCACTCTTCTCTATGTCCTGGCTCCCCTTACTATGGTGGCTACCGCCGCTCCTGGTGAGGAAAGGATTCTTTCTGCAATCCCCGAATTGCTGGTCTTCCGCCAAAATGAGGGAAATGCCATCCTGAAAGAAATGGTCAGCAAGTTTGCGGATTCTGGCATCGAACCGAAAAGGAAGATGATAGAGGGCCATCCAGCTCGATCTATTCTCTCTCTGGCCAAAGAGGAAAATTTCGAGCTCATCATAATGGGCTCTCGCGGCCTTTCACGCATTGCAGGCTTTCTTCTGGGATCGATCAGTGATGCGGTTGTCCATCATGCTCACTGCCCGGTTTTGATCGTGAGATAAAGAGGCGCACGAGGAGAACTTGTCGCTCTCTCCCTCTTTCTATATGATTACCCCGTTATGCTGATTCGTGTCGTGGATATCAGAAAAGTAATCGGGCAGACTCTATCAGTTCCACTCTTCCTGACTCCCAGGGCACTGGATTCAATAAAACTCCTTTCCCCGATTGAGGGGGAGATTCTCGTAGAGAATCAGGGGAGCAGGCTGCTCGTAAAGGGAAGCATCAAGACCACAGCCGAACTCGAATGTGTTCGCTGTCTTGCACCCTTTCCTTATTTGGTCGAGGTTTCTTTTGCGGAGAACTTCGTCGAGGGGAATGCTCCTTCGATCGGGGACGACGCTGTCCTTACCGAGGAAGAGCTGGATACTTTTTACTTTCAGGGCGAATCACTGGATCTGAGTGAGCCGATCAGGGATCATATCCTGCTCTCTCTACCGTGGATACCACTGTGTAAGAAGGACTGTCTTGGATTGTGCCAGTTTTGCGGTATAAACTTGAATTTCAAGAAGTGCAGCTGTTCTACCTCTGGCGCCGAGCAGATATCATGATGAGAAGGAGGAGTACTTTTGGGAGTTCCTAAGAAGAAAAAAACCACCACGAAAATCGGAAGTCGTCAGTCTCACCAGCGCCTTCCCTCTCCAACCTTAGTGGAGTGCTCTCACTGTCATAAGCTGATGGCACCGCATCGCGTTTGCCCTCATTGTGGTTATTATGAGGATAGACACGAGGTAGAGATCAAGGTTAAAGAGCACAAGAAAAAGATAAGAGGGAGATAGCATGTTAGTCCGCATCGCCCTGGACTTAATGGGCGGTGATTTCGCTCCCGCGGAGATTTTGCAAGGAGCGAAAGATTTCGTAGAGGCAAACCAGGTTGTCCTTTCTCTTGTCGGGTCTAATTTTGCGACGGAGCAAAAGGAGTGGAAAATCGGACCCGAATCTTCTTCTATTTGGGTTTCAGCGAGCGAGAAGGTCGGCATGAAAGAGATTCCCTCCCTTTCGCTGCGCAAGAAGGATTCCTCGATTCAGGTAGGCTTGAGGTTGCTTAAAGAAGAGAGGGCGGATGCCTTTGTCTCTGCCGGGAACACAGGCGCCATAATGGCCGCAAGCATGATGATTTTGGGGCGAGTAGCTAACGTCAAGCGACCTCCACTCATTGTCTCCCTGCCCAAAGCCAATGGTTTTACCTTGCTTGTTGATGCTGGAGCAAGTGTGGATTGCACGAGCCAGATGTTGTTGCAGTATGCTGCCCTGGCGAGTAGCTACCTTTCCGTGCTCAGCAATAATGAACGACCGCGGATTGCCCTTCTCTCGGTGGGCGAGGAAGAGGAAAAGGGGAATGCTCTGACGAAGGAGGTCTATAATCGACTGAAGGATAGTTTCCTGAATTTTGTAGGCAACGTGGAGGGAAAAGATCTACTGTTCGATGTTGCCGACATAGTGCTCTGCGATGGCTTTGTAGGCAACATTACTTTGAAAACCTTAGAGGGCGCGGGAGAATTTTTCTTCCAACAGTTGAAGAATGCCGTCTACCGTTCCTTTCTTTGCAGATTGGGGGCCTTGCTCTTGCGGCCAGCGTTTCGCTCTCTTCGTCAAAAGTTCGATTACAGCGAGGTAGGCGGCGCTCCTCTTTTAGGCGTGAACGGTTGTGTAATTATCTGCCATGGTCGATCTAAAGCGAAGGCAATTCGGAATGCACTTGTTCTGGCGAAAAAGATGGCGGAAGGAAATCTCCTTGGTCAGTTAAGGGCCTCTTGCAGTGAAAATACAAGGGAAGGGGGCGACCTCGATGGAGCTCGAAGAAATCCTCAGGAAAGTCCAAGAGACTATCGTGGATCAGCTGGCAGTTGAACTGGAAGAAGTGACTATGAACGCCCTATTTCTCGAGGACTTAGGCGCAGATTCCTTCTATATGCTGGAATTTGCCGAAGCATTAGAGGATCTTTTCGGCCTTCGAATTTCCGGGGAAGAGTTAGGGAGCTTTCATACCGTCGCGGACGCAGTGAGGTACATAAAAAATCGCCTGGAAGGCTAAGGGACACCCTCTCTTTCGATTCAGGAACAGGGAGCTGCTCCGTTTGGCGCTTACCCATCCTTCAACCTTCAATGAAGAGAAGGGCGGTGAAGGATGGGATCGCCTGGAGTTTCTCGGTGATGCCGTGCTCGAACTTGCCCTCTCCGAAGCCCTCTTCGAATTCTTCCCCGGGTGCGACGAGGGTGCCCTGACGCAGAGGCGCTCTTCTATGGTAAACCAGACGCACTTAGCGAAGAAAGCCAGGGAATTGTCACTGGGAGAAAAGATCCTCATCGGCAAGGGCGAGGAGAAAAACGGAGGAAGAAACAAGGATTCTATCCTGGCAGATGCCATGGAAGCCTTATTCGGTGCCTACTTCCTAGAAAAGGGCTACAACAAGACAAAAAAGACAATTCTGGAGCTTTTTCAGAAAGAGCTGCAGGAATCGAAGGCCGCTCAATTCGATTACAAGAGCTTTTTGCAAGAATATTCCCAGAAAAACTCTTCTTACCTCCCCGTATATAAAGTGATGGCCGAAAGGGGACAGCCGCATGCTCGAATGTACTGGATAAAAGTTTCCCTGCGGGGTTATCACTCTGCGCAGGGACACGGCACCTCGAAAAAGAGCGCAGAGCAAAATGCCGCCAGGCATTTCCTCGAGAAGAACGGCCTGTTAGCAGATGTCCTGGGCAAGTAAGCTCAAGCAGGTATTTTTTAACTTAGTCAGCAAGCCCATTTCCGCGAAGGAAAACTGGGAGCAGGTTTCTACTCTTCTTCTGCAAGCCGATTTCGGTCCCCTCTTCTGTGAACGCTTGATGGATTCCTTGCGTGAGCGCTTGCACCAAAGAGCTTCCATCGAGGAGCTACTTGACCAGCTAAAACTGGTCTTGGCCAAGGAATTGAATTACCCTTTTGAGTTCAACCAAGCTGAAACCTCGCCCTCTGTTTATCTTTTTGTCGGAGTAAATGGTAGCGGCAAAACCACAAGCGTTGCCAAGACAGCATATTTCCTGAAGCATGGAGGCAGAAATAGTCTTCTCGTCTGTGCTGATACCTTTCGCCCGGCAGCGCGTGAGCAATTGCAAATCTGGGCTGAGAGATTGAAGCTTCCTTTTTTAGGGCATCAATCAGGAGGTGACCCTTCTGCAGTAGTCTTTGATGCTTTGGAGATGGCGCTCTCAAGAAAAATTGACGCCGTGCTACTGGACACTGCTGGACGGCAGCATACCCTGCATAATCTGATGGACGAATTAAAGAAGATTAAACGAATTATCGGCAAGAGGTTACCTAGTGCTCCACAGGAGTCCCTCCTGGTATTAGATACAAATTCCGGTCTAAACGCTTTGTCCCAGGCTAGATCTTTTCATGAAGCCTTAGAGCTGACAGGGGTCATTTTGAGCAAATTCGACTCCTCAGCGAAGGGCGGATTCATTTTACCCATCAGGGATGAACTCAAGTTGCCTGTGAAATTTTTGGGAATAGGAGAGAAAGTAGAGGACCTCTTGCCCTTCCGTGGGGAATTTTTCCTGCAAAAACTGCTCTCTTGACTTGATCAATCTGTTAAGTCAAAATACTTGACATGCTTCAACAAAAAATTCGTTTGGCGCGATTGAGGACATTGTATGGATCACTTCTCAGCAAAAGACAGCTAAAGGCATTGTCCCTGCATCTAGACCAGGATTTGAGTCTCAAAGAGATCAGTGAAAGAATGCGGATTAGCCGACAGGGAGTTCACGATCTGATCAAGCGTGCGGAGAAGACAATGGAGCGATGGGAGGCGAAGCTTCTCCTGTTGAAGCTCATGGCTGAATTAAAAGATGCTCTGCCTCGGCCGTTGCCTCAAAAATTCCGACTTCTCAGGACCCTGGAAGGACTGTTCATTGTTTGAGAACCTGACTAAAAAGCTTCAGGAGATTTTTGATCGGCTTAAGGGTAAGGGCAAATTATCCGCGGAAGAAGTGGATCAAGCCCTGAAGGAAGTGAGAGTCGCTCTTCTTTCCGCTGATGTGCACGTCGACGTTGTGAAGCATTTTTCCGAGCGTTTACGAGGTAAGGCAATTTCCCACGAGATACTGGATAGTCTGACTCCCGTGCAGCAAGTCATCAAGCTGGTTCGGGATGAATTATCCGAGTTTTTAGGGCCAGATCCGGGAGAGCTTCGACTGAAAAGTTACCCCGCTTCCCTGATGCTCGTCGGCTTACAGGGATCGGGTAAGACGACAACCTGTGTAAAGCTGGCCCGTCAGTTTAAAAAACAAGGAAAGGGTGTCCTGCTCGTGGGGCTCGATGTCAAGAGACCTGCGGCCCTCGAGCAGTTGAGGCTCCTCGCCATGCAGGAAGGAATCCCCTGCTTCATCGAAGGCAATGGAGATCCTCTTACCCTTGCTCGTAAGGCAAAGGAGCATTTTCGCCTGCACTTATACGATCTGGCTATTCTGGATACCGCCGGCCGCTTACATCTGGATCAGGAGCTGATGGAAGAGCTGAGACAAATAGAGCAGGTCTTTCAGCCATCGGAAACCATGCTTGTCCTGGATGCCACTACCGGGCATGTGGCTCTGGCCGTGAGTGAAGAATTCCGGAGATGGATAAGCATCGATTCCTTGATCTTGACTAAGATGGACGGTGACGCACGAGGAGGAGCAGCACTGTCCGCAAAGTTCGTTGCAGGTAAACCGATTCGGTTGTTAGGGACGGGAGAGAAAATCGGCGACCTTGAGCTTTTTCACGCAGATAGATTGGCATCGCGCGTACTAGGAATGGGCGATCTTCTCACGCTGATTGAAAAAGCGGAGAGAGCCTTTCAGGTTAAGGAACAGTCCGAGATAGAACGGAAGCTGCTGAAAGAAAAAATCAGTCTGATCGATTTCCTCGAGCAACTGAAGGGATTCTCTCGGATTGAAAATATCGAGGAACTTCTGCCCACAGACTCTTTCCCTCGAGGGTTAACCCTCGAGGGAAGTCTTCTTCCTCGACTGGAGGCTGTGATTCTCTCTATGACAGTTCAGGAAAGACTCTATCCTGAGATCATTAACTCCCCGCGCAAGAAAAGGATCGCTCAAGGTAGCGGAACCTCGGTCCAGGAAGTAAATCAGCTCTTGAGGAGGTTCGAGCAGTACAGAGAGGTGTTGAAGCGAGTAAGAAAAGGAGCATTTTCCAAAAAAAATCAATTAGGAGGTATTCCATGGCCGTAAAGATTCGTTTAACCCGTTTAGGAGCGAGGCGCAAACCTTCTTTTCGCCTCGTCGTAACAGATTCTCGCGCACCGTCTGACGGTCGGTACATTGAAAATATAGGCTATTATGATCCCCGCAGTAATCCGCAGAAGATCAATATCGATGCGGAAAGGGCGCTTTACTGGTTAAACCGTGGTGTACAGCCTACTGACACGGCCAAGGAGATCTTAATGGCGCAGGGAATCTGGCAAAAGTATCTTGCTTTGAAGAAGGAGAACAAAGCTTGAAAGAATTGTTGGAGTTTATTGTCAGAAATTTGGTAGATCAGCCCGAGCACATTCAGGTCACCCTAAAGGAGGAGGGGAGGAATGTGCAATTGGAGATCAAGGTTGCGAAGGAAGATGCAGGGAAAATCATCGGGAAGAACGGGCGTGTGATCCGAGCCATCCGCGTCATTGTAAGGAATATGGCCTCGCGTGAAAGAAAGAATGCAAATGTTGTGATCGTATAGAAAGGAAAATAGATGATTCTCAAGCAGAGCGTTCTGGTTAAAGCCATAATAACGGAAGATTTCCGCAAGGAATTGATCAGCAAACTCAAGGCCGCGGCCAAGGAGATTGACCTGAGCATTGAGCAACTGGAAGCTCAGGGACAAAGATATTTGCTCGGTATAGACAGGCAAAATATACAGCAAATGCTTGCAGTTAGGCAGGAAGTCGAAGAGGAGAAAAAGAAGCAGGAGCTCCTGAAAACTCAATTAAGTGAGAAGGTAAAAGAGGTAGAGGGCCTTGCTCTGGGAAGTGAATACCCGCAGGGAAGTCTCGAGGGGTTTGTGGAAATCAAGGTGGGTGACGACCTCACGCAGAAGATCGCCCGCCAGGAAATCATTATCAGAGACGGCATCATCGTGGAGATCAGATAATTGCAAAAGGTCTGTCTCGGCGAAGTTCTTAAGGCCCAGGGGCTGAAAGGTATGGTGAAAGTGAAGCCATACACCTCCCGAGAGAGATTTCTGACTTTATCTAGGGCCTATCTAGAGGAACAATTAATCGACATAGACAGCGCCAAAATCTATGGTTCCTTTGTGCTGCTTAAACTTGGGGGTATATCTGGTCGCACTCAGGCTGAGGCCTTAGTAGGAAAACGTCTGTTCGTCCCCCGAGAACAGCGGGCAAGCATTCCGGCTTTTCACTATTTTATCGATGACCTCATCGATCTGCAGGTCAAAAGCACGAACGGCCAGAAAGTGGGCTACCTGAAGGAGGTTTGGTCTCTTCCTGCCAATGACGTCTTCCTGGTTGAAGACAAGGACGGGGGCCAGCTCCTCATCCCCGCTTTAAAGGATGTCGTGAAGAAAATCGATCTCAAAGAAAGAATCATGCTGGTAGAGGAGTGGGGGATTGTCCGATGAGGTTCGATGTCCTCACCCTATTTCCTCAAATTTTTGACCTTCTCCCTCAATACAGCATTATCGAACGGGCTCTTTTCCGCGAGATCATCAGCCTGCGCGTGCATAACCTGCGCGATTACACTTCGGATAATCATCGCACCACCGATGATTATCCCTTCGGTGGAGGACCGGGAATGGTCATGCTGGCAGAGCCAATTCTCCTGGCTCTAACAAAAGTTCATTCTGAAGCTGTCTCCCCGGTTCACACCATATTGCTTGGCCCGGCCGGATTAACTTTCACGCAGCAAAAGGCCCAAGAGCTTGCCCGCAAACAAGAGATATGTTTTGTTTGCGGGCACTACGAGGGTGTCGATGCGAGGGTGAAGTCCGTAGTGGACGAACAGATCTCTTTGGGCGATTTTGTTACAATTGGAGGCGAACTCCCGGCCATGGTGATTATCGACGCTGTAACCCGTCTCCTTCCAGATGTCCTCGGTAACCCGGACTCTCTCTCGGAGGAGTCTTTCCAAGGCGGGTCTCTTGAACATGATCACTACACTCGTCCCCAGATCATTGAAGTTCCCGACATCCTACTTTCCGGCCACCATCAACGTATTGCTGAGTGGCGCCTGAAAGACTCTCTGCTACGCACGCTGCTCATGCGACCAGACCTGCTTGAGGGAAGAACTTTCTCCCGGGAAGAGAAAAAAATTTTAATACAGCTCCGGGAACTGCTGAATCGATTATTGGCTTCATAGGGAAATGGCCGATTTAGCACTCGCCCTGCTTCATTACCCTGTTTACAACCGAAATTTGGAGATCAGCTGCACGAATATTACGCCCTTTGATCTTCACGACATCGCCCGCTCGGCGCGCACTTATCAGCTCTTACAATATTTTGTCATTCATCCTTATCTGAGCCAGAGGAAATTAGCAGAGCGCATTATCCTCTACTGGACGGAGGGTTTGGGTGGAAAAATGAATCCCGATCGCAAGGAAGCGCTGAAATTGGTGTCCGTTAGAGCAAACCTCGCCGACGCCATCAACGAATTGGCCATCGTGACCGGGGGAGAACCATGGCTCGTCCTCACGGATGCCCGATCGCTCAGACCTTCTCTCTCTTTTGCTCAAATGCATGACATGCTGTCCAGGCGCAAGGGCCCCTGCCTCCTTGTCCTGGGGACAGGCTGGGGAATTGCCGGAGAGGAGATTGAGCGGGCTGATTATTTTCTGGAACCCATAGCCTCTTCTTCCGACTATAATCACCTTTCCGTGCGGACCGCTGCCGGAATCATCCTGGATCGTATTCTTCACCCGACTTGAGAACCTTGTCTCTGCCGGAGAAACTTGTTAACATAAGAACCTTGAAGACATGAGCGTGAAAGGAGTTCAATAAATGGATCTTTCCCAATTGGGTGGCGATAAAAAAGAGAATGGAAGCAATTTTTGCATTGGCGATACAGTGAAGGTCTTTATTAAAATTAAGGAAGGCGGCAAGGAAAGGATCCAGGCATTTGAAGGCATTGTGATTGCGCGCAAGGGTCACGGCTACCTGGAGACTTTTGCTGTTCGCAAAATCTCCTATGGAATTGGCGTGGAGAAGGTCTTTCACCTTAATTCGCCCTCGATAACGAAGATCGAGGTTCTTCGCCGTGGGCGTACAGCTAGGGCTAAGCTGTATTACATCCGTAGTAAGATCGGCAAGGAGCGAAAAATCAGTGAGGCCAGGAAGCAGCTTCCCGAATAGTTCTCAGGGAGGGGCCGCCCCGGCGGTGAAGGCGTCGGAAAATAAAAGAAGGTCAGCCCTATGGGATTGGCTGGAAACTATCCTTGTCGCATTAATCCTGGCGCTGATCCTCCGAACCTTCGTTATTCAACCTTATGAAGTCCATCTCTCCTCTATGCATCCCACTCTGGAGGAGGGCGATTTTATCCTGGTAAATAAACTCGCTTTCAAATTTGGAAGCCCCGGCCGTGGTGATGTGGTAGTGTTTCTACCTCCCGTGCAGACCGAAAAGGACTACGTCAAGCGGGTGATCGGTCTACCTGGTGAAACCGTCGATATCAAGGGCGGCAAAGTCTATATCGACGAAGTTGAATTAGAGGAATCTTACGCACTTGGCTCGACGAGCGGAGGAAAGTATAACCACATTCAGGTTCCGGAAAATACCGTGTTCGTCATGGGGGACAACCGCATGAACAGCTCTGATTCGCGCACTTTTGGCCCTGTACCGATCGCCTCTCTTGAGGGGAAGACCATTCTCCTTTTCTGGCCAATCAATCGGCTAAAGTGTGTTTTTTAGATATTTCCAGTAGCCTCTGGCAGTTTGATCTTAAATATTTCCGAAAATACGGAGCAGTTTGCGGAGTAGATGAAGTCGGGAGGGGCCCTCTGGCTGGTCCTCTTGTCGCCGCAGCCGTCCTCTGGGAAGGTCCTCCAAATCCCTCGTGCCCTGTGAATGATTCTAAGGCACTCTCTTTCCGCAGCCGGCTTCCCCTTTATCGGCAAATCATGCAAGCCGCCTCTGCTTGCGGGATAGGAATCGCTACTCCAGGGGAAATTGCGCTGTACTCGACACATGGAGCTACATTCCTCGCCATGCGTAGGGCATTGGAGAGTTTGGGCATTTGTCCTATAATTGTCCTTGTGGACGGGAAGTGGGAAATTCCAGGTGATTTCTCTTTCAAGCAGAAAGCCATCATCAAAGGCGATGCCATGAGTGCCAGTGTCGCTTCAGCCTCGATTATTGCCAAGGTTATCCGCGATGAGCTAATGATCGCCCTCGATCGAATCTATCCCGGCTACGGATTTGCAGTGCACAAAGGATATGCAACCAAGAGACACCTGCTTGCCCTCCAAGAGTTAGGTCCCTGCAGAGCACACAGACCCTCCTTCAGGCATATTAGAGATGCGGATGGCAGGTAAGGGTAATCGGAACAGGGGGCAAGAGGGGGAAAATCGGGCCGTCGATTTTCTCAGGAGGAAAGGGTTCCATCTGCTGGAGAGAAATTTTCGGACACGGGGAGGGGAAATCGACCTAATTTTTCTGGATGGGTCGGTAATTGTCTTTGTGGAGGTAAAGAAGCGCTCTTCCGCCGCTTATGGTCATCCAATAGAGACCATAACCTCCTGGAAAATGGACCGGCTCTGGCGAACTGCACAGTTTTACTTATTTCAGAAAGGATGGCAGGAACGGGTCTTCCGCTTTGATCTTATCTGCATCCTGGGCCAAATGGACTGCAAAGACGACAATATCCTACATATCAGGGATTTCCTTGAGAGGCATGCAAGGCAAAGTCATAAGTTTCGTGCTTGAAGGGTTAAAAGCTATTCCCGCCGAGGTTGAGGTGGATATCAGCAACGGCCTCCCCTCGTTTTCAATTGTAGGTTTACCCGATGCTGCTGTTCAGGAGTCGAGAGAAAGAGTGCGAGCAGCAATCCGCAACAGCGATCTGACGTTTCCGTTGGCGCGAATCACGGTGAATCTGGCCCCGGCTTATATTCGGAAGGAAGGTCCGCTTCTCGATCTGCCGATTGCCGTCGCTTTGCTCGCCGCCTCAGGACAATTGAGATCCAATACTCACACAGAAAAAATTTTTTTGGGCGAGCTTTCTCTCTCCGGAACTTTAAAGGGTGGACGCGGGATCCTCCCCATTGTGCGCCGGGCGAAGGAACTTGGTTTTCAAGAATTTGTCGTTCCGGAGGAAAGCGCTATGGAAGCCGGGCTGACAGGCGGAGTAACAGTCTATGCAGTGAGGGAACTTAAGCAGACCGTCTCATTTCTCCAGGGAGACCTTGAACTTGCACCCTTCAAAATTGAAAACAGGGAGGCCTTGCTGCAAGGAGAAGTCCCCTTAGGCGACTTCTCCGAGATCAAGGGGCAGGAGGGAGCCAAGCGAGCCCTGGAGGTCGCCGCTGCCGGCAGACATCATATTTTGATGTTAGGTAGCCCAGGAGCGGGAAAGACAATGTTAGCCAGGAGGCTTATCGGGATTATGCCGCGCTTGAGCTTCCAAGAAGCACTGGAAGTATCGGAAATTTACTCTATCAGCGGCTTTCTGTCGGACGATCTGAAGATTATAGGGTCTCGACCCTTTCGAGCACCGCACCACAGTATTTCCTACGCCGGGCTCGTCGGCGGAGGCAACAACCCTCTTCCCGGAGAAGTATCTTTAGCGCACAACGGGGTTCTTTTCCTTGATGAATTACCTGAATTTCGTCGCGATGCGCTGGAGGCTTTAAGGCAACCATTGGAGGAGCGCGAGGTCACAATCACGAGATTGCACGGAAGCGCACGATTTCCAGCCAATTTTATGTTGGTGGCGGCGATGAACCCATGCCCTTGCGGCTATGCCCTCGACCCTCGAAGGGAGTGCCATTGTTCGCCGCGAGAGATCCATCGTTACCGCAGTAAGGTATCCGGCCCCCTCTGGGATCGTTTCGATATTCACCTGATTGTGCCTCCTCTTACAGCAGAGGAATTGACGGCACCTCATGGTGCGCCTGAATCACCGGCTATGCGCCAACGTGTTGAGCGCTGCCGCTCCCTCCAGCTTGAAAGGTACTCTTCCTGGAAAATCCTCACCAACTCTCAACTTTCCGGCGCCCAGCTGAAGAGATTCTGTGCGCTGGAGAACCAGGAGAGAACATTTCTTCGCCAGGCAGCCGAAAGATTACATCTGACGGCCAGATCATACGACCGCATTCTAAGGCTCACCAGGACTATCGCAGACCTTGAAGGCACAGAAGTTATCCACCTTCCTCATTTAGCGGAGGCGCTGCAGTATCGAGGGGAGGAATAGGATGAATAGAGAAAAAACCCGCTTTCTTATAGCTCTCAGTCTTCTTTCCCCACATCTTTCCCCCCGCCGTTTCAACCAGCTGCTTTCCCAATTTTCAATCGAAGAGTTTTTCGAAGCCTCCTCCAGGGTTTTGGAGCTCCTGCAATCTCCCCTTGCCAGGGAACTCTTAAAAAACCCTCCGTGGAAGGAGGTAGATGATATCCAGAGCTGGAGTGAGCAGTCAGGGACAAAATTGCTCTGGCAAGATGATCCTCTCTATCCGCAAAGGTTGAAAATTTTGGCCGATCCGCCTCCTTCAATTTACTGGCAGGGTGATTTGAGTGATCTCTCGGCCCTCTCTATTGCGGTCGTAGGAACAAGAAAACCGACGATGTACGGGCGCGAAGCAACACGACGGTTGACGATGGAAATGGCGGAGAATGGGGTACTGATAGTATCAGGTCTGGCCAGGGGCTTGGACAGCGACGCTCATCGTGCAGCTCTCTCTGTTCAAGGCAAGACAATAGCAGTATTAGGATCAGGGCTGCGGCGTATTTACCCTTCAGAAAACCTGTCTCTGGCAAGGAAAATCAGAGAGAATGGCGCGCTAATCAGCGAGTATCCGCCTGAGGCATCAGCAGAAAGCTGGCACTTTCCTGCGCGCAATCGATTGATCGCAGCGCTCTCTCAGGGAGTGCTGGTTGTGGAAGCAGGTGAAAAATCCGGAAGCCTTATCACGGTTAATTTTGCTCTGGAACTGGGTGCCGAAGTCTTCGCTGTTCCCGGATCTATTTTTTCCAAAGAGAGCCTGGGATGCCTGAGGCTTCTGAAAGAGGGCGCCAAATTGGTTACTTCCGGGGAAGATATTCTGGAAGAATTTGGTTTGCAGGTAATTCAAAAGCCTACTGAAGCCGTAAATCTCACTGTGGAGGAGGAAAGATTTCTTCAGATCTTTAGTAAATGCCCTCGCCCGTTTGAGGAAATTCTTGCAGAGAGCGGCTTGCAAGCCACTACCGCCTTTTCCCTGACCTCGATGCTGGAGGTCAAGGGCCTGATCCGTGTCCTGCCCGGTAAATACTTTGTGCGGAACTGAAGAACTAAAGTTCCATAACCTGGCCGATCCCCAATTTTAGGGCCCGTCTGTAAATTAAAAAGGCGGTAGCAATATCGGCTAAAGCCAGGCCCAGGTTAATACAGACGTTTCTCTCTCCCCCGCTCTTTCTGCCAGGGACTTTGTCACTTACTAGGTCAGCAAGCTCATGTACTTGGGGGGGAAGGACCTTGAAATAGCCCAGGGACCTGTAATGCATCATTTGCGGAATATCGTCGGTAAAGAACCTGTCAGCTTTGAGAAAGACCTCCGGCTTCCAGTAGGAATCGAAGTCAACAGGGGAAGCGAAGGCTCCTGTCTTAAACCATCTTTCCTCAATTGTGGGGTTTGGGTCTTTAAGGATCGGCCCGGAGGTGACTACAATGTCGCTTTCCTTCACGGCCTCCTCGGGGGAAGACACAATCTCTACCTCGATTTTCAGCTGTTCCTCTACCCTCTCGCGGAATTGTCTCGACGCTTGGATGTTAAGGTCGTAAGCCAGAACCCTCTTTAGGGGAAAAAGAGCAGCCAGGGCCTCGCTATTCGAGAAGCCCTGAACTCCGCAGCCGATGATGCCCAAAAGCTGAGCGTTCTCTCTGGCCAGATATCTGGCTGCGATTGCAGTGGTCGCTCCGGTTCTTTTGGCTGTTACCCAAGTACAGTCCATCACGCAGATAGGGATTCCTGTCTCAGGATCATTGAGGATGATTAAACCGCTGATGTAGGGGAGTTTCTTCCCTATGTTTTGAGGAAAACCGCTGACCCATTTAATGCCGGCTGCTCTCAGTCGGGGAATATATGCCGGCATGGCATGGATAAATGCGTCCTGCGAGGGGTGAACGCCCGGTTTCGGCGGCATCTCGATCCTCCCCTCGCTTTTTTCCCTGAACATTTCCTCCAGAGCCCGGATGATTTCGGTCGTCGGCACAGCGATCTTCTCTACAGAAGCACGGGAAAGGTACAAAAATTTTATCGTCGCCATTGTTTTGTCGCCTCCATTCCTATTATAGTCCTGCTGAAGGGGAAAGCCTGCAAGCGTTGTCTTGAACAGGAGAAACTGGTATACTGACTCGAATTTCGCGCACTTCCTGATTGAGGGCGTGGTGGCCTTATGGTCTCGCCTACAAAATGAGGGAAGTGGAGGAGAAAACCGAAGGAGGAAAAAATGTCAGTAGTTAGTATGAAGAGTCTGCTTGAGGCTGGTGTTCATTTCGGACATCAGACCCGCCGTTGGAATCCGAAAATGAAGAGATATATATTCACGGAGCGCAACGGCATTTATATAATCGATCTCCAGCTAACCGTACAAAAATTGGATCAAGCCTACGCTTTCACAAAGAAAGTGGTGGCTGAAGGAAAATCGCTACTGTTTGTAGGGACCAAGAAACAGGCCCAGGAGGCAGTCAAGACTGAGGCAGAGCGTTGCGGTATGTTTTATGTGAACGAACGATGGCTAGGAGGAACCCTGACAAATTTCCGTACAATACACCGACGTATTGAACGATTAGCGGAGATCGAGAGAATGGAAACTGAAGGTATTTTCTCCAAGCTCCCGGTGAAAGAAGTCTCATCGCTTTTACGAGAGAAGAGCAAATTGACTCGCTTTCTTGGGGGGATTCGCGGGATGGTCGACCTGCCAGGGGTCGTTTTTGTCACTGATACGCGGAAGGATCAGAATGCGGTCTTAGAAGCAAATAAGCTTCGCATTCCGGTCGTCGGCATCGTGGATACGAACTGTGATCCGGATCAGATTGACTACCCCATTCCCGGCAATGACGATGCCATTCGTGCTATTAAGCTGATCACCGGCAAGATGGCAGATGCAGTGATTGAAGCCAGAGAAGGGACAGAGTTCGCATCTACCGTCACAGCGGAAGTTTCCACGGAAGAAGAAAGTGTTCCCTCGGTGCTGGAATTGCTCGATGAGGAGGAGAAGTACCTGGATACAATTGACCTGGAGCTGGAGAAATTTGATCGGTGAGAGGAGCATAAGTTTGGAAATAACTACTGAATTAGTGAAGGAAGTCCGAGAAAAAAGTGGAGCAGGTGTTATTGATTGCCGAAATGCCTTGAAAGAGGCAGCGGGAGATGTGCAGAAAGCCATAGATATATTGCGGTCGAAAGGTCTGGCGGCAGCGACAAAGAAAATGGGTCGTACAGCCAGGGAGGGCTTAATAGAGGCCTATATCCATCACGACCGGCGCCTGGGAGTGTTGCTCGAGTTGAATTGCGAAACGGATTTTGTCGCTCGAACCGACGACTTTCGCGTCCTCGCCAGAGAAATATCCCTGCAGATTGCGGCAGAAGCACCCTTATACGTATCAAAGGAGGATGTCCCTCCCGAGGTAATCGAAAAGGAGAAGATGATTTACAGGGAGCAGGTTACGGCCGAAGGTAAGCCAGAAAAGGTTATGGAAAGAATCGTGGTCGCTAAATTGGAAAATTTCTACAAGACGAATTGCCTGATGGAATCCGTCTACATCAGGGACCAGAGTAAAACAATCGCCGACCTTCTTAAGGAACAAATAGCTAAGGTGGGAGAAAATGTGCGCGTGCGCCGATTCATCAGATTCAAACTCGGGGAAGAGCTGTAAGCTGAAATACCGGCGCCTGCTCCTAAAACTCTCCGGAGAAGCTCTACAGGGAGGAGGGCAGTCGGGAATTGATCCTCAATTTCTTGAAACCATTTGTCAGCAAATTAAAGAACTTGTGGCGATGGGCTGTGAGGTGGCCGTTGCCGTAGGAGGTGGTAACATCTGGCGGGGAGGAGAGATGGCTGAGCGAATTGGGATTGACCGCGCCACAGCCGATTATATGGGAATGCTGGCCACGGTGATGAACGCTCTCGCCCTACAGGTCACTCTCGAGAAACTTGGTCTCCCTACGAGAGTTCAGACCGCTATAGATATGCACAAGATTGCCGAACCTTACATCCGTCGCAAGGCAATTCGCCATCTGGAGAAGGGAAGGGTAGTGATTTTTGCGGCTGGAGTCGGCAGTCCATTCTTCACGGCTGATACGGCCGCCGCCTTGAGGGCGATTGAAATCAATGCTGAAGCGATCCTGCGCGCTACAAAAGTGGAGGGTATTTTCACGGCTGACCCTCTTCGGGATAAGAGAGCTCGCCTCTATCGGCATATGACTTACACGGAATACCTGAGTAAAGACCTCAAGGCTATGGACGCTACAGCCGTTGCCTTATGCCGCGACAACAAGATGCCCATCATAGTTTTTAATGTCAACGAGCCTAATAATATCAGACGTGTGGTTCTGGGAGATGAAATCGGGACGACAGTGAAGGAGGATTAATCCCATGCTTGACGAAGTAATGCCCCTCGCTGAGGAAAAAATGGCGAAGTCTCTATCCTTTCTGCAGAAAGAACTTCAAGCCATACGGGCAGGACGGGCCACCCCAACCTTCCTTGAGAAAGTGGTGGTTCCTTATTATGATTCTAGCCTGCCTTTAAACCAGATAGCTACTATCAGCGCTCCTGACCCACGTACCCTTTTAATTCAGCCCTGGGATCAATCCATTTCAAAGGAAGTGGAGAGGGCCATCCTCAAGGCCAATCTTGGGGTGACTCCTCGTCTGGATGGACAAATTATCCGGGTCGTTTTCCCCCCTTTGACCGAGGAAAGGCGTATAGAGCTTGTGAAACTGGCGAAGAAATTGGGAGAAGACTGCCGGGTTGAGCTGCGTAACCACAGGCGTTCAGCGAACGAGGAGATCAAGGGGCTCAAGGAGGCCAATCGAATTTCGGAAGACGAGCGTGACCGCTACATCGAAAAGGTGCAGAAACTCCTGGAAAAATACAGCAGCCAGGTGGATGAATTGATAGAGAGGAAAGAGAAGCAGATCATGGAGGTCTAGTGCTTCATAACACGCAGGAATTCCAATTCACAGGATTAAAATGGGAAGAGGCTGAAGCCGAGATGGGAAAAAGAGGGATCCTGATTGAAGGGGTGATGGAACTGCGCCCCCCTTTCTTAGCTGAAGGTCTGGGGGATCCCAGGTTGGTCTTGATTAAGCCGGGAAAGAGGGGCATCATAGCGATTGTAACTTACGAGAATTACTGTTCAAAAGAGCGCCAGCCTAGATCTATGGCCGGCTTTCGCTTTCTTATACAAAATGAGTAAAACCCCTTTCCCCTTTCATGTGGCGATAATGCTCCACAGAATCAAGGCTATCCCCTCAGAGCTAATTCGAGCGAGAATCAAGGAAGCAGCCGAGTTCTGTTTTGCAAGAGGAATCAACCAGATCAGTTTCTTCCAGCGAGAAGTGCCAAAGAGTGAGCTGATGAAGGATTGGATCATGACCGGTACCCTGGTAAACGTTGAGCTGCGCATTCTCGAGAAGGGCAGTTTGCCCCCAGCGAAAGGAGAGGGGGGAATAATCAACCTCGGGTTCAATTACAGCGAAAAAGAAATACTGCTGAATATCCTGCGAGCGAAAAAAAACCCCCCGCTCGAAGAAAAGGATATTCAGCAGTATTTTTTCGAGAGGAAATGGTTCGAGCCGGATCTCGTGATCATCACGGCCGGAGCAAGATACCTGGGAGATTGCTTGACCTGGTCCGCGGCTTACAGTGAATTATTTTTCTGCTCGTTGGCCTGGCTCGACTTCAAGCGAGAGGATCTTCTGGCAGCTCTTTCAGATTACGAGGGACGAAAACGCAGGTTCGGCAGGATAGAGCCGGCATGAACCTGCTTTTGCGGTTTATTTCCGCCTTGCTGTTGCTCCCCCTGGTCACTGCCTTAGGATACTGGGGGGGTTGGCCACTTTTTATTTTTGTCTTGCTTTTCGGTGGGATGGCGCTGTGGGAATTGCTTGGGCTTTTGAATCGTCTCAACCTGATGGACCGTCTAGTCTCCCTGGCCTGTTTTGCGCTTCTTCTGTCTTTCCTGAAATGGAAGGGAATCCCCGGTTGGGGAGAAGCCCTTCCATTGGCCTTCTTGATCGTTGCCGTCTACATCCTGATCAAGCAGGGAGGCGATAAAGGCCATCGATCTTCCTATATTCTCTTTTCCTCGCTTTATCTTGGCATTCTTCTGAGCTTTATCGTGCTTCTGCGCGACCAGCCTGATGGCTGGTACTTGACCCTTATTTTGCTCCTGGGCACTTTTGCTTCCGATACGGCTGCTTATTTTGTCGGAAAATTCTTCGGCAGGATGAAGATTTTTCCCCATCTCAGTCCCGGCAAAACTTTGGAGGGCACCCTGGCCAGTCCATTGGGCGGGATAATCGGTGTCTGTTCCGTCGCCTGGCTTTTCGCCCGACCGATCCCTCCCCTTATCCCGCTGGGGATTTTGATCAGCGCCTTCGCTCTGGCCGGAGATCTTTTTGAATCTGCCTTCAAGCGACAGGCGCAGGTCAAGGACTCCTCACAGCTGATTCCTGGTCATGGTGGGTTTCTCGACCGTCTGGACAGTCTTCTTTTTACTGCACCTTTGGTATATTTTTATAGTGTCTATTTCCTCACATATTAGGCAGATTAGGGCAATGAAAAAATGACCATTTTAAACATCATCATAGGGATTCTCGTGTTAGGCTTGCTAGCGACTGTGCACGAGCTGGGGCATTTCCTTTTCGCCAAAGCCGCGAAGGTGACAGTTGAGCAATTCGCTCTGGGATTTGGACCGGCCATTTTCTCCTTCCAAAAGGGAAATACCACCTATCGGCTTAACCTGCTCCCATTCTTCGCCTATGTAAAGGTGAAGGGGATGGAGCCCGGAGATAATTCACCTGGCGGATTCAACGTGCAAAGCCTTGGGAAACGACTCCTCATCCTCTCTGGAGGAGTTATATTTAACCTCACATTTGCCCTAATTTTACTTGTCATCGTCTTTTCCTTCGCTCTCGTGCCATCGACCACTATTTCTGAGGTCGTGCCGGATACGCCCGCTTTTGCAGCCGGAATGCTTCCAGAAGACCATATCCTGGCTATCAATGGTGTAAATATAGGCTCCTGGGAGGATATCACACTTGAGATAGGTCGATACAAAGAAGGTGAACCACCTCTTGATTTCCTCCTTCAAAGGGGAGAAGAGGAGATCCATATCCAAGCCACTCCGATTTTCGATTCTCAAGAAAAACGATATCTGGTGGGGATACGCCCGGGGACCATGAGCCTTAGCTTCGGCAGGGCAATCATTCAGTCATTTGTTTTTTTTGGCAAGCTCATCGGTTTACTTTTCTATGGCTTCGGCCTTCTTTTTTCCGGTCAGGCAGGGGTGTCGGATTTTGTCGGGCCGGTTGGAATAGTTCAGATCGCGGCAGAGCAAGCTCAAGCAGGGTTCCTGAGCCTCCTGAATATTGCGGCTTTTCTCTCGGTTGCTCTGGGGATAACCAACCTCCTTCCGATCCCCGCGGTTGACGGAGGCCGTATCGTATTTCTCTTAATTGAGTGGGTCACGCGCCGAAAGATTAATCCCCGAGTGGAGAATATGGTCCACACGGTGGGATTCTTTTTGCTCCTGGCCCTGGCTTTTTTAATAACATGGAACGACATCGCGCGATTGTGAGAAAGCAGACCCGATCGGTTAGAGTAGGCTCTGTTTCTATTGGCGGAGAGGCCCCCATCTCTATCCAGAGCATGCTCAAGACGGATCCACACAACCGGCGCAGTTCACTCCGTGAGCTCAGGTCCTTAGAGAACGTCGGCTGCGAACTGGTAAGGATGGCCATACCGGATGAGGAAAGCATGGAAACTTTTTCCTATCTTAAGGCGAGGGCGAAAGTACCCCTCGTAGCGGACGTTCATTTTCAGCATCAGCTCGCCCTCGAAGTGATGAAGAGAGGAGCGGACAAGGTCCGTATTAACCCTGGCAATTTAAGCTCTGCCGGCTTGCGTAAGGTTATCGAGGCAGCGAGGTCCTACGCTCTGCCGCTGCGCGTAGGCTTTAACAGTGGATCTCTCCCGCGCGAGTTGAAAGCCAGGTCAATTACCTCAAGGATGCAGGAGGCGGTCAGGAACGCTATTTCCCTCATTCAAAGCAAAGGGCTCGACCGTGTCGTTTTCTCCTTAAAGGCAGCCTCGATCGACTCCACCCTGCATCTCTACAGATGGTTTTCAAGCAACTTTGATTACCCATTGCATATTGGTTTGACAGAAGCTGGTCCTATCCCGGAGGGAATTGTAAAATCCGTTTTGGCCTGCGAGAGCCTTCTTTTAGAAGGGATCGGGGACACCCTGCGTATTTCTCTGACAGCCTCTGCCGAAGACGAAGTCCGTACAGCCAGAGCTTTACTCTCCGCTTTGCACTTACGAGAGGAAATGGAGGTAATCTCCTGTCCCACCTGCGGGCGCACCCATGCTGCTCTTCCATTCTTGTTGAAGGCCATCAGATCGCTACCCTTGAAAAGCAAGAAAGGCCTTGTAGTTGCTGTAATGGGGTGTGAAGTTAATGGACCCGGAGAAGCTGCCCATGCTGACCTGGGGCTGGCTTTAACCGCAAATGGAGCGGTGCTTTTTTCTCGCGGAAAAATTGTCAGAAAGTTGCAATTCGCTGAAGTCATCCCCGCGATTACGGCGGAGATCGAGAAGTGGAATGAAAATTGACGTCTTGATCCCAGCTTATAACGAGTCCAAGACAATCCTCGAGGTAATCAAGGCTGCCAAAGCTTGCCCCTCGGTAAATGAAGTGATTGTTATATCCGACGGCTCAAAGGATCAGACCGCTGAAATCGCCCGCGCCAGCGGGGTCAGAGTTATTGAGTTCAAGGAGAATAGGGGAAAGGACAATGCTCTGGATGCCGGAGTTAAAGCCTCTGCTGCCGAGCACTTCCTATTATTGGACGCCGACTTGATCGGGCTCGAACAGGATCATGTTGCAGCGCTGATTGAGCCTGTAATCTCTCAGAGAGCGGACACGACGATAGGTATATTTCGTCAGGGGAGCTTTCAGACGGATTTAGCCCAACGTATTACCCCCTTCCTCTCAGGGCAAAGGGTGGTCTCTCGCAAAATTTGGCAGGGAGCTCTTTCCATTTCCCCGAATGTAGGCTTTGGACTGGAAACGATACTGCACCGGTACATTCGTGCCCATCGCCTGAAGCTGGAAAGGGTGGAGCTTAAAGGGGTCAGTCAGCGGATGAAGGAGCAGAAATTGGGGTTTTTCAAGGGCTTTCTTTACCGAATGCGTATGTACAGACAGATTGTACAGGCCATTTTTAGGAGTTTCAAACCGAAGAGGATAAGGGAATGATCCGGGGTAGCTCCTTTGTTTCATTTTTTGATTTTAAGCGTCGCAGAGCTTCCGAGACTTCGCCAATTCTTTTCGAGACAGAGGAAGTTTTCAGGAATCGCCTGAGCATGCCTGAGGAAGAGGAGCAATATCGCTTGTACCGTTCCATTGTGGGCGCTACTGCAGGCTCTTCCCTGATCGCCACCTTATTCGATTGGAGTAAAGAACTAATACTCGCGCAGAGCCTACTTCCTTTTGAACTTAAGCGCTTCGAAGGAACAGACGGATTCGCTCTCTGGAAGGAAAACCCTACTTTGTTAATCTCTCAAATACGTGCCTTGCTGCGGGCGTCTTACGACTCTTCCGTCTGGCTTTTGGCTCCGAAGCTAAGACGCCCGGAGGAGCTTTCTTTCCTATTAAAGCTGCTCGAGGAGGTCCTGTCTGACCTAAGCAGGGGAAGAGGGCCTTTTGATAGGTATCCCAAACTTGGAGTCCGCCTCGATTCTCCGATTGCACTAACCCAGGTGGAAAGTTTCTCCCGAGCTGACTTCTTCGTGGTCGACCTTGATCGCCTTGTCTTCCATTTTTTCGGTCTCCACAATTATCCTGAATCATTACTGAGTCTTTTCCCGCTGCAAGAACACGAGCTTAAAGCATTGAAGGAGAAAATGCAGCTTTTGCTTTTTCAAAAGCAGTGGTTGGCGATAGTTTCTCGTTTTCCCCAGGAAGTATGGGGAGAACTTACTCAGTTCCCAATAGAGGTTTATTTTGAGCGGTTATCTGGCGAAGCCCGAGGAATTTAACAAATCGTTGTCAGGTTTTAGTCCATTCGCCTTTTGGGAGTTGTTAGCGGCCAAGCTTCTACATTACAGGGGAACTATTCTGATCCTGGGTGGACCAGATAGTGGTAAGACAACTCTGGCTCGAGCGGTTCTCCAGTTGGGGCAGGCGAGAGGGCTCCGAACAGGCCTGCTTGAGCTTGACATGGGTCAGAGTGAGTTTGGACCTCCAACTTCCTGCAGCTTGCATCTGCCTTTTTTGCCCGACTTTGACCTGCATTATTTCGTAGGCACCCTTTCGCCGGCGGGATCTATCAGAAAGTGTATCACTGCCTGCGTTTCTCTCTTCCGGCAGGCAGAGAAAAGGGGGGTGGAGCTTTTAATCGTCGATCCGACAGGCCTAATTGAGGGAAAACTCGGAGTGTGGCTCAAAAGAGTCAAGATAGGACTACTTTCTCCGTGCCTGGTTGTGGGGCTAGAGGAAAATGGAGAGCTTGCTCCGATATTTTACCCATTTCGCTTCCGCTCGGATATCGAGATCCTGAGCTATAAACCGGCGAAGGAAGCGAGACCCTATTCCAAGGAGGAAAGGGCAGAATTGAGAAGGAAGAAATTCTCTTCCTATTTTTCTCAACTGCAGAAACATAACTTGGCCACGGATTCCTTCTTATTCATCCCTCAGCGTAGGTCATTTTCTTCCGAAGAGGACGGCCAGCGCGGAAGGGTGCTCGGGCTACTAAATGACGAGGGGTGGTTAGAGTGCCTGGCGATACTGTGGGAGGCCAAACTTGACGGTGAAATTACTATCCAGGCGCCGCCTCTCGATATTAAGCGAGTACGAGCTGTAGAAAGCAGCTCTGTCCTGCTCGAGCACCCTGAAAGCCTTATAATAGAAAGTGGCAGATGATCAAAAAGTCGAGGAGAAATGGCGAAGGAGAACAAGAATCTAAGCACTTTTCTTGAACCGCAGGTGATTCGTTCCTGCGTGGAAGACCTGCAAAGCGGGACACCCTTGGAGTGTCTCTTCCCTAGCCTGCTCGAGCAAATTGTTGCCTGCACGCACGCTGATCTAGTTTCCCTCTATCTCTGGGAAGAGCAACAAAATCTTTATCGTACCTTTCGTGCACCGGCTGAAAGAGCGGCCGCTCAGGTGAGCTTCGCACCTCGGGATAAAGAAATCGAGGCCTGGTTGGCGCTGGGGCGGAAACCAGTATTGCAACAGGATCTCCAGATGAAATACTCCATTCCCTACTGCCCGGAGTTCATCAAAGGGGAAGAAATTCGTTCATTTTTCAGTATGCCCCTGGAATACGAGGGAAAATACTTTGGCGCTCTGGAAATAGTGTCAAAAGAATCGAACTTCTTCTCCACTTTCCTGCAGCATCAGCTCGAACTGCTCTCTCAATTCCTGGCCTTGCTTTTCAGGAACCATCATCTACTCAAGGAAAACCACAGGCGGCTCGAACAAATGCGGATACTCATCGATGTTTCCCGTCTGATAAACTCCTCACTTAACCTGACTGAGGCCTTCAAGTCCATCATCTTCGCTTCCAAGCAACTTCTCGGTCTCGATAAGGTGGCCATCTTTACGCTAAATGAACAGCGAAAACCCTCTCCTGCTTATTCTCAAGGTCTTTCTACTCGCGCTACAGGTGATCTGACCTCGATTTTGAATGGGAAGGGAGATGAGCTATTCGGGCAAAAACCGCAGGTCATCAGCGAGCTCCCCGGACAGTTTCTGGAAAAAAACCGTTCCGGAGCATTAGTTCTTTTACCCATGCTCTATCAGGAAAAAACGAAGGGATTTCTTACTCTCCTTCTCTCCCCAGGGCAAAGACTCCTGCCAGAGGAGTTGCTGGTCGCACAATCTTTTGCAAATCAGGCAGCCCTTGCCATTGCAAATTCGTTTCTTTTCGGGGAAGCGCAACAGAGAGCGCGCGAGTTTTCCTCATTGTTCGAGACTGCACAGACAATCACCAGTTTTATGAAGGTTGAGGATATTGTTTCCAAGATTTTAGATAGTGCCCAGAGTATGGTACAGGCGGATCGGGGCTTTATTTTCGAGAAAAGCAGCTCCAATGAGGAGATGTCCTGCCTGGTGGCTACTGGACCTTATGCCGAACAGATCAAGCAGCTAAAGATGAAAGTAGGTGAGGGAATTACCGGATGGGTGGCGATGACCGGAAAGGGCGTGAACGTGGCTGAAGTCGGATTGGACCCTCGAGCCAAACAGCTGGATGGATCACCTATCGAACCGGAGTCCGCTATCGTCGTCCCCCTCAAGATAAAAGACAGAGTGGTTGGAGTGATGAATCTTTCTCGTCTCGGACATAAGCCGTTCCTGGAGAATGACTTCCGCCTCCTCACCATTTTTTCGACCTTTGCGGCTTCGGCAATCGAGAACGCCCGCCTTTTCGAGGAGACAGCGCAGATGTCGATCACAGATTACCTGACCGGTCTCTACAATTATCGATACTTCTTCAAGCGGCTTGAAGAGGAGCTTGCCTTCACCCAACGTCATGAAGATAAGCTAAGTCTGATCCTTTTGGATCTGGATAAATTTAAGAAGTACAACGATCGTTATGGCCATCTGGAAGGAGATCGAGTGCTGGCCAAGTTTGGTCAGCTATTGAGGGAAGAAATTCGACTCTCGGATATTGCTTTTCGTTACGGCGGAGAGGAATTTACGATCATACTTCCGGCCACCGACTCTGCCGAGGCTGAGTTGGTGGCAAAAAGGCTAGAAAAAAGGATATTGATTACTTTTCCGCAGGATATCCCGATTCCTATTCGCGCCTCTATCGGACTCTCCACTTTTCCCGAAGACGCACAGGATGCGGAAGCTCTGGTGCGAGTAGCCGACGAAAGAATGTACGCCGGTAAGGCCAAAGCTCACGAGCAATAGGTTGATCGCATGAGCGGAAAGCTCTACGTATGTGCCACTCCCATCGGCAACCTGGAGGATGTTACCCTTCGGGTATTACGTATCCTGCGTGAAGTTGACTGGATCTTGGCTGAAGACACGCGCCGGACCAAGAAATTACTCCTCCATTACCAAATCTCCCGATCGATGAAATGCCTGGAGAAGAACAGGGAGAGAGCCATGATCTCCTGGGTGATCGAACAACTCAACAGTGGTGCCAACCTAGCCCTTGTTTCCGATGCAGGAACTCCGGGACTTTCTGATCCCGGAGCTTTGCTCATTTCCGTCCTCTTCGAGCGTGGGCTGGAGGTAGATTTTCTTCCTGGCCCTTCTGCTATAATTGCAGCCTTGGTCAACTCAGGACTCCCCATGCATTCCTTTCTATTCCATGCATTTCCTCCACCCAGGAAAGCAGCTCGACAGAAACTATTCCGTTCACTTTCGAGCCTTAAAGCTTCGCTGGTTTTTTTCGAATCCCCTCATCGGATCAAGGAATCCCTCCTCGATATGCTTGAGGTTTGGGGGAATCGTCGTGCCGCCGTCTGTCGAGAGATGACCAAGTTGCACCAGGAAATTCTCCGGGGTAAATTGAGCGAACTGAATCTGCATTTTCAAAATAGACCTGTCGTTAAAGGTGAGATCACAGTGGTGATTGAAGGGCAATGCCACGATTTGACAGTAAAGGAGAACGGGTGATAGCTTGGCTTAAGAGTGTCCTCGCGATCAAGAAGAAAGGGGGCAAATGCAGTGAGAATTATCGTAAAAGGCAAGAATCTTGATATAACAGACGCGTTGCGCGACTACGTTTTGAAAAAGGTACAGCGAACCGATCGATACTTTAATAACATTCAGGACGCAGTTGTCACCCTTCAAGTCGAAAGGGGTCGGAATACTGCAGAGGTGACCATGCAAATTTCCGGAGCGATCGTGCGGGCGGAAGAGCGTGGCGACGACATGTATGCAGCCATTGATAGAATGAGTGAGAAGCTCGAGCGGCAGGTAAAGCGACACAAAGAAAAATTGAGCCGGAAGGGAAGGGCTTTAGAAGATATCCCTCCCTATTCCCCTCCTCAGCCTGAAGCCCAGGAGAACCGCATAGTGAGAACTAAGCGTTTTGCCTTAAAGCCAATGTCGCCAGAGGAAGCAATTGACCAAATGGAACTGCTCGGACATGACTTTTTCGTCTACCTGAACAGTGCCACAAATCAAGTCAACGTGGTTTATAAACGGAGGGATGGGCAGTTCGGACTGATTGAGCCCGAAACCCGATAAATGCTCAAAGCTTTGCAGGGTATCCTCTCATCGAACGAGAGGGAGATAAAGCGCCTCTCTCGGATTGTTGAGCTAATCAATCGCCATAGCGATAAATATGAAAACCTCTCTCTCGAAGAGATCCCAGGGGTGACGGAACAATTCCAAAAGCGCCTTTCTCAGGGAGAGACTCTTGATGATTTGCTTCCTGAGAGCTTCGCATTGGTGCGGGAAGTTTCCACCAGAACGATTGGTCTGCGGCATTTTGATGTTCAGCTCCTGGGCGGTGTCGTGCTGCACCAGGGTAAGATCGCCGAGATGAAGACGGGCGAAGGTAAGACTCTGGTAGCGACTCTTCCCGCCTATCTTAATGCTCTGGGAGGAAAAGGCGTCCATATAGTCACGGTAAACGATTACCTGGCCAAACGCGACCGTCAATGGATGGGGCCCGTATACGAAGCTCTGGGCTTGCGAGTGGGCTTACTCCTGCATGATTCCAACTATGATCAGAGGAAGGAAGCCTACGCTGCTGACGTAACGTATGGTACCAACAACGAGTTCGGGTTTGATTTTCTGCGGGATAACATGGCGCTTTCCCTGGATCATGCCGTACAGGTGACATTAAACTTTGCCATTGTGGATGAAGTGGACTCCATCTTGATCGACGAGGCTCGGACGCCACTGATTATCTCCGGACCGGCCGAGGAATCGACAGAGCTCTACTACAAAGCCGCACAAATTGCCCGCCGTCTCACCCCTGAAGAGGACTACACTGTTGATGAAAAAGCAAGATCGGCCTCCTTGACCCCGGAGGGAGCGCGTAAGGTCGAGCGATATTTCGGGCTCGATAATCTCTACGCCGGGGAGAACGTCGAGCACCTTCGCCACGCCCTGTCCGCTCTGAGAGCGCAGTACCTCTACAGGAACGAAGTGGATTACATCGTCAAGGAAGGGGAAGTGGTGATCGTCGACGAATTTACCGGCCGACTCATGTTCGGCAGGCGCTACAGCGATGGCCTGCATCAAGCTATCGAGGCCAAGGAGGGATTGCGCGTGCGCGAAGAGAATCAGACTCTAGCCACCATTACCTTCCAGAACTACTTTCGTATGTACCAGAAGCTGGCCGGTATGACAGGCACCGCCTATACAGAAGAAGAGGAGTTCCGCGCTATCTATAAATTACCCGTGGTGGCAATTCCCACTCACCGACCGATGATCAGGGACGATTTTCCCGATAAGGTGTTCAAGACCGAGAAAGTCAAGTTCAAGGCCATTGTTGAGGAAGTGAAGAAAAACCATGAAATTGGGCGCCCGGTATTGGTCGGTACCAGGTCCATTGAGAAATCGGAGATCTTGAGTCGGATGCTGACCCAACAGGGAATCACCCATCAGGTTCTCAACGCCAAATACCATGAGAAGGAAGCCCAGATAATAGCGCTTGCCGGCCAAAAAGGCGCGGTTACGATCGCCACTAATATGGCCGGCCGGGGTGTCGATATTGTATTGCAGGACGGAATTACAGAGATCGGTGGCCTGCACATCATCGGCACAGAAAGACACGAAGCCCGCCGGATCGACAACCAGTTACGCGGCAGGTCCGGCCGGCAAGGCGACCCAGGATCCTCACGTTTCTACCTCTCTCTCGATGATGAGCTCCTCCGCCTGTTCGGCGGAAGTATGCTTTCCTCGATCATGGAACGATTGAGGGTGCCGGAGGAGATGCCAATCGAGCACTCTCTTCTGACAAAGGCGATCGAGAATGCCCAGAAGAGAGTAGAGGCACACAATTTTGAGATCCGGAAGCAACTTTTGGAATTCGACGACGTCCTGAACAAGCAGCGCGAGGTCGCCTATTCCGAACGCCGCCGGATCATCACCGAGGACAAGCTGAGAAACCATGTGCATAAGCTCCTGCGCCAGACGGTGGAGGAAATATTCAACCTTTACCTGAATGTGCACGGTTCTCGTGAAGAGTGGGATCTCGCCGGGTTGAAAAATGCCTTTCAGGGTCTGACAAATAAAACGCTATTAATTCCAGAGGAAAAGGACAGGTCCGAACTGTTGCAATGGGCTCAGAGCAGGATTGTTGAGCTCTATACAGAAAGGGTGAAAGAGATTGGGGAGGAGCTTATGCCACAGGTCGAACGATTTGTCCTCCTCAGGGTACTGGACGGAAAATGGAAAGACCATCTCTATAATATGGACTTCCTCAAGGAGGGGATCGGGCTCAGAGCCTACGGGCAGAAATCTCCACTTTTAGAGTATCAATTTGAAGCTTTCGAGATGTTCCAGGGCATGATGAGGGCTGCCAGAGAAGAATCAAGCAAGCTCCTCTTCCGCGTCCAGTTGCAAAAATCGCCACTGCCCGTCGCCTCACCTCCTTTCCAGTCCATAACCAATCAACCAAAGAGGCCTGAAAGGGAAAGATCGCGGGAGATGGCTGCCGTAAGAAAGCAGGGTTCTGCTGATCATGTAGGAAGAAATGACCCCTGTCCTTGCGGTTCGGGCAAGAAATATAAGAAATGCCACGGGAAAAACCAATAGATACCGGTTCTCTCCGGATGGAAATTGAAGCATATGTCGAGCGCTTCGAGCAACTGGCTTCCTCTTTTGACGTCAATGCCCTGGAAGAGAGAAAGAAACAATTCTCCGCGCAGAGTTCAACGCAGAGCTTTTGGCAGAGTACGGATAGAATGAAAGTCCTGCGTGAATTAACTCATTTGGGCAACCTCCTGGAAACCTACGAGGGGGTCCAGAGGGAACTCGGCGAAGCGCAAACCTGGTTGAGGTTAATGCAGGAAGAGGACATTTCACCCCTGCTTTTTGAGCTGGAGAAGAAAATGCAGGAGTGGGAGGAAATGGCCCGGAAAACGGAGGAATCGCTCTACCTGGACAATCCTTATGACTTTTCTAACGCAATCCTATCGGTACACGCCGGGGCGGGAGGCACAGATGCCCAAGATTGGGCAGAAATGCTTCTACGCATGTTTTTGCGCTGGGCAGAACGACACGATTTCAAAGCAGGGATTGCGGATATCTCAGAAGGAGAAGAGGCTGGGATTAAATCAGCAACCGTTTTGATCAGAGGGAATAAAGCCTACGGCCTGCTTCGTAACGAGAAAGGGGTGCATCGTTTGATCAGGATCTCTCCTTATGATGCCAACCGCCGGCGTCACACTTCGTTTGCCTTAGTTGACGTAATTCCAGAGATTGATGAGGCTGAGCTCGTGATAAATCCCGAGGATCTTAAAATAGAGACCTTTCGCGCCTCCGGGCATGGAGGACAAAATGTCCAGAAGACTGATACAGCCATTCGAATAACCCACATCCCTACAGGTATTGTGGCTCAGTGTCAGAATGAACGATCTCAGCTGCAGAACAAGGCGACGGCGATGAAAATACTTTTTTCGCGGCTTCACGCCAGGCAAGCCGAGGAGGGCAGGAAAAGAATTCAAGAATTGCGGGGGGAATACTTGACAGCGGCCTGGGGTAACCAAATCAGATCTTACTTTCTGCATCCCTATACTCTCGTTAAGGATCACCGTACCGGACTGGAAATGGGCGATGCGAGCCGAATATTAGATGGAGATATCGATCCGTTTATCTGGGAGAATTTGCGGCAAAAGAAAAGGAGTTGATAATATATATGATTGTCAGCGGAGGGCGAAGAAGAACAATTAAAAGAATATTAACCCTGATTTCAATCAGTCTAATAATTTTTGCCGGAGCATTGCTGTATAGACCGGTGTTTGCGCAGACCGGTCCGGGGACGGTTGATGATCCGGTGGTCACAAAGAGCTACCTTGACCAGTTCCTGGTGCCGAAAATAGTCGAGCTCGCAGCCGGGCAGTCATTAATCGGGGAAAGTGGAACTCAGCTCATTCTCCGGGTCGGAACTGTTTATTGCTTGGCTGACCCGGCCTATACCAAAGGAGGCCTCTCGGATCTGACGGGAGGCACGGACATCGGTCACATGCAGCCCGTTTTCTCTAACCACCTCCTAATATGCCCACGCTCGGACGGAAGGGGCTTGATTGCTCAGACCGACTCCATCGTAATGGTCTGGGGGCTGTATCAAATCCTGGGAGACTGAGTGCAGACTAAATTCGGGGTCACAATGGTAGAACTGAAAAACGTATCCAAGATGTATGGTCCCAATGCACTTGCTCTGGACAATGTCAACTTGGAGGTCGAAAAGGGAAACCTAGCATTTATTATGGGACCATCGGGGGCAGGCAAATCGACGCTTTTGAAACTCCTCTATCGAGCGGAGGTTCCGACTCAAGGCCGAGTCATTGTCGACGGGAGAGATGTAGCCAAATTGAAGCACAACCAGGTTCCTTTTCTGCGACGCACAATAGGCACTGTCTTTCAGGATTACAAACTACTGCCGCGGCGAACAGTGAGCGAAAACGTGCTTTTCAGCCTTGAAGTAATTGGAGTCCCGGAAAAAGAAGCGCGCAAGAGAGTACGGCATGTTCTGGAGCTTGTGGGACTCGATGACAAGGCCAATGTTTTTCCGGAGGAGCTTTCCGGAGGCGAGCAGCAGAGAGTCAGCATCGCCAGGGCTCTTGCTAATAATCCTCCCCTCTTTCTGGCAGACGAACCCACTGGAAACCTTGATTGGACTTCCTCCTGGGAGCTTATGGAGTTGCTCAAACAGATCAATGAGCAGGGCACCACTGTCGTGATGGCGACGCATCACGAGGAGATCGTACGCAAAATGAAATGCCACACTATCATATTAGAGAAAGGCAGGAAGACCGGAGAAATATTAAATGACCCGGAGAATACGACGGCGACTATATAAGGATCAGATTAACCCTTTCCGGCTATCCCGCAGGGTTTTACTCGAAACCTGGCTGAATGTCAGGCGGAATGGCGCCTTTTCCCTCGCCTGCATTGCCGTAGCAGCTATTTCCCTCTTAGTCTTCGGGATCTTCCTCCTGATAGATGGAAGCCTGAATAATCTCGTCAGGAGCTTCGAGGAAAGAGTGGGCGTCTCTGCCTATTTGAAATCCACCGTTACCCCCTCTCAGGCTGCCTGGCTGCAGTCAAAAATAATCAGCTGGCCCGAGGTGCAAGCAGTGGATTACGTGTCCAGCGTAGAGGCCATGGATTCACTGAAAAAGGACCTTTCAGGGTTCGAGGACGTCCTCTCCAGCTTGTCTGTTAACCCTCTCCCGGCCTCACTTGAGATCAAGCCGAAGAATCCCGATGCCACATCCAGTATCGTGGAGCAGCTGCAAGATTTAGAGGACATAGAGGAAGTGCAATACGATGCGGCAACGGTGTCAAAGCTCGTTGCGTTCGCTAGTTTCTTTCGCCTTCTGGGAGTGATCATCTCGCTTTTATTCGTTTTCTGTACATGGTTTCTCCTTTCCTCGGCAATCAGGATGACTGTTTATGCCAGAAAGATTGAGATCGAGGTGATGAAGCTCGTGGGGGCTACTGATTCATACATAAAATACCCGTTCATCACCGAAGGAATTTTTTACGGCCTGGTAGGAGCGGCTTTAGCCTGCATTCTTCTTCTTCCCCTGCGGACAGTACTTATCGCTGGTCTCCAACGAGTAGGTTTCCTTGCCCATATTGGCCCTGACCAAACCTTCTTGATCTGGGTGATCCTCATCCTTCTTGCCCTCGGGTCTTCCCTCGGCGCTCTTTCCGCCAATTTAAGCGTCAGGAGGTTCCTGCGGGTATGAAGTGTGCCATAACTTCTTTAATGGCCATTTTCTGCCTTCTCAGTTTAATCGGCCCTGCGAGAGCCGGTGAGCTCGAGGACCTGCAGGCAGAACTTGAGGATTACAAAGCACGCCTGGAGGAAGTGAAATATAAGCTGGCGCAGACCCAGGAGCATCAAAGCGAGCTCCTTAATCAGATTGACGAATTAAATAAACAAATGTACGACCTGGAAGCTGATTATTCTTTCTATCAGACCAAATTGGATCAGGTCGGCCAGTCAATCGACCTGGCTTCGAGTTCAATCGAAAAAAAGGACGCCGAGGTTAAAGTAATCGATAAGGCCCTCAAAGAAAGGCAAGATTTGCTCGCGCAGAGACTAATCACGCTTTATAAGCTAACTCGCGGGAAATATTTGGAAGTTCTTCTTTCCTCCGCAGATTTTCATCAGTTCGGCGCCCGCATCGCCTATTTCCAAAGGGTGTTTCGAGAGGATCAATCTCTATTAGAGCAAACAAAACAGTTGATCTCCTCCCTACAAGTAGAGAAAACCCAGCTGCAGGAGCAGAAGGAATTGCTCCTGCGTCAGCAGGAGCAATACGCTCTGCTGCAGACGAAAGCAGAGCTGCAGAAATCCACTCTCGAGGAGGAGTTCTTCACTCGCAAATCCGAATTAGTATGGGCCGCCGAGGAGCAAAGCGCTCTTGAGGGAGAGGAATCCGAGCTCGTTGCCCTGATTGAGCAGGACCAACAATATATTGCCCAATTGCTGACCGGACACGATTTTGTCTATACTGGAGCTCCCTCCGACGCTGGGTTGATCTGGCCAGTCAGTGGACCGATCACTTCTGAATTCGGGTGGCGCAGCTGGGGGGATTTCCACCGAGGGATAGATATCGGCGCCCCCTATGGTACTTCCGTTGCCGCTGCCGCTGACGGGATCGTCATCGCTGCAGAGTACCTAGGAACGTACGGAAACCTGATAATCATTGATCATCTGAACGGGTTGTCCACTGTATACGCCCACCTTTCAGGATATGCTGTAGATGTGGGAGAGGAGGTTGCTCGAGGTATGGTGATCGGTTGGGTAGGCATGACCGGACTGACGACCGGGCCGCACCTTCATTTCGAGGTCCGTGTGAGCGGCGAGTTTGTTGACCCCCTCGGGTGGTTGCCATAAACTAAGCACTATGAGGAACAGGAATCGTTTTACGGCAGCCATCTTAGCACTTCTCCTGGCTGTTTTTGCGTTTCTTCTAGGATATCTCTTCGGCCCTCGCACAGCAATCCTCCTTCAACCTCCGCAGGATTTTAATTTCAAAGAGGAGGATTGGGGCCTCTTTTCCGAGGTCCTAGGAAGAATCCGTTCTGATTATTTAGATAAGGACCTGGACTCCCACACCCTCATGAATGGAGTTTTGCGGGGGTTGGTGAGCTCTCTGGGGGATCCCTACAGCCAATATCTCGATCAGGATGCCTATCAGGATTGGAGTTCGGAAACAACCGGTACCTACGGAGGGATCGGCATTGAGATCGGGGCGAAGGACTCCAGGGTGACCGTGATCTCTGTCTTCCCCAACTCTCCTGCAGAAAAATCAGGCATCCGCTCGGGGGACCTTTTCATAAAGGTGGAGGATACCTTCGTGGAAGGCCTATCGGTGACAGAAGTGGCGAGCAAAGTCAGGGGCAAACCAGATACCGAGGTCAAACTTGTTCTGGAAAGGGATGGACAGATCATCGACCTCACCCTCACGCGACAGATTATCAAAATTCAGACAGTCTCTGGGCGAATGATAGATGACAGGATCGGCTACATGCAGTTGCTCGGCTTCAAGGAGCCGACTGCGGAAGAATTTGGACAAATATTGGACCAGTTGGACCGGCAGGGAATGACCAAATTAATTCTGGACATTCGCCAGAACCCAGGCGGACTGCTCTCATCCGTTATTGATGTGGCCAGTTATCTCATTCCGGCAGGGAACATCGTGGTAATTATTCAGGACAGGGATGGGGGGAAACATGTCTCGCGCTCTAACGCCTTCCTGCCCAAATATTCTCCTCGCTTAGTCCTGCTGACTGACGGCGGTACTGCAAGTGCTGCAGAGATCCTTGCTGGGGCTTTACATGATCTTGGACTCGCTACCCTGGTTGGGGAAAGGACTTTCGGAAAAGGGATCGTGCAAACAGTCAACTCCCTCTCCGAAGGCGGCGCCCTGATCCTCACCACTTCCAGCTACCTGACTCCTAACGGGGAATCCATTCACAAAATAGGGATCGCACCTGATTTGGAAGTTAAAGCGACCTCCGCTCAAATCGAGGCAGGTGAAGACCCGGTCTTTGCCAAGGCCATAGAGATCTTAACGTCCTTGACCCCCTGATTTGAAAAAGAACAGCTGCTTAAAGAGCACCCAACCAAAAAAGGACAGGGCAATATTGCTTGCATGCAACCTACCTCATCACACTGAGTCCGATAGGGGAGATTTTCTCTGCGAGCTCGGCAATCTCGTAAGTTCAGCCGGAGGGGAAGTGCTGGGTTGTGTTGTACAGAAGAAAGAGGCCGTCGATCCTCATTATTATATAGGCAAGGGCAAACTGGAAGAGGTAAAAAGCTTGATCAGATCGTTGCAGGCCAACACGGTAGTATGCGACGACGAGCTTTCACCCAACCAGGTAAAGGCCCTGGACAGCTCACTGCAGGTTAAAGTTCTCGACCGCAGTCAGGTAATACTTGACATCTTCGCCCGCAGGGCTCAATCGAAAGAGGGGAAGATTCAGGTCGAGCTAGCGCAGCTGGAGTATCTACTTCCCCGCCTAATCGGAGGGAGGAAATGGTTATCCCGGCTGGGGGGAGGAATAGGCACAAGAGGACCGGGAGAGGCCAAGCTTGAGCTGGATCGGCGAATAGTAAGAAATCGAATTCACAGGCTGAAGTTGAGCCTGGAGGACGTGAAAAAAGAAAGGGAGATACTTCGCAGGAGCAGGAGCAGGAAGAATTTTTTCTTTGTGAGCCTGCTCGGCTATACCAACGCCGGAAAATCTACCCTTTTTCGTCGTCTAACCGGAGAAGAGACGGTCATCTCGGAACGCTTATTCTCCACTCTGGATCCCAAGGTTCGCCGCTTATTGGATCAGGGGGAAATTTTGTTGACTGATACCGTCGGCTTTATTCGCAAGATTCCGCATTATCTGTTGGCGGCCTTTCGTGCCACGCTCGAAGAGGCCAGAAGCGCTGACCTACTCCTTCTCGTGGTCGACGGTTCTGATGCGCGAGCCCAGTCGCAAATCCAGGTGGCGCGTGAGGTTATACGGGACCTGGATCTTTACGAAAAACCAATTATAACCGTCATCAATAAAGTCGATCAGATTGAGAATAAGCTCTGGCTGCAGTTGCTTTTGGAGACCAATCAGCCAGCCATGGCAATCTCAGCTTTAACGGGGGAAGGGCTTGAAAAACTGAAAGCCTGGCTGTTAGAAGAAAAAGAACGTCAACGCTTTGTGCGAATATCCCCTGCACATTAAGGTCGACCCGTTTTTACTCCGTTTGGCTCAAGCAGCCGAGAGAAAGGCCCAGCCTCTTTTTGACCGGTTTCAAGCTCTCAGACAGCACAATTTCCTTAAAGTCCTGCGGGCTTTTCAGGTAGCGAATGTCTCCGAGGCTCACCTGAAAGGTTCTTCCGGCTACGGTTTCTCCGATTTCGGCAGGGAAGCCCTGGAATCAATTTATGCCCGAGTTATGGATGCAGAGGATGCTTTAGTGCGTCCGCAGATTGTATCCGGTACGCAGGCGGTGGCCTCTGCCATTCTCGCCCTTCTTCGCCCCGGCGATACCCTTCTCTCACTAACCGGGCCTTTGTACCCGTCTCTTTCTCCCACTCTCAGGGCTTTAGGAGAACTAGGGGTCAATATCCTGCTGAAAGACTTACGCGAGAGAGATGAGCGTTCTTTGCTCGAATCGCCAGAGTTAGACCGGGTAAGAATTTTTTTCATTCAGCGATCAACCGGCTATGAATTCCATTCCCCTCTCAGGCGATCATGGATGGAGTCCCTAATATCCTGTCTAAAACAGCGCGATCCCCGGGCCTACGTTATTGTTGATAATTGCTACGGTGAGCTTGTTTGGGAAGATGAACCGACCGCCTTCGGCGCGGATATCATCTGCGGATCCCTGATTAAGAATCCGGGAGGTGGTCTCGCTTTAAGTGGAGGGTACCTCGCCGGCCAAGAAGAGTTGATCGTCCGTACTGCGGAACGGATCTTTGCGCCCGGGCTGGGGAAGGAATTGGGAGCGACCGAAGGGCAACTTCGTTCCCTCTACCAGGGGCTCTTTCTGGCACCATTGGTGGTAATCGAGGCTTTAAAAGGATCGGTTTTTGCCGCGCATTTCTTTGAAGCACTGGGTTTTCCTGTGAAACCAGAGCCTGATGAAAATAGGGCCGATTTGATTCAGGGTGTCCTTCTGGGAAACAGGGAAAGAATTCTCGCATTCGCCCGTGGCATTCAAAAAGCCAGCGCTCTCGATCATCAAGCGATTCCCCTGCCGCATCCGCTTCCTGGATATTCTGGGGAAATTGTAATGGCCGGAGGAACATTCGTGAGTGGATCTTCGATTGAATTGAGCTGCGATGCCCCTATGGTTCCCCCCTACGCTGTCTTTCTACAGGGGGGTTTAATATACGAACATTCAGTCATTGGCTGCTTGCTTGCTGCCCAGGAACTGATGTACCAGAAATTACTTCCTTAAAACAGGCGGAAGAGACCAACGATTTTTCCGAGGATGCGCGCGTCTTCTAGGACAATGTCAGGGTAGGCAGGATTGGCGGCTTTCAGAGTGATACTATCTCCCTCACTATAAAACCTCTTTAATGTGGCCTCATCATCCACTAAGGCGATCACCAGGTCGCCATTTTCCGCCCGATTCTGACGTTGTACGACTACATAGTCGAGAGGTTGGATCCCGGCTTGAATCATGGAATCACCCTTCACCTGCAGGATGAAGCAATCCTTTCCGTGGAAGAACCCGGGCAAAGGGAAAAAGCCGATCCAGTCTTCCTGAGCCAGAGCGGGAGAGCCGGCTCTGACCCTGCCGACAAGGGGAGCTTGGGTTGTACCCGTTTGCATGCCAACCACCTCTATCGAACGCGATTTGAGTGGAGGTCGGCGTATATATCCTTTTCTCTCAAGGGAGGTAAGTTGGGCGTGAACTGAGGAGGATGACTTCAGGGCGACAGCGGCTCCAATTTCTCGGATCGAAGGAATTCCTTTTCCTTCAGACAGCCGCTCGATAAGGAAATTGAGGATCTTTTGTTGCATGGGAGAGAGTCGCTCTTTCATCCTTTTGATTCTATACCCTCAGCAAATTTTGACCAAATTATTCGGCATGCTTTTTGAGAAACCTACTCCTCTTAACAATATAGCGAATGTGCAAAACCTTCGCCAGGATTTTCCCACATGCCCTGGCCTCGATAGAAAAAACCAGTTTTTTGCCCTCCCTTTCCCTCAATCGAGCTCTGCCCTGCATGCAATCCCAATTCCACTCGCACGCCCACTGTAATTTCCTCCGCAGTATGAAAATTCAACGATAATTCGCAAGCCGTTTCCTCCATCCAGGCGAGCAAGGTGGGAGTTGATAGAACCTCAACCATCCCGCTGCGCACTGCTGAAGCGTATACCCCGGCAGGCTTGTGCAAAGAGCACCGGGCAGGCAAATTTTAGTATAGGATAATAGAGGGGCTGAAGGATGATATGAGAATCGCTTATTTATTTTGACATCTACTTTTATCGCTTTTAATATGGATGAAATGACAAAAGACCTCAATATTGGGGAAACCTTAAAAGCAGCTCGTCTTTCTCGCGGAATTATCTTGGAGGAGGTAGAGAATGCCACACATATCAAGTACCTCTACCTCGAAGCACTTGAGGAAAATGAGCTTCAGAAAATCCCCGCTCGGGCCTACGCAAGGGCATATTTACGTAAGTATGCTGAGTTTCTTGGCTTTGATCCTGTGCCATTTCTCAGCGTTTTTGACCGTACAGCTTTGGCTTCATATTCATTGGAACTGCCCATGGAGTCTGGCTCTTCCTCGCCCCGGGTTAAGACCTTTTTGAGAAAAAGGAATCCATGGAAGAAAGCGCTCGTCATTGCCGCATCGATAATAGGCGCAGTCCTCATGATCTTATTGCTGATCAATATGTTGATTCCAGAAGCTCCCGGACAGGAAAGCCCTCCCGCGAGTGTACCAACTGATAATTCCCCTGCGCCTTATACGTCCGATTCCGCCTCATATACTCCTTCCTCTCCCCAGACGCTCACCCCTTCTTTGCTCTCAGAGCCGGAGGCTCAAGTTAGAGTAACGGCTTTAGAGGAGAGCGGGATCAAGGTTATAGTCAATGGAGGAATACAGTTTGAGGGGAAACTTCAGAAGGGAATGAAGGGCACCTGGCGCGGGCAGGAGATAACCCTTGAATTTGAAGATCCCGCCCTCTTCCTCCTGGAGATAAATGGGCAGGAGCTCACCGGTCCCTTGCCTGCTGTCTTTAAATACCCGGAAGATTATGCGACACCCTAAGGGTGTCGCAAGCCTCGTCCATTTTGGTTGTGCCAAGACGAGAGTGGATGGTGAGCGCCTTTTAGCGCAGAAGGTCAGCTCCGGATGGGCGATAGGCAGCCCTGAGGATGCAGATTACATTATTGTAAACACCTGCGCTTTCATCAATCCGGCGAGGGAGGAAAGCCTGCGGGAGATTGAGCGTATTTTGGCCAGGAGATCGAAGATTGATCTATTAATCTCAGGCTGTCTGCCGCTATGGAATCTTGAGATTATGCGGAGAAAGTTTCCTCGGGCTTCCTTTTCCAGCATGGCTGGCTTAAAGAGGCTGGAGGAGCGCCAGAGTGAGCGTTTGTTGACCACCTATCCCTATGCCTTTCTGAAAATCGCCGAAGGCTGCAACAGAAAATGCTCTTTTTGCCTGATCCCCTGCTTGCGCGGGCATTTTCGCTCGCTCGGAGCCGATTTCCTCCTCAAGGAAGCCAGGCAGCTAAAGGCAAGGGGGATAAAGGAGCTGGTTCTCGTCGCACAGGACACCACATCCTATGGAATGGATCTCACGGGCAGGCCCAGATTGGTCGAGCTTGTAAAGAGGGTCAGCGAGCTGGGCTTTGAATGGATCCGTATCCTTTACATGTACCCCCACCTTGTCACGCGGGGGCTGCTCAGGTCTTTCAAGGCATTGGGAAATGTTCTGCCTTATCTGGATATTCCACTTCAACACTCTCATCCCAGAATTCTGAAGCTCATGGGGAGAGGGGAAAAAAGAGGTGAACCTGAGCGGATATTGGGACACGTGAGAGAAGAATGGCCGGAAGCCGCTTTACGCTCGAGCTTCGTCGTGGGCTTTCCTGGGGAATCTGAAGGGGAATTCGAACATCTTAAAACGTTTATCCTCGAAAATAAATTCGCCAAGCTGGCTATCTTTCCTTTTTATGCGGAGGGCCGGACCGAGGCCTCTCGTCTGCCTGACCAGGTACCGGTGGCTGTAAGGGAGCAGCGTTACGAGATTATTTTTCAGCTACAGAAGGACATCTATTATCAATATAACCGAGAACTCGAAGGGAAATTATTGCACGTGCTCGTAGATGAAAAAAACGGAAAGTGGCTTCATTGCAGGTCATTTCGCGACGCCCCGGAAATTGATGGTATCGTCAGGGTCAAAGCGGAGGGTAGGGTAGGGGATTTCCTGACCGTACGGGTTAAAAAGGGCCTTGCTTATGATTTAATAGGGGAAATAGAACAGGAGGAGCTGAATGCCCAAGAGAGTTCCAATTAACCCCGGGCTGCCCCCGCAAGTAGGCCCTTATTCGCCGGCAATTTTATCCGGGGATTTCCTCTTTGTTTCCGGCCAGATCGGCGTCAATGAAAAAGGGGAGCTTACGAGCGAGCTGACCGAGGAGCAGACACTTCAGGCTTTGAAAAATCTGAAGGCTTTGCTTGCCTCTTCCGGATTTTCCTTAGAGGAAGTATGCAAGACAACGATCTTTCTCCTGGACATGGGAGAATTCAGTAAGGTGAACGAGGTGTATACGCGCTTCTTTCAACCTCCTTTTCCCGCACGCTCTACTGTCTCCGTTTGCGCTCTACCGAAAGGAGCAAGAGTGGAAATCGAAGCTATAGCGATGAAAGAGGAGGGGAACGGCAATTGTACGAGAGTTTCTGGGGTTTAAAGGAACAACCCTTTGGCACCACGCCTGATCCTGCCTTTCTATACTTGAGCCCCCAGCACGAAGAGGCTTTCGCGCGGGTGCGCTATGCTATCTACTCTCATAAAGGACTGGGCATGCTTACAGGGGCGGTGGGAACGGGGAAGACAACTCTCACGCGGGCGGTGATCTCGCAACTGAAGAATGCAAAAGCGGCTGTGATCCTCAATTCGCGCACCACACCCGCTCAATTGCTCAAGGATATCGCTTACGAATTTGGTTTCGAGCACCCGCCATATTTCAAGCGTGACACCATCGCCCTATTGCGCAAATTTGCCATCGACCAGCTGCAGGAGGAAGTATCCCTCGTTATTGTAGTCGATGAAGCACAGTTGCTCTCCAAGGAGGCCCTGGAAGAAATCCGCCTGCTCACTAATTGGGAGACGAATAAAGAGAAACTATTTACAGTTATTTTAGTGGGGCAACCTGAACTGGAAGGGAAATTGCGCAAGATCCCCCAGCTCAATCAGCGCATTGTCATTCGTGCCAGGTTAGCCTCCTTGAATGAGAGAGAATCCGGAGAATACATTGCCCACAGACTTCGCGTTGCCGCTGCTCCAATTTTCCCCTTCTCGTCCGAGGCGTTACACGAAATCTATCAATATTCTGCGGGAATTCCCCGACTGATCAACATGATCTGCGACATGTGCCTCCTTGAGGGTTACATCCGAAAAATGAAACGGCTGGAGGTGCAGGTAGTACTTGATGTCGTGCAAGACCTGGGAGGAGTTTTAGAAGATGCCAAGGTTCAGTGATTTGTTAAAGGAAGAACGACGTCAAAAATCGATCAAGGAGAAAGAGACTGCTCAAATTCCTCAGGCGGAGAGCACAGAAAAAGTTGTAACCTTCCTCTATCAACACCAGCTGCGCTGGATTGATCAGATAGCTCGAGAATGCAAGGCCAAAGGAGGAAAGCATCTCTGGAGGGGTGAAGTGATCCGAGGATTGCTCGACGGCATAATCGGCCAGAACATCAATCTATTAGGGATAGAAGACGAGTTCGAGCTTGCGCAGCGAGTCAGGGAACTTTTCGCCTCGGGCTTATGAAGCATTCCTTCATAGTAGCGGTCGATGGACCTGCTGCTTCCGGCAAGAGCACCTTAGGGAAAGCCCTGGCAGGTGAATTCGGCCTGGAATTCGTAGAATCCGGATCATTCTATCGTTTCGTAACTCTCTGGCTCCTGAGGAGAAGAGTGCCCTTGAATGATCTTAGGGCTGTCCGCAAGGCCTTAAGAGGGTTGAACTTCTCCTACGCTGCCGGTGTTCACCATGACGGGAGCGAAAGGATTGACGATACGGCATTACGATCTCGCCAGGTCGACGACACTGTCTCGCTCGTCTCTCTCATTCCGGAGGTACGGAGGAAAGTAAACAACTTTCTTCGCTTTTTTGCTGAGGGCAAGAAATTGATCGTGGACGGCAGAGATATTGGCACTGCGGTTTTTCCTGAAGCCGATTTAAAGATCTTTCTCCAGGCCTCTCTCGAGAAAAGGAGAAAGCGCAGAGCAAAACAGCTGGGCTCTAGGGAAGCAGAAGAAGAGATTGAATCGAACATAAGTTTGAGAGACAGGTTGGATTCCACCAGAGAAATTGCGCCATTGAAGCCCGCACACGATGCGATCTTAATCGATAATTCCTGCCAGAATTTAGAGGAAACGCTTGCCTTGATTTACCTGCTTCTGAAAGAAAAATTGGATGAACCCTGAAAGACTGCCGACTGTCCTGATTATAGGAAGGCCGAATGTTGGAAAGTCCGCCCTCTTCAATCGGCTGGTGAAAAGAAGAAAGTCCATTGTACACAGCGAGGAGGGGGTTACCCGTGACTTGGTCACTGCGGAAGTAGAATGGGCTGGGCGTTTCTTTGAATTGGTCGATAGTGGCGGATTGGATTTCGCAGAAGGTAACGAGATTAGAAATAAAGTGCAAAAATTGACTCTGAACCTGATCGAACGGGCCGACCTGGTGCTCTTGATCGTGGACGGCAAAACAGGGATTCATCCACTTGATCAGCAGATCTCTAAATCGCTTCTGCCCGCAAAAAAGAAAGTCATTCTTGTCGTTAACAAGATCGACAATGCCCTGAAGCTGGCCGATGCCCTCGTCTTTTATGCTTTGCCCTGGGGAGATCCGATCGCCGTCTCCGGACTTAATGGTTTTAATATCGGAGAACTGCTGGACGCGGTGGTCTCCCTTCTGCCTGAAGGGGGAGGAATCCGGCCTTCGCCCGCAGGTAAGATAGCCATAGTGGGAAGGCCCAACGTCGGTAAGTCCTCTCTGCTAAACGCACTACTCGGAGAAGAAAGGACTATCGTGAGCTCTAAACCGGGTACCACGCGCGACAGTATTGATACTTTCTGGCATACTGCTCTGGGCGATTTTCTCCTGATCGATACTGCCGGCATCAAACGAAAGAGCAGACTGCAAACGGATCTTGAATACTACAGTATATTGCGGGCGGAAGAATCTGTTTCAAGGGCCGATATTGCGATACTTGTGTTAGATGCGCAGGATGGAATCTCAGCTCAAGATAAAGCCGTGGCAGGCTTGATTCAAAGCAAAAATAAAGCCTGCATAATTGTCATCAACAAATGCGATCTCGTCGATTTTTCTTCGGAAAAGAAAAATCAATACCACCGTTATCTGCGTAAGGAGATCAACTTTCTGCCATATGCTTTAAGTATCTTCGTTTCAGCGAGGACGGGCTTGAACCTGAACGATCTTCCCTGCCTGCTTAAAGAATCCCTGGCTTCTTATCAGAGGAAAGTATCCACGAGCCTGCTAAACAGGGTGATTCAGGAAATTATTAGGGATCGACCTCCTCCCGAGAGCAAGAAAGGATCCTTCAAACTTTATTATGCTACTCAGAAATCTACCTCTCCCCCGACGTTCATCTGTTTTGTAAATCGCCCTGACTGTTTGCACTTCTCCTACAGGAGGCACCTGAACAACGAACTGATCTCTCGGTTGAAGCTGAAAGGAACGCCCATCAGCCTGAAGTTAAAAGAACGGCGGGCGCGTTTAGTTGCAGACAGGAGAAAACGATGCTAACATTTTGGCGGTCGGGGCGTGGCGCAGCTTGGCTAGCGCACCTGTCTGGGGTGCAGGTGGTCGGAGGTTCAAATCCTCTCGCCCCGACCAATTGACTCAGTCCATGGTGAAATAGAGTGATGAAATAGAGTGAGCAAGAAGTACAATTTGATCATCGTCGGTGCTGGTCCAGCTGGAATTTTCACCGCCCTCGAACTTACTCGGAAGAAGGTTCCCATGAGTATTTTGCTTTTAGAAAAGGGCAGGGAACTGGAAGGGAGGGAATCCTTAATTTGTGGGTGGGGAGGAGCCGGCGCTTTTTCTGACGGCAAGTTGACCCTGTCTCCGGAAATAGGCGGTTATCTAAAAGATTTTCTGGGCTACAAAGAGACGGAACGATTGATCGCGCAGGTCGACCAGATCTATCTTGACTTCGGTGCGCCTCAGGAAGTCTACGGCATAAATGAGGACCGGATAGCAGAACTGAGCAGGAAAGCCGCGCTGGCCAGCCTCAGATTCATTCCATCTCGTATTCGCCATCTCGGTACGGAAAATTGTCGGAAGATTTTGCAGTCAATTCGCGAGTATCTCAGGGATAGAATATACGTACGGACAGAAGCTCAGGTAGTAAAGATCATCGTGGAGGAAGGGCAGGTTAAGGGAGTAGAGGACGAAAAAGGCGAAACTCTCCTGTGCGACTTTCTCGTCCTTGCCCCCGGACGCGAGGGCTCCTCCTGGCTAGTAGAGGAGGCGCGCCGCCTGAAATTAACACTGGCCCGTAATCCTGTCGATGTCGGCGTGCGGGTGGAAGTGCCTGCCGCCGTGCTTGAACCGCTGACAGAGGTTTCTTTTGAGGCGAAACTGGAGTATTTCAGTCGCTCTTTTGACGATCGGGTGAGAACTTTCTGCATGTGCCCAAATGGAGTTGTAGCCATAGAGAGCTCTGACGGGGTAACGACGGTGAACGGACACAGTTATGCCAGCCGAAAGAGCGAGAATTCCAATTTCGCCATCCTGGTCTCCACCCGCTTCACTGATCCCTTTAAGGAGCCTATTGCTTATGGACGCTACATCGCCGGCCTGGCCAATTTGCTGGGGGGAGGAGTGATAGTTCAGAGACTGGGTGACCTGCAGGCAGGTCGCAGATCGACAAACGATCGTATCGCGCACGGAATCACCTCTCCCACATTGAAAGAGGCTACTCCAGGCGACCTTTCCTTTGTCTTACCTTACCGTCACCTGACGGATATCTTGGAGATGATCCAGGCTCTGAATAGCCTTGCCCCCGGACTCTCTTCCGGACATACTTTGCTTTATGGTGTTGAAGTGAAATTTTATTCCTCCAGGCCCAAATTGTCTTCTTTTCTGGAAACAGAGATCCACAATCTGTTCGCCATTGGCGATGGGGCTGGAGTGACCCGCGGATTAGTACAGGCCTCTGCCTCTGGAATTATTGCTGCAGGGGAGATTACTCGGCGTCTCAGTGCCTGAAGGAGGAAAAATGCCGGTAACCGTCATCGTAGGACTTGGCTGGGGTGATGAGGGAAAGGGAAGAGTAATAGACTTCCTCGCCCCGAGACACGAAATCATTGTCCGTTTCAACGGCGGCGCGAACGCCGGCCATACGGTAAAAGTGAATGATCAGGTCTTTCGCTTTCATAATTTACCGTCGGGGATGCTGTATCCGAAAAAAATCTGCGTGATTGCCCATGGCGTTGTTGTCGACGTCCCGGTCTTGAAAGAGGAACTGAAGGGAGTCAGAGCCGTCAGCTCAGAGCTGTCACGGCTCTACATCAGCGACCGCTGCCATCTCGTCTTACCCTATCATAAGCTGCTCGATCATTTGGAAGAGGAAGCGAGAGGAAGCAATCGGTTGGGGACTACGGGATGCGGCATTGGTCCTGTTTTCGAAGACAAAGTAGGGAGAAAAGGGATCAGGGTCAGCGACATCTTCTGCCCGGTTCGCTTGAAAGAAAAGCTGGAACGAGTACTCGAAGAAAAAAACAGGATCATCAGTATTATCCATCAAAGCGAGCCTCTTGATTTGAATGTCCTGGCAAGAGAATTAGAGGACTATGCCGAATTCCTGCGGCCCTTTGTTATCGATACCATGCTGTACTTGCAGAATGCTTTAAAAGAGGGAAAATCCCTTCTCATGGAGGGAGCCCAAGGGTCCCTGCTCGATCACGAAATAGGAACCTATCCCTTCGTGACCTCAACCTCGCCGGTTGCGGGTTCAGTCTCATCAGGTGCGGGGATAGGGCCCAGGCAGATCGGCCATGTAGCAGGGGTGCTAAAGGCATATGCGACAAGGGTAGGAGCAGGACCCTTCCCAACTGAACTGCAGGATGCAGTGGGTGAGCACTTGCGCAAAAGGGGCAATGAATACGGCACCACCACCGGACGGCCGCGTCGTTGCGGCTGGTTCGATCTGCCTCTGATTCGGTACGCCTGTTACGCCAACTCCCCGGACGAGCTTATTTTAACAAAGCTCGATGTTTTGAGCGGTTTGGAAACAATCAAGGTCTGTGTGGGCTACAGGAAAGAGGGCGTTTTAACTGAAAGCGTTCCCGCACTGGCGGAGGAGCTGGAGAAAGCGGAGCCGATTTTTGAGACGCTACCAGGATGGAAAACGGATTTATCCTCACTTCGAAGGAAAGATCAATTACCGCAGGCTGCACTGGATTATATATCCTTTCTCCAGAATGCGCTTGGGGTTCGTTTCAGTTTAGCTTCCGTCGGGCCAGCCCGGGAAGAGATGATCCCCCTTTAAGGAAAGGGCGGGGAATTGGTTAGGCAACCGGTAGCAGCCGGACAATTCTACCCTGGGAGCCCGATACTGCTTCGAGCAAGCCTGGAAGGATGCTTCCTGCATCCCCTGGGACCCGAGAAATTGCCAGCTGAGGAGAAAATTCTCGTCGATGGGCTTTTCGGCTTGATAGTGCCGCATGCTGGCTATTCCGCTTCAGGCCCGATCGCCGCGCATGCTTTTTTCCGCCTGGCGCATTCTGACTTTGACTGGGCTCTGATTCTGGGAACGAATCATACAGGCTTGGGAAAACCCTACGCCTACATGTCACATGGCGCCTGGCGTACGCCTCTCGGCGATGTTCTTCTGGCCCCGGAGAAAGGCAAACTTCTTGCCAGGGTCTTCGGCCTGGAGGAGGACCCTGTCGCGCACATCCAGGAACACTCGATCGAAGTTCAATTACCCTTCCTTCAGTTCATCCGACCGCAATTACCTATAATCCCTCTGTCCCTCTCCGGGGAAAAACTGAAGCCATTACAAACTATTGGAGAGGAGCTGGGTGGGCTACTGGAAAAGGAAAGGGCAATAGTTCTGGCTTCCACTGACCTGTCACATTATCATGACCCGAAGACAGCCGAAAGGCTTGACCGGATGGCATTGGAGGCTATCCTGGCATTGGACAGCGAGCTTCTCTGGGAACGAGTGCATCAGGTTCCGATCTCCATGTGCGGCTACGCTCCGGTAATCGTGCTGATGGAGGCGGCTCGGCAAGCAGACGCAAAGCAGGTAAAACTCCTCAAGTACGCACACTCAGGGCACACAACCGGGTTCCTCTCTCAGGTAGTCGGGTATAGCGCGGTCTCTTTTTGTATGGTTTAGTCTTTATAAAAATTTTACAAATCCTTGTATTTGCTTTTATTAAAAGCGCGCTTAAATATACTTAGGTGGCGAAAGGAGGAAAACATGTTTAATCATAGAAATAAAGCATATATGGCGATCATGGGATTCGTCCTGGTCCTGGCCCTCCTCACCGGGTGCGCAAATCAGGACTACTCGGGATTCGTGACTACGCCATCGGGCGCAACCATTACCCCAAGCACACCTGCAAAGCAAGGAAATTTTATCAACATTCCTGCAAAAACGGAGCAAACGCAGGATGCCATAACCCAGGCCATAGAGAAAGTGGCTCCCGCGGTCGTATTCATCGATACCAAATTTCAACCTGCGAGTTCCCCCTTTCAATATCCCGATTCCTTCTTCCCCTACCCGCAGGAGCCGACTCCTCAAGAGGGGCAGGGATCCGGGGTTATCGTGGATGCTGAAAATGGTTACATCCTCACCAATAACCATGTGGTCGAGGGAGCTATTGATATCAAAGTAACTCTTCCCGACGGCAGGACATTTACCGGCACAGTGGTGGGAACACATTCCATTTCCGATATTGCAGTAGTTCAAATCAAGGGGGGTAACCTGCCCGAGGCAACCCTGGCCGATAATACTAATCTAAAAGTAGGGTCGTGGGCGATCGCCATCGGAAATCCTTATGGTTTTGAAAACACAGTGACAGTGGGTGTCGTCAGTGCATTAAACCGAACGATCACAAACCCGAAAGACGGCACGCCTCTCCAGGATTTGATCCAAACGGATGCGGCTATAAATCCCGGGAATTCCGGTGGAGCCCTTGTGAACATAAAAGGGGAGGTAATCGGGATCAATACAGCGATAATTTCCTACGCACAGGGGATTGGTTTCGCGGTTGACATAGGTGCTGCCAAGGAAATATTCCAGGATTTGGTCAAATTGGGTCGAGTGGTTCGGCCCTGGATCGGCATCCTCTACAGCAAACTTTCCGACGATCTGGCCAAGAGCCTCGGCCTCACGGATATCAGGGGGGTGTTAATTAAGGAAGTTTATGCGGGAAGCCCTGCAGAAAAAATCGGATTGAAGGCTAACGACGTGATCACCGCCGTCGAGGGACAGGCGATCGTAAAGATGGAGGATTTGCGGGCCGCCTTAAAGGCAAAGAAGGTTGGGGATAGTATCACAATCACTATCTGGCGCCAGGGAACAATTCAAAACTTTACTCTGACGCTGGAAGAAATGCCTGAGGTGCTTCCTTAAAAGAGGCTCTTAGCAAAGATAAGCAAAATAGGGCCCTCGCTGGGGCTCCTATTTTTTCCTCCTAAAGCCCGCAAATCTGTTTAGGAAGAGCTCTCCCTTGACAATCTAACTCTTCTGCTCTTAAATGAATTATCTCTCCGGAATGGTGCTGGAGAAGTTTGCGAATAAGAGTTGGAGGAAAAAACTGGATGACCGAAGGTAAAGTGAAGTGGTTTAATGCCCAGAAAGGCTATGGTTTCATCGAAATCGAGGACGGTAAGGACGTTTTCGTTCACTATTCAGCCATTTCTGGGAATGGCTATCGGTCCTTAGAAGCTGGTGAAAAAGTCCAATTCGATATCGTTGACGGACCAAAAGGCCCCCAGGCTGCTAATGTAGTGAAAGTAAAATGATCGTCTCAACTCTCGGTTGCTCCAGTTTCTCCGCCATTTTATAGCAGTCCGAGACAGGTCAAGAGAGTACGAAACCCTGGTAGAATATGCCAGGGTTTCAAATTGTGGAAGCATCCTATCTCCGGCTCCCAAGAAAAATTCTGAAGGGCAGGGTAGGGGAGGCTCTAGCTGCCCTTAGCCGCTGCGAGCTCTGCCCGCGTCGGTGCCGCGTGAACCGAAACAGAACCAAGGGCTTCTGCCAAACCGAGCGCTTTGCTCAGGTCTCGAGCTTCAATGCTCATTACGGCGAGGAGCCACCTCTATCCGGCTTCCGCGGTTCTGGCACAATTTTCTTCACTCATTGCAATCTGCATTGTATTTATTGCCAGAATTATCCGATCAGCCAGCTCGGAAATGGTCGGGAGGTCTCGGCGAAGGATATGGCAATAATGATGTTGACTCTGCAGGACCGGGGCTGCCACAATATAAATCTTGTCACTCCCAGTCATGTGATGCCGCAGATCCTCGAGGCTCTAATTTTAGCGGTCGAAGATGGCCTTCAACTTCCCCTGATCTATAACAGTTCCGGCTATGACTCGTTATATGCCCTGCTTTTATTGGACGGCGTGATAGATATATATTTGCCTGACCTGCGCTATTCAAATAATCAGCCTGCGGAAGAGCTTTCAGGGGTAAAAAACTATGTGGAAATAAGTAGGGCGGCGGTCAGGGAAATGCACCGCCAGGTAGGGGAGCTGCAGCTAGACGAAAACGGGATAGCATTAAGAGGGTTGATCATAAGACATCTCATCCTCCCGGAGAATTTGGCGGGGACGCGAAAGACGATGGAGTTCGTAGCTCGTGAAATCTCACCGAATACCTATGTGAGCCTGATGGCACAGTATTTTCCTGCCTATCGGGCCCTCAAAGATCAAAGGATAGGTCGGCGCATCGAGCGGGGAGAGTACGAGCAGGCCAAAAGCGAGATGTTCCGAGCCGGTCTGCGCAACGGCTGGTTCCAAGAGAGCTGAAATAGGCTCTTTTTTGGGCCTTAAAAACCTGGTTGTGAAAACTATCTAATCCCGGGCGGTGAGAACGCCTCCAAGCGCAAATTTGCCCCTCCTCTCCCTCAGTCGGCTTCAGGAGGACCTGGAGTGCCTGTGAAAGGTGCGAAAAACATCCCTCAGTTGCCTATCTGTCACGTGCGTGTAAATCTGGGTAGTGCGAATGCTGGAATGTCCGAGGAGCTCCTGGACAGCACGAATGTCCGCTCCGGCGATCATAAGGTCCGTAGCGAACGAATGGCGTAGAGTATGAGGCGTCACATCAAAGGGTAACTGTGCCCGCCTTCCGTACCTTTTCACAATTCTTTCCACTGAGAACAATGTCAAACGGCTTTCCCTGCTTTTTCGGCCCCTTTCGTTATGGGAGATAAAGAGCGGTCTTAAGCTATCCTTGCGCTGCGAAAGGTATTGTGAAAGCCAGAAAGCGGCGTTATCCGAAAGAAAAACGAGGCGGGCTTTTCCTCCTTTACCAAGAACCCCGAATTCTTTCCTCTTTCTATTCACCTGGTCGCGGTTCAGGCTGACCAGCTCTGAGACTCTCAGACCTGTGCTAAAGAGCATCTCCAAAATAGCACGGTCTCTTAAGCCGATCAGCGTTGCAGTATCCGGCCCTTCCAGCAGCTGCTCCACCTGCTCGAGCAAGAGAAAATTGACTGTGCGTTGCCCAAGTTTCGGCAATTCGACGAGCTCAGGAGAAATTACCTCCATGTGTTTTTGCACCATCAGGAAGCGGAGAAAGGTACGGAGAGCAATAACATGGTAAGCCTGCGTAGCCTTCTTCAAAAGATCGTCGCGTCGCCCGGGAGAATGCGCTAAATGGAGCCGATACTCGCGGACAATTTCCTCAGTCAGATCTTCTGGATTATTAATCTGACAGTGATGCTCCTTCAACCAGGCGAGAAAACGATGAAGAAAAGCTGCGTAAGCGGTAAGAGTGCGTGGGGAATAGCCGCGCTCAATTTCAAGGTACTCTAAAAACTGGCGGAGATAGTCTTCCAAGAGCAAACCTTCCTATGTCAAATAATGTAACTTATTTGACATAGGAAGTAAAGGAGCCTATATCAGATTTTACTGAAGTTGCACCTCCTATTACCAATTCGCCCGCAATTAGGCGCAATTAGGTTCAGCAACAAGCTACCTACCCCTGGCAGCTTGTTTTGGGCCACAGGCATCCTATGAACACTGAGTAATTTCGAAATACCTATGCTAGCACTTGGCCGGTCCTAAATGATTTCGACCCGCAACAAGCACTGGGGTTTATTAGGGCTGTTAGCAACGATAGAGTACTCTGGCGGCATTATGGGACATTATGGGAACCGCCGGAGTACTTACCAATCTTGCTTATCCCCTACCCTAAAAAACTCCCACTAAAACCTGGTATTCCTTTGACGGCGAACCCTCGCCAGATTTGGCATAGATCAAACTGATGATTGTCTGTCCAGGTTTCTGCGGTTCAAATTTAAAGGCGTAATGACCCGGAGCTCCCACTTGCTCGGAGTCTGCTTTAAAAGTAGGTTCCTCTTCGAGAGCGATGATTTGGCCGTCTCCGCCCACTATCTCCCAAGCATAGCCTGTGGAAGGGTTGCCTTCCAGGTAAAGCACGAGCTTCTGGACGGGTTTGATCACATATACTGCGCAACCGTTATCATCATCCCTGAGCGTCACCGCACTGCCCGGATCAGTTAACTGCACATTCAGAGTGAATTCTTGCTCTGGGGCAGAAGTCCCCCAGCTCCTGCGATAAATCAGCTTAAGCGTGGTCTTGCCAATCTTATCCAGGGTAAGGAAGCTGAAGGTGAAACTCCCTCCCTGCCCTACTAGCGGAACTGTGGCTGTCGTCGAGGTCTTGTAGAGTGGCTCGCCAATCAGTTTGAGAAGGGAAGCATCGTAATCCTGAATTTCCCATGCATACCCAGTTGTGGGATTTCCCTCCAATTGCACAGAAAATATCTGGCCATTGCTCAGGAAAATGGATTTCCCATCGAAGTTCTTGGTCAACACCAGAGGATCTGAAATTCTCACTTGGGAAAGACTCTCATCCCAGGTTACATTCTCTCTGAGAGACTCGGCCACAAAGCGAAGGGGAACATGCGTGCGCCCCTCTAATATGAAAGGTTCAACATCGGAAGAAACCGCCTGTCCGTTAACGAGCACCGAGATATCGCGATACGCCACCTCGATTTGCTTCATACCGGTGCTCGCGCTCACAGAGAGGACAAGGCCCAGGAGAATTAGGGGGACCAGCAAAAAAACTATGGCTTTTCTTTTCATTACTCTCTTGCCTTCTTTCTTATTGAAATATGGTCTACTTGTAAGACGCACGGGTGGGGTTTTAGGTTCCCGCTCAGATGACCTTCCCGGAAGATTCTCTCACGTGAGAAAGAAAAATGGAACTGAAAGCTCAATCTCGGCGTTATAGAATAGAGAGAGGTGAATGGAAAAATGAGAAAAATAGGGGTTATCGTACTCTGTTCTGTTTTGCTTTTAGCTTCTTCGGGGACGGCATGGACTGTTACCAGCGATATACCAACTTTGGAATGGAGCGTGCAGCCGGAGAAGTCCGGCTATCTACCAGGAGAAAAGATCGATTTTGCCATGCGATTGAATAACCTAGGTCCTGATGCGGTAACGCTGCATTTCAGCTCCGGTCAACAATATGATCTGGAGATATACGGGCCCAAAGGTTATTACTGGCGCTGGTCGAGAGGCAGATCATTTATCGAGGTCTTCATCGAAATGATCTGCAAGCCGGGAGACCAGAAAGAATTCCGGGAATCATGGTCTACCACCCCCACGATGGCAGCAGGTACCTACAAGGTAGTCGCCCGCCTGACGGCAGTTGAAAGTCAGTTAGTTGCTACCACCCAAGTGGAACTCGGTCACGCACCACAAGGAACGATTACTAAACTTGTCTTTCTTGAAGATCCGGCAGGTGATGTTTTCATTGTTTCGACGGACGACCAGGAGAAATTGGCTCAGTTTCAAAAAATGCTCACCGAGGATTTGCAACTATGGGTGGGAGGAAAGCTGAAAAGAAAGGATAACCCTCCCTGGCGATTCAATTTCGATGCTTCAACCATCACGATAAGCGAGGTCACGGCCGAAGGCTTGCAGGCCGTTTACCTCAAGACGTTGGAGGATGAACTCGATTACTGGATAGAGCTCGGGTATGTATACATCTTCGCCCGCGTCATTGGCATTCGTGAGCTTCCTTTTCCCGACATCCATGGCCATTGGGCTTTCTCCGCAATCATGGCTCTTTATAAACAGGGGGCCTTGATTGGCTACCCTGATGGAACCTTTCAACCCAATCGTTCCATCACGCGGGCGGAGTTCGCCAAGATCGTGCTTCTCGCCGCTGGCTTGACCTCCTTTTCTCCTCCCTCTCCCACCTTCAGCGACCTGCCTCCCTCTCATTGGGCTTTCGGCTACGTCGAAGCGGCAGCTAAAGGCGGTTTATTCATAGGTTTCCCCGACGGAACGTTCCGCCCGGAAGAACAAGTATTGAAAGAGGAGGTGATCGCCGTTCTTGTTAGAAAAATGGGCTGGGATATTCTAACGCCTGCTTCGCCGACATTTCCCGATCTCTCCCTCGAGCACTGGTCAGCTCCTTATGTGGAAACCGCCATTGCAGAAGAGCTGCTTCTGCCGAACGATTCCAACTTGACTACCGACGTTTTTCAGCCGGGTCTTGCAGCTACACGCGGCCAAATTTGCCTTCTTGTCTCTCGCCTGCTCTTCCAATTCGAGCGCAAGGGCGAGCACCTCTTACTTCGCGCTGATTCAGGCGGAGGTCTCGTGCCAATTGAGTTTTTCCGGCAACACGTCCCTACCATTCATATCTTCGGCGATGGAACAGTAATCGCGCTGCGCAACAATTCCATACGGCAGGGCACCCTGAGCTATACTGAGGCGTTGGACCTTTTGACATTTTTTGCTTCCTTCGGGTTCTTGCAGATGGCGGAGCTCTATCAACCATCTCCCATGCCTACTGATCTGGGCACGACGACGATTGAGCTGCACACATTCTCCCACGATAAGCAGGTTTCGGAGTATGCCTGGGGGGCTCCGGCCGAGTTCAACTACCTGTACTCCTTCCTGCGAAATTTCAACTTCGGGGAGACGAACGAGTATATTCCCCGAGAGTCTCTGCTCTTTGTTACGGCTCTGGATCCTGGAACCGAGCTGGACGAGGAACAACAGGCGAGGCTTGTTACCTTGCCTGAGGAATTTATAGCTGCGCTCCCCTCTCTCGCCGATTTAGCCAAGATGAGCGAAGGCTTCACCCTGAAGGGGGAACAATACGGGCTTTTAGCTTCCATGCTTGCCGCCCACGGGCGCATCCTCTACGCAAGAGAAAAGAACCTGATCTACAGCTTGATCGTAAAAGTTACCATCCTGCCGCCCGGAACTTAACTGGCTCGACCGCTTATTGGCGGAGGGTCTTGCTCCTTCCCTAAAAGAGAAGCCACCCACTGGCGGTTAGCCCAGAGAGCGCAACCGCCAGTGGTTTCCTTAAGTTTTTCGTGATTCTCGCGAATGGAACGAAGGAAAGGTGAAGCGAGAGCTTCTTTGAGGGGAAAGTCAATCAGATTAACATCAGAAAATGGAGCAAAAGGGCATGGCTCCAAGTTTCCGGCCGGACTCACATGCAGGAAACCTCGGCCTGCGGAAAGGCAACCACCGTAATCCTCCTCGTCTCCTGGGAAAGAAACAAAAAGGGAGGGGAATCTCCTGTCAAGGGTTTTTGTCACCAGCCGCAGGCGAGACCTCTGCTGTTCCGTGAGCAGCAAATCCTCAGTGTCCGCGGCGATTGGTACATATTCGACGAAGAAAAAGAGGCTGACGCCAGACTCGACCAGTTCCTTCAGAAAGAGCTCCTCTATAACGAGGTCAAAATTGGCGCGGGTCACGGTGAGGGAACAGCCGAGAAACAGCCCCTTGTGGGTCATTTTTTTCATCAGGTGCCGCAGATTTGCATAAACTCCTTGACCACGCCTGCTATCTGTATCATCGGCATATCCCTCGAGGCTGAGAACGGGCACCAGATTTCTCTGTCTTAGAAGGCGCGCGATAAGCGCGTCATCGATCAGCATTCCATTTGTGAACATGGGGAAAACAATATCGGGAAAGGCACGGGTGATATCGAGAATATCCCCCCGTGCTAATGGCTCTCCTCCGGCAATAAGCATTACGGAGACACCCAGATCTTTTGCCTCCTTTATTATGGAGCGGAGCCTATCCGAGCTCATCTCCTGCTCAGATGAACGATGAAAGGAGCGGGCGAGAGCAATAGCGTAACACCCCTTGCAATTTAGATTGCATTTATCCGTGATACTGACAATCATGACGGGGGGGACGAGCAATCCTTTCTGCTGCCAATTCCTTCGGATTCGAGAGGCACTGCGCTGTTTGAGAAAAGTGTCAAACATGAAAGGGAGAAGCCCTGGGCGCTTCAGCGCCAGCTTCATGGCATCCCAAAAGAAGCTCTTGAGTGCCTGATCAAAAACGCCTATATAAGGCGCCGGGGTAACTCCTGTCATCTCAGTATCCTAAGAGTGCAATTATAATTGAAATCCAGCATGATGGTTTAATCGTCTAACCCCTTCAACCCTCGGGCTCACCTGAAAATTGCAAGCGTCCGATGGAACTTATCATTTTTGCCTGAGTGCCTGGTAAAGTGTGCGCATAGTACGAATCTGTCCGGCATGCCAGAGGGAATGGTTTATGAACCAGATCCAGATTTGCCAGGCTGGATATTGTTCACTCCCCCAGAATACTGGCCTCTTTCCTTCCAGATCCTCCTCCGAGGACATTTCGAGGGTCATCTGGAAGGTCCTGTCTTGCTCTTTGAACCACTCCATCCAACCGCCGAAATCCCTTGGGATTTGCTTGCTCAGGTCTGCGAGCTTGAGCATGGCTCTTCCGCTCAGGCAATCCGTGGCGAGGGCAGCGCTCGTGATGAGATGCGCGACTTTAAAACCAATGGTGGGTATGCCAGGCGGTAGCTCATCGACAAAGGCATTCTCCGCGGAAAGGGCCTTCGCCTGAGGCTTCCAGTAGAATTCTTCCGAAGTTAACCCTTTTGTTGCCTCCGCAAGCTGGCTCATGGCGTCTTCCATAGCCGCTTTAAGGAGTTCTTTCTTCCCTCCTTGCATCGTTTAAACCTCCTTTACTTAATTGGAGAATCTATCGAGTCTATTAGTTCAGTCCTTCCGATGCCGCCCTAAGTCTTTTTGCGGACGGAGAAGGAGGCAAGAAAGATAAAAAAGAGGGCGAACAGGGAGAGCACCAGCAATGGAAGGAGGATCGTCTGGAAACCGTTGCCCTTGATCATGATTTCCTTCAGCGCTTGAACGGCATAGGTCATGGGCAAGATCTGCGCAATTCCTCTTAGCAATGGCACCATTTGCTCGACCGGCCAGAAGAATCCGCACAAGAGAGCCTGGGGAACGACAACAATGGGAATGAATTGGATCGCCTGCAACTCGTTGCGAGCAAATGCGGAGAGAAAGATACCCAGGCTCACGCTCGCTATGATGATAAAGCAGTTCACGAGATAGACCAACCATACGCTGCCCACATACTTGATCTGCAGCACATAAATGGCGAAGAGAATGATAATGGCCGATTGCACCAAGGCGAAAATAAGGAACCCGAGGGCATACCCGAGCACCACTTCCAGGCGGGTCAGAGGAGAAACCAGTAAGCGTTCGATTGTGCCGCGGGAGCGTTCACGCAGAAATGAAACTACCGCCAGGAGGAAAACGAAGAAAAAAACGAAAAATGAGATGAAGGCGGGGGCAAGGTAATCAATCGAGGTGAAATCCGGTCCCCCATATATGTACTCTGTCTTCAGCTCAGGGAGAAGCGAACCAATAGGAAGGCTGCGCAATAGATCCTGCATGAAACGACTGAGACGGGACATCACCTCCCCATTGATAGCGGGATCAGTTCCTTCTATCATCAACACAATTTCGTTTAAATTAACAAAATCGGGAAGAATGAGGGCAGCGTGAATCTCGCCCGCCTCCAATTTTGGTCTCGCTTCCTGCATCGATATTTTGCTGACCTGAAAGCCCTGCGCAGAAAGCATTTCCTCATGAACCTGGAGGAAAGGACTGTTCTGCGAGAAGGAAACTCCCAGACGGATTACCTCGGAAGGGGAATTGATCAAGTAGCCCAGGAGACCCATGACGAAGATCGGTACGATGAAGAGCAGAAGCAACGTCCTTCGATCACGGAGGAATTGGCGGATGATCCTTAAGGATAGAGCCCAAACGCGCTCAAGTGACATGCTCCCGCTCCTTTCCCAGAACCAAAAAAGCTCTTTCCAGGCTCTGCTCGCCTGCGAGCTGCGTGATCCTCTGCGGATCGTCTTCAACAAGCAGTTTACCCGATCTGAGCATGGCTAAACGCGTACAGCGCCCAGCTTCCTCAAGATAATGGGTGGATAGGACCAGGGTTACCCCTTCCTGTGTCACGACCTGAAAATAATTCCAAAAAATTTGCCTGAGTTCCGGATCCACTCCCACGGTGGGCTCATCCAGGATGAGCAACTCCGGCTCATGCAATAGGGCGCAGGAGAGTGACAATCTCTGGCGCATCCCACCCGATAGCTGATCTACTTTGCTATGTCGGCGCTCGTTTAAATCTACAAGCGCCAGCGCATCGGAGACGCGCCGCAACCTTTCCTTGCCATGCAGGCCATATATGGAGGAGAAGAAATGAAGGTTTTCCTCCACGGTGAGATCCAGGTAGAGCGCCTCCAGTTGCGGCATATAGCCGATTCTCTTTCTCGCATCCGCCCTACCAGGAAGCTGATTGAAGACTAAGGCCTCTCCTGTAGAGGGCTTGAGGAGGCCGGTGAGAATCTTGATAAGTGTTGTTTTTCCTGATCCATTTGGTCCCACCAATCCATAGGTGATGCCGCGGGGAATACTCAGAGTAAGGTGGTCCAGGGCAACAATCGAGCCGAACCTCTTGGAGAGATCGTTCACCTTAATTACACAATCATCCATTCTTCCAGCCCTCGAGAAATGTCATAGTTATAGAGGAGGCCGCGCTTTCGGGCTTTATTTTTAATTCTCCCTCGCTGAGCGAAAGAAAGAGACCGTGAAAGAGCAACATACCCATCCACGTTCGGGCCAGAAACGAGGGATCGGCCTTCTTTATTTCCCCGCCTTTGATCCTTGAGGCAAAAAAATGTCTCCATTTCTCCAGGCTCGGGATTACGTTCTGAGAAAGAAAAAACACCCTGAAGTCACAATTCGTGGCCAACTCGCCTACGATTAGGCGGAGCAACCGCTGGTTATTCTTATCGCTTAAAGCCCTGAACAAGGCAAGCGCGACATCCATCAGCACCTCCCCTGCGCTCTTTTCTAAAGAAATCACAGGGATTCGGCTGAAAAAGGAACGCTGCTTGATAAGCTCAAGAAATAGCGCGCGCTTGTCCTTGAAATAATAATAGAGGAGGCCAGGAGAAAGCCCTGCTCGCTCGCTAATCTCTTTGATCGTGGTCCGAGTAAACCCCTTCTCCCCTATCACCTGAATCGCTGCATCGAGAATTCGGTTTACCTTATCAGCTCTCGTCATGGTCATTTGATTGATTATTCAATTAGCATGATTATCTTCTCCTGTCAAGCGGTCCCTATTAAAAAAGAGAGGCGGTGCTTGTGCAGAAAGGGAGGAAATGATTGAATCTATTTGAATTCCCAGCGAAGGAGAACATAATGGAAACGATAATTTTCTTGCCGTCCTGGAAAGATCTCATCATGATCCTCTTCGGGCTCCTGTTAATCTGGGTTTCCATTGTAAAAAAGTACGAACCCCTCTTGCTCCTTCCAATCGGGATTGGAATTATTCTCGTCAATGTACCCCTCTCTCCTCTGAAGGAAACCGGTTCCATTTTCGATTTTTTCTTTCGTTACGGGATACAGACAGAGATCTTCCCGTTGCTAATCTTCGTCTCTATTGGCGCTATGATGGATTTTCGCCCGCTCCTGGAAAAGCCCTGGCTCGTCGTTTTCGGCGCTGTCGCCCAGTTCGGTATTTTCGGCACTTTAATCGTGGCTCTGCTCCTCGGCTTTGACCTCTTCCAATCCGCGTCTATCGGCATCATCGGCAGCGCCGATGGTCCTACCTCGATTTTCGTAGCCAGCAAGCTGGCACCGGAAATAGTCGGGATCATCACGTTAGCCGCCTATTCCTACATGGCCTTAGTTCCCCTCATTCAACCGCCGATCATGAAGCTACTGACAACCCGCAGGGAGAGAGGCTTCGTGATGGAATCCGGAATGGTTCGAATAAGCAACGCCCACGTGAGAATCTTCCCCTATATGATCCTGATCCTTTCCTCATTGTTGAGCCCGATGAGCATCCCCCTGATCGGCTTTCTCATGTTCGGGAACATTCTGACAACATCCGGGGTTACCGATTTATTGGCCAAGTCGGCCAGGGAGACGCTCTCTGGTCTAGTCACCCTCTTCTTAGGAATTACCATCGGGGCTACCATGAAGGCAGACCTTTTTCTCCGCCTTGACACCCTGCTTATTTTCGCCCTCGGTCTCCTGGCCTTTGCTCTGGCGACCGCGGTTGGGGTCCTCGCGGGAAAGCTGCTCTTTTGCTTGGGTGTTAAGGTCAACCCACTGGTCGGTGCAGCAGGCCTGTCCTCCTTCCCTATGTCGGCTCGACTGGTTCACCAAATGGGGCAAAAGGAGAACAAGCATAATTACTTGCTGATGCATGCTGCGAGCGCCAATGTCTCCGGCCAAATTGGTTCTGCTTTGGCTGGCGGTGTGCTCCTGGAGTTCTGCCTGCAGTACGGAAATATTACCAGCATTTCGATGGGCCTGTCTGTCCTTCTTCAGGGTATGGGTCGGGTCCTACTCGGGCTGGCTCTCATGGGCTTTGTTACCTATCTGCTCAGGCTGCTGTTCCGCAAAAGCGCGGTCTGACAATTACAACTCAATTGCCCTGAGCTAAAAACTGGTGTACCTTCTTCAGCCAGGAGATAATCTCAATCCCCTGCGGGCACCGTTCCTCGCATTGTCCGCATTCCACGCATCGATCCGCTCGGTCTTCGGGAGCGATCCAATCGGAATATACTCCCATCGAGCGATTTTTGTAGTTGTACATGACCGCTTCCATATATAGTTCAAAAATGGCGGCGATCTTCACCCCTTGTGGACAGGGCTGGCAGTAGCGGCAGCCGGTGCAGCCGAGGGGAGACAATTCCTTGTACTGCTCGCGTACCCGGGAAATCAGGGCAAGTTCTTCCTCGGTCAGAGAACCTACTCCCGACCTCTCGGCGCTGGCGACATTTTGTTCCACCTGCTCCAGCGTGCTCATCCCGCTCAGCGCCAAGGAGATCTCGGGCTGGTTCCACACCCATTGCAGCGCCCATTCCGACGGACTGCGCCGAACGAGCGCTTGTTTCCAGAGACTTTCCACTTCCACGGGCAGAACCCTGGGAGAAAGCAACCCTCCCCGGATTGGCTCCATCGCCACGACGGCCATCCCTTTCGCTGCCGCGTAGAGAAGCCCCTCTCTGCCAGCCTGGTAATCCTCGTCCATGAAGTTATACTGCATATAGCAGAGGTCGAAATTGTAAGCATCTACAATCTCCTTGAAGGTGGTAAATGGTCCGTGATACGAGAAGCCAAAGTATGGAAAGCGGCCCTCCCGCATCTTCCTTTCCGCCCACTCGATCACCTCTAATTCCTTCATGCGCGGCCACTCGTTTTGATTGAGGGAATGAAGAAGGTAAAAATCGATTGTCTCGATCTGAAGCCTCTCCAGCTGTCTATTGAAGTACCGGTCGAAATCCTCTTTCTCCTTCACCAGCCAACAGGGCATTTTTGTCGCCAAACGAACTTTCTTTCGAAGTTCACCATTGAGCGCATTGCCAATGAAGACCTCCCCCATCTCGCCATGGTAGGAATAAGCGGTATCCACATAATTGACGCCGTGCTCAACTGCGTAGCTCAGCATTCTCGTGGCATGTTCAATGTCGATTTTTGCCGGATCCCCTGCGAGAATTGGGAGCCGCATGGCTCCGAATCCTAAGGCAGAAGGCTTCCAGCTCAGCTTTCCAAAACTCCTGTATTGCATGTGATCTTTTTGTTACTCCTTTTCTTATTCTGAGGGAAGTATAACATGCACCCTCGCGCAGCCTATCCTGATCGTGGTTATCCATAATTGACAACTCAGGAGTATAATTAGCAGTTGAGATGAAACCTGGCTCTCAAGAGACACCGCTACTGGCTGAGCTTGATGACAATGGCAGATCCAGGAAGAGCGTTTCCGGTTTAGTACTCCAGATCATGCATTATTGTCTGCATGATGGTCCCGGGATTCGAACAACCGTCTTTCTTAAGGGCTGTCCCCTGCGCTGCTGGTGGTGCCACAATCCTGAAAGCCATAAGCCCGAGCGGGAGATGGCTGTATATTCCGAGCGCTGCATTCGCTGCGGCAGATGTCTAGAAATTTGCCCGGAGAAGGCGATTATCTTCAGCGAAAATACCTATGCGGTGGACACAGGAAAATGTACTCTCTGCGGCGACTGTGCCCGGGCTTGTCCGGCGGAAGCTCTGCAGCTCATGGGGCGCTCCATGTCCGTCGGGGAAGTCATGCAGGAAGTGGGCAAGGACCGCATCTTCTACGATGAGTCCGACGGAGGGGCCACTTTCTCCGGAGGAGAACCCTTCATGCAGCCGGCCTTCCTCCTGGCACTCTTGAAGAGCTGCCGAGAGGAGGAAATCTCAACTGCTGTTGATACGTGCGGCTATGTTGCTTTAGAGATACTGGCAGGGATTAGTCCCTTAGTTGACCTGTTTCTTTTCGACCTGAAATTGATCGATTCGAAGAGGCATGAGCGTTACACCGGTGTACCCAATGCGCCGATCCTGAGGAATCTTAAATATTTAGCCTCACGGAAGCGTCTGGTTATCGTCAGGGTTCCAATCATCCCCGGCGTAAACGACGATTTAGAGAACATTCACCAGACAGGTGAGTTTATAAATTCTCTCGGCTTAAAACAAATCCACCTCCTCCCCTATCATAGAGCCGGCACGGGCAAATACGAGAGATTGCAGAGAGAGTACAAACTGAAAGATATGCTCCCGCCATCAGATGATAAAATAGAGTCAGTGGCTGGTCTACTCCGGCGGATCGGCTTAGAAGTGAAGATCGGAGGATGAAAAACTTGAACGAGAGAGTGAAAAAACTAAGGCAGGAAAGCATCGAGACGAAGCCGTTCATCTCTCACGAGCGAGCCGTGCTCATGACTCGTTTCTATAAAGAAGCCAGAGGCCTATCCTCTCCCGTACTTCGAGCGAAGGCTTTTCAATTTGTCCTCGCAAACAAGGAGGTCTGGATTGGACCCGACGAGTTGATCGTTGGCGAGAGAGGACCGAGCCCCAGGGCTACCCCTACCTTTCCCGAGCTCTGCTGCCATACGCTGAAGGATCTCGAGATTGTCAATTCGCGCGAAAAAATACCTTTTTCGGTAAGCGAGGAGACCCGCAAGATCTACGAGGAGGAGATAATTCCTTTCTGGCGGGGACGCTCTATTCGCGATCTCATTTTCGAGGCAATGACCCCGGAATGGAAATCAGCTTACGAGGCCGGCATCTTCACCGAGTTTATGGAACAGCGAGCCCCGGGGCACACTGTGCTGGACGGGAAGATCTATCACCGGGGTTTCATCGACTTTCAGAAGGCTATAGAGAAACAGATAGAGAGCCTGGATTTCAACAACGACCCGGAAGCCTTCGAAAAGCAGGAACAGCTGAAAGCGATGGCCATTTGTGCCCAGGCGATAATGGATTTCGCTCTCAGGCACGCTCAGCTGGCACGCGTTTTGGCGGAGAAAGAGGGTGATCCCGGTCGGCGGGAAGAGCTGCTGAAGATCGCAGAAGTTTGCTCGCATGTTCCCGCGAACGCTCCGCGAAATTTTTGGGAAGCCCTGCAGTATTACTGGTTTATCCATCTTGGCGTAGTTACTGAGCTCAATACCTGGGATTCCTTCTGCCCGGGCCGCCTCGATCAACACCTTTACCCCTTTTACAAGCGGGATCTGGAAATGGGAAAGTTTACTCTGGATCAGATCAAAGAGCTTCTGCAGTGTTTCTGGATCAAATTCAACAATCAACCTGCTCCTCCCAAGGTAGGAGTGACCGCCCAGGAAAGCGGCACTTACACCGATTTCTGTAATATCAATCTGGGTGGCCTCAAGCGGGATGGTTCTGACGGCGTAAACGAACTGACCTACGTGTTGCTGGATGTTATCGACGAGATGCGTTTGCTTCAGCCAAGCACGAATATCCAGCTTTCCAAGAAAAGCCCGGAAAGATTCTTGAAAAGAGCCTGCGAAATCATCCGCAAGGGCTGGGGTCAGCCATCTGTTTTCAATGCGGACGAGGTTGTAGAGGAACTTCTCCGTCAGGGAAAGAACGTCGAGGATGCCCGCGAGGGCGGAACTTCCGGCTGCGTGGAGACGGGGGCTTTCGGAAAGGAAAGTTACATCCTGACTGGCTACTTGAACCTGGTGAAAATCATGGAGATCGCCCTACACAATGGTGTTGACCCTCGCAGCGAAAAGAAGATCGGAATAGAAACTGGGGACCCGAGACGCTTCGAGTCGTTCCAGGAATTTTTGAACGCTTTTAAGAAGCAATTGCACCATTTTGTGGAAATAAAGGTCAGGGGAAGCAACATAATTGAGAAGCTGTTTGCCACTTACATGCCCGCCCCATTTCTCTCCATCCTTATCGACGACTGTATATTGAAGGGGAAAGACTACAATGCCGGGGGTGCCCGCTATAACACTTCTTACATCCAGGGGGTCGGCATCGGTACCCTTACAGACAGTTTCTCCGCTATTGGCTTCCATGTTTTCGATGGAAAAACCATACCGATGAATCAGCTCATAGAGGCTCTCGATCGCAACTTTGAGGATGCCGAGTCACTCCGGCAGACTCTTCTAAACAAGACGCCGAGGTACGGGAATGACGATGACCGCGCTGATAATCTGATGGTAGCGCTGTTCAATGCCTTTTACAACGAAGTCAACGGACGCAAAAATATGAAGGAGGGGGTCTACCGGATCAATATGCTTCCCACTACCTGCCACATTTATTTCGGCGCGGTAACCGGGGCCACTCCCGACGGCAGGAAATCCAGTCTGCCGGTATCGGAGGGTATCTCTCCTGTCCAGGGCGCGGACCGCAAGGGTCCTACTGCCGTAATTAAGTCAGCGGCTAAAATGGATCATATCCGAACGGGGGGAACTCTGCTTAACCAGAAATTCACCCCTCAATTACTCAAGGGAGAGGAAGGTATCAACCAGCTGGCTCACCTCATACGCTCCTACTTCAAGCTCGACGGGCATCATATCCAGTTTAACGTAGTCAACGCGGAAACCTTACGCCAGGCTCAAGCCCACCCCGAGCAATATCGTGACTTAATTGTCCGTGTTGCCGGCTACAGCGATTACTTCTGCGACTTGAGTAAGGCTCTACAGGACGAGATCATCGCCAGAACGGAACATAAAGCCTTTTAATTACAAGCCAGCAAGGCCCCGGAGTGTTTTCGAGTGGTGGGGTGCGGAGGCTATTCCTGTCTGCAACGATTACTTTTCTCCCTTTACATACGGAACTCCATCAGCCGCCGGTGCTACTGCACGACCGACAAAACCAGCGAGAGCCAGGAGAGTAAGGATATAGGGAAGGGACCCGAGCCAGCCACGCGGGATATTCGCTAGCCAGGGATAGGTTGTAGTAAGAGATTGGATCACATCACCGGCCACTCCGGCCAGAGTGAAGAAGAGAACGGCAAGAAGGGTGTTCAATGGCTTCCACTTGCCGAAGATCATCGCAGCCAGCGCGATGAAACCCTTTCCTGCAGGCATGTGGTTGTCAAAGATATCTAGCTGTCCGATAGACATCGCTGCTCCAGCAATGGAGCCCAGGATACAGGATATAATCACACAAAGGTAGCGGATCAGGTAGACATTCACCCCGAGGGTATCTGCCGCTCGCGGGTGCTCTCCTACAGCTCGAATACGCAGTCCCCACTTAGTCTTGTAAAGAAGGAAATGAAGGAGAAAGGGAAGGATGAGGGCGAAATACACGAAGATTGTCTGTCCATTTAATGCACCCCAAGCTATCTCTACCAGGACATCTATCCTGGTGACAAAGTAGGCGGCAACTGCGGAAATAAGTGCACTAAATAAAAGCCAGAGCAAGCTCGCTTTCTTTTTAAACTTTCTGCGCAGAAGGGAAAGAAAAGCGAAGGCAGCCAGAAAAATTGCTCCGGCCAGAATCCAAATGGTTGTGGTTTCCGAGATTGTGACACCTTGCGCGAAGGCCGGCACAGAAGGTGAATGGCCGGTAGTGTTGAAGAACAATTCCAGGAGATAGGTCATTCCCCCCAGAGCGAAAACGTTTATGGCGACGCCGTAGATAATCTGGTCACCTCTCCAAGTCACGCAGATATAAGCGTGCAAAAATCCCATCAAAATTCCTACACCAACGCCCAGGGCAAGCCCGATCCACGGGTTTCCGGAAAAATAAGAACCCACAACGGCAAAGAAACCCCCTATACGCATTAAGCCCTCTAAGGCCAAGTTCACCACGCCGGAATTTTCCGTGACCACCGCGCCGAGAGCTGAGATGAGGATCGGTGTCCCGAATTGAAGCATGGAGGCTAAGGAAAGTGTAATTATCTGCTCGACCATCGCTCAGATCTCTCTTTCTCGCTTCGGCCGCGGGAGCATGAGTAGATACCGGACGATGTAATAGGCGGCGATGAAAAGAACCACCGAGCCCTGGATAATGTCGGCGAAGGATTTATGAATCTTAAAGGGTGGAAGCTGCATAGCGGTTGCTCCACCACGGATAACCCCAAAAAGGACCGAGGAGAAAAGGATGCCAATCGGGTGGTTCTGCCCAATCAGGGACATGGCAATCCCGTCAAAACCGTATCCGCCGGGAAATACCCCGGGGAATTTGAACTCGGTTCCGCAGACCATGAGGAACCCCCCCATTCCAGCCAGGGAACCGGCGATAAACATGGAGAGCATGGCGTTGCGCTTGACATTGATGCCCGCGTACCTTGCGGCTTGTTGGTTGTATCCAACAGCCCTGATTTCGAAGCCGAGAACGGTCCGATAGAGTAGGAAAAAGACGAGGCAAACAGCCCCCAGGGCTATGAAAATCCCGATGTTCATTCTTATGCCAGGAACACTATAGTTCCAGTTGAGGATCAGGTAAGTGCTCAGGGCGGTGAGGCCGATGCTGATCACAAGGGATAACCAGAGAGCGCTCTTCTTTGCAACTTTGAAACCCTTTAAGAGATAATAGGAGGCAAGAAGAATGATAAGGAAAATCACCATAATCAGGGCGATTTTCCCCGAGTAGCTCGGCACCTCAGCCACGAAGCGCCAGAGCTTAGCTGAAGAATAGATAGCAGGAGTTCCCGCCTCGGAAATAATAACGCTCGAGCCAGCGGGGGGTTTTATCGCCATCGGTCCTACGACAAGCCAGTTTTCGACAAGGTAGAAGGCCACCCAATTCAGCATGATAGTAGAAATGACCTCATGTACTCCTCGCGTCACCTTCAGCCATCCGGCGATCAGCCCCCAGATACCGGAGGTAATAACTACCCCGATGATGATTACCGGGATGTGCAGGTAGGCGGGGAGGGAAATCCAGTGACCGAGGAAAGCCGCAGTGATAGCCCCGATGATGAACTGACCCTCTGCTCCGATATTGAACAGCCCGCAACGAAAGGCAAGTCCCACGGACAAACCGGTAAAAATCAAAACAGAGGCCTTCAGTACGGCCTCGGAAATGTTACCCAGACTGCCGAATGCTCCCCGGAACAGGGCGGAATAAGCACCGAAAGGATCCTTGCCTGCCAGGGCGATCAGAATCATGCCAATGATAAAGCCTAAGGCCACACAGACAAGGGGGACAAGAAAATCAACCACCCGCTCATAGGAGATTTTCTTAGGCATCGATCCGCTCCTGCCTCTTCGCGCCAAGCATATAAAGGCCGAGTTCCTCCTCGCTGATCTTCTCCGCATCGAAAACTCCAACGATCTCGCCGCCGTAGATCACGGCCACCCGATCAGAGAGGGAGAGCACTTCCTCCAGTTCCAGAGAGACGAGAAGCACCGCCTTTCCCCTGTCCCTCTCCTCAAGAAGTTTCTTGTGCACGAACTCGGTGGCTCCCACATCCAGCCCCCTGGTGGGCTGCGAAGCCACCATCACATCCGGTTCCGCGGAAATTTCGCGGGCGACGATAACCTTCTGCTGATTGCCGCCGGAGAGGCTGCGTGCCTGCACTGAGGGATTTGGAGGCCGCACGTCATATTCCTTTACCTTTTGGTGGGCGAACTCAGAGATCTTCTCCCGCATGAGAACATGCCCTTTAGCGAAGGGAGGGTTACTATGCATGCCGAGAACCAAATTTTCCGCAACCGTAAAGGGCAACACAAGGCCGGTACGCAGCCGGTCCTGCGGGATATGGGCCATGCCGGAACTTCGTCTCCCGCGAACATTGATATGCCGCAGAGGTTTCCCCTTGAGGAAAATTTCCCCATCCTCCAGCCGTCGCATCCCGGTAAGTACCTCCACCAATTCCGCCTGTCCATTCCCCTCCACACCAGCGAGTCCCAGGATTTCACCTTTTCTCAGCTTGAAGGAAATTCCCTTTACGGCAGGTAGGCCGCGGTCACTTCTCGCTATCAAATTTTTCGCCTCCAGAGCCACTTCTCCAACCTTGTGAGGTTTCTTCTCAATCTCCAGAACTACGTCACGCCCGACCATCATGCGCGCCAATCGTGCTTCGGATGAATCTTTACCCGCTACCACGCCTGCAACTTTGCCGTTTCTCAGTACAGCAATCCTGTCAGCGATAGCCAGTACTTCCTTGAGCTTGTGAGAGATAAAAATGACCGTCTTCCCCTGCTCCACTAAGGCTCGGACGGTGGCAAAGAGCTCCTGGGTCTCAATCGGGGTCAGAACAGCTGTGGGCTCATCGAGTATCAGGATTTCAGCGCCGCGGAAGAGGACCTTGATGATCTCCACGCGTTGCTGCATCCCCACGGAGATTTGCTCCACCCGGGCATCAGGGTCGATTGGAAGCCCATACTTCTCCGAGAATTCACGCACCTGCTCGCGCGCTTTCTCTAAATTCACTACCCCTCCTCCAATCGTCGGCTCCATGCCGAGGACAATATTTTCCGCGACCGTAAAAGGTGGTATCAGCATGAAATGCTGGTGAACCATGCCGATACCTAAAGCGATGGCGTCGCCGGGGCCGGAAATGCGCCTCTCCTTACCGTGCACGAAAATTCTGCCCGAATCCGGCTGATAAAGCCCATACAATATGTTCATGAGGGTAGTTTTACCGGCTCCATTCTCGCCAACAATGGCAAAGACCTCTTTTTTCAGAATGGTTAAATCGATTTGATCGTTGGCCAGAACGGCGGGAAATTTCTTGGTGATTCCCCTCAATTCGACAATCGCCTCAACGTCGGGTGTGCTCATTTTTCCCCAAACGATATAGAGAGCGGGAGGTGATTTCTCACCTCCCGCTGCAACAGCGTCCTAAAGGGCTGGTGGAATGAAAGTATCCAATTTCTCCAGGGTATCGGGTACGATTAAGAGCCCGGAGATGATCATGTCTCGCAGGGTGTTCACTTTATCCAGGACATCCTGCGAGATGATGTCCTTGGTATAGGCAAGGGCGCTGTAACCCACGCCTCCTTCCTTGACGCCGAGCTCAATAATTCCCGGCGCAAAGGCGCCATCGACCACGGACTTGATTGAGAGCCAAACAGCGAGGTCCACGTGCTTGATCATGGAGGTTAGGACACGGCCAGGTGCCATGTAGTCCTGGTCGGAGTCCACGCCGATGGCGAAGAAGCCCTCACCCTTTTCCTTAGCTGACTGAATAACGCCAATACCGCAGGCGCCCGCGGCAGCGTAGATGATGTCCGCATTCTGGCCGAATTGGGTCTCCGCGTTCTTCTTACCGTCGTCGGCAGAGGTGAAGTTGCCTGTATAGTTGACCAGGACCTTGGCCATGGGCTTCACCGTCTGAACTCCAGCGCGGTACCCGGCCTCGAATTTCTTGATCAGGGGAAGCTCCATCCCTCCGATGAATCCGACTACATCCGTTTTTGTCATCTGCCCGGCCATTGCGCCGACGAGGAAGGAGCCCTCATGCTCTTTGAACAGGTAGGAGATAACGTTATCAATCGTCACCACGTTGAAGTTCTCGTCAGTGATGGCGGAGTCGATGAGCATGAACTTGGTGTCGGGGAACTGCGGTGCAACTTCCTCAACCGCCGACTCCAACATGAATCCCACGGCGATAACCAGGTTGCAACCCTCATTAGCTAACTTAGTTAAATTGGGCACGTAATCTTCGGAGGCCTTTGATTCAACAATTAAGGGGTTAATGTCTAAGGAAGTGATATTATGGCCGGTCAGTTCGGCTGGTACTGAGGCCAGGTTCCAGCCGGCGGCCCAGTCTTCGAGACCGCGCAGGGCTGAATCATTGAAAGATTTATCGCCCCGGCCTCCTACGTCAGTCACCAGGCCGACCTTGATTCCAGCACGAGGCATAACGCGCCAGGCGATGGCCGCAGTTTCCGCCCGAGTCAAGTTGGCATCTGGACGGAAGGCCCCTGTCGGATCGCCTTTCATGTACCCTTTTTCCACAGCCGCGGCGATGAATGGCTTCGCCCAGTCGGCAATGGCGGCTTCATCCGTCAGCATGGCATGGGAGAAAACGTATTCTGTATCAACTGTGGCCTCGTCAATTCCCTTTGCCTTCACCACAACCTTGGAAGCTTCCTGGCGAGTAATCGGGTTATTCGGCAGGAAAGTGCCGTCAGGATATCCGCCGATGACGCCCTTTTCCACGGCCGTAAGCACATAGCCGAAGAACCAGTCTGACTCAGTGACATCAGCGAGCGCGGACGTCCCCTCTGCGGCCGGAGCATAGCCCATCACCGCACAAAGAATCTTCACAAATTCCGCTCTGGTTATGGTGTTGTCAGGTTTGAAGGTCCCATCTGGATAGCCAGAGATGTAATTCTTCTGGACCAGTTGGAGGATGGTATCCTCTGCCCAATGCCCGCCTACATCAGAAAGCTGAGTTGCCGCAGTTATAGGGAGAATGGCTTGTGTAGTCATAAGGAGAATAGCTAACAGGCTAACTAAAACTTTCTTCATTCTGAGCCTCCTTTTCCTTTCTTTTTCTCCACTATTGTATACCAGGGAATTGTTCTTTCTTCACTCCTTTCTTCATGTTTATTATTTTAATTCAACTCAGGGTTATAACCTCAAACTGCTTTTTCAGATCCTCGACAAAAAGATTCCAGGCCTCGTTCTGATGTTTCGCGAGAATTTCTTTATGGAGTGTCTCGCTGAGTGTGCGAAATTCCTCTAACTTCAAGATGTAGAACTGCTCATCAGCTGCTATGATCTGAGAATGCGCGCCCTTTTCAAGAGCGTTCAACTCTGCCAATTGCCAGCTCTTCAGATTATTTCGTAGGACGGTTCCCATATTCCCTCCCTGGGAGGCGGTCACTGTATCGGTCGAAGTGGTCTTGGCTAACTCCGAGAAATCGCTGCCGGAATCCAATTGTTCAAAACAGCTTCTGGCCGCTATTTCGTCGTCCAATTGAATCTGACGAAAATGATATTCCCAGCGGTCATCGAGAGAGGCAGTGTAGGCCTCAATCCCATCGTAAACCTGCATTATGCCCATGCCTTTTAACAGATTCACGGCTCCACTTGTCTCTCCGACCCCGAGCGAAAAGACAACCTTGTCGAATTCAGCTCCGAAGGTGGCAAGGTATTGCTCCGCTTTCAGGAAACCGAGGTCTCCACCTTTTTCTTTGCTCTGGGAATGCTCGGAAAATTGCTTGGCCAATGTCGTGAAATCCTCGCCGGCCTGAATTCTCGCGAGCAGTTCTGAGGCCAATTTCTCCGTGTCAGCCGCACTCCGGTTGCCATTCTGGGTAGCATCATTAGAAAGATAAATTAAGCGAACAGCTACTTTTTCCGGTTGATCGTAGCTCTGCTGACGCTGAGCCAGATAATCCTGCACGTCACTGGCGAGCACCGTCGCACTCCTCGTGGCATACTCATAGACCTTCTTTCTCTCAAGCTGTTCCGCTATACCTTCCTCGAACTCTTCCCGGCTGCGCCCCTGCTTGGATAAATTCTTTCCCAGGTCCTCTTCCGTCATTCCCTGCTCGGCCAGGAGCCGGTTTATTTCGTCCTTGATCTCATCCGAGGAGGATTTCATTCCTAATCGTTCGGCCTCTTTCAGAGCCAATTTCTCCTGAATGGTTAGTTCCAGGGCTTGGCTCCAGAGGTAATTCCATTCCTCCGAATCTGGTTGGATTTTGTAACCCTGAATCTGTTGCTGATAGAGGTAGTACTGAAAATATGAATCCACCTCCGCGCGGGTTATTTTTTCACCAGCTACATATGCCACGACATCGCGGTGGGAGAAATACCACAGGCCTAAGATAACGGAAAGAATGAGAACGACAACCCCTGCTCCAATCCCCACCCATTTCAGCGTCTTTTCGTATCCGGTTTTTTGGGCGCCGCCTACTCGAGCATGAACTTTCTTGCTCTGCTCGAGCTTGGCCTGCTTACGCGCTCTCTGTTTCTTACTCATGTAATCGACGAGGTCCTTTCTCGATTAAATCCTCCTCATTATAGCAAAGACCTCTTTCGGGGAAGATAACATTTAGGGAGCAACCAGGGGCCGAAGTGCGCTCTGCCCTTCAGGTAAAAATGCAGGCCACCTACCGCGCGCAAAAGGGCCGTTATGACAAGCGCGAGACGGATGCCGATCCAGTCGGCGATGACTACCCCCAGAATGGGACAGATGGTCGCTGCCACGTTGACCATGGTGTTATAAAAAGCGATGGCTTTCTCCTTTTTCGCCGGGGGACAAACCTCGAGAAGGTAATTAAAAGTAACCAAATTTACCCCTGCCCAGGCAAAACCAATTAAGAGATTGAAAAAAAGGATGGGCCAGAGTGAAGTGGAAATAGCGTAAAGGAGCGGGGAAAGCGAGAGGAGCAGAGTGGACCAAACAAGAGCCACGACCCCGCCAAAACTAGTGGACCAGCGAGCCCAAAGCGGATAGGTGCCGATCTGCGCAACTCCGGAAGCAATTGCGATGGCCGACACCCAACCGGCTGTTGCCTGCAGGTGCTGGACCGTGTAGATGGTGAAAAGAGGGAGGGCCATCTGAAAACCAAGCTGGAAAAGCAATGTCCCTACAGCAAAATTCCTGAAATCCGGTGAGGAGCGCAACAGTTCTCGGAGAGGCACATCCCGGCCCCTTACTTCTTCTTTGCTCAAAGGGCGCAAGGCGAGCAAGTAATAGACTTCTAAGACCGAAAAAAGCACTGAGCCGAAAAAGATCAGTCGGTAATTTAATGGGACAGCCAAGATGTCCATTAATTGCCCGGTCGCCATGACCGCGACAATGCCGAAAATAGCCATCAGGCGATTTCTTGAGGAAAAAGCTGCTGCCCGATCAGCCTCCGGAATCGCTTCTGCAATCAATGATGTCCAGGTCAAATTGGCCCAGGAGGAAGGAAAGGCCGAGAAAGCTACGAAAATCAACAGCAACCAGACTGAGGGGTGGAAGAATGAAGCTAAGGCGAAAAGAGGGTAGAAGAGCCGGGAGATTGCAGTCAGAATAGCAGTGAGAGAGACCTTGTTTCTCCTGCCCTGAAGCCAGCGCTGGGTGGGAATGAGAGTAAGTGACGTCAGGAAGGCAGGTAAGGCCGTGAGGAGTCCATATTGGAGATAGCTTGCTCCTAAATCCCGCGCGTAGATCCCCAGAAATGGTGGAACCATATTCTGCGTAATAGAGCTGAAAACCCCGTTCAGGTTGTTTGCTCTTATATTGATCAGCCTGGGATCAGCGTTCTTCTTTCTTAATCTCATCCCAGAGCTCGCCAAGTTCCGTCTGGCTTAAATTGCGTGAAGTGCTACCGGAAGTCGCCGCCTTTTGCGTGAACCTGTGGATGCGATGCCAGAATTTATCTATCGCATCATGCAGGGCCTTCTCGGGGTTTAATTGCAGAAAGCGGGACAGATTCACCAAAGTAAAAAGCAGATCGCCAAATTCCTCGCAAACCCGCTTTTCATTTTCACCTGAAAGGGCATCTCGCAATTCTCTTACCTCTTCCCAAACTTTTTCCCACACGCCATTGACTTCCTTCCAGTCCATCCCCCGGTGGCTTGCCTCTTCCTGCAGTCTTTCGGCCCGCAAAAGTGCGGGCATATAACGGCGATAGCGATCCCCGCGCGAAGGCGCTTCCTCCATTTTTAAATCTTGCCACTGTGCTAGTACCTCACTGGAGGTCGCCTGGTGCGTCTTAGCAAAGATGTGGGGATGGCGACGAATCAATTTTGTCGTGATACCCTCAAGCACGTCATCTATCTTGAATTGTCCCTTCTCGTCGGCAATTGCACTGTGAAAAAGAACTTGCAGCAGAACGTCCCCCAGTTCCTCCGCAATACTCGGGAAACTTTCTCTTTCCACGGCATCACCAAGCTCCCAGGATTCCTCAATCAGATACTTTATCAGGCTTCGGTGCGTCTGTTCACGGTCCCAGGGGCAGCGCCTGCGTAAAATTCGCATCGTCTGCAGCAGGAAAAGGAAGTGTTCCGCCTCCGTTTCCCTCTTCGCCTGAATTTGCTTGGGGAAACTGCTCAGTAGCCTCTCTTCCTGGACGGTAAGTGGATCACTCCCTATCCTGCGAATCCAGGCGAAGACCTGAGATAGGCTCCATCCCTCAGTGAGCAAAAGAGAGGCGGCCACGATCCTTCCGACACCTTTCCTGTTTCCTTCAAGCAGAACGACCCTCTTTCTCTGAAGGTGCTGGAGGCGCAGGAAAGAGATAATCCAGCGAAGCTCCTCCCGGCTCGGTGTCCTTTTTTGCAAGGTGAAATGTATCGCCCGGATCCCATTGCGAGCTTCCTGCCTGTCAGAGCCCAGGGAGAGTAACACATTCATCCTGGGGCAACTAATGCCAGCCAGCCCGGAAGAGACTGCAAGAAAATCTGGGATCAACCAAGTTTCGCTCGTCATGTTTCTATTGGACTCAAACTATGAAGAATTTCCACGGCAATATCAAGGGCCCGCTCTGGCTCATCTCTTTCCAGGCGTAGATATAACTCTTTTTCCCTTACCTTGAGCCGCCGGGGGAATTTTGTGGCAAGGCTAACGAGAGCGGAAGGCTCAAAGGAAGCTTTTTCTCCCCAGAAAAATATTAGAAGATTCTCCTGCAAAAAAATGCGCTCGATCTTGAGGTTTTCGGCCAAAATTCTGGCATTAACCCCCTGCATCAGTATTTGAAAGGGGATCGGAATCCTACCGAACCTGTCGCGCACTTCTCGCCTGAAGGAGGTTAAATCCTGGGGTCTCTTCATCGAGGAGAGACGCTCGTACAATTCCATCTTTGTTGCTTCGTCCTCGACATATTGCGCGGGTATATAGGCATCTAATGCCAACTCCACGGTCGTGCGTTTACGCCCTTCCCTTTTTTCCGGGCGGCCGGAGCGGAGCTGTTCGATCGTCTCCTCGAGCAGCTGGCGGTACATCTGGAACCCCACAGCGGTCATAAAACCATGCTGTTCTTCCCCTAAAAGATTTCCTGCTCCCCGAATTTCAAGGTCTCGCATAGCTATCTTCAGGCCAGCACCAAGATGGGTAAAATCTCGAATTGCTTCCAGCCGTCTCTCCGCTTCTTCGGAGAGCGCCTTTTTTTCGGGATAGAGGAAATAGGCAAAAGCATGCAGATCGCCTCTCCCCACTCTTCCCCGCAGCTGGTAAAGTTGCGCCAGACCCAGGTTTTGTGCGTCAGAAACTATTAAAGTATTCACGTTGGAAATATCTATACCTGATTCGATAATAGCTGTGCAGAGCAGGACATCAAAGTCTCCTTGGGCGAAATGGTAAATCATCTGTTCTAAATGCTCTTCCGGTACTTTGCCGTGGGCGACAGCGATCTTAGCCTCCGGTACAAGCACTTCCAGCTTACCCTGCCAATAGGGCAAGCCGCGAATCCGGTTATGCACGAAATAAACCTGCCCTCCCCGCTTCATCTCCCGCAGAATGGCGTTGCGGATCAGCTCGTCATCTGTCTCTACCACGAAGGTCTTGACGGGGAAGCGGTTAGGCGGCGCGGTTTCGATTAAACTGACATCGAGAATCCCGAATAAACTTCTCTGCAGGGTACGGGGAATGGGGGTGGCGGTGAGAGTGAGCACATGGACGTCTCCCCGCAGCTTCTTTATCCTCTCTTTGTGTTGAACCCCGAACCTCTGCTCCTCATCTATTATCAGCAGGCCGAGGTCCTTAAACTGGAGATCCTGGCTCAACAAGCGGTGCGTGCCGATCACAATGTCGACTGACCCCTTTCTCAACCCATCGATCACGGCCTGTTGCTCCCTGGGAGAGCGAAAGCGTGACAGTGTATCGACTTTAACGGGAAATTCCCTCATTCTTTCCAGAAAAGTATTGTAATGTTGCTGGCAGAGAATTGTTGTGGGGGCAAGGAGCGCGACCTGTTTACCGTTCAGTATGGTGCGGAAAGCCGCCCGGATAGCTACCTCAGTTTTTCCGTAACCCACATCCCCACAAATGAGACGATCCATCAATTTCCCTTGCTCGAGGTCTCCAATTACCTCATTGATGGCTCTATCCTGATCCGGGGTCTCATCATAGGGAAAGCTCAGAGCCAGGTTTTCCTCCCAAAGCGGTACTTTGGGAAAACTCTCCAACTTCATCATTTCTCTCCGCGCGTAAAGATTGAGAAGTTCCTTGGCCACAAGTTCCGCTGAGCGTTTCGCCCTTTTTTTAACCTGGCTCCATTCCTGAGAGTGGAGCCAGGTGAGATGTGGCGGTTTTGCCTCATCGCCTAAGTATTTTTGTAGCAGGTAGATTTGCTCAGTGGGAAGGTACAGTTTATCCTCTTCCGCATAAGAAATTTGAACATAATCCCGGGAAGAGTTGTCTATCGTTAAATTAACAAGCCCATCGTACTTTCCGATGCCGTAATTTTCATGGACGACGTAATCTCCTGAGCGCAATTCCTCCCAGGTTCCGATTGTTCGACTTTGCCGATAGGCACGGATCGGCTTCATTCTTCGTCGCCAGCCGAAAAGCTCCCAATCAGAAAGAAAGAGCAGGGATGATTTGAGAGAGAAGCCCGGGCTCAAGGGAACAGCCCAGAGATAGGCCCTCCCTTTTTCAAGCGGGAAATCCAGGTTGTCGATCGCCACGATTTTCTCTTCCTTGAGGATCTCCTTCTGCCGGTCGAGAGCTCTCCCGGTTAAGATCACCGTTCCCCCGGCATTGGCCCATGAGTGGACGTACCCTTTGAACTCTCCGATTTGGCCCTGAAAGGAAGGAATAGTTTCCATCTCCAGTTGAAAGCTGGAGGAAAAGGGAGTGACCGAAAGCAGGGAGAAGCTCTCAAGCCAGCTCAGGAGACTACCTTCGTCCGGAAGAAGAGAAAAATGTTGGCTCTTCAACTCCGGCCCCAGCCACTCTACATTTGAGTAGGGCAGGACTTCTCCTCGCTCTACTGAAGCGGCGTAAGCACCCTCACTGGAGTGGCGGACCACCTGATAGCTCTCCTGCCATTTTCCTTCCTCCAGCAAGACGAGGCTCTCTTTCGGCAGGTAGTTAAGAAGGGTGGCTGCCGGAGAGAAAAAAGGAAGGTAGTAATCCTCCTCAAGGAACCAGGTCCCTTGTCCTAAGAAGGCAAGATCAGTTCCTACTTCTTCCGAGAGGAGCCGGGCTTCGCTGTTCTTGCCCTTTCGACGTAAAGCCTCGACCGTGCTCTTCAAATTTTCCCTGATTGCGCCAATGCGAGCCTCAGGTAGAAAAAATAGACGCCAGGGAAAGAGCACAGCCTCTTCACATTCTCCTGCGGAGATCTGGCTCTGCGGATCGAAGCTCCTGAGGGATTCAAGCACGTCTTCCATTAATTCCAGGCGAAGGGGGGAGTGTAAATTCGGGGGAAAAACATCAATTATTCCACCCCGAACGGCGAATTCCCCTAATTGCTCGACACGGTGTGTCCGGGAGAAACCAGCTGTCCTTAAAAAGGAAAGCACTCTCTCTTGATCAACCGTTTCCCCTCTCCGCAAAAGCAGGGAGTGATCATGCAGGAATTGAGGCAAGGAACAGGGTTGCAAGAGTGATTTAATCGTGGCCAAGATTAGGGGGGGGTCTTTCCCGTCCAAAGCAGAGAGAGTCCGTATCCGTTCAGCTCTTAAATCGGCTGAAGAGGCGGATTTTTCACCGAAGAAGCTCTCGTTTGGAGGAAAGCGCAAGGGAGAGAAGCGCATCCCCTCGAGAAGCTGCAAAGTCTGGTTCATTCTCTCCTCTCCCGCGAAAAGCAAGAGGAGAGGGCGGGAAAATTTTTTGAAGAGCAGTGCGGTCAGGAGAGGAACAAATCCCTCCCCTACCCCTCCCACTGTGAGGTGAAGACGCCTGCTCTCTATTTCTTTGAGCAAGCGAGAAACAGAGGGATCTTGAGAGATTAATTGCAGAAGAGTCAATTCTCGAGCAGATTTCTACGATTAAAGAGGTTCATGGCGGCGCTGATGCCCTGCATCGCCCAATTTTCAACACCTTCGGAGGCGAGCTCGAGCAATCGTGGAAGAGCTTCTTCCTCCTGCTTGCTGAATAGCTGGAGAACATATTCCTCGGTGGCCAGGCCCGCGAGCCCTCTCCCAATGCCGAAACGCAACCTGGCAAAATTATCTGTGCCCAGTTGATTTAAAATGGATTGCAATCCCTGGTGGCCGCCGCTGGAACCGCCCTGCTTGAATCGTATTTCTCCGAAAGGAAGATCGACATCATCGTGAACCACGAGTAAATCGGTAAGACCCAGTGAAAAAGAACCTACCAAATCGGATACCGCGATCCCGGAGAGGTTCATGAAGCTCTGGGGCAGAAAAAGGCTGAATCTCTTTCCATGAGCCACTTTGCCCTGGCCTTCCCTTCGTCTGAAGCGAATTCTTTCTTTCTCGGCCAGGAACCTGACGACTCTAAAGCCGATATTGTGCCGCGTCCTCCTGTAATAGAAGCCAGGATTTCCCAAGCCGACAACGAATCTCAACGCTGCTCTTCTTGGCTCTCCTTATTTTCCTCCGTCTCTGCAAGCATCTTTTCCGCGGGCAATACTTGCTCAGCAGCGGGCGCCACAGCCTCGGCTGGAACTTCCTCCTTTAAAGGAGGTACCAGAGTTATGAGAGCACTCATGCCCTCTGTGACAAGGGAAATGCCCTCTGGCAATGCAAGGTCTCGAGCAAAAAAACTGTCTCCGATATCCAGATTTGTCACATCGAGCTCTAAGAATTGGGGGATGGCGGTGGGCAAGCATTCGACCTCCACTTGATGAAGATTCTGCTGCAGGACACCCCCTCCGGCGATCCCTTTGGCCATTCCCAGGAGCTTCAGTGGGACTAATACCGCAATGGTTTCCTCCAGAGAGATCGCTTGAAAGTCCACATGCAGAATCTCATAAGTAATGATTTGGCGCTGGATTTCTTTTACCATGGCAGTGACAGACTTTTCACTCTCGCCGTCCTGGACGAGTAGATCGAAAATAACATTCAATCCCGCGGGCTGGCTTATCGCTCTGAGAAAGTCCTTCTTGTTGAAGAAAATCGAGGTAGATTCCATGCCCTTGCCGTAAATAATACCGGGAGTACTCCCCTCCAGGCGCAGCTTGCGATTTGCTCCTTTAGTGCTTATGTTCCTCTGGTACGTCTTTAGCTGAATTTGAGGCAACTTTTTACTTCTCCTTTCTAATACAGGGCGATCTGTTCGGAAGAACCCACTCGAAACAGATCGGATATAGAGCGGTGTTCGAGAATGCGAATAATCGCTTCACCCAATAATGGAGCCAGGGAGAGGATGGATATTTTTTTAATCATCTTCTCCGGTGGAATAAGAACGCTGTTTGTGATCACAAGCTCCTCGATCGGTGAATCCGCCAACTTTTTTACTGCATCTCCACAGAGTACAGCATGCGTGCAGGCGGCTAGGATTTGACGGGCACCTCTTTTGTAAACTGCATTTGCGGCTGTAATCAAAGTGTTTCCAGTCGTGATCATGTCGTCCACGAGAATCGCCACCTTACCCTCAACCTCCCCGATTACCGCCGCTTCCTCTGCTTCATCGGGGCGAGGCCTCCTCTTCTCTACAATAGCGAGCGAATAATTCAATTTATCCGACAGGATACGCGTGCGCGGTACTCTTCCGATGTCGGGAGCGACTACGACCGCGCTGCTGCCTAAATTTTTCCGCACGAAATAATCTTGGAACATCAAGGAAGCGGTCAAATTATCAAAGGGGATATTGAAGAAGCCTTGAATCTGCCCTGCATGTAAATCAACTGCCACCACCCGGCTGGCTCCTGCAATTGTAATCAAGTCTGCGATAAGTTTAGCCGTAATTGGCTCGCGGGGCATGGTCTTACGATCCTGACGTCCGTATCCATAATAGGGAACCAGAGCAGTTATGCTATTCGCGGAGGCTCGTTTTAAAGCATCAATCATGATCAAGAGCTCCATCAGGTTATCGTTCACAGGCGGACAAGTCGGTTGAAGGAGGAAAACATCCAGGCCACGCACACTCTCTGCGCAGCGGACCCGGATTTCTCCATCGGCAAAACGGGACACATCCATTTGTCCGAGCGGGATCCGCAGGAAAGTCGCTACTTCCTCAGCCAGCTTCCGATTGCTATTTCCTGTGAAAAGATGGATTCTCTCCTCGCCACTCACGCTACAAACTCCTTTCTACCCTGCCAAAGAGGATCTCTTCATCGCCCACCTCGGCATCCTTGAGCCAGAGAAAGGGACCCAAAACGCATTTTTCCCCGATCAAAGACCGTCCTTCAATCATTGTAAATGGCTTAATCACAGTGTCTTTGCCAATCCGGACATCCCAATCAATAAAAATAGTGCCGGCGTCCTCAAGCGTCACCCCTGCCCTCATTAAACGATCAAACAGGGCCAAGCGCAAGGATGCCTGGCACTTGAGCAGCTGAATTCGATCGTTCACGCCAACATAAGGAATGTCACTCACCTTGACTATCTCCACACACCCCTCTGTTTTCATCAGGGGAAGGACAGCGGTTAGATAGTGCTCTCGCTGAAGATTATTCGCCTCGACCTGCTGCAGATAGCTGAATAAACGGGGGAGCGAGAAAGCATAAACCGAGGTGCATACCTCCTTAATGACCCGAATGGCCTCGCTGGCATCTGCTTCTTCGACAATCTCAATAAACTCGTTTTTTTCCGAGCGCGATACTCGGCCGAGAGTCGCAGGATCTGCTACCTCCGCTGTCAGCACAACCGCTGCGGCATCTGATTCCTCAGCCTTAGCAAAAACTTTTGTAATATGGTCAGGTCGGAGAAGAGGCATGTCCCCAGGAACCACGAGCAAGACACCGTCTTTTCCACCGAGAAAAGGGGAAAGCTGGGCTACAGCATGGCCTGTACCTCTTTGCTCTGCCTGCAGGACAAAGCTGTATTCTTCTCCTGCCACCTTACGAACCTTCTCCGCCTGGTGCCCGACGATAATGAACCTTTCCTCGAAGCGGAAAGGCGCCAGGGCGTCGAGCACAAATTGCAACATGGGACGTCCCAGTATGGGGTGCAGCACTTTAGGGAAAGAGGATTGCATTCTCTTACCCAAGCCAGCCGCTAAAACCGCCACATAACAATCTCTCTTCATTAGGATTATCTCTTGGCTGGGGAGGATGGGCTCGAACCACCGTTTACGGATCCAAAGTCCGTTGTCCTACCACTGGACGACTCCCCAACAAAATTTTGCATTTTCATCCTTCTCAAGTAGGATGCTTGGAAAATGCTTCTCCACGCGCATTATTATGTCAAAAAAGGCCGGAAAACTAAACCGAGGTACCTCGAGGCACCATCAGGATTAATCTGGTGCCCCCAGGCGGAGTCGAACCGCCGTTTTCGCCTTGAAAGAGCGATGTCCTGGGCCGCTAGACGATGAGGGCTTGAGCCCAATTAGTTTACCCGAAATCTCTCCTGGATCGCAAGGCTCAGAAGATAAAAAAATCGTCCCTCTCAACGTAGCCGAAAGCCATGGATTGTGTGTTAAAGGCAAAACCGAGATTTCCCCGCCAATCGACACCGATTAAGCCGCATCTGCATCCACGATCAAGAGCGAACTTGACCCATTTCTCTATAGCTCGCGGGGCTCCCTCCTCTTTCATGTCCTCAACCCCATTAAAGGCAAGGAGGAATTTCATTATTGCCTCACCGTGCCCGGTAGCAGATATTCCTCCCCAGGGGGAAGCGTAGGTTCCTGCCCCCAAAACAGCGGAATCCCCCACCCTCCCTTTCAGCTTACCCAATATTCCTCCTGTGCTAGTGGCCACCGCAATATGTCCCTCTTCGTCTCGTGCCACAGCTCCCACCGTACCACCTGAGGAATTCTCTAAGAATTGGGCCAGTCTCGGGAGATAGACGGACTCTTTCGCTCGCTTCAATTCCTCCAAAGCTTGCTTTTCAGCTTCTGTACGGGGATCGTAAACTGGAAAACCCCATTTCTGGGCAAGGATCTCCGCTCCATCCCCCACGATCAACAGATGATCTGTTTCCTCCATCACTTTGCGTGCGACCAGAATGGGGTTTTGCACTCTCATTAATCCTCCCACAGCACCAAAGCATCCATCGCTGGTCATGAGAGAGGCGTCCATTTCTACTTCACCTTCTAAATTTAAAGCGGAACCAGTGCCACAATTAAAGATCGGATCGTCTTCCATGCTGCAGACAGCAGCAAGTACGGCTTCAAGAGCACCATGAGAGCGAAGGACCTCGTTACCACGGGACAGGGCCTGGCGAATCCCCCTGCGGTAAAGTTCGCTGTCTCTAATTCTCCCCGCGCCACCATGGATAATCAATTGGACCATGCGAAATACTCCTTTCCCATCCGCGTATTTTATCTGATTTCTTGCACTCGAAGCACCGCCGTTCCCTGGAGGCGGCCCTCTTTCAAATCCGTAAGGGCTTCAATCAACTTGCTAAAACTATATGATTTTACTTCCGGGGCAATTTTGTATTGATCCGCCAATGCCAGAAATTCAGTGACATCCCGGCGAGTAGAGTTTGTCACACTGAGCACCGATCGCTCTTCATAAATCAATGAATAGCTGAATGAGGGGATTTCATTCATGTGGATTCCGGCTAAGATCAGGCGTCCTCCTTTCCTTATATCCTTGAGAGCAAGGGGTATCAATCCTCCGGATGGAGCGAAAATTATCCCTGCCTCCACCCTGTGCGGAATCGGTGAGTCATATTCTCCCGTCCAGTCCGCCCCCAGTTTCTGCGCCAACGTCAGTCTCTCCTCGCTGCGTGACCGAACAAAGACCTGGATGCCCAGGCATTTGCCCAACTGGAGCAGCAAATGGGCAGAGGAACCAAAGCCGTAGAGGCAGAGGCTATTTCCAGCTTCGAGTTGCGCGAAACGAAAGGCGCGGAATCCGATCACGCCTCCGCAGAGAAGAGGAGCAGCACAGACATCAGAGATAGCAGAGGGAAGTTCGTAGAAGAAATCCTTCTGCGTCACGACGAAAGTGGCAAAGCCTCCGTCGACGTCATAGCCGGTAAAAAGAGCATTGTCGCAAAGATTCTCCAACCCCGTACGGCAGAATGGGCATCGATTGTCCACGGAAAACAGCCAGGGAAGGCCCACTCTCTTTCCCAGCCAAAATGCAGTGGGCTCGCCTCCGACTCTTATCACCTCTCCCACGACCTGGTGTCCGAGGATGATCGGAATCTTATGAGCAGGGATGTCCCCTTCGATAATATGCAGATCGGTCCGACAGAGAGCGCATTGGTGAGTTTGCACGAGCACTTGATCCGGGTTGAGTGAGGGAATCTTCGTCTCCATCAGTCGCAGCCTTTTCGGGTTCAACTTACCCTGCTTGAAGAGAACCCAGGACAGATTCACCCTCTCCATTTTATTTGATCTTCACCTTCTCCCCGGAGCTCAAACTAAGCAGATCCGCGGGAGAAAGACAAAAGACTGCATGTGGCGTACCAGCAGCAGCCCATACCTCCTCATAATTGAAGAGGTCATTGTCAATAAAAGTCTTCATGGACTGCAAGTGACCGCAAGGTGGCACTCCACCGATGGCAAAACCTGTATGATGACGGACAAAATCGGCATCGGCCTTCTCGATTTCCTCGCCCAGAAGGCCACTTACAACTTCCTCCTGGACCCTGTTGGCTCCACTCGCCAGAACCAGGATTGGCTGTTTACCTTTTTTTGTACAAAATACGAGGGATTTGACTATCTGGGCAACCTTGCATCCGATTGCTTCGGCAGCTTCCTTCGAGGTGCGGGCGGAACGATCGAGTACTACAACCTCTAAGAAAAATCCCTTTTCTTCAAGGGCGTCCTTAACCTTTTGCACTGCAGGGCTGATGGATGAATTCAAATTAGTTTGTCCTCCAAGAAATGCATATCTCGCTATATTGTACCCTTTTGCCAGTGACAATGGCTTGATAACACGGGAGATCCCTGCCCAGAAAGGACTCCTCCTCCTGCTCCCTGGTTTCCCTCGGGGTATACGCTCGACCCGTGCGGGTATTCCACGGGGGCGAAATTCATGGGGGAATACGGAATGAAACGGGCCAATAGTAAGCTCCCCCACGTCAATCAAATCCGTAACATGCTCACCAACAAATTCTACATCGGAATTCTCAAATACGCTGATGAGTATTACGAGGCTTCTCACAAGTGTTTCATTTCAAAGCAGTTATTTAATCAGGTTCAAAAGCAAGTGGAAAGAACCGAGCAGCCGCGCCACAACGGCCATGATTTTGCTTTTCGGGGACTGACAACCTGCGCAGAATGCGGCGCCGCCATCACCGCCGAACAGCATATCAAGAAATACAAAAGTGGTAGCTCTCAAACCTTTATTTATTACCGCTGTAATAAAAAGCTAAAACCCTGTGCGCAAAAATATATTCCCGAACCGGATTTATCCAATCAAGTACGAAATGTTGTTTGCTCGTGCAGCCTGCATCCTGACTGGGAACCGGTATTTGAAAAATGGCCCGAGGAAGAGTTAGTTCGATCGTTGATCCAGAAGCATATCGCCAGAAGAAAAATGTGTTGTTCGAAGAAAAACTCAAATTTTATGAGAAAATTGCCAAAATCAAAGACAGCGGTTCGAGTTGGCTCGAACCTACAAGAGAAGTCATAAACGGCGCACTGTCGTGCGCAAAAAATAATTGCCATGAATTAGCACTCATGGCAAAAACCGTCGGCTCGAACTATTCTTTACTGGATTGCCGCCTTGTGCCGACCATCAAAAATGGCTTTCGTGAGTTCGCGGCGACGCCCACCGCCGCGAGACGGCCGCCTGCGGCGGCCTCGATTTAGATAACTTCTTATTGAACCCTTGTCTTGAATACATTATCCTTGCGGGAAGACTAACAATTTAGATGACAGTTGGCTTCTGACTTGTAGCTGGGGCTGAAAACTGGCTGTTGGTGAGCCGTGCAGGACTCGAACCTGCGACCCTCTGCTTAAAAGGCAGATGCTCTACCGTCTGAGCTAACGGCCCACAGCTAAAACAAGAATCAGGCCCATCCTAATCGTAAGATGGCTCTCGCAAACCTCCCCGGACCTGCCCAGGTTGATTATAGGGGTTTTCCCTAGTTGGGGAAAGAGGAAGGATAGGGTACGACTTTTCCCTTTTGCAGAGAAGGTTTATTTGACTTTTGGGAAAACTATACTATACAATTTTCTAAAGGTTGAGCGAAGCGGAAGAACTTATGGGCAAATTTTACTTTTTTTTGGGGTTAAGAGTTAAGCCGCCTTCTAGGAAGGCCTCCTATCTATACTTAGCCTCCCCCTCCAGGCACAAAGAGATAGATCTCCAATTCAGCTAAAATGACTGAAAAGGAATCTACACATATTTACGGCAATAAATGGCTGAAGATACACAATAGGCTTGGGGATATCTTCCCGGAACCATTGTGCTATTTAAGTGCTTCAGGAAGAATTCTTCTCTATAATTCGGTCTTCTTGAAGGTCTTTGGAGAAAAATGGGCAGGAGTTGTCGGAAAGAACATCGCGGAATTGGGGATTCCTCGCGAATTACTCGATCCATTGGTCCGAGTGAAAGAAGGGACAAAAAATGTGGGGCAGGTCTTTCAGGAGTTTTTTCTACCGGTTCAAGGAGACGCCCTGCACCTTTTCGAGGCAGTATTTGTCCCTCTTGCCAGTGAGGGAGGCTTAATGAAGAGCTGCCTGCTGATCTTCAGGGATATTACCGAGAGTCAAGAATCCAATAGCTCGAGCTTAAGGGGTCTATCACCTGCACCGCCATATGCGGAAATCTTCGATGCAGTCTTTATCCTGGATTGGCAAGGAAATCTCCTTTACGGGAATCGAGTGCTTGAGAATATCTGTGGAATTAAATCGTCTGATCTGCTCGGCCAAAGCTTCCAATCCCTGATTTACACAGAAGATCAGGGACAATTTTCCAAACTTTTGCAAGAAGCCTTAGCAGGTAGGAAAGCCTGTGGAGAGATCAGGTTTGCTTCCGGGAGTGATGCTGAAAGATGGGTTAATTTGATCCTGAGTCCTCTCGCCTACGCCTCTGAAAAGCCAGTAGGCGTACAGGCAATAGTAACGGATATTACTGAGAAAAAGCGAATGGCCCTCCAGGTAGAAGAACTGCTCACAAAATTGCAGAAATCGATGAAAGAGACAGTCCAAGCCATGTCAGCCCTTGTCGCAGCCAGGGATCCTTACACGGCAGGCCACCAGCAACGGGTTGCTGGCCTGGCGGAAGCTATCGCCGAGGAGCTCGGATTACGAGAGGGAAGGAAGCAGCAGGTCGGGCTGGCTGGCTTGGTTCATGACTTAGGGAAGATCTCCATTCCTGCGGAAATACTGAACAAGCCAGCCAGCTTGAGTGAGGCCGAGATGTCCATCGTGCGTCTCCATCCTGAGATCGGCTATCGTGTCCTAAAGGAGATCGAGCTGCTCAACCCGATCAGCGAGATCGTTTTGGAGCATCACGAGCGACTAGACGGAAGCGGTTATTGCCAGGGCCTCAAAGGATCTGAGCTCTCGCTTGAAGGAAAAATTCTCGCAGTGGCGGATGTAGTAGAGGCCATGTCCTCGTATCGACCTTACCGTCCAGCTCTGGGAGTCGAAAGGGCCCTCGAAGAGATAAATCAAAACAAGGGCCGACTCTATGACCCGATTGTGGTCGACGCCTGCATGCGGGTTTTCCAGAGAGGAAGCATAAATTTCAGGTGATTCCCGTCACTTGAATCAGTAAGTCTCTGCCCTACCCCGCTCAAGCGAAACGAATTTCGTGCACTCCTTGATGAACTTCAATTCGACCAGACCGATAGGACCGTTTCTCTGCTTGGCCAGGTTGACCTCCGTGATTCCCGGACGATCGGTGTTTTTGTTATAGCATTCCTCACGGTAAAGCAGTATAACTACGTCTGCATCCTGTTCAATCGAGCCTGATTCCCTCAGATCGGAGAGCTGGGGGCGAGGTCTTTTCTCCGCTTCACGCGAGAGTTGAGATAGAACAAGAAGAGGTACCTGAAGCTCTCTGGCCAGATTTTTCAATCCGCGCGTGATTTCCGAGATCTCCTGCACGCGGTTCTCCACCCTGGAGCGTGTGGACATCAACTGCAGATAATCAACAATCAGAAGGCCCAAACCCCTTTCTGCCCTAAGGCGTCTGGACTTCGCCCTGATTTCCATGATGGAGATCCCCGGCGTGTCGTCAATAAATATGGGAGCTTCATGCAGGTTTCCGTAAGCTCCGGAAAGGTGATCCCAGTCTTCCTCCTTGAGGTTGCCTCTTCTCAACCGCTGCGCATCCACCATGGCCTGGGAGCAAAGCATCCTGTACACCAGTAATTCCTTTGACATCTCCAGGGAAAAGATAGCTACGGGGATTTTCTCCTTCAATCCCACATGCTCGGCAACGTTCAGACAGAAAGAGGTCTTACCGATAGATGGTCGCGCTGCGATCACAATCAGATCTGAGGGTTGAAAACCTGAGGTGAGTCTATCGAGTTCCTCGAATCCAGATGGAATGCCGGTGTAAGTTTGCTTGCGATGATAAATGCTCTCGATGTGCTCAAAGCTTGACTTGAGCAGTTCCTTGAGGGGGACGAAGTCACTCGTAATTCTTCTCTGCGCAACCGCGTAAACCATCCTCTCGGCCTGATCCACCAGATCATCAATCGGAGTGTCCGTCTCATATCCCAGGCCGGCAATCTTTGTCCCTACTTCAACTAGGCGTCGCAAGACGGCTTTCTCTGCTACAATACGGCTATAGTAGGAAATATTGGAAGCTGTAGGGACAGCCTCTGCCAGGGAAGCGATATAGGAAGCTCCTCCAACTCTCTCCAGTTTTTCTTTATCACGCAGTATATCGACAACGGTTACAATGTCGACGGGTTCACCCTTTTCGAACAACTCCGTGATTGCGGAAAAAATCATAGAATGGGGCTCGCGGTAGAAATCGCCGGAATAAAGAATCTCAATCGCCATAGCAATTGCATCACGGTCAATAAGCATAGAACCAAGGACCGCCTGCTCAGCCTCCAAATTAAAGGGTGGCAACCGAGAGAATTCCAAAAAGCCCTCCTTTATTTCTTTGCCAAAACCTCTACTTCCAGCTCAATTATCAGATCCCTGTGCAGCTTCAGAGGAACTCTGTGCGTGCCTAAGGCGCGAATAGGCTCCTTGAGGTAAATCTGTCTCTTTTCCAGGTCGATGCTGAATGTGCTGACGAGAGCACCGATGATGTCCTGCGGAGTAACCGAACCGTAAAGCTTGCCCTTCTCCCCTGCCTCTGTCTCGATAGAGAGGGTCTTTCCCGCCAGCAATTGACCGATCCGCTGGGCTTCAGCTAATTCTCTCGATTCCTTGCCCTCAAGGCGCGAGCGCGCCTCTTCTAAAGAACGTAGTGCCCCCGGCGAAGCTTGCTGGGCCAGCTCTCGTGGAAGAAGAAAATTGCGGGCGTAACCATTGCTCACCTGGATCACTTGGCCACTTTTGCCTAAGCCCGGCACGTCCTTCAGCAGAATAACTTTCACTTCAGCTCGGAGGAATAAGGAAGCAGCGCCATCTCGCGTGCTCTCTTAATGGCCCGACTGAGAGCGCGCTGGTGCCTAGCACAATTTCCGGTGACCCTGCGGGGGATAATCTTACCTTTTTCAGAAAGAAATTTGCGTAGACGATTGATTTCCTTATAATCAATGACCTCGCTTTTCTCCGCGCAGAAGACACAGAACTTCTTACGCGGCTTGCGGTCTCTTAAGCTACGGGGTTTCTTCTTTATTTCCATTCTTAAATCCTCCTAACCGATGGGAACTTCTGAGGAAAAGTCATCAGACGAAAACTCCTCTTCGGGGAACTCGGCTGGCTCCGGTAGCTCCACACCCTCCGTCGGGGCAACGGGAGCTCTTTCCAGAAAACGTACGGTGCGGGCCACGACCTCAGCTTTCTTGCGCTTCTGCCCATCCTGGGTCTCAAACGAGCGAATAGAGAGCCTGCCCTCAACAAAAACCAGGCGCCCCTTTTTCAGATAAGTAGCGCAATTGACAGCCTGTTTTCGCCAAACAACTACATCGATAAAGTCGGTAATCTTGCGAACTTCGCCGGTCTGCGTGGTGTAATTCATATCCACTGCGACAGAAAATGTGGCCACAGAAGTACCCGAGGGTGTATAACGTAATTGTGGGTCTGCCGTAAGCCGACCGATAAGAAAAACGCGATTGAGCATTTTTTCCTCCCCTGTTCCTATTGGCGTACAACCATGAAGCGCACTATCTCCGGGGTTAACTTAAAAACCCGTTTGATCTCCGCAATACCGTCCGCAGAGGAACGAAGGCTCAGGATATAAAAAAGTCCCTCGGTCTGGTCTGCGATTGCATGGGAAAACTTTTTCTTGCCCCACTGCTCGGCCTTTACTACCTCACCCCCAGCACCCTGGATCAAACCTTTCACCTTCTCCAGGGCCTGGTCCGCTTCCTCCGGCGACAAACTTGCATTTACGATCAGGCAAATCTCATACGGACGCAAAAATAATCACTCCCTTCGGGCTATGGCTCCGATTATCGGAGCAGGGTATTATTATTCCTCTCAATTTACCATATTTCGCGAAGAAGTTTTGAGCGTTTTGCAGGAGGAGTTTAGGCATCAGGCTGAGCTGTCTCCAGCTTCTGTCCGCAGGATGTACAGTATTGAGAGTCGAGGCCATTTGCCACTCCACATGACTGGCATGAACGGAATGCAGGAGCCTCCTCGGCTTCCTTCGTCTGGAGAGTGAGGCTAATTTTCTCTATCTCCGCTTCGCGCCTTCCTTCCCTGAGATAAAAATACCTGTGGATAAAATATCCCGAACACCCTCCCCAGAGGGTTGCTACCACTAACATGACGAGAGGCATTGTTATGCGAGCAGGATCGAGGAAAACAAGGGCGATTTCAGAAAAAAGCTGAGTGAGCGATGTATATGCAATATAGAGGATCATGAAGGTAAACTCAGAGGCTAAGACAAAGAAAAAAGCTGCAAGAGCGCTCCAGGCTGCAGAGAGAGTCAAAAATCCCCCTAAGGTGGCGAAAAAGACATAGAAGGCCAGGCGAAAGGATTCCGGTGAACTGAACAAGGTCAGATATTCGCTGGGCAGCCAGGCATTATAGAGGGAAATGCCCGCGATGATCCCAAGAATCAGACTCAGGAGAAACCAGAAGGGTCCTGCGGTAGAGGAAACCATCACCTTTTGCTTACGAGCATTTAGTGAGTACCCGGACAGGAGGGAAGAGATTTGGGCGAAAAAAGAGGCGATAAAAATCGCCACAATGACAAAAAATAGGACCAGAGAGAAAGTGACCCAACTCGCAAGGGGAAGATTAAGGATGGACTCTCCCTTAACAATTCCCCCAGCGATCAATACCGCCAAGGCTCCGCCACCCACTGACCAGGACCATTTACGCGTAATCAGAATCGAGATGAGAGCCCAGAGGAGGAAGAGAGCGAAAAAGAAAACCGCCGTCCATCCCCGGTAGGGTTCGATGAAGAGTTTCCCAAGTAAAGAATATTTCATCTCCAGTCCGACCAGAGCTCCCAGAGCGGCGTTGAGCAGTAAGATAATGATGTTACGCGCGATAATCATGTTCCCACTCCTTTCTACACTTGAAACTTAAAAGTAATAATGTCACCGTCCTGCACGAGGTATTCCTTGCCCTCTAACTTCAGGAAACCATGTTCTCTGGCAGAAGTCCACCCTCCGGAATTGACCAAGGCCTGCCAGGGAACCACCTCTGCTTTAATAAATCCTCTTTCCATGTCGCTGTGGATACATCCTGCAGCCCTAGAGGCAGTAGAGCCCATGATTAACGGCCAGGCACGCACTTCCCTGCTCTGGATGGTAAAAAAAACAATGAGGTTCAGCATGCGGAATGCCTCCCGCACCAGACGCTCAAGAACGGACCCTTGAAGCCCTGTTTCCTGCAGGTACTCGCAGCGCTCCAGGGGCTCGAGTCCCCATAAATCTTTTTCCAGGGACGCGCAGACGATAAGCAAGGGGAAAGGCAGGAATTGCTCCCGTATTTCTTCGATCAGAGGAAGGTCACCACCGTCTTTTAAGTCCGTTTCGGAAACATTCAGGACGATAATATGGGGCTTCAGTAGTAGATATCCGCACTCCCTGCTTAAATCCCGTTTTTTCATGGCAATTTCAAATATAGATGGGTAATCTCCCTTGCTTAGAAGTTTTACGTATTCTCGCAAGAAGGCAACTTCATTCTGCAGGCGCACGTCAGAGGACCTGGGCATTTTTTCAAGTGTGCTCAGGCGTCGTTCGGCCATTTCCAAATCGCTGAGGGCAATCTCAGCGTAGACCAGTTCCAGATCACGAAGGGGATTAACGCTCCCTTCTGTATGAATGATGCTTTCATCAGAAAAAGCCCTGACTAGATGGATCAACAGGTCCATCTCGCGCATCTTTCCCAGAAAGCGATTCCCCAATCCCTGACCCTGGCTGGCTCCTTTCACCAGGCCAGCGACATCGAAAAACTCTATTGTAGCGGGAATAATTTTTTCAGGCTTTGTAATCCTTGCAATCTGTCCAAGCCGTTCGTCCGGGACCTCCACTACTCCGATGTTCGGCTCTATTGTACAGAAAGGGAAATTGCTTATGCCCACTTTGATCCTAGTCAAAGCACTGAACAGGGTTGATTTTCCTACATTAGTCAGTCCGATGATCCCGACCTTCATTGGTTCCGCCAAGGTTCTTTCTGATCATTTTCTCCAAGCGAGACCGGGGCAGCAAAACCGAATGCCCACAGCCCTCGCACCGAATACGAATATCCGCTCCCATGCGAGTGACATGCCAGAACAGGCTACCACAAGGATGCGACTTTCGCAGCATCAGTCGATCTCCCAGAGCTAAAGGGAATGGAAGGCTCATTTGAACTTAAAGGAGGATTGATCGGGATAGCGCAGGACAGGGCGAGGCTTGGAGCCAACAGCCGGCCCAACGATCCCTTGCTTTTCCATCAGATCGATCAGCCTGCCAGCCCGGGCATAGCCGATCTTCAATTTACGTTGCAGCATGGAAGCAGAGCCTTCACCGGCTTGGATCACCAGCCTTAAGGCTTCTTCGAAGAGCGGGTCGCTACTCTCCTCACTTTCTTCGCTCGAATCCTCGTGCGCGGGCAATGGTCGTCGGATAATGAGATCCTTGCTTTGTCCCTTCCAGTGATCCACTAAACGATCAATTTCACCGTCCGTGATATAGGCGCCTTGCAGCCGCGCCGGTTTGGGGTAGCCAACAGGATAAAAAAGCATATCCCCTCTTCCTAGAAGTTTCTCCGCTCCTCCCATATCCAGAATCACGCGCGAATCCATCATGGAAGCCACAGAGAAAGAGATGCGAGACGGTATATTTGCCTTAATAAGTCCGGTAATGATGTCCGCCGACGGCCTCTGGGTAACGACAATGAGGTGTATTCCGGTGGCGCGAGCCAATTGTGCCAAACGACAGATATTTTGCTCTACTTCAGCCGGGGCAATCATCATCAGATCGGCCAGCTCATCGATTACCACAACCAGATAGGGCAGGTTTCTCCCTCCACCGTTTTCCCTGATTTTCTGATTGTAAGCCTCGATATCCCTTGCCCCGGATTCAGAGAAAAGGGCCAGTCGCTGCTCCATCTCCTTCACAACTTCCTTGAGCACAGCTGCCGCCTGCTTGGTGTCGACCACCAAAGGATAAAGCAGGTGGGGAAGCTGGCGATAGCTGAAAAGCTCCACTCTCTTAGGATCAATCAGGATTAGATTCACATCGTCTGGCGTTGCCCGGAAGAGAATGCCGCAGATCATGGCGTTAATGCAGACACTCTTGCCCGAGCCGGTGGCGCCGGCAACAAGGAGATGGGGCATCTCCCGCAAATCGCCAATGACAGGGTGCCCGCTAATATCCTTTCCCAGGGCCAGCGGCAGCCTCGTTTTTCTGCACTGGAATTCATCACTCTCCACGATTTCCCGTAAGCTCACGGTGGAGATTTTCTCCGAGGGAACCTCTATACCAAGTACTGGCTTACCGGGAACAGGGGCTTCCATGCGCACTCCTGTAGCTGCCAAAGTGAGGGCAATATCGTCAGCCAGGCTTAAAACTTTTGAGACCTTAACGCCGGCATCCAGCTGCAATTCATAGCGCGTTATGGCAGGACCTACCTCGATATTCACCACTTGAGCGCCAACGCCAAAGCTTCTTAACTTTTCCAGTAGCAACTGGGAGACATTTCGCGTCTCTCTTCGCGTTATTTTTTGCTCCATCTGGGGCTTACGTAAAAGGTCCAAAGGCGGCAAAGAATAACTGTGCGCTCGTATTCCGGTAGATTGCTGGGGAGCAGCCACCACCCTCTCCTTCGCTCCTTTCAGATCAATTACTTTCATCCGCTCCCTTTCCGGCATAGTCTTTGGAATCTGCCTTAGTTTGCGTAGAGTTTCTCTCTTCCTCAGGACAAAAAACCAGAGGAGGAGAAGGAAAGGGAGAGGTAGAACCATGAGAGGATAGATGGCCCAGTCGAGTCTGATTGCGATCGTTGAATTCCAGGTGCCGGGAGAGGTTTTGGCAAGCAACAGGAAAAGGCTAAAAAAGACTAAGGTGAAGGTTGTGAAAACGCGCAGGCGTAGTTTCCGCATCTTCCGCAGGAGGAAGGGTGACAAGGCGAGAAAGATTAAAAGCAATGGAAAATTCAAATGGAGGGACTGCCAGAAAAAAACCACTACCTTGGGCAAGTAAAAATAGAGGACCAATAGGGCAAGGACGATCAAAATGCCGAAGAGAAGCCAAAGAAGACGTTTCTCTTTGTCTCGGTGTACTTGGATTTTAGCTCCGACATTTTTAGCTTTTTTTCTGGCTTGCAGGCCAGCATTTAATTTTTTCGCCGTGCGCCCCATTACCCTCCTTAGCCTCTCTTGCCCAACTCATCAGTTGCAAGGATATTTATCAGAATCATCGGTCTTCGACGCAAATTCTTCATCAGGTAGCGCTGCAAAAAATCCTTAAATCTCTGTTCGCAGAATTCCACATCATTATTCTCCACCAAAAGCTGCTTTAGAAGCAAAGCGGACTGCGCTTGCAGTTCACTCTGGAACTCCTCGATCTCCCTTTCTTGCAGAAATCCACGAAAAATGAAATCGGGCCCTGCAACGATGTATCGGTGCTTCAAACTCACAGCGCCCGAGACAAAAACCGCTCCTTCACTTGCTAGTATCTGACGATCGCGCAGGACTCTGCTTCGTAAATCATCGAGAAATATGCCGTCTACATAACGGGCTGCCGCGGCGATCTTTCCCCCTGGATAGGCCCGGCCGGGCGTGAAATTCACCACTTCGCCGTTCTCTAAGAGGAAGACGTTCTCTGAGCCGATCCCCATTTCCGCCGCGAGTCGACCACAATGCACAAGATGCCTGTATTCGCCATGAATAGGGATGAAGTAGCGCGGCTTCACCATATTGATCATCATTTTTATATCCCCAGCATAGCCATGACCGGATACATGAACCCCGGTGCCGGAACCATAAATGACATCGGCCTTTTGGCGAAATAAATTGTCTATCGTCTCCGCGACCAGAATCTCATTTCCAGGAATGGGATCGGCGGAAAAAATAACCATATCGCCGGGTTCAACTTTAATCTTCTTATGCTCTCCTGCAGCAATTCTGGCTAATGCGGAGAGCGGCTCTCCCTGGCTTCCAGTGGTAATGATAGCCAGTTCCGATCTGTGGTAATGGGGAATTTCTTCCGTTTTAATTAAAAGATTAGCGGGTATCGACAAGTAGCCGAGATCCTGAGCAACCTCGACAACTCCGCTTAGAGACATACCATCCACCACCACCTTGCGTTTAAAATCATGAGCAGTGCTTAAGATCTGCTGTAAACGATGAACATTTGAGGCGAAAGTAGTAATTATAATGCGATGTTTGCAGCTGCGAAAGATCTCCTCCAAAACCGGCTTGACACTCTTTTCAGAGGGCGCGTACCCTATCCTTTCAGCATTAGTGGAATCGCAGAGGAGGCAAAGGACTCCTCTGCTGGCGAGCTCGGCTAATCGGTGGAAGTTGATGATGTTCCTGTCCACAGGGGTCTGATCGAACTTAAAATCGCCTGAATGAATTATCGTTCCAAGCTTATTGTGGATCGCAAGGCTTACTCCTGCGGGAACACTGTGGGTTACCGGTAAGAATTCTACCTGGAAGGGCTTGATGGTGATCATCTCTCCTGGTTTGATCAAATGCTTCTCGCAAGCAACGTTCAGTTCCTTCAGTTTTTTCTCAGCCAGACCCAGGGTTAAATCAGTACCCCAGACAGGAACTGGAATTTGCTGTAGCAGGTAGGGTAAGGAACCCACATGGTCTTCATGTCCGTGGGTGAGGATAACAGCCATGACCTTATTCCGGTTGGCTAAAAGGTAGGACATGTCGGGAATAATGAAATCGATGCCCGGAGTTCTGTCGTCGGGAAATTTTACCCCGGCATCCACAACCAGAATTTTCCCCTCGAACTCGAAAGCCATCATGTTCTTGCCAATTTCTCCCAGGCCCCCTAAGGCCACGAATTTCAGAATCATGACAACCCCTCGCCCCGCAGAGTCTCTTTGAGCTTCAGAAAATCCCTGGAAATTTCCTCTTTAACTTCCGCTCTATACAGAGCAGCGGCCGGATGAAAAGTTGGGAGGTAGAGGACTCCGTCCTGATGATATATCCGGCCATGTGCAGTTGTGATATTTAAATTGCCATTGACTAAAGTGTGCAGGGCATGTCTCCCCAAAGTGCAGATGAGCTTGGGGCAGATCAGCGCGATCTGGGCGATTAAATAGGGATGACAGGCTTTTACTTCTTCAGGAAATGGATCCCTGTTGCCGGGCGGTCTGCACTTGACCACATTTGTGATATAAACATCTGCGCGACTCAACCCCACCTGCATTATCAATTGATCAAGAAGCTTCCCTGCCTGCCCTACGAAAGGCCGGCCACGAAGGTCCTCCCGCTCCCCGGGAGCTTCGCCTACAAATAGGAGCGAGGCAAAAATATTACCCTCACCTGGTACTGCGTTTTTGCGCGTCTCATGAAGAGTACAGAGGGTGCAGCGACCAATCTCTCCACGCAATAGTGAAAAAATCTCCTCTCTATCGTCCTGTATGGCCAAACCCCCCTTGATCGCGTTCTGATCGCGGCAATTGATCCTGTAATACGAACCGGGCTTTTACCACAGGGGAGATTACGAGTTGGGCGAAGCGCTCTCCCCTGTTGATTAAAAAATTATCCGCGCTCAAATTCATCAGAATTACCTGTACCATGCCGCGATAATCCGAATCGATAGTGGCCGGAGTGTTAAGGATTGTTATTCCATGTCTCAAGGCTAAACCACTCCTCGGCCGAATTTGCCCTTCAAAGCCCGGAGGAATTGCCAGGTAGAAACCACAAGGCACCAAACGCCACCCACCTGCAGGAATCTCCACTGTCTCGCTGGAAAAAAGATCAAGTCCTGAGGAACCCGGAGTCATGTATTGGGGAAGAGGCAGGTCTTGGGCTTTTGGGTCAACCTTGATGGGGATGAGTACTTCCATGCTTCTTCGTCTCTTCCCCCTGGCTTTCCTCTTCCGTCAGGCCTTTCCTTGTCAGGCCGATACGGTTCTGTTCGTCGATTTTATTCACCTTGACGAGAACCTCATCTCCGACCTTAAAGACATCCTCTATCTTCGGAATCCTGCGGTCGGAAACCTGCGAGATATGGAGCAAGCCCTCTTTCCCCGGAGCAATCTCAATGAAAGCGCCGAATGAAGCTAGGCGCGTGACTTTCCCCAAATAAATTGAGCCTACTTCGACCTCCCCTGTGAGAAGCTCGATAGTCTGTTTTGCTCTCTCTCCGGACTCGGCCGTAGGGGCAGTAATGTATACTCTTCCACTCTGCTCCACGTCGATCACTGCACCAGTATCCTCGGTGATCTTTTTTATGACTTTGCCTCCAGGCCCAATTACCTCCCGAATTTTGTCAGGATTGATATCTATTACGAAAACGCGCGGTGCACTCGGAGAGAGATCGGCTCGAGGAGCAGGAATGGCCTCATGGATTTTCTGCAGAATGAAAAGCCGGGCGTCACGAGCTTGCAAAAGAGCCTGCTGAATGATGGGAATATCAATCCCCTCTATCTTCATATCCATCTGCAGGGCAGTGATGCCTTCTTCTGAGCCGGCAACCTTGAAATCCATATCACCCATAGCATCTTCCATGCCCTGGATATCCGTCAGGATTATGAGCCTATCGCCCTCCTTGATCAATCCCATTGCGATACCGGCAATGGGATTCTTGATTGGAATTCCGGCATCCATCAGGGACAAGGTACTCCCACAGACGGACGCCATGGAGGTTGATCCGTTCGATTCCAGCACCTCCGATACAAGCCTGATCGTGTAGGGAAAATCCTCCTGGGAGGGGATAACAGGATACAGGGACCGTTCGGCTAAGGCCCCATGCCCGATTTCTCTCCGTCCCGGCCCTCGCATGGGACGGACTTCCCCGGTCGAAAAAGGAGGGAAATTGTAATGATGCATGTAGCGCTTGAACTCCTCGATGCCTAATCCCTCGATAATCTGGACTTCGCCGATCGCTCCCAGGGTCACTACTGTCAGAACTTGAGTCTGACCGCGGGTAAAGAGGCCAGAACCATGGACTCTGGGAAGAACTCCAACTTCACAGGAGATCGGGCGAATCTCCTCCGGCTTTCGGCCGTCAGGACGAATACCGTCATTGAGAATCATTACCCTTGCCTCTTCCTTAAGAATGGCTCTCTCACTATCCTGAATGGCGAACTCGAGACCGGGGAAAGCTTCCAAGAGTCTGGTTCTGATCTCTATATCAATGCGAGAAAGTTCGTCCTCCCGCTTCTTCTTATCAGCAATACGAATCGCTTGCCGGAGCCTCTCTCTGGCTTCCCTTTCCACTGTCTGAATTAACTCGGCGGGATACTGGACCAACGGAATCTCTATTTGCCCTTGACCGACCTGCTCAATCAATAACCTTTCCAGAGAGATTATGTTCTTAATTTCCTGATGCGCATGCATCAGGCCCTGGACGAGAAGATTCTCAGGCGCTTCCTTCGCACCGGCTTCCACCATGAGGATGGCTTCCTCTGTGCCTGCCACCACGAGGTCCAGGTTTCCCTCCTCGATTTCGGTGTATGAGGGATTGAGAATAAATTTTCCATTCATATATCCCAGCCGAACTGCAGCTATGGGCCCATGAAAAGGAATTCCACTCAGGCAAAGGGCGGCAGAGGCACCGATAATGGCAAAAGTGTCAGGCGGATATGCGGGATCGGCAGCCAATACTTTGGCTATTACCTGGACATCATTACGTATATCGTGGGGAAACAAAGGACGGATGGAGCGATCAATTAAGCGGGAACGCAGTATCTCCTTCTCTGAAGGACGTCCTTCACGCTTAAAAAAACCGCCGGGAATTTTACCAGCAGCATAAAGTCTTTCTTCGTAATCCACTATCAGGGGAAAAAAGTCGATCCCCTCCCTGGCGGTAGGAGAAACACAAGCCGTGACAAGAACGACATTGTCCAGATATTTGACGACTACCGCACCCCCTGCTTGTCTTCCCACTTTTCCCGTCTCGATGCGTAGCTCTTTACCGTCAATAGTTTTTTCTACATGGTTACTTTCACCCAAATTTCTGCTCTACTTCCTTAATCCAAGAGATTTTATAATACTCTGATAACGCTCCGATGATTGTCTTTTCAGGTAGTTTAGCAAACGCCTTCGCTCCCCCACCATCTTTAATAATCCTCGTCGAGAGTGGAAATCCTTTGCATGGATCCGCAGATGTTCTGTCAGCGAATTGATCCTCTCGGTTAAAATTGCAATTTGGACTTCAGGGGACCCTGTATCGAGTTCATGGATCTGAAACTTAACAATAATCGCCTGCTTCTGCTCTTTGCTTAAAGTCAAATTTTCCTCCTCAATCATTCACACTGATTCCTCAAACCAAGAGGATGGCTTGGAGGAAGCCATATCCCAGTAAGAGGTCTAATCAATCTTAGCACAAATGTCACTCCGCTACCAAGCTCCGATCAGACCAACTAAGGTAGCGTCGCGAGAAATGAAAGATGAATATGGGGGGAATTTACGCCTTCGAGCATGAGATAGGAATCCTGCAGTTGTGCCTCCATTTTGGAGCTACTTCCTCTAAGACGCACCTGATATCTACCAGGAGCAGGGAGCAGCTTAGCCTTATCTTTGAGCGTAAAGAGATTCACCTTCTTCTTCTCGAAAACCACGGTGTAGGGTGAACCCAGAAGCTGGTTTGCTTTCCTTATTGAGCCTCTGGCTATCAACTGGCGGATGAGAGAGGAGGATATGAATTCACCACCTGGCGCACAGAGCATGGGAATGATCGTCGTGCTAAAACCATTCTCTTCTCCGATGCGCTTAAGCATCGCCGCGTTTCCCTCTCGGTTTCTTCCAAAAAGGAAGTTTTCGCCGACTACCACAATCTTGGCTTGCGCTTTCTTCAAGATGATCTCTCTGCAGAAATCTTCAGGATTCAAATCGGAAATAGATGCGGAAAATTTAAGCAGAAAAAGCAGGTCGATCTGCATTTGCGCAAGTTCTCCCACCTTTTCCTCAAGGGTTAGAAGGAGTTTGTATCCCGCCTGCTTGAAAAAGAGGGGGGGCGGGGGATCAAAAGTCAGGACAGCGGAGGCCAACTGCTCCTGACGAGACAACTCTTTAACCTTCGCGAGGAGGACCTGGTGAGCAAGATGCAGGCCATCAAACACTCCGATACCGAGGATCGTCCCGAGGCTGCTTCCTTCGTCGGGTAAAATATATGTCCTCATCGCAGAATCCTCTCTGCTTTCAGCAGATGGCTTTCCTTTCTTCCCAATACTCCCAAAAAATTGCCCCGCCTGTCCCTGGCCCGAAAAAGAAGAGCTGAATCAGAATTATCCTGGGGAAACACTTGCCCGTTGTAAAACGCCCTCAGTTGCCGGTCGGCAAGGACAATCAGCGGAAGATGGGAGAGTGCCTCGTCGAGTTCGATCCACTTGAGATACCCTGATTTCAATTCGGTTATCAATTGGGAGTGCTGAAGATGGAAGTTCCCACTGCGTACCCGCACAATAAAGTGTGCACAGGCGGCGCTCTCTAAAAGACGCCCCAGCTTTTGCGCGATAAATCGAATGTAGGTGCCGGCAGAGCAGTGTATTAGAAACCTCGCTCGCGACAGCTTGCCCGGTGTAAAATTCAAAAGCTTGAGGGAAAAAATTTCCACAGGCGCTTGGATAATCTCACTTGCTGTTTCCCCCCGCAGAGCCATCTGGTAGAGCCTTTCACCTCGCCAGTGCTTTGCCGAATAAAGAGGGGTCTCTTGCTTAACTGTCCCGGAAAATTGAACTATTACCCGCTCTATCTCATCCAGCGTAATTTCCCCTCGGCCTTCCTTCAGAATGTTCCCCCAGATATCCCCGGTATCAGTTTCTATCCCAAACACTACATCGAAAATATATTCCTTGTCCGTCGGGAGGTAAGGAAGGAACCTCGTTGCTCGATTGCGAGCAATAGCTAAGACGCCGCAGGCCGGCAAATCCAATGTTCCGGAGTGACCAAATTTCTCCTTTGGAAAAGATTCCTGCAGGAGGCGGATTACGTCAAAGGACGTCATTCCAGGAGGTTTGAGAACGTTCAGGAAGCCGTTTTCCATTTCGTGATGGCCTCCTCGATCAAGAAGAGCAAGCTCTTCTTGATCCGGGACCAGGGTCCCTGAATCGTACAGCCGCTGGCTGTCGGATGCCCGCCTCCACCGAATGCTTCCGCCACCGGGGTCAGGTTCAGTCCCTGGCGTGAACGCATACTCACCTTGAAGGTCAAAGGGAGTACTTCTTTAAATAGGACATAAACAAGAGGCTCCGGCCAGAGCCTCCAGATGTTCATGATGTAATCGGAATCAAATTCGGCCGTGACCTCAGCGCTAAGGGGGATGCGGCTATAAGCGACGGGAGGATTATAAGTCATTTTCGATAAAACGATCCCCAGAACCCTAAGGTCCTTCTCGTCAAGGCGGGAAAACCATTGCGAGGCTACGGTTGGTTGAGTCCCTCGCTCCAGTAGTTTGGCAGCAATGCGAAGACACTTGCCTGAGGTGTTCTCAAAACTAAAACCTCCGGTGTCGGCATAGATAGCAAAAAAAAGGCATTGCCAGATCTGAACGGGGAGCGAGGGAGACAAGCTTAGGAAGAGCTCTGCCAGAATCTCCCCCGTGGAGGAAGCCTTTGCATCGACTAAATTCAGGTTCCCAAAAAAACTGTTGGTTATGTGATGATCGATGTTGATTACGAAAGAGGGTCTATCGCCACCTGCACTCAGGGCTCTTTCCAGTCCAGCGCAGTCCAAAACCACCAAGGGGCAACCATCCCATTTCACAACCTCGTTTCCCTTGATCTCGGCGGAGGCCGGTAAGGATAAAAACCTATCCGCCAACCCGCCCGGAAGCAGGACTCGAGCCTCTTTGCCATAATACTCAAGAAACTGGTAAAAGGCCAAAAGCGAGCCCACCGCATCACCGTCCTGGCCCTGGTGGGTGGTAAGGACAAAACAATCATGAATTCGCAGAAATTCTTGAAAAGTGCTAAGGTCCTTCTTCTTCATTCTTGATTTCCTTCAGGAGCTTTTGCACCCTCATCGAGTCAGCAAGGCTGCGATCATATTGAAAAATTATCTGGGGGGCATAACGGAGTTGAAGTTTCTGCGCGACTCTCCTCTGGATAAAACCCTGAGCCCGAGCAATTCCCTCCATGGTTATCTGGATATCGGTTTCTGAGCCGAGGACGGAGATAAAAATTTTCACATATCTACCATCGGGAGATACTTCCACATGAGTAATAGTGATGAAGCCAACGCGGGGATCCTTGAGTTCCCTCTGAAAAATAGCACTCACTTCTTCCTTAATCAGGGCTCTCATCCTTTCCTTGCGAATCGGCTGCATGTCAGGTGACCTGCCAATCAGAGGAGAGTAATGTAATATCGGGTTGGCGATTCAAGTATCTCAGGATTGAAGCATGGGTTTCGCGCAGTTTTTCTTCAGTAGGAGAGGAAACTGCTACCTCAATAGTAGACCTCTGCCAGGTATTCTGCCCTTCTACCTCGCTGAGCGAGAGATTGTATCTCTTTATTTGTGTCATCAAACGCAGAATGACTTGCCTTTTTTCCTTCAGGGATTGGCTTCCAGGAATCCAGATTTCAAATCTTCCCCAGCCCACCAAGCTTTTAGCTTTGCTCGAGGGTAATGAATTCCAGCACATCACCCTCCTTAATATCAGACGCTCGCTCTAAGCCAATGCCGCATTCGAAGCCTGCGGCAACCTCGCGCACATCCTCTTTGAATCGCTTAAGGGAAGAGATTCGGGATTCTCCGATTACAATGTCCTCGCGGATGACCCTCACTCTGGCATTTCTCTCCGCCTTTCCCTCAAGGATATAAGAACCGGCGATGATCCCGACCCTGGGTACACGGAATACACGGCGGATAGTAGCTTTGCCTAAAACCTTCTCCTCCCATTTTGGTTTTAATTTGCCGCGGACAATTTTTTCCAAATCCGTCAGAAGCTCATAAATCAAGTCATAAGTATAAATCAGAATTTTTTCCTTCTCCGCAGCTCTCTTGGCCATTGAACTCGGGCGCACGTTAAAGCCCAAGATAGAAGCCTTGGACACAGATGACAGTAGGACATCGGATTCAGAGACCGCTCCAACGCCTGCATGCAGGATTTCGATAGTTATTTCTGGAACATTTATCTTCCTGACCGCCAGCTGCAGCGCGTCAAGCGTACCCTGCGAGTCAGCTTTCAATACCAAATAGAATTTATTAATTTCCTCGGCCTGCTGGCCGCTTTTCAACAGCTGAACCATCTGTTCACGCTTGGGAACACGCGCACCCTTACTCTCAGCAATGCGAATGGACTTGGATTCCGTCCCAACCTTGAAAGATTCCCCGGGGATTGGAACTTCTTCAAGCCCGATTATCTCCACGGGGGTCGAGGGACCAGCCTCCTTCAACCTGATGCCTTGAGCATTTATCATACCCCTGATTTTCCCGTTTACGTTGCCGATCTGGATTTTATCTCCAATGCGCAGGGTGCCAGAATGGATCATCACATCAGCTACCGGGCCCAGTCCTTTATCCATGCGAGCTTCAATAACAGTGCCTTTGGCCGGACCACGCACCGGGGCCTTCAACTCCAGCACCTCAGCCAGGAGGGAGATCATTTCGAGTAGGCGATCAACCCCTTCCCCCGTCTTGGCTGAAATGGGAACATAGATTGTCTCTCCTCCCCATTCCTCCGGCGCCAAACTCAGATCGGAGAGCTGCTGTTTGACCCGATCAACATTTGCGCCTTCCTTGTCGATCTTATTTACTGCCACGATGATCGCGACTTTCGCTGCCTTAGCATGATTTAAAGCCTCCACCGTCTGCGGCATGACCCCTTCATCAGCGGCAACTACAAGCACCGCTATATCAGTCACTCTGGCCCCGTGAGAACGCATTGCGGTAAAAGCTTCATGCCCGGGAGTGTCGATGAATACAAGGCGATGATTGTGGAAAAAAACCTCGGAGGCACCGATCTTTTGCGTAATTCCGCCTTTCTCCTTGTCGGCTATGGAGGTATGGCGGATGGTGTCCAGGAGAGTGGTTTTCCCATGATCCACGTGGCCGAGGACTGTAACAATTGGCGCCCGCGGCAGAAGATCTTCGGCCGCCTCCTGCTCACCACGCTCCATCGAATGGACAACGGCGACCTGGGGCTCGACTTTCTCCTCTCTGTCGATTTCGCGTGGGGGAAACTCTCCTGGGGCTTTAGTAAGGTGTACTTCCGCCTGTAATTTAGACTTCTCTCCTTCTCTCAATAGATCCCTAACTAGCGAGGCTGTCTCCTCATCAATCGTTGAACTGTGGCTCTTGCAATGCACTCCGAGATCCCTCAATGTTGCCATAAGCTGGGCGCTCGAAATATTTAGTGTCTTAGCTAATTCATAGATTCTTATTCGCTGACCCAAGGACGAGTTTCCTGCCTTATCTTAATTTCTCTTCTGACTTCAAGAATCAGGGGGTCCTTTGATCCTAACAATAGAACCCTCTCGAATGACTTCATCTTCACTGCCTGATCCAGGCAACGATCGGAGGGGCAGAGATAAAATCCCCTCCCGGGGGTTTTCCCCGTTAGATCCAGGCTTATTTCGCCTGAAGATTGGCGGGCGATGCGAATAAGCTCTCTTTTCGGAAAAGATCTTCCGCATCCCAAACACTTCCTCAGAGACACGTGCTTGCTCACGATCCCGCCTCTTCTCCTTCTGCCTGGATATCAATTTTGCAGTTCGTCAATTTTGCAGCCAATCGAGCGTTTTGCCCTTCCTTGCCAATGGCCAGTGAGAGCTGGTCCGCCGGCACTATCACTTTTGCGGATTTAGATTTCTCATCCAGCTCCACCCGCGTGATTTTGGCCGGGCTCAAAGAATTAGCGATGAATTCCTTCATATCCTTTGAGTATCGGATAATGTCGATCCGCTCGCCCTTCAGCTCGCGCACGATGGCTTGAATGCGGGCTCCCTTCGGCCCAACGCAGGAACCGACCGGGTCTATCTTATCCTCCCTTGATATAACTGCGACCTTGCTGCGCAGCCCCGGTTCGCGTGCGATGCTTTTAATCTCAACCCTTCCTTCGTATATTTCTGGCACCTCCAGTTCGAACAGACGTAAAACGAGGTTGGGTTGAGCCCGTGAAACGATCAACTCGGGTCCCTTGGCGCTTTTATGCACAGATAATAAATACACCCGATACCTGCCCCCGGTCTCGTATCTCTCACCTGGCACCTGTTCCTTAGGAGGAAGAAGGGCTTCCGCCCGACCTAAATCGATAAAAATTTGATTACCTTCCCTCCGTCGGACCACGCCCATAAACATCTCCCCCTCTTTATCGGAGTACTCGGCGTAGGCCGCTTCCCGCTCAGCCTCTTTGATCTTCTGAAACACAACCTGTTTCGCTGTCTGTGCGGCCAATCTTCCGAAATCCTTGGGCGTAATCTCCTCTTCGAAGAAATCACCCAATTTTACCAAGGGGAGAGCCCTTTTCGCTTCCTCCAGAGAAACCTGCAACCACCTGTTTTCCGCTTGCGCTACAACTTCCTTCCTCGCGACTACCCGCACACTGCCGGTCTTCTCATTGAGCTCCACAGTTATGTTTCCGCTTGCGCCGAAATTTTTCTTATATGCAGATATCAGGGCCGTCTCGATCGCCTCCAGTAGGGCTTGCTTCGAGATGCCCTTTTCCCGTTCAATCTGCTCAAGGGCCACAACAAGATCTTTAGACAGATCCCCCCACCTCCTTCCAGCAGAAAACGAGTTGAGCTTTCTGAATGATCTCGTGAGGGATGGAGTAAACCTTCTCTTTAACGCGCAACAACACGGATTGCTCTTTTAATCCCTGGAGCACTCCCTCGAGAACGTCATACCCTTCCCACAGAGTCCGAAGATGGAGTCTCGCCATCCTGCCCGCAAAGAGTTCGCATTCCTCCAGGGATTTAAGTTCACGGTTCAAGCCAGGTGAAGAAACTTCAAGGTGATAGCGTCCTGAAAAAAAATCATCCATCTGCCGATTGAGAATTTGCGTGACTCTTTCGCAATCGGCAAGAGAGACACCCTCTTTCTTATAAATAATCAGGCGAATTATTGGCTCCCTGGAAGGAACAAGATCCACATTTAACAGGTGGTACCCCGCTTTTTTGATTAGGGCCCTGGCTGTATCCTCAATATCTTGCACAAATGTCTTCCTCATCATAGCAATAGGAAAGAGTGGGCAATTCCCACTCTTAATTAAAAAAAGTATAGGCTTTGCAAGGGAAGACGTCAATTAAAGAATCAATGGGCAGCTCGACCTCGTCCTGCGCAAAATAGCTATAGGAGTTTGCTCCACGTCCTGGCCCATCGGGTTATCACGCATCAGCTCTAAGAGTAGAGAGCGATCCAAACCGGATGAGCAACCGCATATTTCACACCCACCGATATCGTTAACGTCCATAATTGCCGCCTTGCAGCCAAACTTCTCTTCCAGCCTCCTGCATACCCCGAAAGGGTCCTTGGGTCCCTTGGTAATATTGCCTCTCAGGATACCGTAGGGAGCATCGCCGTCAATCCAGGCCGCCTGCCTTCCCGCTACCCGGTAAAACAACCCTCTAATACCCAGGGCCCGTCCCACAGCCCCGAAAAAGGCAGCGACCAATATCCGCAGTCGGCCACACTCATCGATGGCAACTTGCATGGACTCTGGACTGCCTAAGCCGATTCCGTACGGACGCTTGATTACCTTTCCGGAAAGAAAAATTGCCAAGCGGGAAGGGCGGACTGTTCCCGTGGGCACCAGCCTTCCCTGGGCGGCAGCTACGAATTTTTCAGAAAAGACGAGGATGTCCCCCGGTTCGAGCAAACCGCTCGTGTAATGATAAACAACGTCCTCCAGTTCGTCGGGCGGCTTGACCTCGTGTGTGCGGATAAGTAGACGCAGATAAGATGTTCCTTTAAGCTGGATTCGCGCTGGTTTAACCTTCGGTCCCATTTTTCTTCTCCTCGGGGGGGTCGGCAGGGTCAGAAACTCTTCTCTTGGTCTCCAGAATATAAGCTCTGGCTTTCTCTCTGATCTCGCCGGCCTCAGTCGATTGAAAAATGCGAATAAAAAAGAAAACCCCGGAAAGAAGATAGAGGATCAAGCCTGCGTAAAATAGATAAATGGCATAGGGAATATCCAGTAGGATCAAAGCAAGTCCCAGAACGAATGCTCCAGTTGAAAGCTTGCCTACCTTGCTCTCAGCCATCAACTGTTTTTTCTGCCATAGAAGAACAATGGAAGCCAGAACCAGGAAGAGATCGCGGGTGAGGAAAATCCAGAACAGGAACCAGGGGATTACGTCCGTCAGACAGAGGGCGAGCAGGGCGAAAGCCCCAAAAAACTTATCGGCAAAAGGGTCGAGGAGGCCACCGATTCTACTGCTTTGTTTGAGCTTGCGCGCTAAAAATCCGTCAAGAAAGTCACTCATCCCCGCTATTGCCACAACTACAAAAGCCCAGATATTGAGACCGTTCAGAATACACCAAAAAAGGCAGGGCACTAATATGATTCTCAAACAGGTCAATATATTTGGTATCGTCATATCCTTCCGGCCTTTCTCTTTACGGCATGCTCTAAGCTCTGCTTGGTCCGAAAAAAACTTGACAACATTCTACTGCTTAGGCTTGAACGATGCACCAGAAAACGCCGGTTTTCCCTGACATAAGGACGCCAACTGAGCTTATATCTCTCCAGTCCTCGCAGGAAGTCAAAAACATGCAATCCCTCTCCAATTGCTTCTTTAAGGCAATAAACCTGTAATATGTACCCCAAGCCAAAAGGATCGTACTCAGGATCCTGACCGCAGAAATAAAAATAAAAATTCCGATTAAAGACAAAACCATACAGGGCTGCCGCCGGTTTCTCCCCGATAAAAAGAAGGTAAAGCCGGAGGAAATCAGCAGCTCGGGCAGATCGCGCCAGAGTACTATGGAAGGAACGGAATCGCCTGAGCATAACTGGAGTAGGGATAAGTTTCTTTACCCAGCGAGCGCGATTCAGAGTATAGAGTACCTTCAACCCCTCCTCAAATTTATCGGGAGAAAGGCTCTCGATTCTCCAACTGAAGCTTCTATCGAGTAGACGGGGATAATATTTTATCTTATCCCTCTTCTTCTTATTAAATCGCGCCAGCCATTCCTCCCAACTAGAGGGGAGATCGAGGTAAGGTAGTTTGCTCTGGAGGAAATGGCGCACCTGAAAAGATGAAAGGGCACCCTCCAGCAAAGAGGTCTCCGGAGAGAGGCAACTCATTTCTTGTAAGTCGCAAAGATCCCAATCTGGGTCAGAGTTCAATTGCTCATCCAACCCTCGAAGAAATCTATCCTCCCAGCCTTCATTTATTAGAAAGCCGAGTTGGTCAGAGATTCCCGTTCCCAAAAACGAGATGATGCCATATCCTGCTGGCTTTGAGATGAAAAATGGAGCAATTCCCATTAGTTGCTTGGACTCGCGCAGCGTCAGAAGGTGAAGCCTTTTCCCTCGGCCGTAAACCTCCCACCATACCCTGGTCCACTCCCAGCAGGAAAAAAAATTTGGCCTTTTCGACCGCGCAAGCAAGGCATCCCATTCTCCCTGAAGCCCTTCCAGGGAGGAAACCAGCTGCCAGGTAGCCACTATTTTCGCTGACTCTGCCTTATTGTCCTCTCATCAAATCCGCAGAGAGATAAAAAATTCTCCAGTGCTTCTGACTTGCCCTTCTGCTCTGGAGAATCATCCCGGGACTGAATGAGCAACCTGTATTCGTTCAGAGCCTGGGCACAGGCAGAATCCACACCGATTTCTTCGATCTGGGAAATATACCTTTTGTAAACCTCCCGTCGGGCTTCCGCGTGCCGCTGCCAGAATTCAGGGTTTTCCGTTGTCGCCGCAACAAGGAGATCCTGTTTGGCTATAGCCTTGAATGCATTCAAGCCTTTTAAAATTCTTTCCTTCTCTGGAGTCAGGTGCATTTTCATCCCCTTTCTTTAAAGGTTGCGAATTTCTCCTCGATCCGTTAGACGTTTATGCGTTCTACTCTCTTCCGGCCAAATATCCTCCAGGTAAATCAGCTTGTATCCCTTTCTCTGAGCTTGTGCCAAAATCTGAAAAATTGCATCCTCCCGAACATACTCCGGACTTGAAAAATGCCCGAACCTTCGAGTACCTCCAAATAGATTCGGGCTACCGATAAAGGCGACACTTTCTCGCTCAATTTGAGTAGCCTCGCTCGCGAGAAACGAACGTATAGCTTCTTTCTCGCCCCTCAGCAAGATTAAATCCATATGAGGAATTTTTGCTCGAGCAGGCAGGCAGTGGATACCCGCTTTTTCCTCTATCTCCTGCCGAGAAATCACCCCCTCCCTCAATAAAGCAAACGGCTTGGTTGTGAGATCCAAAACGGTCGACTCAACTTTAAATCTGCACTTCCCCTGGTCAAGAAGAAAATCGATCTCTCGATCCAGTTCTCCCTCGACGTCGAGCGGTGAAATCGGGCTCAAGCTCCCGCTCTTGTTTGCTGAAGTTCCAGCCAGGGGGGCAGCTACCAAGTTAAGTAAGGCACAAGTAAGTTTGCCCTCAGGAAAGCGGAAGGCGACGGTTCCCTTCTCCGTACGAGCCTGCCGGGGAATAATTGGACAGGCGGGCAACACAAGTGTCAGGGAGCCGGGCCAAAAAAGATCGATCAGGCGATTGGCCTCTGCGGGCAGTTCCTGCACGAATTTTAATAAGTCGGCCAGGTCGCCGATATATAGGCTCAAAGGCTGCTGGGAAGCGCGTCCTTTAATTGTGTAGATGCGATCCAGTGCGGCAGAATGGAAAATATGGGCGCCTAAACCATAAACCGTCTCGGTAGGGAAAGCTCCGACCCCACCATCCTTAATTATCTCCGCTGCCTTCTCCGGATCCTGGATCCTCAACTTTCGACGACTCTCCATTTTTTGAAAATAGTTTTGTCTCCTCCCTCCTCACAAGTCTCTCCAGATTTGCGCGATGCCGAATCAATGCCAGGCCGAAGAGAATTAAGCCCAGAAGAAAGTAGGAGCTCTGCCAGAAATAGAGAAAAAGTGGCAAAAATAGGAGGGAAATCAAGGAAGAAAAAGAAGCGATGCGCGTGAAGCTGAAAAACAAAACCCAGACACCAAACACGAGGAGGCCGATCTTCCAGTTTATCGCCAGGGTGATTCCCAGAGTTGTAGCGACACCTTTTCCCCCTTTTAATCCAAGAAATATGGAAAAATCATGTCCCAATACGGCTGAAAGACCAATCAAGGCATGAACATCCCCTGAGACAAGAGGGGCGAAAAAGTACATCGGCAAAAAGCCTTTGAAGAGATCTAAGAGAAAGACGAAAAGAGCCGGTAAAAAACCAAGAATACGGAGAGTATTGGCCGCTCCGATATTGCCGCTGCCCTGATGCCTAAGATCCACCCCCCTCCCCATCTTACCCGCGAGCCAACCAAAAGGAATGGAGCCGATCAGATAAGTGCTGAATACATATACTATCTCGATGATTCTTCCTCCAATCGTTCCTCTATATCTTTAGACTCGAGGGCGTCAAAAATTTCATCCAATTCTCCTTCCAAAATTGAGGGTAGATTGTAGAGGTCGAGGCCAATACGATGATCAGTCAGCCTGCTCTGAGGAAAATTGTAGGTCCGGATCTTTTCCGATCTCTCACCTCGTTTGACCTGCGAACGCCGGGTTAGCTTCCGCTCGCTGGCCTGCTCCGCCTGCGCAATCTCCAGCAGCCTGGAGCGAAGAATACGCAGGGCTCTCTCCTTGTTTTTAAGCTGTGATCTTTCATCCTGGCAGGTCACGACGAGGCCGGAGGGAAGGTGGGTTATACGCACGGCTGAATCGGTTTTCTGTACGCATTGCCCGCCATGACCTGAGGCTCGGAACACGTCAATACGCAGATCCTCAGGATCGATGTTAACATCAACCTCTTCCGCTTCGGGCATCACTGCTACCGTAACGGTCGAAGTGTGGAGACGCCCGGAAGACTCTGTTACTGGTACTCGCTGCACCCGATGCGCCCCACCCTCGAATTTCATACGAGAATAAGCTCCTTTTCCCTGAATTTCGAAGATGATCTCCTTAAAGCCGCCCAGATCGGTGGGGTTAGAGGAAAGGATTTCCACCCGCCAGCCTCTTTTCTCCGCATAGCTCGCGTACATGCGGAAGAGCTCGGCCGCGAAAAGAGCCGCCTCTTCTCCTCCTGCGGCGGACCGGATCTCTATGATCACGTCTTTCTCGTCGTTTGGGTCTTTTTCGATCAAAAGGGCCCTGATCTCCTTCATAAGGGCTCCTTCCTCCCGGCTAAGCAATTCCAACTCTTCTTGCACCAGTTCCCTGATCTCGTTATCGGCATCAGATCTCAGCGCAATAGTCTCACGATATTTCCTTTGCACATCCTCCAGGCGGTTGAGTTTGCTCAAGATTCTTTCCGTCTCCCGATAAGCAAGTGAGATCCTATGCAATGCCACCGCGTCCAACTGTACCGCTGAATCAAGCAGAAGCTGCTCCAGTTCCTCCTTCTTTTTTACTAAAGCAGGTTTCCTATTAAGCATCTGGTTTTTTTAATGATCCCTTCAGGGCAGCGATGGCTACTTCAATTTGCTGCTTTGTAGGTTCAGCCGTCGTCATCTTCTGTGTGATCAAGCCAGGCCAGATCAGAGCACGGGCAATCAGGTTTCCCGGGTGGAGAGTGAAGAGGCGAATGAGCTCGTAGGAGATTCCGGCAATAAACGGCAAAAGAATGATACGGGAGAGAATGCGCCAGAGAGTATTAGGAAAATCCAGAAAGGCGAATATGATAAAACTGACCATCAAAACCACGACTAGGAAACTCGTACTGCAACGAGGGTGAAGCGTACTGTATTTCAAGGCATTCTCCACCGTTAAATCCTCTCCCTGCTCAAAGGCATGGACTACCTTATGCTCTGCACCATGATATTGGAACATAATACGCCTGACTTCAGGTACAAGCGATATCACCCACAAATAAAGGAAAAAAATAAGAAAGCGGAGAAGCCCTTCAACCACTATCAGCCAGGCCGGAGCGAGCACCAGGGAGAACAGGCGGGAAAGAAACAAGGGGACAAGGAAAAAAAGAATCACTACGATCCCGAGAGCGAGGGCAAAAGAAAAGACCATCTGTAGCGGGGTCAGCTTCTCGCCCTCAACTCCGCCAAGGGAGAGGGAAAGGTTCAAAGAGCGAATGCCCAAAATCAAGGATTCCCAGAGAGCTCCGATTCCCCGGAAAAAAGGCAAGCGAAAAATCCGGTAGCGTCTGGTGAGCGAAGGGTAAGCAAGCTCCCTTGTCTCAATCGACCCATCCGGCTTACGCACAGCCACAGCGATACCGGCGGGGCTTCTCATCATTACACCCTCCCAGACCGCCTGTCCGCCCACTAATGTTTCTTCGCGTTTTTCTTTCAATTTTATTTCCCCGCGATTTTCTTGTCCTTCACCTGATGACAACGGCGGCAGCGAGCCTCGTATTTCTCGGCGGCACCTAATACAACCACAGGGTCGTGATAGGAGGCTGGCTGACCATTGACTATACGCTGTGTGCGCGATGCCGCCTCACCGCAAATAACACAAATGGCCTGCAATTTATCGACTTTTTCCGCAATTGCCAGGAGCGTCGGAATGGGACCGAACGGTTCTCCCCGAAAATCCGTATCCAACCCCGCAACAATCACGCGGATCCCTCGATCAGCCAGACTATTGCAGATGCTCACGAGCTGTTCGGGAAAAAACTGTCCTTCATCGATTGCCACTACCTGGACATCGTCCTTGATAAATTTCCAGATCTCCTCCGGGTGATTCAGATTGATTGCCTGGGTAGACCCCCCGTCGTGCGAGACCACGCTGGTGCTTGCGTAGCGTTGATCTAAAGCCGGTTTGAATACCACTACCTTCTGTCTGGCAATTTTTGACCGCCGCACTCTCCGCAGCAATTCCTCGCTCTTGCCGGAGAACATGCTCCCGCAGATTACTTCGATCCATCCAGTCTTTAAGCCATCCATCTAAATCTTACTCCAGCCCAAGGATATCCTATCTATTAAAGCCTTAAATTCCTCTATCGTAATCTGAAAATAGTACCAGGGAGAAGCGGAATTAAAATAGAGGATTTGCTCATCGAGCAGCGCTCGATCCAGTAAATATCTGGTTGCTTCAGCGAAGGGCTTGGGGGGAAGGAAGTGAGGATGGAAGGTCGCTCTGTTGCGGATTTCCTGGTCTGTCAGAAAGCGAAATCCCTCCCTCAATTTTGCCAAATCGGGAGGCCTCCCCCAATTGGAAGAAAGAAATACAAACATCTCTCCGCCTGATTCGACTATAGCTGTCCGGATCAGCTGCTCTTTCCGGCAATGTAGAATCTCGCTTATTTCCACAGGTGAAGCGCTATAGGAGCCAAGTTTTTGTTCTTTGGGCTCAAAAGAAAGCGCCCGGAGTTCTTTTAAAAAAGCCTCCCTTTTCAGCGCGAAATAGGCCGAACTCTCCCGCCAGCAGGGGAACTCCTTCTCCGGACAAGTTCCATGGAAACAGGCCGGCCCGGCGGAGGAAAAAATAAAGGGAGAGGCCTCCCGGGCTTTCCTTAGAGCAAGGAAAGCAAGAGTACGTATTTCCCACTGAGCGCTCTCGCAACAACGAAGTTCAAAAAAGTGCCAGAGTTCACGCGCATTCATAGAAAAGATAATACGGCTTGGAACTGCCTGGAGTAGAACATAGCGAGCATCTTCCGGGGAAACTCCAAGCTCCAGCATTTTTTCGTAAGCCCCTCGGCTTATATTTGCAACTTCCTCGAAAATCCTCAGAGCCTCGGTGTTCCCTCCTAATTTAGGGGGCACAATGAAATCGGGTGCGCGCAATTTCGCGTAGCGTTGGCTCTGCTGGGAGTACGAAGCTATACGGTGACGTACCAATTGGTGGGTGCAGGCGCGGGAGAGGCCCTCGGCCTGAAAAGTGAAGGAAGCATGCTCCAGCACAGAAAAGTGTCCGCTCGCAATTACTCTTTCGAGAAGAGCTCTGACCTCTTCCTCTCCTAGACTGGACCAGAGCCGGGTAAAATTGGTTGAGCTATAACAGAGCCGAGCGGCTGAAGCGCAAACTTTATCCGGCTGCGGCGTCCATGCTAAGAGCTCGATCTGCATTGGATCATAACTCTTCGCTGCCTATGTATTTCAGAAACTCGCCATTGGATTTCGTTTTGGTCAAAAGATCGAGCAATTTTTCTAAAGCCTCCCCCGATTCAAGTCCACTCAGGGCACGCCGAACATTCCAAATCTTACGCATCTCTTCTTCCGTGTAAAGCAGCTCTTCGCGCCTGGTGCCGGATTTCTTGATATCGATGGCGGGGAAGACTCTGCGCTCAAAAATCTTTCGATCGAGGACTAATTCAAAATTGCCAGTCCCCTTAAACTCCTCGAAGATAACTTCATCCATTTTGGAGCCTGTTTCTACAAGTGCCGTAGCCAGAATGGTCAAGCTTCCACCTTCCTCGATATTGCGTGCGGCCCCGAAGAAGCTTTTGGGGCCGTGAATGGCAACCGGGTCAAGCCCTCCGGAAAGCGTCCTGCCCGAAGGAGGCATGACAGCATTGTAAGCCCTGGTTAATCGCGTGATCCCATCTAACAGGATGACAACGTCTTTTCCCTGTTCAACATATCTCTTAGCTTTTTCCAGGACCAGTCTCGCTACCCGAATATGATTTTCCGGGAGCTGATCAAAAGTTGAGGCCACCACTTCGGCGGTAGTAGAGCGCTTGAAGTCGGTCACTTCCTCTGGCCTTTCGTCAACCAGGAGGACCATGACAATGATGTCCGGGTAATTACGCGTGATAGCCTGAGCAGCTTTTTTCAGAATTGTGGTTTTACCTGCTTTCGGCGGAGAGACAATCATCCCACGTTGCCCACGGCCCAGAGGAGCCACGAGGTCGATTAATCGGGTTGAATATTCGTAGGGTATGGTCTCCAGCTTGAGTCTCCGATTTGGAAAAATGGGGGTAAGGTTTTCAAAAAGCGGGCGAATCCTGGCTAACTCCGGGTCGCCCTCATTCACTTCCCTCACCCGTAAAAGGGCTAAATATTTTTCCTTTTCCATCGGCTGGCGCACCCACCCGGTGACTACGTCCCCATCCCTAAGCCCGAAGCGCTTGATCTGGGAAGGGGATACGTAAATATCCGAGGGAGAGGGGAAATACTTCGACCGCAGGAAACCATAGCCCTCCTCGTGAATTTCCAGTACTCCGGCAACCACATCGCCGCGGATCGACTCCTCCTTGCTTTCTTTTATCTCCTTCACTGGTCTTGCTTCCGTCTGCACTTCCTGTATTTCCTCAGTCTTCTTTGCTGGAAGTTGCATTTCAGGGGAGGGTGTAAGGCTGTCCGCGGCTCTTTTGTTATCGTCCTTCGCTTCTATTTCCATAATTTTTGCGATCAAATCCTCCTTGTGAAAACGGGCATAGTAAGGGACCTTAAGCTGTCGAGCGATCTGTTGCAAATCCCTTACTTTTTTGGCCTGTAGGTCTTCAAGTGCGAATTTTGGCATCCTATTTCCTTTCCAAGAGAGAGGCTACTTTTTGCCAATCGTCAAGAAACCGCTTCACACCGATATCGGTCAAGGGGTGTTTTACCATACCGTCGAGAATTGCGAAAGGTACCGTGGCCACATGAGCACCGGCCTCTGCGGCCTGTGTCACATGGAGGGGATGACGAATGGAGGCTGCGATCACCTGTGTGGTGAAACCGTAATTCTCATAAATCTGGAGAATCTGGGCGACAAGTTGCATGCCATCATGCCCGATATCATCCAGCCGTCCAACGAAAGGGCTGACAAATGAAGCTCCAGCAATGGCAGCCAATAGAGCCTGATTGGCGGAAAAAACAAGCGTAGCATTTGTCTTGATGCCCTTTTCGGTCAGAAATTTGAGCGCCTTAAGCCCTTCTTTCACAAGTGGGATTTTCACTACTACGTTAGGAGCCCAGGAAGCAAATTTCTGGGCTTCTTCAACCATCTCAGGGGCAGATTGTCCCAACACTTCCACCGAAATCGGCCCTTTCACCAGCTTGCAGATTTCCTGCACACGCTGCTTGTAATCCACTTTTTCCTTAGCTATCAGCGTGGGGTTAGTCGTTACCCCACTGATAAGACCTAAAGCGAGCGCCTCACGAATTTCTTCAATATTCGCGGTATCTAAGAAAAGTTGCATGGCTTTTCCCTCCAATTTTGAAAGATTTAGATGCGATCATGCCTGTTTGAACTCGGCTCAGGTTGAATTTCCTCAAATATTAAGTCCTCTCTATTACCATTGCAATACCCTGCCCCCCGCCGATGCAGAGTGTAGCCAACCCCTTCGTTCCCCCCCCGGATTCCAATTCATAAAGAAGGGTCACCAGAATCCGGGCCCCGGAAGCGCCAATCGGGTGACCGAGAGCAATGGCACCTCCATTTGGATTAACCTTAGCTGGAGATAAGTCAAGCTCTTTCAGGACAGCCAGCGTTTGAGCCGCGAAAGCCTCGTTGAGCTCTATCGCATCCATCTCGTCTAATCTTGCTCCGGCCTTTTGCAAAGCCTTGTGTACAGCGTTGACGGGACCCAGGCCCATGTCAATGGGATCGATTCCGGCCAAAGCGTAGCTGACTATCCGTGCCCGCGGCCTCAATCCTAACTCCTTGACGCTCTTCTCAGATGCAAGAAGGAGGAAGGCCGCCCCGTCGTTAATGCCGGAGGCGTTTCCGGCTGTTATCGTTCCCTCTTTCTTAAATGCCGGACGCAACTGAGACAATTTCTCAAAAGTAGTGTCCGTACGGGGATATTCGTCCACATGGAACTGCTTTATTTCACCTTTTTGACGAGGAAGCTCTAACGGAACAATCTCCTTTTCAAAATGGCCGTCAGCCAGAGCACGCGAGGCTTTCATCTGGCTTTCATAAGCAAAGCGATCCTGTTCCTCCCGGGAAATGGCTCTTTTTTCCGCAAGGTTTTCCGCTGTTATTGCCATATGCATATCGTAAAAAACGTCCCAGAGCCCGTCTGTAATAAGCGAATCCACAAGCAAATCGTGGCCTAAGCGATAACCGGGTCTGGATTTTATCAGCAGATGAGGCGCGCGGCTCATGTTCTCGATGCCGCCAGCGGCTACCAGATCAAAGTCTCCCAGCCGAATTTGCTGTGCGGCGGAAACCACAGCCTGCAGGCCAGAACCGCAGACTCGATTCAAAGAGAAGGCTGTACTCTCGGGAGAAAGACCTGCTTTTAGCGCCACCTGGCGGGCTGGGTTCATCCCCTGGCCGGCCTGCAGGACATTACCAACGACCACCTCTTCTACTGCCTTCGCCGGTACGCCGGCTTCATTCAACATCTCCTTCAAGACCTTTGCTCCGATTTCAGGAGCCGGCACATCCTTCAGGCTGCCCATGAAGGAACCTATTGCTGATCGCTTTGCTCCACAAAGTAGAACTTCTTGCATCAATTCACCTCCCTAAGAAGGTTATTAAATTCCGCCAGCATGGAGTCGAGCTCGGCTAAGGCAGGATTGTAATCATAATCTAAGATTTTCCCGGCCTTTTTTTTAAAGGCCTCATCCTTTATTGACTGGAGATTAATGCGTACATTGAAGATGGATGCTTCCAGCCCGGATTTCGAGACAGAAAGAGCCGTTCCCACATCACTTAAAGCGTTGCGATTTCCTTTTCCGAGAAGAACGCGCAAATAAGGAATAAGCACGATCACCTCCCGGCCAATCTCTAAGGGAACGCGGCAGGCTTCCTTCAGAGCCAATTGAATTGCTTCCCTTCTTTTGTCAGGTTCATCTTTAGGCAATCTATAGGCCTGCATCACTGCTTCAAACGAATTCGCATCCTCATCAGCCAGATGAAGAAAACGATCTCGCTTTTCCAGAAAAAATTGCTCCGCTTCTTGCATTTCTCTGGCGACTGAAGCGTATTTTTCTCCCTGCGATAGTGCGGAGGCCATGACTCCCAATGACGCGGCCAGCGCACCACAGAGTGCTCCTACTGTACCTCCGCCGGGAGTGGGGGTTTTCGAAGCCAACTTGTTGAAAAATTCATCTAAAGTGAGTTCCTTAAACATGTTTTAGCCCCAAAATTCTCCTCGCCTCCTGGGGCGATGCTACACCTCGTCCCAGCTCCAGAGCCAATCTCTTTACCCGGGAAACCAGCTGGGCATTGTTATCAGCCAGCACCCCTTTAGTGTAGAAAATATTATCCTCGAAACCCACACGCACATGGCCTCCAAGGATAATGGCAGCAGCGGCCAGAGGAAGTTCATACTTCCCGATTCCAGCAACGCTCCAGGTTGAGCCCTGGGGAATACTTTCCACAAGATAGATGAGATCTCGCAGGTGACCACCTATTCCGCCCGGGACTCCCATCACGAAATCAAAGTGCAGGGGGAGATTGAGCACATCCTTCCAGACAAGGCGCATGGCGTTATGAATCATCCCAGCTTCGAATACTTCAATTTCTGGTTTGACCTCGGCTTCCTTCATCTTCCGTGCGAAATCCTCGATCAAGTCAGGGGGGTTCCAGAAGACTCCTCCGCCAAAATTAACTGTTCCGCAAGTAAGTGAAGCCATTTCCGGCCCAAGGGAAATTGGCTTCACCCTCTCCTCTCCGGTCATCCCTACGGCGCCGCCGGTAGAAACCTGCAGAATGATGTCGCATCTCGCCCGGATGAGATCCATGGCTTTGCGAAAAACCCCGGTATCCTGAGTGGGCTTGCCCTCCTCGTCCCTCACGTGCAGATGAACCATAGAAGCCCCGGCAAGGTATGCCCTATGAGTCTCTTCGGCGATTTCCTCTGGCGTTATCGGCAGAGCCGGATTATCTGCCTTCGTCACCTCGGCTCCGATCACAGCAACGGTGATTATTAGTTTTTCCATTCTGTCCCTCCTCGCTCAACACATGCACGAATAAAATGCTGGAATATGGGGTTCGGCTTGCCGGGACGGGAGGTCAACTCCGGATGGAACTGAGTCCCGATAAAGAAGGGGTGATCCGGAATCTCTATAATTTCAGCCAACCCCATCCTCTCGAAGACGCCGGAAACCAGAAGTCCCGATCTGGAAAATTCCACAAGATAATCGCTGTTTATTTCGTACCTGTGGCGATGTCTTTCGTGTATGATCCTTCGGCCATATATGTTTCCTGCTTTTGACTTGGGCAGAATCCTGCACGGATAGGCCCCGAGTCTCATAGTGCCACCTTTATTGGCCACTTTGCGCTGGCCGGGCAGGAAGTGCACTACAGGATAGGGAGTGCGCGGGTCGAACTCAGAACTGTTAGCGGATTTCAGATTGCAGACATTACGGGCAAACTCAATGACAGCGCACTGCATTCCCAGGCACAAGCCCAAGAAAGGGATCTTATTTTCTCGAATGAATTGAATGGCGAGAATCTTTCCCTCCACTCCTCGCGAATCAAAGCCACCGGGGACGATCACCCCGCTGAGCTTTCCCAAAAGCCCCTTCATTTCTGCGGATTTAAGCCTGTCAGCAGGGATCCAATCCACCTTAACCTCCACACCCTCCTCTATGGCAGCATGCTTCAAAGCCTCAGTCACAGAGATATAGGTGTCCCTCATCCCCACGTATTTCCCCACAATACCGACCCGCACCTTCCCCTTTGAGCCGGCCATCTTTCCCTCTAAATCCCGCCACTTCTTCAATCCACTGTCCCCGTTCACCCCCAGGAAGGAATTGAGCACGTTGCTGCACGAACTGTCCTCGAGAAAAAGCGGTACTCGGTAGATGGAATCCAGGTCGGGTAGGGAAATTACCTCATCGACCCCCACGTCTCCAAAAAGGGCGACCTTTTCTCGAATCTTGCGCGACAGTGGAACTCGAGAGCGGCAGACTATGATATCTGGCTGGATGCCGATACTGCGTAATTCCCTCACGGAATGCTGCGTAGGCTTGGTTTTCTGCTCGCCGGAGGTCTCCAGGAAGGGAACCAAGGTAGTATGAATATAGAGCACATCTTTCTTCGACAGATCTCTGCCGAATTGACGGATGGCCTCTAGAAACGGCAGACCCTCAATATCCCCTACTGTTCCGCCGACTTCTGTCACAATGACATCGGCTTCAGATTTTGAAGCGAGCAACTTGATGCGTTCCTTGATTTCGTTGGTTACATGAGGGATCATCTGCACTGTGGCTCCCAGATATTCTCCTCTTCTTTCCTTAGCGATTACGTTGGAATAAATTGAACCAGAGGTGACATTGGACAGACAGGTGAGATCCTCGTCAATGAAACGTTCGTAGTGGCCCAGATCCAGGTCGGTTTCGGCACCATCTTTAAGGACAAAAACTTCTCCGTGCTGGTAAGGGCTCATTGTCCCGGCATCAACATTAAAGTAAGGGTCGAACTTAAGCATGCTCACTTCTAGTCCGCGCGCCTTCACCAATGCTCCAATTGAGGCGGCCAGTATACCCTTTCCTAATGCCGAAACAACTCCTCCTGTGACAAAAATGAAATGGCTCATCGTCTCCCTTTCCTGCGCAGTAGCTCCTGAACAATATAACTCGCAACCGTTAAAGGGGTCGTTCCGGGGCCGAAGCCGGCATCAAAACACACTTCGAGCGCGGTTTCGGCATCGATAAAAGGGCCCCCACAAATCAAAATCAACCGCTCTCTCACTCCTTCAGCTTCCAACAGTTCTGCCAGGAGCGAGAGGTTCTGCAAATGAGAGCCGCGCTGGGTGACGACCTGAGAAACCAGAACAACATTACCTCTTCTCCTTCTGCATTCCTCAACAACTGCCCACGGCGGAACTTGAGGCCCGAGATTATGGACCTCGAACTGAGGGTAACCCTCGAGGCCAGGTTCTCCACCGAAGCCCTTTGCGCTCAAAATAGCATCGAGACCAACGGTATGCGCATCAGAGCCAATCGTAGCTCCAATTATTCTGACTTTCTGCTTAAGCTCATGCTTGAGCAGGTCGTTGATCTTCCAGAAGTCAAAAAGAGGGACTTCCATTTCTGGAACGTTCAGGAGCCGGTGATCAAGGCCCTGCGTGACCTGACCGTACAGAATATAAAAGGAGAAATTGTTGCCAAGGTTTTGCGAGAAAACCAAGCGACAATTAGCCAGGCAAAGGATCCTGGACGCGATCTGCTTGGCTACCTCCCGAGAACGCGCGCTGAGGGGCAATGGGAGACTGAAGGATAGCTGAAGTGCTCCGTCGTTGAGTCGGTCTCCGTAGGGGCGAACTTCTCCCGGTGTGTTCATCGTCTCTTTTGTCTCGCAATTTCAATCAGTTCTGGTTTTAAAAAAGGATTGAGGTAAAATTCACCCTTGCGGAAAACCCCTTCGTGACCCCTTCCACCCCTTCGCTCTCTGCGTATTTGCGAAAAGTAGCCCTTCGCCAGAGCAGTCCAGAGGCCCTCCTGCACTACCTGTTCAAGCGTTTTTTCCGCCTTCGAAATAACCTCTAATGCCCGTTTCTGCACTGCTCCGTCTTTTTTAAATTGGAGTTCCCACGAAAAATGCCGTGCCGCTCGTCGAACATGCAGCGCGCTCTCCAAGCTAAGAAAACGGTCCTGGACATATGGGGTATGAGTGGCTTCGGTTGGCATACCTAAAAGGACAATTTCCTGCTCTGTCCAGACAGAGACCAGGTTGAACAGGGTATCCAGCGCGTGGGCGAAAAAGATGTTTCCACTTTTGTGACTTGTGGGGGGCATAAACTTGATGGGAGAGGAAGGAAACAGCTGACGTATTAGCTGAGCCTGAGCTAACTCCCAGAGCAAGCTATCCTCCAGGGAAGGATCCAACTCCGCAGCATGGCCAAGTCCAATCTGCGACTCCTTCATGCCAGCCTGTTTTGCCAATTGCTCGTTAATAAATTGGGAGACAAGGACAATATGATAATTTTGGAAGGCATCAACCGTCTTAATCAGATTATCCTCGCCAGTTACAATCACAAGGTCGAAAAGGCCTAAGAGAAAACGAGAAAATGACTGATCAATCATGATCCGGACCATATTCAGATCCCGAAATAGAACTCCATAAATAGCATCATTGACGAGAATGTCCAACCCTTCCTTGATTCCCAAGGTAGCGATTTCAGCCATACATAACCCAGAACAATAGTTAACCTGCCTGATGTAGCGGGAATTCTTTTCCGAGACCTCGTCCAGGGCTTCCCTCATTAAACGGAAATTGGCCTGAGTGGCGAAAGTCCCGCCAAAACCTTCGGTGGTAATTCCTTCAGGGACATAATCCAACAAACTCTGCGCGGTAGAACGAATCACGGCAATCACGTCCGCTCCCTGCTCGCCAGCCGCCCTGGCCTGAGCAATGTCGTCATAAATATTTCCCGTAGCTACGATCACATAGAGCAGAGGGGGTAAAGTCGGGGAGAATCCCTGCTGAAACAGGCGACGCTCGGCTCTTTTATGGAAGAGATGGGAGAGCGAATCTAAAGCAACTGCTTCCACTTGGCTCTGTATCTGAGAAAAATCGTGCCGGGGCAGATGAAAAAGATCAAGGGAATCGTCAGCCACCCTCTGGCAGATTTCCTGAAGTGGAAAACCCATCTCGCATAGGGCATTTCCTATCCAGTAGAGCACTCCTTCTTCCAAACCGCGGCTCCTGAATACAGCATCGACCACTCTATTCACCAAGGGCACCTTCTCCTCGTCTACCCCTTCAATTCCCATTAACCTGAGCAGGGAGCGTTCGATTGAAACTGTGCTCATTGAAGAGATATCCTTCTGCACATCCTGGGCAATCTGAGCTGCAAGCCGTCGGCAATTGGCCACCGAATCCTCGGGAATCGGAATTATCATGGAAGAAATTTCTCCAAAAACCTCTCCGCTAATTCTACCACATCCCTGTTGAGCCCCAAAAGGAGCGAGATCTTCAAGGCATCATGCGGAACAAACTTTTTCCGCGAGACTCGACTCAGCTTATAGCTCATCAATCTCTCAATCAATCCTTCATCCTTACTGCTCACCAGCTTCTTTATCTGCCCGAGCGTAACCTCACTCAAGCCGGCCATTTGCCAATGTTCAACGTCGGCGACTTTCGCCAAACCATCGAAATGCGAAGCCATAAGACAGAGCGAAGCTTTATCCTTAAGGTACTCTAATAAAGCAGCATTAATGGCAAATCCCTCTTCCGGGTTTGTCCCTCGGGCCAGCTCGTCGATCAGGAGCAGCCCCTTCGCCTCTTTAAGCTCCAGCACCCTCCGCAGCCCCATAATTTCTGCTCCAAAGGCGCTGAGTCCATCGGTTTCCTTTCCTCGCGTGGAGAAGAAAACGAAGTCCCTCAGGGTAAGGGAAAAGGAGTTCGCCGGGACCAAAAAACCGTGTTGCGCAAGAGCAGCATTTAGACCTAAGGTTTTAAGCAGGACGGTCTTCCCACTCATGTTAGCTCCGGTGATTAAAGCGCTGCCCTGGCGAAGTTCGATGGTCAGAGGGTGAAATTTAAGGACGTGGCAGGATAAACGCACATGGAGAGGTAGATGCACACCTTCCTTCATGCTGAGAATTTCCTTGTCGTCCCCGCACAGTATACGCGGCCTGGAAAGGGGGAAAAGGCGGTCAAGGTCAGCTTTGGCAAGGAGAAGATCTAAAGCCGCCACTTTCTCCGCATTCTTGAGCAACAGCTCCGCGTACTCTCCAACCCGCCTGGAAAGCCATCGTCTGACCTCCTTTTCGGCTGCCTCTATCTTCGCCCGGGTCTCTGCTAATTCCTTCTCCCAAAGCAATTCCTCCGGCGACCTCCTCAAGGAGAAGCGCAAATTCCTGGAGGTTTCCCCTTGCAGAAAAAAACGGGGGTTATTTCTGAATTCTCTAATCGTACGTTTGTCCTCTCTGGGGATAGTGACCGTCAGGTCGCGGCTGAGTTTCAAACTTAAAGGGGTTAGCGTGGCCTCAATTTTGGTCCTCTCCTCATCCAGCTTTCGCTCCAGAGAAGCCTTGATACTTCTCCAGTGGCTTAAATCCCCGGAGTATGCGTCAACCAGGAAGAAGCTATGCGGGCTCTGTCCGCCGCGGAGAAAAATCCTCCAGAGAGCAGGCAGGGATCGTGGTTTTAAAGTCGACAAAAAAGCCAGCTCCGAGCGCTGAAACAGTTCCCTGATCTGCTTTAGTACCCAGAGAAAGCGTTTAACTTCAAACAATTCGGTGACAGAAAGAATTCCGCCATGAGCAGCGTCTCGGAAAAAGCCGCGAAGATCCTTGATCTCCCTCAGGCAGAATCTTAACTCTTCCGCCCAGGAGGCATTCTCAGCCAAAAATTCTTTGAATCTGTATGTGCGCTTAAGTTCGCGCCGTAATCCCCTCTCTTCACCCGGGAGAAAAGGTTTAATCCGCTGTTTATCGTTAAATCCAAGGGGAGAACAGACTTCGACCAGAGACAGAAACTGATCCCACTCCAAGGCCTCCCGAGTTTCTCGATCTAAAAAAAACTCACTCATGAAGCGGGTTTAAGATGGGGATATCAGGCAGATTGCTTTTCATAAGATTGAGGTAAGGTTCGACCTCGAGCCGATTACCATCTTGAGAGAGTGGGTTGAAGGAAGCCATTAAGAAGCGGGTCCTCTTCCTGACTTTGAACCTCCAACCCTCCCGGCTCATGGATTGCCATTTCTCTAAACTCAAGAGGAGCTGCCAGGGTTCTGCGAGAATAATCAGGGCAGGATTTCCAAAACGCATTAATTGATCAGCCTGATAGTCGGAGAATGCTCCCGGAGAAAAAAAAGCCTCCGCCTCCTTGCCGTGGGACAGGGGAATTTCTTGCAGGTCTCGATAAGCAAAGAATTCTCCCCTTATCCAGAGACCTGATTGACGCGGGTCCGAGAGTGAGTGCCGGTCGCAATCCAGCGATAATTTCTGACATTGGTAGCGGAGAAAGGAGGCTAACTCAGGTCTATCAGCGCACTCGACCCCGGCAGAAAATGCAAATGAGTCGGTAAGGGAAGAATCGGATGGAAATTTCTGCGGACCGGTGCTGTCTATGATTAACAGCCCTGGGTTGTAAGATTTCATAACCTGGATGACTTTGTGCAGATCGGCGAGAGAAACTGGACCGGCCAGAACAGCATCGCAATTCTCGTGAGTCCGTCCTATCACGATTTCTCCCCAGGGCGAGCGCACGGATGTCACCTCCAGGATTTCCAATTTGCGGGTAAGGTCACAGTTCCGGGCCAGTCCTATCAAAGCCCCCGCCATCAGGCGAACAGGTGTGGGCGTATTGCCCTTCCCCACCGTCAATACGCCAAAAGAAAGTTTAGCTCTTTCTGCTCGGCCTAAAAGATAATTAACAGTGGTGGTCTTGCCGCTTCCCCGACAAGTGCCGATGACGCTTATTCTTCTCGGCCAGGAATCCTTAAATAGATCTTTCAAGGGCCTTTATCCTTCATTTGCTGCTCAAATAGGCTGAGGGAGGGAAAATCCAGTTCCCTGCAACGAGGACAACTCTTGCGATCGTGGGCGGAAAATTCCTCCGGCTCAGGATAGGAGTAAACACCTCCGCGGAAATTGCGCAAGACCACCTTTTCTGGAGAAAGCGAGAGAAGATAATTGGGAGCCAGGGGTATTTTTCCACCTCCCTCAGGGGCATCCACCACGAAAGTAGGGACGGCAAGGCCGGAGGTGTGTCCGCGCAGGCTCTCGATAATCTCTATTCCGCGTAGCACAGATGTTCGGAAATGTCCAATCCCCTCGGATAAATCGCACTGATATAGATAGTACGGCCTAACCCGGATCTTGAGGAGCTCCTGCACTAGCTTTCTCATCGCCGAAGGACAGTCGTTAATGCCCCGCAGCAGGACGCTCTGATTACCCAGAGGAATTCCTGCGTCTGCCAGTCGAGCGCAAGCGCCAGCAGAGAGGGGAGTGATCTCCTTCGGATGATTAAACTGAACATTGACCCACAGGGGATGAAACTGGCGCAAAAGAGAGGCTAACTCGGCTGTAATCCGCTGCGGCAAAGTTACAGGGGCACGAGTACCGATGCGAATAATCTCCACGTGAGGAATCTTACGCAATTCCGTAAGGGTATAAACTAAGAGTTCTTCCGATAAAAGCAAGCCATCCCCTCCCGAGAGGAGGACGTCTCGTATATGAGAATTATTGCGGATGTATTCCAGAGCAGCATCCAGTTCGCTCCTGGATCGAGAGCTGTCGTAAGTCCCGGCAAAACGACGACGAGTGCAATGCCGACAATACATAGCGCATTGGTCCGTAACCAGAAAGAGGACACGGTCCGGATACCTGTGGGTCAAGCCTGGAACGGGGGAATCGACATCTTCGTGCAGGGGATCGTGAAGATCGAATCTGCACCTCACTGTCTCTTCCATGGCGGGGACAGACTGCATGCGAATGGGGCAGCGCGAATCAATTGGATCCATGATCGAAGCAAAGTAGGGAGTAATAGCCATACGGAAGACCCTTAAAGCCCTGCGCACGCCCTCCTCCTCTTCCGGGGTCAAGGATATTACCTGTTTAAGCGTCTCGACAGTGGTGATCCGGTTTTCCAATTGCCAGCGCCAATCATTCCATTCGTCTGCTCTAACTTTTCTCCAGAGGGAAATTTCTTTGTAATCTCTCATCGATTTCAGCCTCTCACGCGAACATTCTCTCAAACATCTGACGTAAGATAGGGCTTTCCCGCATGATTTGTAGAGCTACCCGATCGTGACCCTGGGCGTAACCGTTTCCAATCATCATGACCACGTCTTTGCCGATCCCTTCCGCTCCCAATGCGGCTTTTGTAAAGCTTGTGGCCATAGTAAAGAAATATACAATCCCTCCCGTGCGAGTACAGATAATGGAAGTCATCTCCGTCCCGGGAACATTTACGCAATTGATCGTCAGATCGGCCAGTTTACCTTCCGTGGCCCTCAAAAGCAGCTCTAAAACTTCGAGTGGCTTTGTGGCATCTCCCTTCAAGATTAGATCGGCGCAGCGACTTTCCTCGATACGTCGCATGCTTTCAGTGCTGCGTCCGAGACCGATAACCTTTCCTATCACCCCCGCCCTCTTCTTGGCCTCATAAAGGCAAAGCAGGCCAGATTTTCCGCCCCCGCCGATCACAAAGACTGTATCACCTGGCCTAACCAGGCGAGCGGTTTGCGCGGGGGCACCAGCCACGTCAAGAACGGCCAGCGATAACCGGTCGGGCAGATCACGCGGCAACAAGGCAAAGATCCCGCTTTCGAAAATAATGGCCTCCCCTTCTACTTCGACCTGGTCCCTTTCCATGTCTATCTTTTTTATTCTTTTGAGAGAGAGGGGGGTCAGAGAAAGTGAAACCAGGGAGGCAATCCGGTCGCCAGGGTGAACACCCCTAGTCGACTCAAGCTTCTTCCCCACCCCCTTCACCGTGCCGATAAACATGCCTCCGGAGCCGGTGACCGGATTATGCATTTTCCCTCTTTCTTTCACGATTCTCTTGATCAGACCGGAAATTTTCTGGGGATCTCTCTCTGCCTCCTGCTCCAGCTGGGTAAAACTGGCGGCATCAATATTTAAGCGTTCCACCTTAACCTGAATTTCGTTATCATAAAGAATCGACGTATCATTATTCAGTCTCCAGGCCCCCTGTGGCATTGCACCAGGCGGGTCGAGTACGCGATGTACACCGAAGGGACTACCCTGAGCCATTTCTTTCCTCCTTCACATTTTCTCCGGAGCCTGAATCCCCATAAGACGCAAGGTATTGCCCAGAGCTGTACGGACCGCTCGAATGAGCAAAAGCCGAGCGGCTTGCAGCTCGGCTTCAACCCCGATTACCCGAACATCATGATAATAGGCATGGAATTCCCCGGCCAAATCTTTGGCAAAATTGACAAGTTTAAACGGTGAATCTGCCAGCGCCGCCTTCAAGATCTCATCAGGCATTAAGGCCAGGAGAGAGAGAAGCTTTGTCTCGCGAGGGGAATAGAGCGAGCAGAGCATGGGGCATGACTCCGAGATCGTTATTCCCCTTTTCTCTGCCTCCTTCTCCACGGAAAGACACCGAGTGAAGGCATATTGAACATAATAGACCGGGTTCTTCAAAGAATGTTCCCGTGCCTGATCCAGGTCAAAATCAAGAGGGGAATCCGTGCTCCGATTTAAAAGATAGAATATGGTGGCGTCTTTGCCGACGGCATTGATTAACTCGTCGAGGGTGACGAACTCCCCACTTCTTTTGGACATGGAGAGCTCCACCCCATTTTCATAGAGGTGCACCATCTGGTAAATCAAGAGCTTCAGATCTCGTGGGTCATAGCCCAGCGCCCGGAATGCGGCAATATTTCTCTCCACGAAACCATGATGATCTGGTCCCCAGACATCAATAATCAGTTCGAAGCCGCGCTCTCGCTTATTGAGATTGTAAGCAATGTCAAAACCGAAATAGGTCGGTTCGCCATTTTTGCGCAGGACGACTCGATCCTTGTCGTCGCCGAAACAAGTTGAACGGAACCAGAGGGCACCATCTTTTCGGTAGAGATAGCTGCCTTTTTCCAGTAAGGCGAAGGCGCGATCAAGAAATCCCCTCCTCTTTAGTTCACTCTGCCAGAACCAAACATCGAATTCCACCCCTAAATTCAACATGGTCTGTTCGTGTTGCCTCTGCATAGCCTGCAATCCAAATTCACGGATCCTGGAAAGCCTCTCTTCCCAAGGAAGATCGGCCCAGGCATCACCGACCTGATCGATAATTGCACGCGAGATAACGCGAACATAATCACCGGGGTAACCATTTTCGGGAAACTTGCATGGCCTGCTCAGGTCCTGCAAATAAAAGGCCTCGATAGATTGTATAAAAGCGTCCACCTGGTTTCCACTGTCGTCGAAGTAATATTCTTGGGTAACTTTGTACCCTACAGCCTGCAGAAGGTTGGCCAGTACAAAACCAATACATGCACCCCTGGCATTTCCCACATGGATCGGTCCTGTTGGATTGGCGCTGCAAAACTCCAGGTTGACCGTCCTACCTCCCCCCCGATTGCAATTGCCGTAGGCATCCCCTGACTCCAGCACCTCCACCAGGATCCGTTGTGCGCCTGCGGGGAGAAGGTGAAAGTTGATAAAACCAGGGGAAGCCTCTTCCACGCGTACAAAAGGCGAGCATCGTTTCTGTAGGGTCTCTCGTAAAAGCCTAGCGACATCCAGCGGCTTTTTCTTGACTTGTCGTGCCAGAGAAAAAGAACAACTCGTAGCAAAATCGGCTCTTTCTTTCCCCTTATCCCAGACCACGTCTTCTTCATTCAAGCCAAAAAGAGCATGGGCAGCCGAACGCAGCTCGGCCCTGAGGGAGTCAAGGAAATACATCTAATCTCCCCTCTTCTCCTCCAGCTTGAAGATCTGATCGATGCGGCTAAGGAGATAGTGGGAGCTAAAAGTCCGTCTCAGTTCATTGAGAGATAGTCTACCAATCACTCGTTCATCCATTTTTGCCAGTTTACGCAGGGGGATTTTCTCTTTCAACGCACGGAATGCCAGTTCTTGCACGATCTTGCTTGCCTCGCTTCGAAGCATCCCCTTGCGCACGAGCGAAAGCATCAGAGCCTGAGAAAAATGGGTATCGTAAGCCATCTTTATATTCTCGCGCATGCGTTCTGGTCTGACTTCCAGCTCCTTGACAATGTAGTTCAAGATCTGCAACAGGTACCCGGTCAACCCGGTAACAAGCGGTGCAACAATCCTTTCCGTCGAGGAATGACTAATATCACGTTCATGCCAGCTCGGAATATTTTCAATTGTGGAAGCGACATTGAATCTGATGATTCGACTCAGGCCGCAGAGCCTCTCGGCAAGAATCGGATTTCTTTTATGCGGCATCGCTGAAGAGCCCATCTGCCCTTCGGCAAATGGTTCCAGGACCTCCCCTACTTCAGTCCGCTGTAGGTGCCGTATTTCTGTGGCTATTTCCTCTACGCTGGCTGCTAACAGCGCAAGGTTCGAGAAAAAAGAGGCATAGATGTCGCGGGGTATGATCTGAGAGGTGCAATACAGACATCGCAGACCGAGAATCTGGCAAGCGCGTTGAGCCACTTTCACCTCGACATGGCCAAAAGTACCGACGGGCCCGGAGAATTTCCCAACGGCCACCTCCTCCAGGCTTCTTTCCAAACGCTGGGCATTGCGTTCAAATTCTTTCTGGATTCGAAGAAGCTTGAGTCCGAAGGTAATCGGTTCGGCAAACATCCCGTGCGTACGCCCCATCATCAGCGTCCGCTTATGCTCCAGAGCTTTCTGGCGAAGGTGGGAGATCAGAACCCTGAGTTCCTGCCAGATTAATTCCCCCGCTGCCGTCAATTGCAGGGAGAAGGCCGTATCCTTCACGTCCTGCGAGGTCAGTCCGGAATGAAAATACTGAGAATCAGCTCCCAATTTTTTCTCCACTGTTCGCAGAAAGGCAACTATATCATGCCGGGTCTCTTCCTCTAATCTTCTTACCTCCTGGCCATCGACAGAAGCAAGTTGCTGAATTCGCAGCCAGCTATCGCGGGGTATTTTCCCAAATTCCGTCAGGGCCTGGCAGAAAGCGAGTTCTACTTTCAGCCACAAAAGGAGTTGGTTCTCTTCTTCCCAGATCGCGTCAATCGGAGGGTAGGCATATCGAAGATTCATAACTAGATTTTAACACGCTTACTTTTTGCGGGTAAACCGCTATTGGGAAAGGACGTGAATCTCGTTGACAACTCGCTTGATCTGGGGAAATTGGCTAATGATCTCCTCTATCACGTATAGCTGGTTGTCGGAGTGAACCTCTCCCCTCAAAAAGATTGTGCCTCCCGCAATATCGAAGAAGATGCGCGCCGTGGAAAGACGGGGGTTTCCGGCTAATGCGGCCTCTAATCTTCCGCGCGTCTTCATCGCCTCTGTTTCCTCTATTCGGTAAGAGATATCGTCCTCGATTTCGCTCACGCCTTTAACTGTGGCCACCTTATGCAGAAGAGGCTGTTTCTCGGTGAGCAGGTCCACTTCACCCTTTAAATAAACAACGCCTTTCGCCACTCTGACCTTCAAATCTCTCACTTTGAGCCGGGGAAGTTCGGAGATGGCCAGGATGACTTTATTACGCAGGGTGATATCGTCCGGCGGGTTATCGTATCCTATACGTAGATGACTCACTACATCTTTCACACCGGGTAAACTCTGCAAAATCTGTATGAGATCCATCTTCTCCTTCAGGGTGTCCAAATGTCCACTCACAATCACGACGCCTGATTTTATGCTCAGGCCAATTCCTCTATTGGCAAAACGGGATTCCTGCAAGGTGCGGGAAATAATCTCAGAGACCTTTTTATCAGAATATCCGCGCTTCCCGCCAACGACAAGGTTATTCACGATCTCCTGCACGCCCTCTATCTGACTGACAAGGCTTTCCACTCTCTCTTTCTCGAGGGAGGAATCCACCGCCCCTTCCAGGTTGAGCTGTCCGCGCCTTACTCTGACACTGATGTCATCCGCGGCGATGAGAGGATCGCGTGTCAAAATTTCAACAATCCTCTTCTCGAGGGATTTCTCCTCGTCGCCGATTCGGGGAATCAGACCCCGCTGGGTTATAGCTCTCTTCTTTTCCTTATCGGCAGGAGGGGTGAAGCGATCAAATTTACCACCTGGAAGAGAACGACCCATTTAAGAGCTCAGATTCGCTGACTCCGCCCAGCCTTCCACTCCGCTGGGGAGAACCAGTTTACTCCAGGAACCAGATACCTCGACAATCACTACCTGGAGGCCAGCGTAAGCCTCACCCACCTCTTCGCTGCTGCTCTGGGGCTCTTTGTGCAACTTACAATCCACCATGATCTCCACACGGGAGATCGTCACATCCGTAGACCTTAAGTATCCCCCCCAGATCCAGCCAACTTTGTCTCCTAACTGTCCTTCATACCATCCCTTTTCCTGTTTGCCCGTGAGGATAATCCTAGCTTGATCGGTCAAAGCCTCAAGAATCTCTCCGTCGAGCGAGGGTGAACCGCGCAGCTTTACCTGATCGGTAATTGTATAAGCTAGGGACTGGGAGCGCTCCATCAATACTTCCATAAAAATCTTCTCCTCCCCTAACTCGACTTCACGCATGGTAGGCTTATAACCCTCTTTTTGGAATGTAATCCTCACTGTACCCGGTGTCAGTTGTGTCAGCTCAAAAACGCCGCGGGTGGATGATGAAACGAAGCGTTCGGCTATGCTCACTTTCACATCGGGGAGAACCTTGTTATTTTCCGCATCGTATACTACCCCGATAATGGTCCCGGCTTTGACTGCTTCGTCGCTTCCGCCGCAAGAAGAAATAAGCAAGCTCAGGGCAAGTAAAAGAAGGGAAAAGCCGATGATGGGTCTCCGCAGAATGTCAGCTGACAGCCCCAATGCTTTCTTCAAATCTGACACCTCCTTGATCTAAGTATTTTACCAGAAGTGGAAGAAATCACCAAGCCATGTTAAGCTCTGAGAAAATGAATTTAGATAACCCTGAAGACGAAGGGGGGTTTACTTTGTTTTGCACGAAGTGTGGACACCAGAACCCCGAAGGAAGCCAATACTGCAATAATTGTGGTGAGCTTCTACTCGCCGGGAACCTTGGAGAAAAGAAATACAAGATTCACACGGCCAGAAGGCGTAGACAAAGAACCTCCTCCAAGCTTCCTCTAATTTTTGCCGGTCTCCTTGTCGTGTTCTGCGCTCTTGTTGTCTTAATCTACTTCATAGTCGTCAGCCCTTCCTCTCCTCCCTCCACAAAAATAATATCCTTGGAAATTGAACCTTCCACGAAACAAATGGCCATTGATGCCACTCAAGCTTTCACCGTTTATGGAATCACCTCAGAAAACCAGAAAGAACGCTTGTCCGACGTGACCTGGGCTATCCGGCCTGCCGAGCTGGGTGAAATGGATGAAAATGGGGTGTTCCATCCTTCAATAGCCGGGGAAGGGACACTTGAAGCCTCTTCTGGCGAGATGAGAGCTGCTGCCACCGTCAAAGTGTTGCCTGGAGCGTCGATAGTAAAAATCGATTTGATTCCCGCATCCGTAAACTTAGTGCTCAATGAACAGCAACAATTCATAGTCAAGGCGATAGATCGTTCTGGCAGTGAAGTAACGATCAACCCCAAATGGAGCATGCTCGACGGCAAGGTCGGGACTATCGACGAGAAAGGAATGTTTACCGCTCTATCAACAGGTAACGCTACGATTATCGCATCCTATCGCTACAACAGCACGGAAGTCTCTGACTCCGCTGTCGCTATCATTCGTGAAGGACAACCTTCTTCCGTTCGTCGCCTGGAAATCAGCCCTCCTTCCATTGATTTAAAGACGGGAGAGATTTACCAATTTATAGCCAAAGGATTCGATCGAGAAGATAAGGAAGTACAGGTAACCCCTACCTGGCAGGTGGTGGGAGATGCCGGGACTATCGATGAGAAAGGCAATTTTAGCGCAACTCAGGAGGGACAGGCAACGGTTGAGGCCATCTACAACGGGATCACTGCCACAGCGGAGGTTACGGTCTCCACTGAAGGGCTCTCATTCGCCAAATTTGCGCTCTCCGATCAAGCTTTCTCCCTTGAATACCCTTCAAATTGGGATTTAGCTGAGGGAGACAAGCTAGTGAAATTCATCAGCCCCACACAGACCGATACCCTTTTCAGCTACACTGCGATCGCCGGCTGCGAAGAGCTGGCCGAAGGAAAGGATCTAGCCTCTTATGCGACAGAGAACAAGGGCTGGGCGTTGAAGAAGTTTCCAGATGCGGCCTTTAGTGAAGAGGACCGAGTATTCGGGGAAGTCAATGGAAAAATCATCCCCTTCACGACTTCGCTTTACAGAGGATTTCTCGGCTGTGCTGTATCAGAACGCAGCGGTTTCTTTTTCTTTGCCTACTCCAATGAAAAGGAATTTAGTTTGTTCGAAGCAACATTCAGGCGTATGCTGGCTTCCTGGCAGATTCCCCGAGTAACTTCCACCTCCTCCCCTACTCCCACTGAAAGCCCGCGTACTTTTACCAGCACAGCTTATCGATTCTCCTTTACCTACCCGGAAGCATGGCAGGAAAGCCAGCTACCAGGAGTTACCGCTTATATTACGGGTGAGGTGGTGAAGAATTACCTGCCGAACATGACCGTAAAGGTAGAGGAATTAACAAGAAGCATGAGCGCAAGGGAGCTGGCCGAAAAAATTGAGAAAGAGAGACTTATCAATTACTACCAGGATTATAAATCTCTTTCCCTGGAGGACATTTCCTTGGGAAACTCCCCGGCAACCAAACGAATTTTTGCCATCACCTTTCAGGGACAGCCTCTGAAGGAAGTACAGTATTATGTTGTACATGGTAACCTGGGATTCCTCATCACGTTCGATGTGAGCGAAGAAGCGTACATGGATGTAAGCGCTATCTTCGAGCAAATTGCCGCGACATTCACTTTCCATTAAATAATGGCGCAACTATTCTGGATACTTGGTTTATCTTTCATCGTCGCCCTGTCGCTCACCCCTGTCCTGTTGAGGCTGGCCCGGAAGCTAAATTTCTATTATATGCCCACAGCCATATCTGTGAATCGGCAGCCTGTGCCGCTTTTGGGAGGGGTGTCGATCTACCTTTCCTTCCTCGCGCCATTAATCATCACTGATCAATTAAGTGCCCCCACCATCGGAATCCTCATCGGCGGCACGATCCTCTTCCTGTTTGGCCTGATGGATGATATCTTCAAATTATCCTCTCGCGTGCAGCTGGGGGTAATTTTTGTGTCCGCGAGCATCGTCGTCGGCTATGGCGTACGGATCCAGTTCTTCTCCAATCCCTTCGGGCCGGACATTCTCTTGCTCCAGGCCTTGAGCATTCCTGTGACCATCATCTGGATCGTCGCCCTCACTTCATCCATCAAAGTGATGGATGGCCTTGATGGCCTGGCAGCAGGTATCTGCGCGATATCTGCTTTAACTCTCTTCGCTGTAGCCTGGGATAATCAGAGCATTTTCGTCGGCTCCCCTGCTCTCCCTATTGCCAGTCTCGCTATTGCAGGGGCGTGTTTTGGTTTTCTGCCCTTCAATTTTTTCCCAGCCAAAATCTTTATGGGCGAATCGGGGGTAATGTTTCTCGGATTCATCCTCGCCACTCTCTCGGTGGAGGGGCTTTTGAAACGATCTTTCCTGATTTCTCTGAGTATTCCTCTGCTTGCTCTGGGCCTTCCTCTTTTCAATACTTTCTTTGCCATAATCCGCCGAGGATTGAAGCGCAGGAACATCTTGTCCGCCGACCAGGAACACATTCACGACCTGCTCCTGAAAAGGGGAATCTCTCATCGGGGAGCAGTTCTTACCCTCTATGCGATCAGCGCTCTCTTGGGATTGCTTGCTTTTTTGATGACGAAGGTAAGCGCGCTGATCGCTCTATTAATTTGGATTTCTCTGATTGCAATTCTCTCGCTGGGGGCATGGAAATTTGGCCTTATCGGTTCTCGAAATCGTTCAAAAAATTCATCAGAATAAGCTGAGGATGCCGGGTCACCTGGCGATCATGCTCGATGGGAATGGACGCTGGGCCATCCAGCGCGGCCTCTCCCGCAGTGAAGGCCATCGCCATGGAGGGGAAAACAGCAAGAGGATCATTCGCGCCTGCGGTGAAATCGGGCTCCGATATCTTACTCTCTTTGGCTTCTCCACCGAAAATTGGCATCGCCCCTGGGAGGAAGTGAAAAACCTCCTCGAACTGCTCGAGCAATACCTCCTCACACAGGCCGAAGAGCTCAAGGCAAACAATGTACGCCTGATCTCCTGCGGCCGAACCAAGCAGATGCCGGAAGGAGTCCTCCGCGCGCTGAAGCGCGCGGAGGAGGTCACCCTTTCCTGCACAGGGATGACCCTCAATTTGGCAATCAATTACGGAGGACGAGCTGAAATCCTGGATGCCTGCAACAGACTTCTTCTTGAAAAACTGGAGTGCATAACCATTTCTGACCTGGAACGCCACCTCTACTGCCCGAGAATCCCATTCCCCGAACTTCTCATCCGAACTTCGGGCGAAAAGAGGGTGAGCAATTTTCTCCTCTGGCAGATCAGTCGAACCTACTTCTGGATCACCCCTACGTTATGGCCGGACTTTTCCCTGGATGACCTTTGGCAAGCCATCTGCGATTTTAACGAGTTCGCTCTCCCTCTGTTCTCTCCTGCGGACAAAGACCCAGAGCAGCAGGGGCAAGAGGAAGCACAAGACCTGCAGAACGGCGGCCGATAGGAAAAGCAGGAGAGTTATCCAACCGGAGTGCAGGGTGATCAGTTCATATTGAGGGGCCACAATCTCCCCTTTCTCTATAAACCACCAATCCTGGGGATAAATGGATGGAGCCTCTCTCCCCCTCAAGGGGAGATAGAAAGGGGTGGACTTTTCCTCGGTTGAAGGCACACCGAGTAGAAATCTGGTGGTTGTTGGATTGCGTTCAATTTCCAAGGTTGTACCTGAAGGATAGTCCTCGTTAACAAACGCGATCTCGCTCCGATAATCACCCTGTGGGCCGAAGATCTGGAAAATCATAGAGGCGAACAGAAGTACAAGGAAAAGCCAGTCGAGAATTTTCTTGCGCCAGTAAATTCTGAGGATGAGCAAAATTAAAGCAGCCACGAGCGGATAGATCGCCCAGTGTGATTGCAAGCCCAGCAATTGACTCTTTACTACCGCCCCGACTAAAGAAGCGGCCGCGTTATCGTCTATCTGACCGCTCTGCACGATTAACAGAGACTCACCTCCTGGAAGAGGGATCGTCGCCCGGAAAAGACCCAAGAAGTCTCTCTCTTGGAATCGAGGAAATTCCCTGATCTTCGCCAGCAGGGCGTCTTCTCCAGCCTGGTCGAGGCCAACGAACAACCTCTGCTCTTCCTCGCTTGAGGGCATCTTCAGCTTGGAAATCTCCGCGAGCAAAGAAGTATAGCTTTCACTGGGGACCACAAAGGAGAAAACGGCAGAATATTCATTTGTTAGATTAGAGTCGAGCAGCCCGGTTGCCGGAAGCGGCGGCAATTCATAGGACTGCAGCATATTCTTCTCCAGATCGATAGAGCCGGGAGCAAAAGCAGGAGGGGCCATAAGGAAAATGGGCGAGACAAAAGCGAGGCAAAGGGCGAAGAAAACAAGAGAATAGACAAAACGCCAGCGGGTTCTCGCAGAAGATCTCTGTTTTACCTTATCCAAAAAATTTGCGTATATCCTGTTCCCCCCGTAGGAATCGACCGAGGGAACCGTTTCCTTGCGAAGGTTTTCTCGCAACTGATTCAATCTCTCCAATTGTCGCCAGCAGGTGGGGCAGGAATGGAGATGCTCCTCGAATGTCTTCCTTCTATCCTCAGGAAGTTCACCTTCATTATATGAAACTAACCAAGCGCATTTGCTTTTCATCTCTCATCCTTTTGACGCAGGAGCACGCTCTGGAGTTCCTCGTTCTCCTCTATAAGCTTCAGGGCCTGCTTTTTGGCTCTGAAGATCCTTGATTTAACAGTTCCCAATGAGCAACCTAAGCGCGAGGCGATCTCATCGTAAGAAAGCTCCTCCACCTCTCTCAAGGAGAGTACTAGGCGGGAACCGGGTGGAAGCATCTTCAAAAGTGTATGTGTGGCTATCCTCCTGTCGTTTTCCGTCAGACGAGAAACCACCTCCTCTTCAACTCCTATGGCTGAATGCGAAAGAGGGAGGGTATCCCCTTCGTAAGGGACAATTTTTTTTCGCTTCCTCAACATGTCTAGGCAGACATTCGTGGCTACCCGGTAGAGCCAAGTAGAAAATTGGGCGGCCCCATGGAAGGAACGAAAATGATTCACGGCCCGGTAAAAAGTCTCGGCCACCGCCTCTTCTGCTTCATCCGTGTTAAGAAGAATCTGATAGCAAGTACGGAAAAGAAAATTAGTTCTGTCCTTAAGCAATTGGCCCAGCACTTCCCTGTCCCCTTGATTTGCACGACGGAGAAGTTCTTCTTCCCGGCTATCTCTCTCGAAAGAGCTTGACATCAATTCTTAGGCTTGTATACTAATTTTCCAGCCGAAGTGGCGGAACTGGCAGACGCACGGGTCTCAAAAACCCGCGAGGCTTAACCTCATGTGGGTTCGATTCCCACCTTCGGCACTATCGTTCCAGACTAAAAGATTGTAGCAGGCAGATGCTCAGAGGGCCATAAACTGGCTGAGCGCTTTTTCTGGATCTTGCTGAGAGAAGATCCCGGCTCCCACAACAATAATATCCACTCCTCCTTCGATCAACTGATGGACATTGCACAGGTCAATGCCGCCGTCGACCTCGAGAAGAGGGCGCTTCTTCAGAGAAATCAAGCGTTGGCGCGCTGCCTGAATCTTTCTTAAAACCTGGGGAATAAAAGATTGGCCGAAGAAACCCGGGTTTACTGACATCAAAAGGAGGAGCTCGAATTCCTCCCAGAGGAATTCGAGCTCAGATAGAGGGGTAGCTGGATTAAGAGCGAGACCGGGTAGAGCCCCAGCTTCAACAATTTTCTGTTTCAACCGCAGAGGGTGACAACATGCTTCCAGGTGAAAGCTTAGGTAACTCGCGCCGGCATCAATAAAAGAAAGGGCAAAGCGATCCGGATCTTCCACCATCAGGTGTACATCCAAGGGAATGGTCGTATTTTGTGCAATGCTTTTGACCCAGTTCACGCCGAAGGTAATGTTGGGAACGTAGTGCCCGTCCATAATATCCAGATGAATAAGCGAAACACTTTGGCGTTCCAGCATGGCCAGAACCTGGTCGAGCCTGCAGAGATCCGCTGCTAATAGAGAAGGTGCAATTTTAGCCATTGCCTTATTATAGGGGAATTTTGCCGCAATAGGTCATGTTACAATGATGGAGCCATAAAAATCCATCGAAGGAGAGAAAATGAACAATATAAAAGAGATCAATGAGAAAGAGTTTGAGCAGGAAGTAATCCAATCACCGATCCCTGTTTTAGTAGACTTCTGGGCTCCCTGGTGTGCTCCGTGCCGAATGCTCAGCCCAATCCTGGAAAAGTTTGCCTCTGAGGTCAAAGACAAGATCAAAGTCGTGAAAGTAAATGTAGACGAAAATCCCGGTCTCGCAGCACGTTATAATATTCTTAGCATTCCAAACCTCCTTTTCTTTAAGGAAGGGAAAATGAACACTCAGCTCATAGGATTCCATGACGAGAAAGAATTGAGGGCAAAACTGAGTTTATAATGGTCGAGAATCTGCCACTCGTCATTGTCGGCGGTGGGCCGGCCGGGTGGAGTGCGGGTATGTATTCCGCCCGCGCTGGTCTAACGGCTTTATTGATTACTCTTCCGGGAGGAGGAGCAGCGGCCAGCTCCGATTTTATTGATAATTATCCGGGTTTTCCGGATGGGATCTCTGGTTCAGATCTAGTGAATAAAATCAAGGAACACGCTGAGAGATTTAACTTAGAGAGCCATTTTTACCAGGTGGAAAAGGTCCTACTGGAGGGTAAACTATTCCGCATACTTGCAGGCGATAAAGAGTGGCTCGCCCAGGCCGTTATCGTTTGCACCGGCGCTAAAGCAGCCTCACTTGATGTCCCAGGCGAAAATGAGTTGAAGGGTAGAGGGGTATCGTATTGTGCCACCTGCGATGGAGCTTTCTTCCGGGGAAAAAAGGTCTCTGTGGTGGGCGGGGGCGATTCTGCTGTTCAGGAAGCACTTTTCCTCTCCCACCTGGCTTCAGAGGTAACAATCGTCCATCGCCGTGATCGCCTGCGTGCCTCCCAACATCTGCAGAAAATCGTTTTCGAGCGGAAGAATATTAATTTTGCCTGGAACTCACAGGTGCAAAGAATTCTGGGTAAAAATAAGGTCCAGGGCGTAGAGCTCTTCAATAAGATAAGCGGGGAGATGTCGATCATCGAAGTAGATGCCGTCTTCATATACGTTGGTTTGAAGCCAAATTCGAGTATCGTAAACGCTCTGGTGGAGCTAGATACCACAGGTGCAATCAAAACTGATTCAATGATGCGCACCCTGACTCCCGGCCTTTTCGCTGCAGGCGATGTCCGTTCCACTCCTCTGCGTCAGATAATCACCGCTAGCGCAGATGGTGCTATTGCCGCTTTAAGCGCACACCATTATCTGGAAGAAGGATGAAGGACTGGTGCCCGGAGGGGGACTCGAACCCCCATGGGTTGCCCCATACGCCCCTCAAACGTACGTGTCTACCAATTCCACCATCCGGGCCAGTAGTGAAGGTTGCTTCCTACCGGTTAAAAATGAGAAGTATTACAGAGGAGAGGGCAAAGATGACGGCCAGCACAAGGCTTACACTTCGGAGAAATTTCTCTCGCTTTTTTTGCACTTTGAACAATGTCGCTGATCCGCCGATCGCTCCTAATCCTTCTCCCTTCGGAGACTGGAGCATAATAAATATTATCAAAGCAACTGCTACGACAGCCTGAATTACCCAGATAACGGTCAATTTTCTTTCACCTCGATTTATTATACCAAAACTCTCTCGACCAATGAAATTCCGGTCATTTCCCTGGGCTTTTCCAGTCCCATGAGAGAGAGGGCCGTGGGGGCCACATCTGCAAGAACTCCTTTCGGTCTCAGTATGCAGGACCTCCCCTGCGGGTCCAGCAAGAAAAAAGGTACGGGGTTTGTCGTATGTGCTGTCAGTGTATCGCCAGAGACCAGGTCAACTTTCTGCTCCGCGTTCCCATGATCCGCGGTGATAAGCATCACGGTATCATGTTTTCTGCAGGCCTGCCAAACTATTCCAACGCAGTAATCTACAACCTCAGCGGCAAGGGCGGTCGCCTCTATTTTCCCTGTGTGTCCCACCATATCTAAATTGGCATAGTTCATGACAACAAGGCCATATCTTTCCTCCTTAATTCGCTGCACTACCTCCTCGGTAACTCTGGTGGCGCTCATTTCCGGCATCAAATCATAAGTTGGTACTTGAGGCGAGGGAATCAGCACTCGCTCTTCTCCCGGGAAAGCTAGCTCCCGGCCGCCGGAGAAAAAATAAGTGATATGGGCATATTTTTCCGTCTCGGCGATGCGTAACTGCCTCAAACCGGCCCGGCTGACAACTTCTCCAAGGGTGTTGGTGACGAAATCTGGAGGAAAAACCACTGGAAGCGAGAAGGAGGAGTCGTACTCGGTCATGCACAGGTAATGCACTTGTGGCCAGCGAGCCCGCTTGAAGCCAGAAAAGCCAAACAGAGCAAATGCGGCTGTCAACTCGCGAGCTCTGTCGGGGCGAAAATTAAAATGAATTACTGCATCTCCCTCCTCAATCAAGCCGATGGGGTTGCCTCCAATATCCTCAATCACTGTGGGAAGAACGAACTCGTCGGTCAAACCCTGGTCGTAGGATGCCATTAAGGCGTCAGATGCACTTTCCGCCCTCGCTCCTTTCCCTTCCGTCATGGCTTGATAGGCTTTTTGCAGACGATCCCAGCGCTTGTCTCTGTCCATCGCATAGTACCGCCCCTGAACTGTCGCTACAGCTCCGATATCAAGCTCTCTCATCTTTTTTTCCAGCGCGAGAATGTATTCTCGAGCGACGCGCGGCGGGGTATCTCTGCCATCGAGAAAGGCGTGGATGAATACGCGGGGAACCCTTTCTCTCTTTGCCAGCTCGAGCAAGGCAAAGAGATGGGAGATATGGCTGTGTATTCCCCCGTCCGAAAGCAGCCCTAAAAGATGAAGGGCATGGTTTGTACTCCGAGCCCTCTTCATGGCCTCAAGCAGCGCTGGCAAATGGAAAAACTCACCTTCGCGGATTGAGCGGTTGATTCGAACGAGATCCTGGTATATGATCCGCCCTGCCCCCAAATTCAAATGGCCCACTTCCGAGTTTCCCATCTGCCCCTCGGGCAGCCCCACGGCCTCTCCTGAACACAACAGCTCCGTATGAGGGAATTGAGTCGCAAAAGATTTCATCCAGACGGTGTTCGCCAGCAGTATGGCATTCCCCCGGGGATCGGAACTTAAACCCCAGCCATCTAAAATGCAGAGAAGGATTCTCCTGGGCAAAGCACTAATCTTTCAATATCTCTATCCCAGGAAGCTTGCGACCCTCGAGGAACTCTAAGCAAGCGCCGCCCCCTGTGGATACGTGGCTCATTTTGTCGGTGAGTCCAAATTTCTGCACCGCTGCAGCGGAATCTCCTCCGCCCACAATGGTTAGGGCATCAGCCTTGGCCATGGCTTCGGCTACAGCCCTGGTACCTTGCTCGTAAGGCGGAATCTCAAAAACACCGAGAGGGCCATTCCAGATAATTGTTTTTGCGGTGAGGATTTTTTGGGTGAAGAGATCGCAGGTCCTCGGTCCAATATCCACCCCTGCGAAACCCGAAGGGATTTCCTCAACTTTTACGATCCGATGCTTACCTCCCGACTCCAAGCTGGAAGCCACTACTAAATCGAGAGGGAGCAGAAGCTCTACCCCGATCTCATCTGCTTGGCCAAGAATCTCCCGCGCTTTCTCCAAAAGGTCGTCCTCGCAGATGGAGGTTCCGATCTCAAGCCCTTTAGCTTTTAAAAAGGTGTAGGACATGCCTCCGCCCACAAGAAGGGTGTTTACTTTTGCCAGCAGATTTCCCAATAATTTGAGCTTATCCGAGATCTTTGCACCGCCCGTGATGGCCAGTAAGGGTTTAACGGGTTGCTCCAAAACCCTGCTCAGGCACTCCACTTCTTTTTGCATTAAAAAACCTGCACATGAAGGCAAATAGTGCGCTACTCCTTCGGTAGAAGCATGAGCCCTGTGCGCGGTGCCGAAGGCATCGTTTACATAAAGTTGGCCGAGCCGAGCAAGAGCCTGAGCGAAAGAAAGGACATTCCTCTCCTCCTCGGGATGGAAGCGCAGGTTCTCCAGCATCAAAATTTGCCCATCCGCAAGCCGATGCGCCTCCTCCTCCACTTTGCTTCCCACGCAATCTTCGGCCATCCTCACCTCCTGAGCAATCAACTCGCCCAATCGATGAGCTACCGGCTTCAGTCGGAGTCGCTCTACAACCTGGCCATCGGGGCGGCCGAGGTGGGACATAAGAATCACCTTAGCGCCGCGGGAGAAAAGATATTGAATTGTGGGCAAAGCAGCTCGAATCCGGCTGTCGTCAGTTATCCTGCCGCTGGATTTATCAAGGGGGACATTAAAATCGACCCGTACGAGCACTCTCTTTGCCTGAATCGGGAAATCCTTCAAAAGGCGCAGCACTTAATCAAATTCCCTGCTTGCAGATATAATGAACTAGGTCAGCCACCCGACAGGAGTATCCCCACTCGTTATCGTACCAGGCTATTACTTTCACTAAATTCCCTGTGATCATTGTAGACAGTCCGTCAACAGTGGCAGAAAGATCAGATCCTTTATAATCCACGGAGACGAGAGGTTCTTCGCTATAGCCCAGAATACCCTTCAATGGTCCCTCCGAGGCGGCCTTAAGAGCCTGATTTACCTTTTCCTTGTCGACTTCCTTCTCCACTATGCATACAAAATCAGTGAGGGAAACGGTGGGGGTGGGGACACGGACAGCAAAGCCATTCAGCCTGCCGTTCAGTTCCGGTAGAACCAGCCCGATGGCCTTGGCGGCACCTGTAGTTGTTGGAATGATATTTAAAGCTGCGGCGCGGGCCCGGCGAAGGTCCTTGTGGGGCAAATCGAGAATCCTTTGATCATTCGTGTAGGCGTGAATTGTCGTCATCAGTCCCTGTTGGACCCTGAACGATTCATGGAGAACCTTTACAAGAGGGGCGAGGCTATTGGTCGTGCAGGAGGCGTTAGAGAGAATGAAGTGCTTATTCGGATCGTATTTTTCCTCATTTACCCCCAAGACGATCGTAAGATCTTCATTTTTCGCTGGTGCAGTTATTATGACCTTTTTCGCCCCTGCCTCTATGTGTTTCCTTGCCTCCGCTGCATCTGTAAAGGCACCGGATGATTCGATCACCAATTCCACGCCATATTCTTTCCAGGGAACCCGGGCGGGGTTTTTCTCTTCATAGATACGGATACGCTGGTTGTTTATTATTATGGCCCTTTCTTCGGCCGTTATGGAGCCGGGGAAGCGTCCATAATTTGAATCGTACTTCAGGAGGTGAGCGAGCGTCTGGGCGTCCGTAATATCATTAATCGCCTCCACTCTGATCTCCTCCCCATACCTCTCCAGCAAGGCTTTAAGGGCCTGCCTGCCCGTTCTGCCTAAACCATTAATTCCGACTTTCAGCATGCTCAATCCTTCTTTCTTTACGTTTGGCCTTAGATGGAATACCTAAGATCCTGCGATACTTGGTAACTGTGCGTCGGGCCATTTTTATTCCTTTGTCTGCCAAAAGAGCAGTTAATCCCTCGTCACTGAACGGGTTGCTCCGATCCTCCCGCGCAATAATCATTTTAATTTCCTCGCGGATGCTCGCCTCTGAGAACTCGGTTTTCTCCTGGCGCAACCCAGATGGAACCAGTGACTTCAGAGGAATCACCCCGCGGGGCGTATCTATATACTTTCCTTTGATCGCCCGCGACACGGTAGATTCGTGAAAACAAAGTTCCTTAGCAACCGTCTTCAGCGATAATGGGCGCAAATAATAGAGCCCTTTCCGGAAAAAACTATCCTGATATTCTATCAAAAATTTAACGATTTTCTCCAAGGTATCCTGTCTCTTCTCTAAGCACCTGATAAGCCAGCGGGCGCTTGAGAGTTTCTTTCTTAAGAAAGGACCAGCCTCCGGATCTTTAAGAAGTTCCTGATAGGATGGGCTGAGGGTCAACCTGGGATAAAAGAGCACATTAGACGTTATTTCCAGAGTATTCCCTTCTTCGCGCACAATCAGCTCAGGTACTATGTAAGAGGGCCGTGAGGAGGAAAAATTCCTCCCTGGCCTGGGGTCGAGCATCCGTATTTCCTCCAGCGCCCCCTGCAGTTCCCAGGACTTGCATCCCAGTTTCCGGGCGAGCTTTCCCCAATTCCGCCTATCCATAATCTCCTCTAAGTGATCCTGGATGACAGTCTTTACCAGCTGGTTTTTCTCTCCCTGCTCACCTAATTGAAGGAGGAGGCATTCCTTGAGGCTTCTTGCCCCTACACCCGTGGGCTCGAGACTTTGCACCACAGTCAGAATCTCGGCCACTTTGTCCCGGCTGACTTTAAATTTCTCCGCGACTTCATCCAGGTCGGAAACGAGATAGCCATCCTCGTTTATCGAGCCCACAATCTCCTCTCCCAGGCAAAGGTCCAGATCATCCGATAGCTGCAAACGGAGCTGAAATGAAAGAAAGGAGTAGAATGACTCCTGAAAGGCTGGCTCGCTCGGACGCTTCTCCTCACCCTGGAGAAAATTATTTTCCGCCAGAGTTTCGGCTGAGGGCTCTTTCTCCTCCAGCATAGGGTTTTCTAACACTTCCTGACGCAGGTACTCGTTCAACTCCAATGGAGACATTTCCAAAATCGTAAGTGCCTGCTTCAACCGCTGAGTGAGCTTGAGTTGTGGTATCTGAGTTAAGGAAAGATCAGAGCGAAGGGAGCTCATATTATTACGTCCTCCGCCTATGTTTAGCTTTCAAGATCACTCCCCAGAGGCTCTGCGCCAATTTAGACGGATCGTGCCTTACGACCTGCTCTTCCATCGCCAGATCGGCAATCACAGGTATCACTCCCAGGGCGCGGACTTTTTCTGTGTCTATCCTAACCGGCTCGGCTAGCTCCAACCTGTATCTCTTCAACGCCTCTTCAGAAATGGAGGCCCTGTTGATCAGGCAATAATCGCATGTTTTACTTCCGGCATGAGAGAAGAGAACGCGCAAGTGATCGCTGACGGTGAAATCATCTGTCTCTCCATGCTCGGTCATGATGTTGGCTACATAAATTTTCGTGGCCCAGGATTCCTTAATCGCCATCGACACTTCCCGCTGGAGGATGGGAGGAATTACGCTGGTGAATAGGCTGCCAGGGCCAAGAATGATAGCATCAGCAGTCCTGATCAGCTCGAGAACCTCGGCTAAGGGCTGGGAATCAACCGGTTTAAGCGACAGACTCTTTATTTTCTTCCCTGCTTGCCTAATCCTTGTTTCTCCTTCCTCTATCGTGCCGTCCTCGAATTCCGCCCGCAGGGTAACGTCATTCAAAGTGATGGGAAGGGCTTTACCTTTAACTCGCAGCACTTGAGAAGCCGATATTACCGCCTGGCCGAAATCCCCCGTTATCTTAGTCAAGGCGGCGATAAAAATATTGCCAAAATTGTGGCCACCCAAGGAAGGCCCTTCCTCAAAGCGATACTGGAAGAGATCCTCCATCAAAGGCTCGGTATCAGATAACGCCACAAGGCAGCTGCGGATGTCACCGGGGGGTAAAATGCCCAGCTCTTGTCTTAATCTACCGGAGCTTCCACCGTCATCGGCCACAGTTACCAACGCAGTTGGCTCCACAGGCAGCTGCTTAATGCCACGTAAAAGAGTGGAAAGACCGGTTCCGCCTCCAATCGCCACGATTTTCAGGCTTTTGCGCGGCAGTCTTTTTTCGAAGACAATGTCAGCTAGTTTCTGTCTGTGCTCCGGCAGAATGACTGAGACCAGGGACTCGATCAGTTTTTTTACACCGTATACGATCAGAGTAACGGCTACGATCAAAAAGCCCAGAGCGATAATTTCCCGCCAGGGATCGTTTAAGGGGGAGAACGGTAGTTGGGCGAATAAATACTGCAGCGCGCTTTTGATGCGCAAAAGCACAGTCCAATCAAGGAAGAAGAGCAGAACCCCGCCAATTAAAATTAAAAGGCCAAGGATAATGATAAGAATCCAGCGCTTGACGTGCATCCCGGGATAGAACCATTTGAAAATACTCTTAAGCTTGTCTCTGATTGTTCGACAGGCCGGCCTGACCCTCATATCGCTTTTCACTTACCGAACATGCGGCTGAAAAATGTAGAAAAAATGGAGAAAAGCAGAGCAGCGATCAAAGCCGTCCAGAAACTATCTACCAGAATATGGGGGGTAAAAATAGATATCACCGCCCAGAAGAGCAAGCCATTCAAAATTAGAGTAAATAGACCTAAAGTTAGCACAGTTAAGGGAAGGGAAATAACAACGAGCAGAGGTTTCAAGAGGGCGTTCGCCACTGCCAAGAGAGCGGCGGCGGCCAGGCCCCACCAAAGACTCTCCACATAGAATCCGAGGCCAAACTCCCTCAGTACGTAGGCAGTGAAGAGAAAGGCTAGAGTATTTAAAATTAACCGTACGATCAAGTCGCCTCCTAAGCTGCCCCCAACGGGGGAGAACCATGCAAATAAGTATAAATCTTCCGCGCAGTTTTTTCTCCCAGCCCGGGCACGCTGGCAATTTCAAGGAAAGAAGCCTTCTTCAACGCCAGAAAAGAATTGAACACTTTAAGCAGGATCCTTTTTTTAGCCTCGCCGATACCAGGTATTTCATCCAGTCTGGAATAATAGAGTCTTTTTCCGCGCAATTTCCGGTGGTAAGCAAGTGCAAAACGATGAGCTTCGTCCCGTACTCGCTGCAAGAGCTGCAGAACAGGTGAGTTGGCCGGAAGAGCCAGGGGGTCGGGAAATTGAGGGGAGAAAATATTCTCCTCCTCCTTCGCTAAAGCTATAATCTCTACTCTCGCCTGTATCTCTCGCAGGCTCTCTAAAGCAACTCCCAGGTGTCCCTTTCCGCCATCAATCAATATGAGATCCGGTAGAGGCTCCTCGGAGGAAATCCGTCTTCTTAAAAGCTCACTTAAAGCCGCGTAGTCGTCCTGCCCGGCACGACGAATTTTGTAATGTCGGTAGCCCTTTTTTTCCTTTTCCCCTCTCCGAAAAAGCACCCTAGAGCCGACAATTTCCCCACTGGCCAAATTGGAAATGTCGTAGCCCTCAATTAAAGTCGGGAGCCTGGACAAACCCAGTAAATCTTTAGCTGCCTGAAGCAGTTTTTGACTCGAAAAAGGAGAGCCCGCCCCTCGTAAGTTGAGGGCGAGATGATCGCGCGCATTCGCGAGGGCAATTTTCATCTGTTCTGCTTTCTCGCCCCTCTTCGGACAGGACGATAAGTTTGCATGCTTCTCTTCCCATGACCAGAGTTTTAGCACCTCCTCCTCTGGCAAACTCTGGTTAACTACTATCTCTCCTGGCAGGTCGGCGACGCCTGTATAGTATTGGATCAAACCCACCTTGACAATCTCCGCCAGACTTTCCCCTTTTGCTCCCAGGAAGAAAAAGTGCTCTTCACCTATTAATCTCCCGGCGCGAATTTTTAGAACTTCCATGCAGGTTTGGCCTCCTTCTTGGTGAAAGGCTACGAGGTCCCGGTTGACAGCTTTGGCAGTGATTGCAGCCTGGCTCTGCATGACCCTGCGCAGGGAAAATATCTGGTCCCTAATGTGTGCAGCTCCCTCGAAGTTTAGCTTGCGCGCGTTCTCCTTCATCCGGTTCTCGAGGATGGAGAGGAGATCATCCCCTCTTCCCTCAAGAAAGAGGATGACCCCTCGCACCGCCTGCTGATAATCTTCCTGGCTAACCTTACCCCTACAGGGAGCTGAACAGCGCCGGATTCTGTATTCCAGACAGGGCCCCCTCGTCTGGCCTGGAACAAGCCTGACCTTGCAGCTGGGTACCTGGAAAAGCTCTTTCAAAGTCTTTAAGGTCGACCGCAGCGCTTTTGCATTGGTGAAGGGGCCGAAATAGCGATTTTTTCCTCCCCGCCGCATCCGAACGATTGACAAACGAGGGAAGGGCTCAGCCAGGCTTACCTGGAGATAGGGAAATTTCTTGTCATCCTTCAAACGAATATTCAGGGGGGGCTGAAATGCCTTTGCCAGGGTGGCCTCGGTGATCAAGGCCTCTACTTCATTGCTGGTTACAATAAAGCGCAAATCAGCAGCCCTTTCCCGGATCATCCTTTCCTTCTGGCCGAGGCTGTGCAAAGGTCCAAGGTAAGCTTTCATCCTCTCTTTAAGTGAGACGGCCTTTCCGACATAGATGCATTGCCCCTCTTCATCAAAAAACTGATAAACTCCCGGAGAATTAGGAAGGGATAATGCTTTGTTCTTCCAAGCAATTTCTGTCATTTTTCCCTCGAGGGGCGAAGAATTTGCGCAAGTACTGGCCCGTATAGCTCTCGGATGAATTAATAATATCCTCCGGCGTTCCGCAAGCCACGATCCCGCCGCCATCCTCTCCACCCTCTGGCCCCAGGTCTATCACCCAATCTGCTGATTTGATCACGTCAAGATTGTGCTCAATCACTAGAACAGAATTTTTATTATTTACCAGACGGAAAAGGACATCCAGCAGTCTCTGCACATCGGCAAAATGGAGGCCTGTCGTAGGCTCATCGAGAATATACATGGTCCTGCCGGTCTCCCTCTTGCTCAGCTCGGCTGTCAGTTTTATACGCTGCGCCTCTCCTCCGGAAAGGGTGGTAGCTGGCTGCCCAAGTTGAATGTATCCCAACCCAACATCAAAGAGGAGCTGGAGCTTTCTTTTGATTGGAGGAATGTGGGCGAAAAACTCCAGGCCTTCCTCAACAGTCATGCTCAAAATATCGGATATGCTTTTCGCTTTATACTTTACCTCCAGCGTCTCCCGGTTGTAACGTTTCCCCTTACAGACCTCGCAAGGTACGAAAACATCCGGAAGAAAAATCATATTGATCCGGATGATCCCTTCGCCCTGACAGGCTTCGCAGCGCCCGCCTCTGACGTTGAAGGAAAACCTGCCCTTCCGGTAACCGCGCATTTTCGCCTCGGGCAACTGCGCATAAAACTCCCTGATATGATCAAATACTCCGATATAAGTAGCCGGATTCGAACGAGGCGTCCTGCCGATGGGAGACTGATCGACAATGATCGCTTTATCCAGATGCTCCAGACCTTCCAGGGCTCGGTGAGCGCCTGCCTGCTCTCTAGAGCGATAAAATTTCGACGCCAGAGCCCGATAGAGGATATCATTGACGAGTGTGCTTTTTCCGGATCCGGAAACTCCGGTCACGCAGACAAAAACCCCAAGCGGGATGGCCACATCGATATCCTTAAGGTTGTGTTCTGATGCTCCGCGCAAAATCAGCCATTTTCCGTTGCCTTTCCTGCGCGATTCAGGTAGAGGAATGAAAAGATCCCCTTTCAAATATTTCCCGGTCAAGGAAGCGGGATGGTCTAATATTCTCTGCAGGGGGCCGGCGCAAACTATATGCCCGCCGTGAATTCCGGCACCGGGACCGATATCGACGATGTGGTCGGCAGAGCGAATGGTTTGTTCATCATGTTCCACCACCACAACCGTATTTCCGAGATCCCTCAACCTCTTCAGGGTGTTCAAAAGTCTCTTGGTGTCTCTGGCATGGAGACCAATCGAGGGCTCGTCGAGCACGTAAAGCACCCCAACTAAACCAGAACCAACCTGGGTCGCCAGCCGCAAGCGTTGCGCTTCTCCCCCGGCTAACGTCTCTGCCCGCCTGTCCAAGCTCAGGTAAGAGAGTCCTACGTCAATCAGGAACTTGAGCCTCGATCTTATTTCTTTGAGTATCTGGCGGGCAATTATTTCCGCTTTGCCGTCAAGTCTGAGCTCCTGGAAAAATTCGTAGCAGGCGCTGATATTTTTTCCTGTCAGAACGGCGATATTAACCCCATTAAGCCTGAAGGCAAGGGCCTCAGGCTTCAGCCGCATTCCTTTGCAGGCTGGGCAAGGGTGAGAAGTCATGTAAGATTCGATCTCTTCCTTAATTCCCTGGCTTTCCGTTTGTCTATAGCGCCGCTCTAAGTTGGTTACCAGTCCCTCGAAGGGCAGTTGATAGACGTGTTCCCGTTTGAAGGAGTCCACATAGCGGAAAGGGACTTTCCGCCCCTTTGAACCATAAAGAATTGTATCAATAAGCTCTTCTGTCATCTCTCTCACCGGAGTATAGACCGTGAACCCGTGTTGCTCGACCAGGCTCTTCAGCATCTGGTAGTAATTTGTGCCGAGAGAACCCCATTCCAGGGGACCGATTGCTCCTTCAGCAATGGAAAGGTCGTAATTAGAGATTACCTTGCTCGGGTCGATCTCTCTTTTCGTCCCCAAGCCATCGCATTTCGGGCAGGCGCCATAGGGGCTATTGAACGAGAATAGGCGGGGAGAAACATCCTCGATCGAAGCCCCACAGTCCGGGCAGGCATATTTTTCCGAGAGCACGATCTCCTGTCCTTCAAGCTCAACGAGAGTGACTCCCTGGGCAATTTTTAGAGAGATTTCCAGTGAATCAGTTAATCGACCGGTGGCCTCTGCCTTTACCGCAAGACGATCGACGAGGATTTCAATGCGGTGTTGTTCGTATCGAGCCAGCGAGATCTCTTCACCCAGCTCGAGCAGTTTGCCATCTACGCGGGCCCGCACAAAACCCTGCCGTCGGAAATCCTCTAAAAGGGTCTGATACTGACCTTTCTTCCCTCGAACGACCGGAGCGTAGATCTGCAGCCTCGTACCCACGGGAAAGGAAAGAAGAAAATCTACCATTTGCTGGATGGTCTGTTGGCGGATCGGCTTGTCACAATTAGGACAATAAGGAGTAGTCACTCTGGCATAGAGAAGCCGCAGATAATCGTATATTTCCGTGATCGTGCCCACAGTGGAGCGCGGGTTGCGGGAGGCGCTTTTTTGATCGATAGCGATCGCCGGGGAAAGTCCTTCTATGTAGTCGACATCAGGTTTTTCCATTAGCCCAAGGAACTGTCTGGCATATGCGGAGAGGGACTCAACGTACCTTCTCTGTCCTTCGGCGTAAAGAGTGTCGAAAGCCAGAGATGATTTCCCTGAGCCAGAGATGCCCGTTATAACGATAAGTTTATTGCGCGGAATTGTTAGATCTATATTTTTTAAATTGTGTTCTCGCGCCCCCTTGATCAATATTCGTTCTGAGCTCATGGGCGGTTTAGCTTCCCTTTCAATTCGAAGATCTGATCCCGGATCTGGGCGGCCCTTTCGAATTCTAACGTTTCTGCTGCCGCTCCCATCTCTTCCCCCAGCTGCATCAGCATGAGCTGGACTTGCTCTTTATTCATACTTTTTGTGGTGGATAAAAATTTTTCGCCTGGTTCCTCCTGGGGCAACACATCAAGCATATCCCGGATCGCCTTGCGAATGGTCTCAGGTTGAATATTGTGCTGCTGGTTGTACTGGAGCTGTATCTCTCTTCGTCGCCCGGTTTCTTCAATGGCGCGTCGCATAGAATCAGTGATGGAATCCGCATACATAATAACCTTGCCGGAAACGTTCCGTGCTGTTCGGCCAATCGTCTGGATAAGAGAGCGCTCCGAGCGCAAGAAACCTTCCCGATCTGCGTCGAGGATACAGACGAGCGAGACTTCAGGAAGATCAAGCCCCTCTCTCAGCAAGTTCACTCCTATCAGGCAATCAAACTTGCCTAAGCGCAAATCACGCAGGATCGCCACCCGATTGATGGTGTCTATTTCCGAGTGAAGATACTTGACCTTGAGCCCCATTTCGGAAAGGTATTCGCTCAACTCTTCGGACATGCGCTTGGTTAGAGTGGTCACGAGTACCCTCTCGTCCTTCAAGCTGAGTGACCTGATCTGCTCTATCAAATCTTCCACTTCCCCCTCTACCGGTCGAACTTCGATCTGGGGATCCACAAGACCGGTAGGGCGTATGATCTGCTCGACGATTTGCTCGGAATGAGTCAATTCAAATGGCCCCGGCGTAGCCGATACAAAAATAGCCTGGTTGAGCATCTCCAGGGTTTCCCCGAGCTTTAAAGGGCGGTTATCCAAGGCCGAAGGCAGGCGGAAACCAAAATCCACCAGCACCTGCTTGCGCGAGCGATCCCCCTCATACATTCCTTCGAGCTGGGGAACCGTAATATGAGATTCGTCGATAAAAGTCAGGAAATCCTTGGGAAAATAATCAAGAAGACAGGTCGGCCTCTCTCCTTCCTTGCGCCCGGCAATGTGCCTGGAATAGTTCTCGATCCCCGGGCAATGACCGAATTCTCTCAATCTTTCCAGGTCAAAACGAGTACGTTGCTCCAGTCTGTATGCTTCGAGAAGCTTCCCTTCCTGATTGAGAACTTTGATTCTTCCTTCTAACTCTCTTTCAATAGCCTGCAGGGCTTGCATTCTCTTTTGGCTGGAAGTAACGAAATGCTTGGCAGGGTAAAAAAGCTTGGAGATGTGCGAAGCAAGAGACCTTCCCAGAAGAGGATCGATTTCGGTCAGTTTGTCCACCCTATCCTCAAAAAATTCAATCCGGATGGCTGTCTGTGCATGAGAAGGGAAAACTTCCACCGTATCTCCACGTGCGCGGAAGCGACCCTGGCGGAAATCAACATCATTGCGCTCGTATTGCAGCGCTACTAACTTGCGCAGGAAGGCGTCCCTATCCAGTTGTTGATCTCTCCGGATAAGGAATGCCTCCTCCAAGAAACTCTCCGGGGCATCCAAGCCATAGATAGCGGAGACCGAGGCCACGACGATCACGTCCCGTCTCTCGATCAACGATTGGGCTGCAGAGAAGCGAAGGCGTTCCAGTTCCTCATTAATTGTGGCTTCCTTCTCTATGTAAAGATCACTCTGGGGAATGTAGGCCTCCGGCTGGTAGTAATCGTAATAGCTGACGAAATACTCTACGGCGTTTTCCGGGAACAGGACACGAAATTCTGAGTACAACTGGGCAGCCAGGGTTTTATTGTGCGCCAAAACAAGTGTGGGGCAATGTACTTGGGCGATGACATTGGCCATCGTGTAAGTCTTCCCTGAGCCTGTCACTCCCAATAAGGTTTGAAAACAACGACCGCCCTTAACCCCTTCGACCAAGGACTCGATCGCCTGCGGTTGATCCCCCCTCGGTTGATAATCAGAAACCAATTTGAATTCCATGGTTTTTTGCTGGAAGAACCAGGCCTAAAGATTTATTGTAGCAGGAAAAGCAAACCGAGAGAAATACCTCTTAGAAGGAGCGATTCCCTATCCGATCATTCGTCTTTTAAGGCCTTTGCCTTCCAGAAGTAAATCCAAGACGTCATCAACAGTAACGATCCCCCGGATTACTCCGGCGTCATCGACTACCGGAACTGCCAGGAGCCCGTATTTATCAATCACTTCTGCAACGTGATTCTGATGATCGTTCACATTGACCGATATCATCTTATGTCGCATGAATTGGGATATTGGCCTCTCCCGAGGAGAAATGATCAGCTCTCTCAAGGAGAGCACACCCTTGAGGTGCTCAGTTTGATCCACCACATAGAGGTAATAGATGGTCTCCGCATCCGGCGCCTCTTCCCTTAACTGATCAATAGCTTCCTCGGCCGTTAGAATGTCGCGCAGGGCTATGTATTCCGTTGTCATAAGGCCGCCCGCAGTATTTTCTGGATATTTGAGCAGCTCCTTGACGTCCTCCGCTTCCTCAGTTTCCATGTGCGAAAGCAGCTCTTCGGCCTTCCGCTGGGGCAAGTCAGCCAGAAGGTCGGCTGCATCGTCGGGACTCATCTCCTCGAGGATGTCCGAGGCCTTCTCGGAATCCAGACTGGAGATGATAGCCGCCTGCATCTTTGGTTCCTCCACCTCCATGATTGTCTCTGCGGCGGTTTCCAGATCGAGAGTGGAGAAGAGGATATTGCGCTCTTCCCGGTCCAACCCCTCTACGATGTCGGCCAGGTCTGCGGGATGCAGACCCTTCAAACGCGAAACGGTGATCTTCAGTTTCATGGCGTCGGCCTTTGAACCCAACGGCTCCACGACCTGCCAGGGTATTTCCCGGCTTGAAGGAGTGCGAAGAAAGAGGCGAGAGAACCAATTATGCAATTTCTCCAGATAGAGGCGCCTGAGGATCCCGCCGATTCCAACATCTACTGCGCTGATCAGATAACCCCCATTTGAGGGAACCAGGCGGAGATCGTTCACGCGCACGACTTTCATTCCCTTCTTGTCCACGATCTGCTTGTCCAGCACATCGCGTGCCAGTAAAATGTGCCCCTCTTCCTCCTTATAAGGGCGCAGAACTGTACGCTTGAGGTGGAAACCACGGGAGTCAACTGCGGACACGCATTCCCAGGGAACGGAGAAAAGGACCTTCTTCTTCTTTGCGATGAGGGAGATTATTTTGGGGACCTGGCTTCCGGAAATTGTCAAAAAATCGGAGACGCGGCCGATCACTTCTCCCTCTACATCCAGGATTTTCTTGTAGAGAAGGGCACTGACAAACATTTCTAAAGGAAGGTTAAGAGAGAATCGGCCGCTCGTCAAGCCAGCCGCTTCCGGAAACGGAGCGAGCTGAATAAAAGAATTATGACAGCAAAAACGAAGAGTCAGGCGATTTCTCTCTCCAATTTCAAGGGCAAGTCGGCCGGAAAAATCATGCACGATCGCCTGAGCGGAAAATAAGGCCGTCTGCGCAACAGTCGGGTTCAACCCGTCAATGAGCACCTGGATCTCGACCTCAAGACCCCTCAAGAGGTTCCGGGTGAAACTGGAGGGAATAACGATTCCGCACTTGATTTCGCCGGAATCCATCAGACCGGTCAACTGCTTCAGGCTGGAAACTCTTCTAGCCAGGTCAAAATAGCCCTGATTGGAAAAAGGCCTGGGACATCTGGAAGCTCTTCGTCCCCTCATCCTGATCGAAAAGAGCGGTAGAAATATGCTTCACATCATATGCCACTGCATCCCAAACAGGAAAAGCATGACCACGGGAAGGATCAGGTCACGGAAAGGGCACGGGGATCGCGCAGGACGTGAATAAATTCCTTCTTGAGGATTCTAGAACCCTCTTATTATTTATTCATACTCACAGACCTCCTTTCTCGCCAGGAAAACGAAGCTGCCCTCGAGGGAAAGTTTGATTTTCTCTACATGGCTATCTCGCCTTTCTCCAAATTCTTTGAGCTTTTCCTCTCCTTCGGAAGAAAGACAGTGGACCCGGAGGTGATTTCCATAGAGGTAGGCGCCCCCGCCCAGGGTTGCTGACGGATGAGTGTAAGGAGCTTTCTCACATTGAGACCTTTTATCGAGAAAACCTGCCCTGGCAGGAGTCGCTTAACTTCCTCGGTGGAACCCCAGGGCGAGGAGCTTCCCCAGATGGATAAAGCCCACTCTGTGACATCTTTCCGCTTCGTCCAGCAGATGGTAGTGATGAGAAGGTAGTGACTCCACCGTTCGATAGCAGACGCAATTCGTCCCAGAAGTCCTGTCGGTCAAATGGGTCCATACCGCTCGTAGGTTCATCAAGGAATAAAACCTGAGGTTGATGGACTATCGCGCAGGCCAGAGCAAGTCATTGGCTTTTCCCAGGAGACAGGCTGTGTACGCGGGCGCGCCTGAGGCTTCGAGCCTGTAACGTTCCAACAATTCGAAACTCTCTGCGGGTGAAACTGCATCGTAGAGCGAGGAAATAGAAGAGCAGGTTCTCCTCGACGGTGAGATTCCTGTAGAGCAAGAACGACTGGGACACGTAGCCGATTACTTCCTTTACCCTGTCCGCTTCGAGGTGGGAGCCAAAACCCAGGACAGCGGCCCTATCTGAAGTGGGAGCGAGGATCCCGCAGAGAATGCGGACAGTGGTCGTCTTCCCGCCTCCATTCGGTCCGAGAAAACCAAAAATGAGGCCAGCGGAAATGGAGAGGTCGAGGTGGTCGAGGGCCATAAAATATCCGAATTTCCTGGTCAAAAGACTCAATGTTGATAGCTTCCACTTATTCTCTGCTCTTGCAGGAGCTGCACGAAAACGTCCTCCAGAGAGAGGGGAATAACCTTCATCTCTTTCCACCCCAGCGTTGAGGAGGTCAATTCTTTCTGGAGCCGGTGAAGGTTATATTAACACCTCCCATCACAAAAGCATATAATTCCAATATGAGGAATGAAGAGATCGCCAAGTTATTGAATCAAATCTCTTCGCTTCTTCAGCTCAAGGGGGAGATTCCCTATAAATTCATTGCTTATGCGGAAGCTGCTCGCCGGGTGGCGAACCTACCTATCCCGATCGAAGACCTTCACCGCGAAGGAAAACTAAGGGAGATCCCCAATGTAGGCCCCAGCATCGCCAGCAAGATAGCAGAATACCTGGACACCGGCCATTGCGTCTACCTGGAGGGACTGCTTGGCGAGATTCCTGTCGAATTGATTGAGCTAGAGAGGATCCCCGGGGTAGGCCCCAAACTGGCACAGCTCTTCTACCGAGAGCTGAGGGTACACTCAATTGAAGAACTGGAACAAGCCGCACGTCAGGGAAAATTGCGCAAGCTCTTCCGCCTTGGGGCGAAAGCCGAGAGCAATATTTTACAGGCCATAGAGACACTTAAAAGACGATCCGACCAAGTTCCCCTGGGCGTCGCCCTTCCGCTGGCTGAGAGCATATTGAAGACACTGAGAAATTATTCCTTTGTCCTCGCCGCCCAGGGCTGCGGGAGCTTAAGAAGGATGAAGGAGACAGTCGGCGACTTGGATATCCTCGTGGCCTCGCGTGAAGCGGAAGAGGTGATGAAGGCTTTTACTCAACTGTCGGAGGTGCGCAAAGTCCTGCTCATCGGGCCGACAAAAGCGAGCATCATCAGCGAGAGCGACATTCAGGTAGACCTCCGTGTGGTAGAGCCCTCTTCATTTGGCGCTGCCTTGCAGTATTTCACTGGTTCCCAGGCGCATAACGTCAGGGTGAGGGAAATCGCCGTGCGTCTGGGATTCAAGCTCAACGAATACGGTCTCTATCGCCTCGAGGACGATAAAAAAATCGCCGGGGAAACGGAGGAGGGAATCTATGCGGCTCTCGGCCTGGCATGGGTCCCGCCCGAATTGCGAGAAGACCAAGGAGAGATTGAAGCAGCAAAAGAGGGCCGGCTGCCATCGTTAGTGGAAATTGGCGATATTAAGGGCGACCTCCACGTCCACACTGATTGGAGCGACGGAACATCCTCCATCCGAGAGATGGTGCAAAAAGCGCGGGCGCTGGGCCATCAGTACCTGGCAATTTGCGATCACGGAGTGGCGCTTGCTGTAGCCGGAGGACTTTGCTGGGAGGACTTCCTCAAGCAAAAAATGGAGATTGCACAGGTAGAGCGAGAGGAGGGCTTTCCAATTTTCTGGGGAATTGAGGCTAATATCCTTACAGAAGGCCAATTAGATTTTACTCGCGAGAAATTACTGGAATTCGATTTAGTCGTAGCAGGAATTCATTCCGGTTTTAATCAAGACAGCGATAAGATGACAGAGCGATTGCTTTCTGCTCTGCGCAACGGATTGATTGATATTATCAGCCACCCGAGTGGGCGCTTGATAGGCAAAAGGAACCCCTATCAGATAGACGTGAAGCAGATGCTCAAGGGAGCACAGCAAATGCGAACTGCCATGGAGATTAACTCGTCGCCCGAGCGCCTGGACTTAAAGGACCTCGACGCCCGCCTGGCCTGGGAACAGTTTGGCTTAAAACTCGCTATCTGCACGGACGCCCATTCCCCTTTAAACATGGATTGGTTGAAATTCGGCATCGGAGTAGCACGCCGGGCATGGTTGGAGAAAGGGAATCTACTGAATGCTTTCCCCTACTCTCAACTGAAAAAATGGCTCAAGCAGAGAAGAAAAACTACTCTCGCTTAATTTGACGGATGATCCAGCGAGCTACGAGAAAACTTGATGTCCCAGTTTTGCAGACTGGAAGGAGATCGCCGAACTTCTGGGCTGAGCCGGGCGAAGCACATACTAAGGATCTCCAATATGAGGTGAGGAACCAACCTCCCGGGCACATCCAACATCTACCACCAGCGCAGAAGCAGGCGCCTGTGCAGAGGGAAAGCAGCCTTCAACCCCTAACACAGGCTCATAAGATAACAACCGAGAGAGGAAAAGATGAAAACTGAATTAGCTTCAGGAGTCCTAAACTATTTTGCTCAGGATGAGGGAAAGGTCACTTTCTGCAAAAAGGTATTCCTTGCCGCAAAAATGGCATTGGACAGTTGCATTTTCGCGAGAGGCGATCATCTCCCTTAAAACCCTCTCTCCCAAGAGGATAATTGAGTCTCGAGCCCGGTAGCGGGTGCACTGGCAGCGAAATTTCAAGGGCAGAAGGTCGGCGATCTGGAAGGGAAGAGGCTTCGTGAGCTCGGCGAATAAATTCTCCGGGGTCCAACCTTCCCGAATCAGCTGGGAAGGTGAGAGCATTTTCTGAACGTTCCGTTCGAGGATATCAATTATTTCCCGTGGTGCCCCGGCCGTAGGTTGAACAAGGTATCCGCCGGCAGCTTCCACCTTTCCTACGGGGCTTACAAAAACCCCACAACCTACTGCGCTGGGAATCTGTTCGCTCTGAGCGAAGTAGTAGGCCAGGTCAGAGGCCAATCCTCCATGAACGATCGGCACAGATCCCACATATGGAACTTTTAAGCCGACGTCTTTTACTACATAGAAAAGCCCTCTGCCTATCGCCCTCGGTACATCGAATTTCCCTTCGGAGGTAAGCCAGGTCTCCAGCTGAGTCTCCTGAATATAGCCTCGTACGTCGCCCAGCCAATTAGCCTGGGCGAAAAGGCCCCGTGCTGCACCCTGGCATAAAACCTGGATACTGACATTCTGGCTATCTTCCAGCAAGCCAGAAACTAAGGCAACAAGCGTCAGTGCACGGCCAAGTATACAGGAAGATAGACGAGAAAGGCCATGCTTTTTGCGTCCCTCTTCTGCCAGGTAAGTGCTTGTGCAGACAATCACCGTGGCCATACCACCATCCACTTCTCCTCTTAAAAGATAATCGCCCATGGTGGGGTTCCGGAAATTTTAAGTAAGCAGCAAAGGTTGGAGGTCACTCAGGCTGCCGCAGGCATCGACGAGTTCTTCATTTTCTGAAATGTTTTCCTCCCCGGTGATGTAGAAAGTATAAAGACCGGCTTTCTTCGCCGCCATGTCATCCTTCAGGCTGTTCCCTACCATAATTGATTTCTCGGCTTCGGCCCCGATGAGCTCTAAGATCTCCCGATAATATTCGAGGTGGGGCTTCGTGAAATGCATATTCTCGTAAGAAGTGACGAGGGAGAATGGCAGGTCATGAATTCCTGCCCAGTTCAGCCTCTCAATAATTGCCACGAGTGGGAAGAGAGGATTGGTGGCGATAACTATCTTAAAACCACGCTCAAATAACCCAATTAAGAGTTCTCTCGCACCGTCTACGGGGCGGGTTAATTCACGCAGTGTAGGGAAATCGTCTTGGTAAAAAACCACGGTTTTTCTCGTGATAGCCTCCCGCTCTAACCCTGTCAGCTTCAAAAAAACCTCCCAGAAGACCTCTTGATTTGTGCTGTTGGGGTGTGAGCTGTCGATCATGGCTGCTGTAGCTTCGCGCATAGCTGGATAAAAGCTCTCTCTCGGGCAAAAATCGGAAAACTTTTCTGCCAGCATTGAAAAATACTTGGGGATGAAACGGGAGACATCGTTATCCAACAGAGTGCCATCCAGGTCAAAAAGGGCGGTATTCAAGGGCGTGCCTGAGATCATTTCTGTTCGTCGGGTAAATTCAGGTTAAACCAGGATGGCCGAGGAAGGCTCCCCGGTTTTTTATCGGAATCTACTGGACTTTCCTCCTTTTCTTCTTTTAATGAGGCCGAGGGAAGAAGCGAGACAATTTTACGATAAAGCGCCTCAATTTCATCGGGTGTTAACGGTCTCTCGCAGGCGGGATCAAGCAATCCTAGCTCTTTAGCCGCCTTGGACAGCATGAATTGCCAAAAATCATTGTAAAGGTCTTTTTTAGACTGGAAATCGTTGTAGATATTGGCAAAGTCCTCAAAAAACCTGGAAAAATATTCTTTAAATTCTTCCTCTTCAAACATTTCCCACAATCCTATAACGAATTTTCACTGTTCAGGCTTCCTCAGATTATTTAAGCACTGATTAACAAAACCACCAAGCTAATCCCGTATGTCCGAAAAAAACCGAACTGAAGAGCAGAGCCTTACAAATTTACAAATATCTCCTTTAGCATAATAATATAACTACGGAGAAAGGGGCCGTAAAATTTTTAAATAGAGCGGAAGGAGGTTTTACCCTTAGCGCCAGGGCTGATCCATCAGCTGACGAGGAAGAGGATTATCGAAAAATTCGGCGGATTCCTCTAGGGTCATCTCTCCGACCCTGAAGGCATGAGGACAAATACCCCAAGATGATTGGGGAACAAAGCCTCGCCCGGGAGACAAAATAAATCTGACCAAAGGAGACCCTTCCTAATGTGCGGCATTGTAGGCTATGTGGGCTTTCGCTCGGTTTTGCCGGTCGTACTCGGCGGCCTGAAAAAGCTTGAATATCGGGGGTATGACTCAGCCGGAATAGTTATTCTGGGGAAAGATCTGTCAATCATAAAGAAACAGGGCAAAATTGCTCGTTTGGAGAAGGAGTTGGAGGGAACGGCACTATCCGGAGAGGTAGGGATTGGACATACTCGCTGGGCGACACATGGAGCACCCACAGATGAAAATGCACACCCTCACCTGGACTGTAAGGGAAGCTTGGCGGTCGTTCACAACGGCATCATCGAGAACTACCTGGAAATTAAAACAGATTTGATTGAGAAGGGTCACCATTTTATTTCCGACACCGACAGCGAAGTTATTGCCCACCTCATCGAGGAGAATCTCACTAGCTCCCATGACCTGTTCCAGGCCATTCTGGCTTCAGTTCCGCGGCTGGCCGGGTCTTTTGCCCTGGCCGTCGCTCACAGGGAGAGCCCCGGAACGATTGTGTGTGTGCGTCGGGAGAGCCCATTAGTTTTAGGCTTAGGGGAAGGAGAGAACTTTCTCGCCTCCGATATCACAGCTCTGCTCCCCTACACTAAAAAAATCATCGTCATGGATAACAACGAGGTCGCCAGAATTGAAAAGCACAGGGCAGAGCTCTTCAATATTGAGGGGGCAACAATCTCCCGGCAGCCAATCGTAATAGACTGGGACCTGCATATGGCCGAAAAAGGCGGGTTCGAACATTACATGCTTAAGGAGATCCATGAGCAACCCCAGGTGCTGAAGGAAACTCTGCAAGGACGTCTGAACTGGGAAAAGGGAGTCCTACTCGAGGAGGCCCCACCCCGGGAATTTATTCGCAGCCTCGAACATATATACATTACTGCTTGCGGCACTGCTTACCATGCCGGGATCTGCGGTAAACAGTTCATCGAGGAGCTGGTAAAGCTGCCCGTGGAAGTTGATATCGCTTCTGAAATGCGCTATCGGCCAATTCCCCTCCTTCCCAAGTCCCTGGCGGTAGTAATCAGCCAATCCGGAGAAACAGCGGATACTCTCGCCGCTCTCCATCGCTTTAAAAGACAGCGGGTTCCGGTTCTCGCTATCACAAACGTCCGGGGATCCTCAGTCTCCCGTGATGCGGACTGGGTCCTCTATACGAAAGCCGGGCCAGAAATAGCCGTGGCTTCAACGAAGGCCTACGTTACACAGCTGCTCTCGTTCATCCTCTTATCCACATTCTTGGCCCAGAACAGGGAGAGCTCGTCTATCCTGGAGCTGCGTCGGATAACCACCGAGCTGCAGAAAATCCCCCTGCTGGCAGAACAGGTCCTGGAAATGGAAAAGAGGATTCAGGATTATGCTCACCGCTTGCGTTACCTTAACGACTATTTCGTCCTGGGCAGGGGCCTGGATTATGCAACGGCGATGGAAGGTGCCCTGAAACTAAAGGAAATTTCTTATGTCCATTGCGAGGCCTACGCTGCCGGAGAGCTCAAGCATGGCCCTCTTGCCTTGATCACACTCGGAAAACAGGTCTGCCTCCTGGCAACGCAGGACCACCTCCTTATGAAATCCGCCTCCAATTTGAAAGAGGTTAAAGCCCGAGGAGGTCAGGTTCTGGCAATCACCCAGGCGGGAATAGGGAACGCCATTCAGGCAGACGAAAAGTGGGAATTGCCTCCAACGAACCACCTCATCTCCCCTATCCTCGCCATTATTCCCCTGCAGCTTTTCGCGTATTATATGGCTAAGGAGAAGGGTTGCGATATTGATCAACCCCGGAATCTGGCGAAGTCAGTCACGGTTGAATGAAGGGAGGAAAAGATGAAGGCTTATGTCCTGATCAAAACAGATCTTGGCTCTGCCTTAGACGTAGTTGCAGAGTTACGCAAAATAGGGGGTGTAAAAGAGGCGAACGGTATTACCGGGCCTTTCGACGCCATTGCTGTCGTCGAGGCTCCCAACCCCGCCGAGATCGCAACTCTTGTCATGGCTCGGGTGCAGAAAATCTCAGGGGTTAAGGACACGATGACCTGTTTCACCCTGGGCAGTTAAAAGCTGAATAAAAAAATGGTCAGGGTCAGGGGGATGAAAAGGTTATCGGTCTGGCTGGGGCTTATGGCCTCAACTAAAGCACAGAGAAAGCCTCCTCCCAAGAAGAGATAGAAATCAAGAGGGGCCTTGAAGAGGGCGAAGGACAGGTAGATTCCAACCACCGAGAACGAAAAGCAGGCCAGGCTGCCTGTGAGCGTTTTTCCTTTGTTCCATGGCAATTTATACCTTATCCTTCCCCAGCGCCGACCGACAGCATCCGCCATCCCATCGCCTAGAGCGAGAGCGAAGATACAGGCTGTGCCAATCTCCTTAAAGGGCCAGAGGAAATAAGTGATTATGGTGAGGGCAAAGGCAAATGAGACCACTCCCCAGATCCCCTCCTTCCCCCAGGCGAAAGAAGAGGTCAGTCCGTCTAATGAGGGGAAGCGTGACCTGATTAACCCAATAGTGAGAAGCACGAGAAAAGATGCCCCGGCCAAAGCAGTTGCCAGAATCTGCGATTGAAAAAAGAGCCACAGAAGCCCCCAGAGGCCAGCCAAAATATGCAGTAGGTTCCTTGTAGTATAAGAAGAAACGCGAAAAACCAAAGAAAGGAGCAGACTTAAACTCCAGGCCGCAAGAACGATAAAGGCTGAAATAAGCACAAAAATCCAATCAAGAATCTTCGCTCACCGGTTGTAAGTGTATAATGTTTCTCATAAGGCTGCATAGCGATGAAGAAAATCTGGGCGCCCTGGCGGATGACATATATTGGGGCAGGACAGTTGAAGGGATGTTTTCTCTGTGAAAAAGCCCAGGCCAGTATGGATGAAAAAAACTACGTCCTGGAAAGAAGCCCGAGCTTTTTTGTAATCCTGAATACCTTCCCCTACAACAATGGGCATCTTCTGATTGCTCCGCTTAAACATCTCTCGAGTCCGCAATTGCTATCAGCCGACGAGGGGAGAGAGTTCTGGGAGATCAGCAACCAGTGTCTGGAAATTTTAGGGAAGGCCCTCAAGGCAGAGAGTTTCAATTTAGGCATGAACCTTGGCGTCTCCGCCGGAGCTGGCCTTGACTCACATTTCCATCTGCACATCATCCCTCGCTGGCAAGGCGACACGAACTTCATGCCCCTCGTAGCTGAAGTAAAAGTAATCTCAGAACATCTGGATACAACCTTCAAAAAACTGCGACGCTATTTCAATTCTCGGCGAAGCTGAAAAATTTCCACCCTGTTTTCGCAAATCGCATCCGTTCAGGATTCTCCTTCAACCAGTGCATTGCCTGCGCGAAACCTGAGACAGGGTTGTCGATTTTAGGGTCGTAAAAGCCGGCGAAATTGAAGCGTTCCTTCAGATACTGTTTGAGGGCGTCTTCCAAAAGATCCTGGAGGGGTGGCTCAATCTCCGTCACTTGAACTTCAAAACCAATTCTACGCAAAGCCTCTTTGGTCCTTTGGTGGATATAACCCGTGCAGATGTAAACTACTGATTCTTTTGGGTCGCAGGCTAATTTTTCAATCAGCTGAAGCGAGATGCGCTCGGCTTCATTCACGTAGAGCTTCTGGGAGAAATCGGGAGGCTGAAAAAAAACCACGGGAATCTCCTCGTAGAGAAAGAGCCCCTTCCCATGATGATAAGCCCCGATGAGGACCCCTCCGATAGGACAACCGATACCCGCATCGTCTATATCCACGCGAACTCGACGCTTTTCCGCGCATTTCTCCCCCGATACCAGTATTTCCAGAGTATGCTCGTCTGTCGTCACAACCTTAAAGCAGCCCTTACTATTTTTGTAGATTAAGACATTGAACTTGGATGAAAGAGGAGCTCTGCCCCGGCCTTTAAAATAAATCCAGGGATCAGCAGTTTTCTCCTCATTCAGCTGATTCCGTAAGACCGCGACTATACTCTGGGCCTCCAGTTCATCCTTGATCTCCATATTCGCTCCTCCTTTTGGCAAGCGGAAGGAAAAAGAAGAAGCGACTTCCCTTGCCTAACTCGCTTTCTACCTTCAGGCTTTGATCGTGTGCCACAATGATCTTCCGGGCGATACTCAGTCCAAGCCCAGTTCCTCCTGTTTCGCGAGAATGGGACTTATCTGATCGATAAAACCTCTCGAAAATGCGGGGGAGATCCGAGGGAGCTATGCCAACACCATTATCTTCCACGCCGATGAGCGCGCTTTGGCTCTCTACTTGGGCAAAAAGACATACCTTCCCGCCGCTGTTCGTATAACGAAGGGAGTTATCAATCAGGTTCTCCAGCACTTCGTGTACTCTTTCTTGATCACCATTCACTTCCAGGTCGCCCGCAGGTATGGCGATAATCAGGGCGATTTTCTTCCGTTCGCACACAAGCTGAAACTGCTTCTCCAGTCTTTCGAATTCCTCCTTGATAGAGAAGGGAGCAACCTCCATCTTGATTTGACCAGATTCCAGCCGGGAGAGTTCCAGGATGGAATTTACGATTTTTTCCAGTCTCTGGCTCTCAGATAGGATCAAGGAATAGGTAGCCTCCCTCTCTCTTTCCTTGATCACTCTATCCATCAAGGCCTCCAGGTATCCTTTGATAGTAGCAAGAGGGGTGCGGATTTCGTGGGAAATGTTTGCCAGAAGATCGCGCCTCATCTGCTCCACCTGATCGAGGCTATAAGCCATGGAATTCAAAGCTCGGCCAAGCTCCCCCAACTCATCGTAGGATCGAACCTCGACTCTTTCTTTGAAATCTCCCTGGGAGAAGCGAAGGGCAACCTCTTTCATTCTGGAGATCGGTAAGGTAATTCCTCGCGCAAGGAAGAAAGCTAAAACCAGGGAAAAGAGTGCGGCAATTGCGCTTCCTAAAAGCAGGGAACTCGTGAAAGGGAAAGCAATTAATCCTCTTCCTTCTCCTATCGGCATGGCAATTTGCAGGACTCCAATAAGTCGCGACTCAGAAAAAAGCGGGTATGAGGCCACCTGTAAGGACATATTATCCGCTGAAGGCGCCTCGGTATAAGATACCTGGCCACCCAATGAGATGTCGATCTCGGATTCGGTGGGATATATGTCCTCGGGGTAACGTGATTGGACCCGCAGTTCACCATTGCTGTCAGTGAGGAAAATCTTAACCTGAAAAAGCAGCGAAAGCTGATCCAGAAGGGGACGAGTTTCTGTCCAATTTCTAAAGCGGGGGAGATTGCTGGCAATAATGTCCTCCAACTCTTCCCCCTTGCGCATGAAGGCGGTATATTGCAGGCTCTTCTCCCAGCGAGGCAGAATAATGGCTCGCTGTAAAATCAGGGTAATGCCCATGGTAAGTAGAATGACAATGACGAAGCCCAGAGCAAGTTTCCAGCGAAAGCTGAGCCAGCCGTTTCGCTTAAACATTGTCCTCGAGCTTATAACCTACATCACGTACAGTCTTGATTAGAAGGGGGAAAGAGGGGTCCTCTTCTAATTTTTTGCGCAAATTACCGATATGAACGTCTACAACCCGGGGGTCGCCGTAATAATTAGCACCCCAGACCTGATGCAAGAGCTGATTGCGGGAAAAAACTCTTCCCGGGTTTTTCGCCAAGCAGGCGAGCAGGTCGAATTCCAAAGATGTGAGCTGCACCTCTTCTCCTCGCACCCAGACTTTCCGGCGCGAAATATTCAACTTGACCTCCTCCGTCCCCAGCTCATCGTCTTCCTGCGTCCAGTATCGAGCTCGTCTCAACTGGGCTTTCACCCTGGCCACGAGCTCTCGCGGGCTGAAGGGCTTAGTGACGTAATCGTCTGCTCCGAGAGAGAGACCCAAGACCTTATCTCCCTCTTCATCCTTGGCCGTGAGCATGATCATGGGGACGAAGGATTGTTGTCGGATGCGCCGACATACCTCCCAGCCATCAAGCAGGGGCAACATCAGGTCGAGAATCACAAGTGCTGGTTTGATTCGTTGAAAAAGAGCTAAAGCTTGTTCTCCATCCTGTGCGGTAACCACCTCATACCCTTCCTTTTCCAGGTAGAGCTTAACCAGGTTCGCGAGCTTCCGCTCATCCTCAACCAAGAGCACGCTCAATTTGTCCATGTCTTTCATTATAACGATCGAAGGCCAAGGAGAATTAAAGAAATGATAAAGGAGAGGTAAACCCTGCCCTTTATCGCAGAGAAATTGCGGCGTCTTCCTCGTCGTCGGAGAAGTCTCGTCCGTTTCCTTACCTCAGATCTTTAATCGCACTTGGCGCATTCTCTCCTCTCGTAAGACTCATCATTGAAACGATCTTGAGCTGGATTAGTCATCCTCTTTTTGAGCATGAACTACGTGGAAGGACAGCAAGCGCTTGTTATTGCTTTTCACCCAGCGGAACTTAAGCGGCGCAGAAAAAGCAGGGGTCAAAATTCCTTCCTCTACAGCTTGTCGAGCGTGCAGATCATTAAAAAGCGCCGGATTCGCAACGATGGTAAGGGCAAGGAGGGAATCAGCAAATAAAATCTCCTTAAGGGGCAGGGTTGCCGCTCGGAACTCGTTCAGGAGATCCATTTGCGCCTCAGCTGATAAGGGGGGAAGGATGTTGATGATTGCCACATTCTCGCTGAGTGGTCCTAAGATTTTTATGTTTGCCAATCTTCTTCCCTCCTCGACGTGTTTGAGGAAGGAAAGAAGGATCTCATTAGCTCGACAGGTCGGCTCCCCATGGTAAGAAGAGGAGATGAGTGGCTTCAGCAGGTGCTTTGCTTTACAGCCTTCACGCCCCGAGCTCTCCCCAATTCTTGGAACTTGAATCCGCAAGCTTGAAGCCAGCTCGGCGATCTCCTCCTTTGTTAGTGAGAAAAGCGGCGCATATACCCCCTTAAGGAGCGGGAGCCCATGCCATCCCCAACTATCCGATCGGTTGGCCCCCGTGAGGATCAGAGAGTCCGCGAAAGAGTGACGTAAGAGGCCTATTTTGGCCTGGCGAGTGCAACGATTACAGGCAGGCCCTCCCTTCAGCACCCCCTCCAGCCTATCTTTACCTGGGAGAATCTGTGTGGCAACACCGAGAGCCGAGCAAAAAGCTTGCACCCTCTCTATTTGGCCGGAGTATGCGTAAGGTCCCCAGTCGACATGAACGGCCACCACTTCTTTGACCCCCAGAGCTTCCGATGCTAACTTCAGGACCACAGAGCTATCCAGGCCACCGCTATAGGCAACGACCACTTGTCCCTGCCGCGGGGTACTCCTCAGCTCGTTGAGGAGAGTGAGGGTTTTTTCCTTCAATTAACCGGCGGGCTTTGTTTCGGGCGCTCTCCGCCTGGCTAAAACCTTCTCCACGATTTCTTGGAGCTGCTTGAGAGTAAAAGGCTTCACGAGGTAATCGGGAGTGGCATGAACGGCAGCATAGATTTGGTCAGAATAAGAGTCCTTCACGGTGATCATGACAGTGGGGGTAGCCAGGAGCTGTGGGTCTCTCCTCATCTCATCAAGAAAAACATAACCATCCATCTCGGGCATGACATAATCGAGCAGAATAAGGTCAGGGTGGCTCTTGCGAGCAACCTCCAGGCCTTCTTTACCATTATAGGCAGCCAGGATTTCGTAACCCAGTCCGGTAAGAAAATCTCCCAGCAATTTTACAATATCCGGCTCATCGTCGATGATTAAAATCTTTTCTTTAAGTTTCTTCTCCATTTTTCCCTCCGCGTAGATTCCGAAGGCCAGCTAATTTCGCTCCACTCAAACCATTATAGAACAAAATTCTTCCGACCCAAATACCACTATTTCCATACCCGATATACATTAATTTATCAGGAAAACAGCAAAGTTGGTGCCTGAATACTCGATAACAGATCGCGTCTACCCGGCTTTCACTTTGATCGCCATCAGGAAATGGAGCCGGCGGGGAGATTCGAACTCTCGACCAGCTGATTACAAATCAGCTGCTCTACCGCTGAGCTACGCCGGCTGTGGCGATATTCTAACGGATTTATAAACGGGCATCAAAGGCCAAGCTTTAGGATGGTGTTCCCTTCGGAACAGATTCTGCATCAATCGAAAGACTTAAGACTCTCTACACAAAATCATCTGGCAAACCCCGGAAAGTTCACAGGGATCAAGTAAGCCTACCTCACTTCTTGTTCATCATAAGCAAAGTCGCTATTTTGATAAGTTCATTGGAGTTCTTAAGGTTCAACTTTCTCATAATGTTCTCCCTGTGCGAATAAAGGGTTTTAGGGCTCACGTGCATAGTTATGGCGATTCCTTTTATTGATTTCCCTGACGCTACTAACTCCAGGAACTCTCGTTCTCTCTTTGACAGCGAAATTAGCATGGCCGTGTTTTGTTCGACTTCAGGAATGCAGCGAATGTATTCTTTGACAGGCAGATCGGATAGCGTTGGGCTTACAAACACCCCTCCGTTCAGAATGGTTTTGATTGCTACCAAGAGGTTGTCAAAATCATCATCTTTAAGAAGATACCCTCTGGCGCCAGCTTTGAACATTTCAGTTACGAAAAACTGATCAGCATGCATTGACAATGCAATGATCTTTGTATTAATTGCCTTTGCCATTATCTGTTTCGTGGCCTCGATTCCATTAACCCCAGGGATCGTCAGGTCCATTATGACAATATCTGGTTGCAGTTCTTGAGCCAAGAGGACCGCAGAACGACCATCTCGCGCTTCCCCTATTACTTCAAAGCCTTGGCTTTGCTTGAATAAGCTATCTAATCCTTCGAGGAAAATTTGATGATCATCTACTAAAAGAATCCGGATATTCATTCCCGCTCCTGTCTTCTAAATATTAGTTCCTGATCATAATATAGCTTTATGGATTTCAGACAATTCTTTGCCGCGATGGTCCCACAGGAACAGAGATTTCTACAACAGTGCCTTTGCCTACATCGGATTTAACTTTCATTTCGCCGCCAAAATATTTTAAGCGTTCCCGGATACTGAAAAGGCCGAAACCTTCTGGGTTAAATGTTTTGTCTATCCGTTTAAATTCAAACCCAATTCCAGAATCTTTGACGGAGACTTTGATTATTCCGCCATTTTGCGCGATCAGGACCTAGGCCGCTCTGACTCGAGCATGTTTGAGGACATTAAACAGCAATTCCCGCACAGCTTGATACACAAGTACTCCTGCCTCGAAATCTAAAGCAAGAACACCGTCGCCCTTTTTCTCCAAGAGAATCGACATCCCATAACGATTGTTCATTTGGTTGACTAACCAAGCAACTGCGGCTTCGAACCCTAACTCCTGCAATATAGGAGGGCTCAGCTCAAGAATCAAAGACCTGGTCTGGCTTACAGCTTCCGTCAATAAATCGCAAACTTGGTCTATTTTCTTATATAACTCTCTCTCTTTGATCATCTTGTGCACAGCTCTGAGCTGCATTCTGGCCATGGCCAGAGCCTGACCAACCGAATCATGAAGGGCGCCGGCAATACGTCGACGTTCTCGTTCCTCTACAATTGACATTTCGGAGGCCAAACCAATGAGCTGCTGCTGATATTTTTGCACTTCATGTAGAGCATTTTGGTATTCAGTATCGTCAATTGAAGAGACTATGATTTCGGCTACCTCGCTATCTTTTGTTCTTTTAAAAACCGTATTCCAACTTCTTAAGGCCCTCCACTCCCCCTTGACATTCATCACGCGGAATGATGTTTCAATTATTTCTTCATCTTTCGCCAAAGACAGCCGCGAGCGAAAATCTTTCCATCTCTCCCGATCTCCCGGGTGTATCTTAGCGACGATTGTGACATTTGGGTTTCCCCAAAAATTAGCCGCAGTTTTGTTAAAGTAAATACATTTTTCTTCCTTAATATCCAGAATGAAAATTAGCGTCAAGGTGGAATCCGTGATGCGCTGCAGTAGCTTCTCGCTCTGTTCCAGAGCCAGTTCTGCTTGCTTGCGCTTAGTAATATCTTCGCAAACTAAGATGTATTGGGGAAAATCATCCGCATTCTTAATCACAGAAATGGATACTCGGCCCCATGCTAATTGTCCGCCTTGGAGGATAAAGGGCCTCTCAATACCCAACTCGTTAGTTTCCCTTGATAAAAAAAGCTCTGGAAGGAAGATCTGCTGTCGGTAAAAATCTGAAATTTCAGATTTTAGAGTGTCCTCTTTGGAAAAGCCGAGGAATTGGCAAAAGGCCTCGTTTGCCATAATTAATACTGATCTTTCTAATAAAGCGATGCCCACGCCAGCATTTTCAAAAATTGAGCGGAAGCGTAATTCACTTTCCCTGAGTTTGGCCTCCAAGGCTTTGTATTTGGTAATATCCATAGTTGCGCAATTTATACCAATAATGTGCCCGGACTCGTCTCTTAGCGGCTCTCCTGTCAAATCGAAATAATGAGTCTCTCCGTCCTTGGTTACCTTATACTCACCACGAACAGGCCCTTCTGTATCCAAGATGCTTTTCTTTAAGGCCGCGGAGATCAATGCGTTTTCGTAGGGAAAAATTTCAAAATCTGTTTTGCCTATCGCTTCTTCTGGATTTTTGACTACCTGTGGTTTGTATAGCCAAGTATAACGTAGCTGCAGATCTTGCTGGAAAACTGCAATTGGTGCATTTTGTAGAGCTACCCGAAAACGAGCCTCGCTTTCTTTTAATGCCTCTTGCACTAGAGTAGCTTCAGTAGTATCCCGGATAGCTCCTATGATTCGAGCAATTTTCCCTGCCTCTTCAATAGGGCTAGCTCTGTCAGAAACCCAGACTATCTGGCCATTTTTACTAATAATCCGATAGTAGGTTGTAGAACTTATGCCCTGCATCAATTTTTTATCCCTTTGCGCTAAAAACTCGCGGTCATCTGGATGTACGATCTTGGACCAGAAAAGGGGAATCTTTAATTGACTTTCTGGATATCCAACAATTTTTAAAAAATCCGGGCTTAAATAAGAAAACGTAAGGGTTCTCCGCAGGTTCAAAATATATACCCAAAACCCGAGGTTCTCTAATATGTCAACTATTAATCGAAATTCGTTTTTGGTCATCAACTCCCCCTGAACGCATTGGAAGGTTCATTTTTACCGTTTCCATGAGATCCATTTAAATTCCTACCTCCTTTATCGCGCAGATCTCTTCGCTTACAGCATGTAACCGCGTTCAGCATATTTTGCTCAGAAACAACTAAAAATCCTCTATACAATTCAGAGCCGACATCTGTTAACAGGGTCAGCCATTTTCAAGCTTTTTATGCAAAAAGATTCGAAAGTACAATCTTTTTAAGAATCGCCACAGATCTTCGATCAAGCCATTGGGCAGAAAGATCATCACCATTATATATGCCAAGCCATAAAAGATTTCTATATACCTCTCAACGGAACTGAATAGCTCTGGAAACAAGACAATAAACAGAGCACCGATTACAGGACCAAGCATTGATCTCTTGCCCCCCAACAAAGGAATAAAGAATATGGACACGGATGTAAATACGTTAATATCCACCGAGGAAATGGAACTCGTATAATGGACATATAACCCCCCACCCAACCCCGAGATTAAACCGGCGACGCCATAGGCTAACAGCTTGTAATGGAAGGTGTTTAATCCCACAGCCTGGGCCAGATCTTCATTTTCCGAGATCAGGGTCCATATTTTTCCTACTCTGGTTCGAGTTAGCCAAACGACAAGAGATACTATCGCTGCAGTGACCAATATTATAATCAAAAAATAGCTCGTATTGCCTAACAAGATATTGAGGCTATCAATCTGAACGCCACTTCGCCCACCTGTAATGGGATAAAGCGCTTCAATAAGTTTCGGCATAAGGATAGCCAATAAAAAGGAAGCCATTCCAGCATAGAAACCTCTGGAACGACTGATTGAAAGGTAGAAGACTATCGCCAGAAGCCCGGACAACAATGCACCGAGCAAAATCTGCAGGAGGGGTGACACGCTGTAAAACCGTTGTAATACTACGGAGGTGTAAGCTCCTAAAGCCATGGTAGCGGCATAACCATAAAAGGACTGGCCAGCTTTGTAGAACAGCAGCCAGGCAACGTATCCCTGGATGATAAAAAGATAAAGGTATCCGGTAACCCATTGAGGGTATCCGCCTTTTAAAGCTAAAAGGGCGGGGAAAAGAAGAAAAAGCGGAAGCAAAATTCCACTCCATTGGAACCTTTGCGAATTCATCCCCGAGTATCCTCCATAAGAAAATTTAAAAGCCTAAACTGAGCGCTCACTCCCCAAGATTCCTTTCGGGGCTATAATCAGAATAGCGAGCAATATTACATACAGAACAACGCTCTGCCACATTCCACCTAACCAATAGCCAGCAAAACTGATAATGATTCCCATAATTAAAGCGCTGATCATGCCACCCCATACATTTCCGATGCCCCCCACGATAGCGATAATATAGCCCAAGAAACAAAGGTCCCAGCCCGTAATAACAGTAAGGTTGTAGAGGACGCCCCAGAATAACGCCCCAATGAAGCCTAATAAATGACCAATGCCTGAGACCAAGCTGAATACAAAATCAACATTGATTCCTACCAGTTTAGCCATTTTAAGGTTCTGAGACGTGGCAATCCAAGATTTTCCAGTTTTAGTAGCCATTTCCATAATCCGCATGACCACCAGCACTCCCACAGCGATACCTACGGCGATAATCTTGCTTACATCTACCGCCACATTTGCAATCAGCAGAGTGCCGATCTTTGGCAGTTCAATGGAAATTGTCGGTCTGGGGAAAAGGATCTTGGTTAATCCTGATACGACAGTAGCGATCCCAAAGGTAATGATGAAGAACAGAGTAAGATTATTCCCTTTTCTCCGGATTAACGGATTCAGCAAGAATTGTTGCAATCCAAATCCGAGTGCAAAACTGGTGAGAAGCCCCGCCAAAATGGCAGGCACCATACCAACCGACGACCAGAGCATCCAGGTTACGAAGACGCCGAAAGTGCCGATGGTGGCGATAGCATAGTTGAGAATTCCTGTTACTCCGTAGATAAGCGCAACACCCATTACTGGCAGGGAGAGAACTCCCCCTATGATGATCCCTGTAATAATTCCTTGTAAGATCATTACGTTGATTCCTCCTGTAATCGAAGGCTCATATACCCATGTAGAGATTCTTAACCAAGTCATGGTTCATTTGTCTGGCGTGCTCGGTAAAGACAATTTCGCCTGCTTCCAATCCATAAATGCGGTCTGCGACTTCAAGTGCCTTGATACTTTGTTCAGAGAGGATAATAGTGATGCCGGTTTTATTTCGGAATTCTTCAAGGATTGACAAGATGCTTGCCACTACTTTGGGTGCTAAACCCAAAGAAAGCTCATCGATCATCAGGATTTTTGCATTGGAGGCAATCCCAATGCCTATAGCTAACATTCGTTGTTCTCCCCCGCTCATGGTCCCCGCGAGCTGAAAGATCCGATCTCGAAGTTTGGGAAAAGCGGAGAAAACCTGGCATAGCAGTTCGTTGGTTCTCTCTTTCTTCTCGAAGAACGCCCCCAGTTGCAGGTTGTCACGGACAGACATCGCTGGGAATAGATTTCCTTCTTGCGGGATAAGCATTAAGCCGAGTTTCCTCCGCTGTAGCGAACCTAATCTGGTGATTGGCCGGCACGTGAACCTTAGCTGTCCCGCTTTCGGACTCTTGAGGCCAGCAAATGTCTCTAACAAGGTGGTTTTACCGGCACCGTTAGGCCCGACAATAGCCACAATTTCACTTTCCAAAACAGAAAAATTTACATTCTTTAAGGCCAAATAAGAACCGTAGGCCACGGTAAGGTTTTCCGCCTCTAATAATGGAGCGGGCATCTTTATTCCTCTAACTCCAGATAGATTTTTAGCACTTCATCATTCTGGCGTACGGCATCTGGCGTTCCTTCGGCAATTTTTTCTCCTTCATTAAGAACATAGATCCAATCGGAGGTACGCATGATGGGTTTGATTTCATGCCCAATTTGCAGAATGGTGTACCCTTTGGATCGCAAATCCTCTACGAATTCGCAGATCCTTAGAGTCTCCGGCCCGATTAACCCACCCAGCAATTCATCAAGCAGTAGAAGCTTAGGCTCGGTAGCCAATGCTCTCCCCAGCTCTACTAATTTCATTTCCAAAGGAGACAAGCTGCTCGCGGGCCGATTTTCTTTTGCTGTGAGGCCCAAATATGAAAGAATTTCCCTCGCCTTTCCATTCTTCTTATCCGCTCCTGAAACTTTATCCCGCAGTAAGCCTGCATAGATATTTTCAAAAACGGTGAGACTGGAGAATATGTTCCGAAGCTGGAACGTTCGAGCGATACCAAGTTGTGAAATCTCATAGGGCGGCTTCCTCGCTATATTGATACCTTCAAAGATAATTTCTCCTGCGTCAGGTTTTAAAGCACCGGCAATAATATTGAATAAAGTGGTTTTGCCAGCACCATTAGGTCCGATTAGAGAAGTGACTTTGCATGAGGAAACGGCAAGATCAATGCCCTTTAATGCCACTAAACCTCCGAAAGCCTTTTTGATGTTCTTTACATTAAGCATTCTCGTAAAGCTCCACATTCTAAAAGCAATTAGGGGCCCCCCGTTGCACGCGAACACAAACAACGGGGGGCCTATTGTGAAGACTTAACCACCAGCTGGGTAAGCTTGGCCTTGCTCTAATTTTGTAAGGCCTTTCATCTCCTCTAAAACACTATTGGCATCCTTCTTAGGCGTTTCATACTTCTTGATCAATACTTCATGCAAAGGAAAGCTTGGATCTAAATCGGAACCTGGTTGAAATTGAATGATTGCTGCCGTAGCTCCCCAGTTACTCCCATAGTCATCCAGAGATCCCATGGGGCTGATACAGACATTTTGGAAGGAAGTCTGGTGCATGGCGTTGATCAGCACTTCGTGATCCGTCAATGCTGTAGGCCCAGCTTTTTTAACGGCCTCGATGAACCAGTAGATGACTTGATAATGGTTGTTAGTGTACGCTTCAGGATAAGCATCCTGGCCGTATCTGGCTTTCCATTTCTTTACAAAATCAGCCCAGGCAGGCGAATCAGGATCATGATCAGCAAGGGTATAAATATTTTCTGCACCATAGGCCCCGGTGATTTTAGCGCCTCCCATGTTCGAATAGGTAGGATCATAGAGGAAGTACTTAGGCATGGCTCCAGCATCCTGAAGCTGTTTGGGGAAGCTGAACCAGCCAGCTCCCATGTAGGCACAGTAAAGAGCGTCTGGGCTTGCCTCTTTAACGATGTTAACTTCAGTAGCAAAATCGGTTTTATCAAGCGGCGTATAGATAACAGGTGCAATTTCAAAGGGTTTTCCGTTCTGCTCCCAGTAAGCTTTCAAACCCATACCGTTGCTATAGCTCCAATCATAGTCGCCCCCGACGAAAGCTACTTTCTTGGCTCCCATTTCATGGAAAAATTGGCCAGCTAACCATCCGCAATAGTAGTCCGAATACCCATAGTAGCATACCCATTTAGACAGGGGGACTTCACCGGGAGGCATATACTTAGACATGCTTAAGTGCCCGCCAACACCGCAAGGGAGTTTGTATTGAGGTGAAAGCTGACAGGGAACTCGGATTTCCGTCTCCAGAGCGGCGCCGATAATAAGGTTCGGATGCCAGGTCTGGATTTCTCTTTCCAGCTTTTTTTGGAATGTGGAAGGTTTGGTTTCAGTGTCAATGACTTTGTAATCGATGCCTGCAAAGCCGGGGATCCCTTTCTCATTCAGTTCATCCACCGCCATGCGAATCGCCCTGTCATAAGCTGGACCAAGGTTTGCAGCTTCACCCGATAGCGGCATTGTACCGAGAATTTTTATTGTTGGTAAAGTAGTAGGGGTTGGGCTCGGGGAGGCTGTGGCTGTAGGGCTAGGGGAAGTAGCTGTAGGGGTAGCAGGCGCAGCACATGCAGCAATACTGCTGACAAGTACAAGTTCTAAAAGTACAATTCCAATCCTTTGCAAAAATTTTTTGACCATACCTGTTCTCCTTTTTTCTCATTTTTAGTAAGATTATAAATTTTGACTATTTCGCCTCCTTCCTGCTTGAAGCTATTGTTTGCCCATTTTACGAGCAAGGTCTGCTAATTTAGGGTGTGTGAGTTTTCCGCAATCGATAATCTGCTGGTCATCAAGCCAAACGGAGGAGCTCAGGCAGATTCCATCGACATGAGTGGCGGCCGGACCAGCATCGCCCTGGAAGAAGGGCCCCTGGTAGCCGAATCCCCATTCCGTGGACCCCCATACCCGTTCATCCTCCGTGCACAAGCCGGAGAGACGAGCTCCGGGATTGAACCCATAGCAAACGTGAGCGACATTATGCATTCTGTCATCATCCAAGCGATCAAACCATCCTTTTAAAAAAGCGGCTTCCTCGTCGCCTGTTATATCGAACCATTTACCGTTCTTCACATGGAAAGTAACTGGATGGCGAAGAATCCCTAAATCCGCTTCGCCCCCGCCGGAGAATGAACCGTCAAAGACAATCTTTCCGTTTATGGATTCCTCCTTGGGTGCCCATCCAATTTGGCCTAAAAGAAAATGCGCCCCCGGGGTCTTTGCCCAGCCTTCATTGGTTACAGGTCGCCCCGGCACATTTTCAAAAGATATATCGGTGCCAGCAGGCGTGGTGATTCTCATCATCTTAGCCCTGACAGTCATCTCTACCAAGGTATTCTGGAATTCCTCCTGCAGGGCAAGGTCGACTTTCCCCACAGTCCTGATTATCTGATCAATGCTCAGCCCACCTAAGAACAGGTAGCGCACTCTACCTGCTGCTTTTACTGCTTCTTCCCAGGCTTTACCGTAGAGTAGCCACTGATAGTTATATTCGATCCAGACATCGGCATTGGGAATAGCTGCGTGTAAGCAATCCGGGAGATAGGGATCCCCTGCTCGTCCATACCCTGGGGGTGTGGTATGCCAGGCGACCATAATTTTTGCCCCCGACGCTCCCCCTGCTTTGGCTGTCTCTTCAGCAAGAGACCAGTATCCAGCAGAATCAATGGTAATCAGAAGGGTCTCTTCCCTTTTCACTGCGCATAAATCGCGGACTATTTTATAGGCGGTTGCAGCCAGCTCTAAATCTTGATTGTAAGGCATTTTAATTCCTCCCTTTCACAAATTTAACAAGGTTCTTTTTTTGACTGAAGGACAGGGGTAACTGATCTTGCTGTGAGAGATTTGCAGCGAAATTAAGTCTTCACAGACCTTAAGTGCCGCGGGGGCAGGATTAATAACGGGAACCGATAGCTCCTTGGCAATTAATCCCGCTACTTCAGTCATTCCAGTACAACCAATAACGATCACCTCCGCTCCTTCTTTTATTAGTCCTTCAGCCATTCGAACGAACTGCATTACAATTTTTGATTTATCTTCAGTTAAGTCCAAGACATTAAACCCAACGGATTTCACCGCAATACACTTATGATCCATTTCGTAAACTATAAGGTTATCCCTAATATAGGCCCCGGCATCGGGAGGCCCGGCAGTGATTACTGCAAACCTATGTCCAAGTAACGATGCTAAATGTACGCTTGCCTCGGCAACCCCAACGACAGGAATCTTAGCTGCCTCCTTAGCCGGGCGTAGGCCCGGGTCGCCAAAGCAAGATAGAATTACACCGTCAAAGCCTTCCCTTTCAGCTTTCTCGACCTCAAGAACAGTAGGGACAGCATTCCAAGCGTCATCATAGCCATTCTCGACTGACTCAGCCCCCCATGTTAAAGAAACCACCGCTAATTCTGTATCAGGATCTTTACATTGGTTTAGTTCTTCGATATGAGCTTTTGTCCAAAGGTCTGTATAAACGGGGATGATGACTTTGATCTTCTTCACTTTATCCTCCTTCTTCCTCAAAAGGTTAAAAGCATTCTGGCAGTTCCCGGACTATCAAACCTCGAATGTAGGGCTTGCGAGTCCGGGAAAATTCGACGCTTTCACTGAGTTAATGGCCTCTCGATTGCACAAAAAATAGGGGGTTTTATCGATACGACCAGCACCGGATTAGATAAGACTGATCTTGAGCAAAAAACTGAATTTCGTTTCTCCCCGAGATTTTCGAACACTTTGCTAAACATTGCGCTCTGAGATCTAAACAAATATACTTTCCTCCTGCACCCTCTACTCAGTAGTATCCGTGAATCAAGGAAATTAAGAATCGGAATACATCTGAATTTATATAAGAATATTTCTGAATAATATTCTCTTGCAGAATGCCCAGCCCTTTGGTAAAGTACTTGAATTCAGTTCGGACGTCTGGATTGCCGTGCCCTGGGAACAGCCTTAGCTAGCAATCTCTACGGCAAAGCAATTTGCTTGACCAAGAAGAGGATTTTGTTACATAATTTTCTGGAAACATAGGGGGGAGTTATAACTTTGGGGAGTTAGCTTTAAGTCAGAGAAGTGAAGAAGGTTATCCCAACGGAACGAAGGCTCTAAGTAGGCTTGACCTGGCGGACAAGGAGAGAGGCGATAGGGCTGATCAGCCTAACGCCGTGCGTCACTCTACCAGGTTATCTGCACCAAAAGCCCCAAGAATTGTTTGAGCGTTATGGGCGCGACCCCGTAGATGAATCGAAGCTTCGGCCTTCCTTCGCCTTCAGTGATATGGCTTCGGATTTTCTTCCCCAGTTCAATGTCAGGGTGAGTTCATCACTGCGTTTCAGAATATGCCCCTTCTGGCCAGTAGAAGGAGCAGGTCCTCCACCAGATTTTCGAGGCGACTTAATGCCGTCCCTAAGGTTTGTGCCATTTCTCGAAACTCCATCTCTTTAGTTTTCTCGTCCTGGAGAGCCACTTCCAAGTTCGCGCGATGAGCAATCAGAGAAGTAAACCTTTCTTGCTCGCGGAAAGATTTATTCAGGCGCTCCAACATTCTATTAAAGGCATGGATCAGTGCCTTTACTTCTTCGGAAGACCCCGGAAAAGAGAGTCTCTTGCTTAAAGATGAGCCCAGATTTCTTTAGCAGTGTGTGAAGCTTCTTCGATTTGACGAAGCGGCCCCTGGGAAAGAAAATAAATGCCTACACCTCCCAGAATGGTAGTTAACAAAAGGAGTTCGATAGAAAAGAGGCGCAGGCTTTGGATAGTCGATTAGGCGAGTCTTCTTGCTTCTATGATTTCATTTGTGGTCACAAATTGGATAATGGCGGTCGGACTGAGGAAGATCCTTCTTCAACGGAACCTGCAATGTCTTCAGGCAAGGCTTCGCCTAAGAAGGACAGATTAGGGTAATTTGAAACAAATACGCTGCTAAAAGGTTGACAAACAGCAGGGAGAGGAAATTTACAAGAAAGAGGGCAACAAGGCTGATAAGCACTATTTGCCCTTTCAGGGTGGAGGGTTTTCTAAATAATCTGAGGGGACTTAATTTCAACTTCATCTCTGAATCGATAACCCACCCCGACAACAGTTTCTAAACACTTAGGGTTTTGCGCATCATCGCCGAGTTTTCTTCTCAGGGAATGAACATGCACCCTCGGGCTGCAGGAGAAGAAATCGAGCTCTTCTTCTCCCCAGGCATGCTCTAAAAGCTCTTCCTGGCGCACTACCTCTCCCGCTCTGCGCATCAAATACTCTAAGATACTGAATTCTTTATTCCTTAAATCAAGACGGCGATTTCCTTGCCAAACTACCGCGGCAAGAAGGGTCAAGCTTTAAGTCGCCGAGTTTTAAAACAGGCTCCTTTGAGGGCAAGTCTCCCTCAAGAGAGCCCTGATCCGCGCAAGAAGCTCCTGGAAGTGAAAAGGCCTGGCCAAATAATCATCAGCCCTATGCCTAACCCCATTACTCTGTCTTTAAGGCCTACTCGGCAAGTCAGGATGAGAATTAAGAGCTTAGCTCTCTGAGCTCTGATCGTTTGGCAAAGCTTAAGACCATCAATATCGGGTAAATTAAGGTCGAGAATGGCCAGATCGTACTCATTCAGCTCTAACTTTCTAAGTGCATCCTCTCCCAGCAAGGCAATGTCCACAGCATATCCATTATTCTGGATTATCAATCGAAAGAAGTCGGGTTCACTGGCCCAGCTGTTCAAAGCCTTTACCGCTTAAAGGAGCGAGCTTAATCGTAGGCTAAGCGCGTCCTCTCGTCGCACAGATTCAACTTGAGGATTTCCTCCCACTGCGGGGATTTCCAGGTTCCCAACCTCTCATGCACGAGGTAGTACTTCTGGGGTATGGGGTGGGTTCCGATTAAAACTTTGGTTCCGTACCTGTCCTGGATGAAGTCGCGGAAATAAAAGAGGCGGGGGCAAGGAGGATATCCTACAATCATCCCGGTCGCAAGGTGGATGACCTCGGCGCCGTTTTTCACCATTTCCGCCGGGGCGTACTCGACATTCACACCGGGGCAACCGTCACAGGTCGTGTAGCCAACGATCTCAAGCTCCTGTTCTTTATCGTATACGCTGAAAGCACCTTCCCGGTTGTGCCAAGCCCTGAGGCATTTCCCGCCGGCGCAGGTGTGGTAGCGATCGCAGATTATTATTCCTATCTTGACTTTGTCCTTCATTTCCAATTCTCCCTTTCTAGCGATGATTTTCCTGATTTAGCGTCCTCACAACGTTATTTTGGCTACTTTCTTCTACCTCATAGACAGAGGTTAACCCGGAGCTTTTCCCAGATTTTCCTCATCTCCTTCGCGCTGTGATTTTCCGGAGCGAATAGCGCCAGTGGTTTCCCCTCGAGCATTGTCGAGGTCACCACAGGATCAAAGGGAATTCGACCCGCAACCTCCAATCTGTATTCACGGCAGAGATCTTCGATCTCCCTGGCGTTCTCTTCATTGATATCATACTTGTTTATGCAGACAAAAGCCCGGACGAAAAAGTGCCGCAAAAGCTCGAGGGCTCTTAGAAAATCGTGTATCCCTGAAAGCGTTGGTTCAATAACGAGCAGAGCGGCATCGGTACCTGTGAGCGAAGCGATTACAGGACAACCAATTCCCGGCGGACCGTCGATCAAGATCAGCGGGCTTCCCCCTCTTTCCGCCTGGATCCTGGCTATATTACGAGTAAATGTGACGAGTCTTCCGGAATTGGCCTGGCCCGGATAGAGCAAGGCATGAACCATGGAACCATTGTCAATTCTGGAAACGAAAACTTGGCCTATCATGCGATCGGTCATGGTTATAGCTTCAGCGGGACAGCTGAGCGTACAGGCCCCACAACCTTCGCAGGTGAAGGGGTCGACCTTAAAATTTTCCGTGATAGCTCCAAACCTGCACACTGTAAAACACAAGCCGCACTTCAAGCATTTTTCCTCATCGATCGCTGCCAGCCTGGGTCCTCCGAATTCCTCTGTCCTGTTCAGGGAAGGTTGCAAGAGCAGGTGGAGGTTGGGAGCGTCGACATCGCAATCCACTGCCACGGGACGGGAAGCGAAAACGGCAAAAGATGCGACAATCGTTGTCTTTCCAGTGCCGCCCTTCCCGCTGAGAACCACGAGCTGTTTCATCTTGCTAAAAGCTCCCCTACCCTATCGGGCAACGCCAGGAACTCGTTCCTCCATTCCGGCATCTCCAGCACAAACGGGATGGCCCTGGAGTAAAGCTCGGCGATTTTTCTCATGTAGGGTATCTCGAGCAAAATCTGGATATTTTTATCACGGCAAAAATCCTCGACCATTCTGTATCCTAAACCAGCCCGATTCAGTACCACTCCGAAAGGAATATTAATCTTCCTTAGGAGCATGACCGTGAGTTTAAGATCGCTCAATCCTAAGGGAGTTGGTTCGGAAACAAGGATACAAAAATCGCTTCCCCTGACCGTCTCTATTACAGTACAGAAGTTTCCGGCGACGAATCGAGAATAACAGTTTTTTTCGGCTAATTCTCTTTTTTACCTCTTTAATCAACGGGACAGCGAGGGGTTCTCCGACCTTCAGCTCTCCGTAAACAAAATCCAAACTGCCTGCGGAACCATGTTTTATTAATCCAATTCGGTGGTAATTTTCAGTAATCGCACCGCGAGGGCATACTAAAGCACAGGCCCCACAACTTTTGCACAGCTCGGGAAATACAAATGCTTTCCGGGGGGTAACAAAAAGGGCGTTGAATTGGCAGAATCGCGCGCATTTTCCGCAATGATCGCAAAACTCCTCATTGATTAAAGGGACCAAAGTGTTTACCTCTTCCACAGAAGAGAACTCCGGTTTGACAAAGAGATGAGCATTTGGCTCCTCCACATCACAATCGAGCAATTGAGTGAAGTCCTGCTCGAGAGAAAGAGCGAGATTGACTGCAACAAGTGTCTTTCCTGTTCCTCCCTTTCCACTTGCAACAGCGAGGATCAAGATTTTTTCACTCGTGCGCGTGCGTTTTTCCTAATGTTCATGCGCTTGTTGACAACCTTCCGTCAGCTCTTGGAGTCGGTTCTCCCTGTAAAGAGTGATCAGATCCTTGACCATGTCTGCGCTCGCCCTGAGGACAGCTACCCCGGCATTCTGAAAGACACTCAAGCCCCTCGGTCCCATGCCGCGGACTATAATAGCATTCGGTCCTTCCTTGAGAATGGCATCGTGGACATGTCCCTTGCCTCCAAAGTGTTCGCCGGAATTGGAAACTGTCCTGACGCTTAGGATCTCGGCTTTCTCGCTCAATTCCACGAGAGCAAAATAGGGAGCCCTGCCGAAATGATCGGCTAAACGCGCTTCCAATCCTCCCTCGTCTTCAACTGGCACTGCAATTCTTTCCATCATGATTCCATGCCTCCTTCTTCAAGGTGAAAAGGTTGAATTCACCCCTCTTCAATCTCTCCTTTTCTTTTCCCTCCCAGGCCGAAATGATCACCAACACTTGGAGCGGAGGAAGCTTTGTACTCTCCCTTTTTATATTTCTCCACAACCTCCTGCATAACACCAGAAACGCCAGTGTAGACTTTGATCCCAGCTGCAGAAAGCGCTTCGAAAGCATTGGGACCAACATCCCCTGAAATAACCGCATCGATACCTTGATCGAGCACAATCTGGGCAGCCCGAACTCCCGCTCCCCCCATGGCGGCGGTTGCCTCGTTGGGAATAACTTTATACCGCATCGTCTCAACATCGATGATTAGAAAGAATGGGCACCGGCCGAACCTCGAGTCTACATGAGCCGCAAGATCATCTCCAGTAGCAGATATATCGATTTTCATTTGATTTTTTATCCTTCTTTTATTCACGACATTCCGTCATCAGGGAGAGCATATGCTCGCCCTGATCTTAAACAAACTCAGCCAGCCTCCTTGATCATCTTCTCCAGCTCGGCGATCCTCTTTTCGAGATCTTTCCTTTCCTCCAAGAGCGCATCGAGCTCAGCCCTGGCATCTCCTGAAGGAAATAACGGGCTTATCTGTTTGCCCCAGTGATAAAGCTCGGAGGCATGTACAATTCTGCCGGCGGCATCCTCGTAAAAAGCGTTGGGTCCCCATCTGCACCGACACCCACCTACGTATCGATACCCGACTGGCTGTGATATGTTGGGCATCGAACGCTTCAGGCCCCGGCCGTACCCGGACCAGCCTCTTCCGTATCCGTACATTTTCATTTTTCTCCTTTCTTTTTATCTTCAAATGATCTGTGATGATAAGAGCCCTCGCGAACCATCACTGATCCGCACTGAGAGCATCTTTCATCCATGCAGGGGACTCCTGCCTGGTGGGGTTTTCTGAATCCGCACTTGGGGCAGACACAAAAACCTCCAGCCCTCGCACCCTGGCCCATCCTTCCAGCTCTTCTCATTCTGTTACCTCCTCTTCTGAGGCACCTGAATCCTCCGTAAGGCGGTTCAGCTGCCTCATCTTCGCTGTATATTGGTCCACCCTCGATGCGCAGGACTTTGCTTAAAACAAGGGCCTCCGCTACCTTCATGCGGGCCGAATTCAAAATTCGACCGAAAGTGGGACGGGAAATCCCCATCCTCTCTGCAGCTTCCTCCTGATAGAGAGCTTCAAGATCGGCCAGCCTCATAGCTTCAAGCTCGTCTAGAGTTAAAATGACCTCTTCCGACCCGGAACACGAGTATTTTTCGGGCCGGAAGCAACGGCCCGACGGAAAATACCCTATTCTCCTGGGATAAAATGGTCTCGGCATATTCAATCCTTTTTAATAGAATTATAAGCATATGCTCATAATTGTCAAAATTTTCCAGTATAATAATCGAGACTTCGGTGCAGGATGATTAGGACTTTAAGAAATTGATGTGGCCTTTTCAGGCCCCATCAATCAGGTTTCAGGACTGACCGGTTCTATGCTTCTTCAGAGTGGGCTACAGCAAGAAGGGCATCGCCTTGGTTAACTGCAAGAGAGGTCAGGAGGAAAACAACTGTTCCATCATTTTCAGCTATCACCGAAGTTAGATTCTTTCCGAAAAAGTCGCTGATTTCTCCCAACGTCTGTCCCTTGTAAACATTCTGCCCGCAAGAAACGGCAGGGTACCACATCCCGCTGACAGGCGATTTCATCCAATTCTCTTCAAGGAAAACCCTGATCTTGGTTTTTTTATCACCCACGATCAGAGCCGCCATTCTGTCGACAGCCCGGGCTGTCAGGCAGTCCAGACTATTCAGGACGCGGTAGACCCCACTCTTTAACAGCTCTATTGCTTCTGTCGAAAGAATCCCTTGCTGCCCGGCTTCGGCAATCATAGATGGTTTTCCAATGTTGACTGCGGCTTCGTAGGTAGATCCAGAGGTCCTGGATCTGATAATATTGGGAATGCCGAAGTGCATTGCCAAGGCTTTGCTTTTTGCCTCGAGTTCGGTGGTGGGCCCAGGTTGATAGAGAGTGAAGGGGATCAGAGCCTCTACAATATCGCCGCCATGCAGATCCAGATAAAAATCAGCAGGTAGAATCAAACTCTGCATTACTTGATGAGCAAGGCGCTCGCTAGGGGTACCCTCGGAATTGCCAGGAAAATATCGATTCAGATTTCTCTCGTCTAAGGGGCTCAGAAAAGCCCGGCGAGAGAAGAATCCGGACACGTTAATGATCGGGCTCACTATGACTGTCCCGCCTAAATCCTCGGGTTTGAGCTCGAGGGTGATTTCTTTGGCCGCCTGGATCGAGGAATATTCGCACCCATGAATCCCTCCGGTGACCGTTACAATAGGGGAAGATTTCTCTCCCCTTATAACAGTCACGGGCGGCCAAAATTCTTCCGGTATTCCCCCAACAGGAAGGAAACCAGATGATTTTTCATTTGGTCCGATTTTGATACTTCCGATAACTAGTTTGGGCATAATACAGAAGCTCGAGACACTATGGCACAATCCAGATTGTATTGAAGTTTTCGATTTGAGTGGGATTGACCACATAACCTCTGACTTGGCTGGAGATAATTACAGGAGTCAAAGTGTGGCAGATAAAAACCCTCGGACAATCTTCGTGGATGATTAAAGCAGTCTGCTCGTAGAGAGCTTCCCTTTTCATAATGTCTGTTTCCACACGAGCATCGTTAATGAGTTTAAAAACTTCCGCATTTTCATAGAACCCGCCTTCCGCTCCCTTGCCGCCAAAAGGTGGGTACAGGAAATTATCGGGGTCACCATTGTCGCCCATCCATCCGGCCATCCAAATGGAGAGCTTGCCGGAACGCCAGTCTGAGAGATAGGCACTCCAATCCTCTGTTTTCAAATTTACTGTCAAACCAATCTTGTTGAGGCCAGCAGCGATGGCTTCGGCCATTCCTTTGGGGTCGGGAAAGTACCCTCTCGGGTTAGACATGTACCAGAAATCTATCGCTGGAAGACCTTCGGGGGCAGCTTCAGCGAGAAGAGCGGCTGCTGCTTCTGGATCATACGGATAGTCCTGAAGCTCTTTATTATATCCCCAGAGGGAGGGGGGTAGAAACTGGTTGGCTACAATTCCAAATTCACCCAGGAAAGCGCTCACTATCGCGCTCTTATTTATGGCCATAGTGATGGCCTTACGTACCCTAACGTCATCGAATGGCGGGCTGTTCACCCTGAACATAATCGTTCCGATATTCAAGGAAGGGCGCAAAAGGACCTGGAGGGAACTTTCATTCTTCGCGGCAATGGCATCCTCGACATTGACTCCCTCCATTCCCTGGATTTCACCGACTTTCAAGGCCAGGCATCGAGCCGAATTATCCGGAATCACACGGAAAACGAGCTGGTCGACCTTGGCCTTCTCACCCCAGTACTCTGAGTTGCGCAGCAAGGTCATGTTGTCATCCTTAACCCAATCAGCAAATTTGAATGGTCCTGTACCTATTGGGGGATAGGAAGGATTGGTTCCGTAGTTCTCAGCCCCCTGGGTCTGTATGGCCAAAGGGGAAGAGATAGCAAAGGGAAACTCCGTCAAAACGCTGAGAAATGGCGAGAACGGCTGGCTGAAAGTGAATTGAACGGTGTATTCTTCAATTTTCTTCACGTCCGTCAGAATACAGCCTTCTTCTCCTTTGAATCCGCCAAAAGTATAGGAGCACGCATCAAAATTGCTACCCTTATGATAAGGATTATCAGCATCCCACCAGCGCTCGAAGTTGAAGACAACAGCATCGGCATTGAAGCCTGTCCCGTCATGAAACTTGACCCCTTCACGCAGATTAAATGTCCATGTGAGACTGTCTTTGGAAACATTCCAGCTTGTAGCAAGGCTTGGACCGACCAGCGTAGATTCCCCCTTCAAAGCCACGAGGGTATCGAAAATCTGGCTGGTAGCCCTACCAACCTCGTTATCCCAGGGACCTGCCGGATCTAAAGAGGGAGAATCTGCGCCGCGGGCAAAAATAAAGGTGCCGCCGAAAGAGATCTCTTTTATTCTGTCGGCTATGGTAGCGGCTTCTGCGCGAGTAATCTGATCTTTAGGACGGAATGCGCCCGAAGGGTCACCTTTCATCAACTTATTGGCAATTGCAGCCTCGACAGAGTTTTTTGCCCAATCGGAAATCAGTGAGGCATCGGAAACTGAAGGCAGAACTGATTCCAATTCACTATTAAGGGTGATTTCCGTCTCATCGATCTCCTTTATCGCGACTGCAATTTTTGCGGCTTCCTCACGCGTTATTGGAGAATTGGGCTTGAAGGCGCCATCAGGATAGCCAGATACCGTACCGGCGATAACGGCAGCCATTACGTTGCCGAAAAACCAGTCGTCCGAGCCGACATCACTGAATTGGGAATCCGAACTATAGACAGGAATAATCCCCAAGGCCGAGGAGAGAATCTTCAGAAACTCAGCCCTGGTTACAGGGTTGTCCGGCCGGAAAGTTCCATCGGGATAACCGGAAATGAGACCCGACTCCATCAAACTCACTACGGTTTGCTCCGCCCAGTGACCTGAAATGTCCGGGGTGGAAGCGTAACCCGAAGGTAGAACAGGCAGGGCCATGAAGAGACAAACAACAAGAGTTACCGACAAGACACGCCCAAGAAACTTTTTCATTAGATTACCTCCTGGTTAAAATGGAATTCACTTAAATATTACATTTTTGACTGAGATAAGTATTATAAAAAACATAAAATTTCGCATTTAAAACTTTGCACTGCAATTTTATTAAAACAATGGCTGTAAGCTCACTCAGTTAATCGCGTCTCTGACTTTCAATGAATCTTGTATTTTCTGGAAACGGGTTACGCCAGGGGTCGGGTCGGATAAATAAAGCGGAAGAGTCCTGAGTCCTCAGATAAACCCGGAGGATTTCCACTGCGGAATGCAGGCATTAGCTCGCTCGAATATCTTGCGAATTAGGAATCGAAGAGTTAGGGGAAAAGGACCGCTGCGCTGTGCGTCAATGCGTAAATGTCAGGCACTTCTTCAACTGTTCCCAGTGCTCGGATTTTCCTTGCCCGATACTCAAGAAAAGGGGCGTCATAAAATTCGGGTGTCTCGATAATACCAGGAGATAAGAGAAAAAGGAGTGCGAGTATGGATCGATGAACAATGGGAAAGGGAAAAATGACCCTTTATCCGGGCAAACCGTAGGAGACGCTTCTCTGCCTCCTGCGCAGTTCGTAAAGGACAACGCCACAGGCGACGCTCACATTCAGGGAATTAACCTGACCGAACATGGGGATTTTCAGGATGAAATCGCATTTTTTCAGAAGAAGAGGTCGCACTCCCTGGCCCTCGGAGCCAACGATCAAAACAAGAGGGGGATTCAATGAAGCAGAGTAAAGATCATCTCCCCTCTTCACGTTGGTGCCCGCCAACCAGTACCCCTTCTCCTTAAACCCATCGATCAGAAAGGCCAAGCTTGGCGCGCGACAGATGCTCAGGTGATGAATGGCTCCGGCTGATGTTTTGAAAACCACAGGAGAGAACGGGGCGGTGCGGTGAAGGCTGACGCCCACTCCATCCACTCCGCTCGCCTCTGCCGTGCGAAGCAGAGCCCCCAGATTCTGCGGATCCTGGATCTGATCGAGAAGGAGTACGATGGAGGATGGACCCCCTCTCATTGTTTGAAGAAAAGCGGAAGGAGAAAGAAAGTTTTCGGTATGGACCAGGGCAGCAATCCCCTGGGCCTTTTCTCCGAAGCGTCGTGTGAATTCTTGCGTAAAAAAACTCTCCACAGATATCCCCTTCTCTTTAGCCTCTCTGAGCAGTAATTCGATCTCCCGGGATGGCCTGGAAACGTAAAAGATCCTTCGCACGCTGACAGACGATTTCAGAGCTTCGCGGACCGGATTGATCCCGTAGATAATTCGCTCAGTCATTCTTTTCTAAAAGGACGGTGGCCACTGCCAGGACCCCTTCTCCCCGGCCGACAAAACCCAGGCGCTCTGCGGTAGAGGCCTTTATGTTCACTGCCGCTCCGTCAAAAACCTTCTGCAGGCCTTCGAGCATCGATTGGCGAAAAGGAGCGACCTTCGGTTTTTCGATAATAAGAGAGATATCGGCATTTACAAGAGCAAAACCGAGGTCTGTCATTTTTCGCCTTACGACGCTCAAAAGTTCCAGGCTTGAAACATCCTTCCACTCAGGGGTAGAGGGGAAGAAAAACCCGATATCCGGCAGGCCCAAGGCTCCAAGGATCGCATCCATCAAAGCATGGAGGGCAACATCGCCGTCTGAATGACCGGCAAGTCCTTCTTTCGCAGGAATTTCTATCCCGCAAAGGATCAGCCGTCGAGCGGAAGAAAAAGCATGGACATCCATTCCTACCCCGACCCTGAACAACTCAGACCCAACCTTTCTCTTTAAGAATTCGCTCTGCCTGGAAAAAGTCCAGGCAGGTGGTTACCTTCACATTCTCTTCCTCGCCTCGTACCCCCTGCACTTCCCCTCCCAGCTCTTCAACCAGGGAGGCGTCGTCCAGAGCATCAACCCTTGTCTTTGTCCTCTCATGTGCTTTCAAGAAAAGGTCCCGATGAAAGCCCTGCGGTGTCTGGGTAAAAAAGTATCCTTCTTTCCCCAGTGTGGCAGTCACTCCCAGGTCAGGATCACAGGTTTTGATCGTCTCTCTCACCGGCAGGACCGGAGTTACGGCTGGAAAGAATTCAAGTGCCGTCAGAATCCTGTCTAAAAGTTCAGTGCTCAGGCATGGCCTCGCTCCATCGTGAACGAGAACCAATGGCTCTTCCTCCAAAGCAGCTATTCCTCTACGCACGGACTCCTGGCGTTCCTTTCCACCAGGAATAATGGCCTTCACCTTGCTCCCCTCCTGATAAAGAGCTCGCCCCTCAGTAAGTCTGTCGGGATGAACTACGATTATTATCTTCGTAATATCAGGGTGTCGCAGGAAGGGGTCAAGTGCCCAACTCAAGAGTGGCCGCCCAAGGAGATGCTTGAAGATTTTGTCCTCTCCGAATCTGCTCGCGCTACCGGCAGCCACGACAATCGCGGCCACTTGCTTCACTTCTCAGGACTCCTCGACCGGGCGTGCAAAGATCATGCGGCCGGCGGATGTCTGAAGGATGCTTGTCACCACTAAAGCAATCGTCTCACCGATGTGCCGCTTCCCCTCTTCAACTACCACCATTGTTCCGTCATCTAGATAACCAACGCCCTGGTTGGACTCCTTTCCTTCTTTGGTGATCGTGATCTGAATCTCCTCCCCGGGAAGCACAACAGGCTTCAGGGCATTGGAGAGCTCATTCAAATTAATGACATTGAGCATCTGCAAGCGGGCTACTTGAACCAGATTAAAATCATTGGTAATCAACGTAGCATTGGTCGATTTAGCAAGCTTGATCAGCTTTTGATCCACAGGTTCTCCGCTCAGCTTTATTTCCTGGAAATCGATCTTCACGGGAGACTCTTTCTGAATACGGTTCAGGGTATCAAGGCCGCGCCGGCCACGAGCTCTGCGGATCGGATCAGTGGAATCGGCCACGTATTGCAGCTCCGAGAGGACAAAGCTGGGGATGACAACGACCCCGTCGATAATACCGGACTTCAAGACCTCAACCACCCGTCCATCAATGATCACATTCGTGTCGAGAAGATAGCGGCGATCACTCTTCCGGCTTCTTAGGCGGTCCCGTGTCAAAGAACTGAGCGGCAATAGCCCACTCAATTCCTCTTTCTTGGAAAGAAAGAGAGTGAGTCCGATATAAGCGAAAAGGACGGCGAGAACGAAGGGGATTAGAGGCCCAACGATGGGAATAGAGGCCAGGTTGGCAGCTATGTTGATTAGGTAAGCGACAAGCAAACCGAGGATTAAGCCGAGAAACCCTAGGAGCAGCTCGGCAAAACCGAGCTGGTGGTAAGCTCGGTTAAGCCAGCCTGCAGTATAAATTACCCATTTGCTGAAAAGGGGCGCGATTAAAGCCCCTGCACCCGCTATCAAAATCATAGCAAAGACATTGATCCAGTATGGATGAAGAGGAATCAAGAAAGCCTGATTTACAAATTCTCCCAATCTCCAGCCAAGGAACAGACCAGCAGAAATAAAAATAAGAAAAATAATGACTTTAAGGAACTTATTCAATTTGTCTCTCCTTGCTCATTTCCTTCAGGACTACGATAGCCTCCTTTAAGGAAGATTTTTCCCAGAGGGAAAGCTCAGTTGATTTGCTTGTGCGACCTTCGCACACGGGAACTATGAATTGAGCGAATCCAAGGCGCGCGGCTGTTTCCATTCTCTTATCCAGAGCAGGTATGGGGCGGATTTCTCCCGCCAATCCCAGTTCTCCCATTGCCACGAGCGGCGGAATCTGAAAATCTCTGAGGCTCGAGGCAATGGCTAGAGCAACAGCGAGATCTGCAGCCGGATCATCTAGGGAAATTCCGCCCATCACATTTACATACACGTCCTTTTCGCCCAGTCTTTGCCCGCTTTTTTCTAAGACAGCGAGGATCATCAGCAAGCGATTGTAGTCAAAACCGTTGGTGACCCGGCGAGGAATAGAAAGGTAGCTCTGCGAAGCGAGTGCCTGCACCTCAACGAGGAGAACTCGCGCCCCCTCCAGCGCAGCCGTGATTACTTTCCCTGAGCCCGCAGACCCAGGTGAGGTCAAAAGAACCTGATCCGCCCCCTTGACCTCGCTTAAACCGGCCCCGCACATCTCGAAAAGCCCAATCTCGCTCGTGTCGCCAAAACGGTTTTTCTGGCTACGCAGTATTCGAGTCGGACAGTAGCGCTCACCCTCAAAGTGAAGGACTACGTCCACCAAGTGCTCAAGCAGCTTGGGACCGGCAATACTCCCTTCTTTGGTCACATGTCCGACCAAAATGAGGGGGATCTCCTTCTCTTTTATGAAGTAGAATAAGCGCGATGCGCACTCGCGTACCTGCAGGACGCTTCCAGGAGCGGCCTGGAGCTCTCTCAAGTACACCGTCTGGATGGAATCCACGATCAATAACTGCGGGGAGGTAGCCTCAACAGAGGCTATGATCTCCTCTACATCTCCCTGAAAGCAGACGAGAAGCTCACCGGCGAGTGAGCCGGTCCTTTCAGCACGCATTTTCAATTGAGATGGAGCTTCTTCCCCCGAAAGATAAAGCACCCGCATTCCCTGCTCAGCGATACGGTGAGCCACCTGCAAGAGGAGGGTGGATTTGCCGATCCCGGGCTCCCCAGAGATCAGGACGCAAGATCCCTTAACGAGACCCCCGCCCAGGACCCGATCAAATTCGTCAATTGATGTCTTCAAGCGGTCGGGCTCGCCCGAAGGAACCTGGCGGATAGAAAGAGGAATCTGACTCAAAGAGGAGGGCCTACGCTCTTTCTCCTTCTTCTCGATCAGCGAATTCCATTCTCCGCAATCCGGGCAACGGCCCAACCACTTCAGACTCTGAAAACCACAATTCTTACAAATATAAATGTCATTATGCCTTTGGGATCCCAAATTTGGCCTCCCGAAAAAAATTATAACAGAAGGAAATATCAGGGTGCGGCTTTAGGTCGCAAAGTAGGAAAAATAATAATCTCTCGCAGAGAACTCTCCTGGGCAAATAACATGATTAGCCGATCAATACCGATACCGAGTCCACCGGTGGGCGGCATGCCGTGCTCCAGAGCCACTACAAAATCCTCATCCATGGGATGAGCCTCGTCATCGCCGCGATCTCTGGCCTCAAGCTGTTCCTCGAAACGAAGTCTCTGATCTATAGGGTCGGCCAGCTCGGAGTAAGCATTGCCAATCTCGATGCCGAGAAGAATGGGTTGAAATCTCTCCACCCAGCCTGGTGCTCCTGACTTGCTGCGAGCTAAAGGAGAAAGCTCCAGTGGATAGTCATACAGGAAAAGAGGACCGGCGATTTGCGGTTCGATCTTCTTCTTCAGGACCTCATCCACTCCATTGGCCCAGCAGATCCTCTTCTCCACCTGGATCTCATTCTCTTTCAGGTACTTTTGACAAAAATCCGGATCTTTAAGCTGCTCTATATCCACCCGGGCATATTGCTTGAAGGCGTCCCGCAGGGATAGACGGGGCCAGGGAGGGGTGAAATCGACGCCTTGACCGTCCAATTCAACCTGCATCGCACCAAAGATATTCTGGGCCAAATGAGCGACCATCTCCTCGGTCAGGACCATCATGTCCTGATAATCAGCGTAAGCTCTGTAGATCTCCAGCGCAGTAAACTCGGGGTTGTGCGTGGAAGAGATGCCCTCATTGCGAAAATACCGCCCGAGCTCGAAAACCTTATTAAAGCCAGCCACGATCAGGCGCTTCAGGTATAGTTCTGGCGCGATACGCAGGTAGAGGTTTATACCCAGAGCATTGTGAAAGGTGATAAAAGGCTTGGCCAGGGCCCCACCGCCGATGGGCTGTAAAATGGGGGTCTCCACTTCGAGAAAACCGCGACTCTCCAGGAAACTGCGCACAAGAGAAATTAACTTGGCTCTCAAGCGCACGATCTCTCGGGTTTTTGGATTGGCCAGAAAATCGAGGTAGCGCTGCCTGTACCTGAGTTCCACGTCCTTCAGACCGTGCCATTTCTCGGGCAGTGGGCGCAAGGCCTTGGAAAGGAGGGTGAATTTCGTCACCGCAATCGTGATCTCCCCCGTCCTGGTTTTGAAGACATTCCCCTCGACGCCAAGGATATCGCCGATATCCAGAAGTTTCGCCCACACATTGTACAGATCCGCCCCCAGCTCATCTGAGCGGAGGTAAATTTGGATGCGGGCCTCTCCATCATCCAAGTGAGCGAAGCTGGCTCTACCGTGAAGCCTAAGGGAAATCAACCTCCCGGCTACTCTAACTGAATGCCCCTCAAGAATGGCGAAAGATGCAATAATTTCCGCTGAAGTATGAGTTGCAGGAAATGAACCATTGTACGGGTCAATTCCTAATTGCCTGAGCTTCTCTAATTTCTGCCTTCTTTCAAAAAAGGCAATCTCTTCTTCCATTAACGGCTGATGCGTAAAATCTGGTAGTGGAACTCTCCCGCCGGTGCCTTGACGCGGATAAAATCCTTGTTCTTCTTGCCCAGAAGGGCTTTTCCTAAAGGCGACTCATCTGATATTTTGTTCTGTTTCGGATCGGATTCATAGGATCCGACTATGGTATAGTCTATTTCTTTCTTGCTATCCAAGCTGACCAGGTGCACTTTGCTGCCGACGGAGACAGTCTGGTTATCTATTTCAGAAGCCTCAATAATCTGAGCATGAGCCAGCATCTTCTCCAGGGTGAGTATTCTACCCTCGACGAAAGCCTGCTCTTTCTTGGCTTCCTCGTACTCTGCATTCTCAGATAGATCGCCGAATTCCTTTGCCCGCTTGATTCTTTCCGCCACCTCTGCCCGACGGGCCGTACGAAGAAACTCGAGCTCCTCCTCCAGCTTCTTCAGGCCTTCATGGGTAATATAAAGCTTTTTTTCGTTATTCATGCCTTTCACCACCACTGAACATCAGTTTCACTTGTTCTTTTTTTTTTGCTTCAGGGGACTTTTTATTTAGGCACAAATAAGAAAAAAAAGCAAGTCAATGAAGAAAATCCACTCGCGGCTCGAACTTCAGCCTTTCCAGAAGCGCTTTCGCCTCTTCCGCCGTGATTTGTTCAGCTGGTTTTTTGAGGATGGAAACGAGGATCCCTTCGATTACGTTAGTGCCGAAGGAGCGACCGGAGATAGAGGGAGTAGTGGTAATCAGAGCCCTGACCCCTCTTTCTCGCAGGAGTTCAATATCCTTTTGCGTCACGGTGTTCGTCAGCACAATTTTTTTGTCCAATCGTGGCGGCATATAGCGGGCGATAAAGTTGAAGTCGCCAGCAATAATATCCGCCCAGGCAAAACACTTCGGATATTTGGGTCTATTCTCCTCCTGCTTCTTCCCGGTGGGATAGAGCATCTTGAAAGGAAGTCGACCGATAATGGGGAGCAAAATCCGGGCGAGCAGACGGACCGTGCCGAGTCGATGAAGAGGGATGGGCAAGCCTAGAGCAAAGAGGAAATCCCCATAAAGCACCTCCGAGCAGGACTCGCTGAAGGCCTTCGCCATTCCATAGCGATCGACGGCACTGATCATAAGGCACTTCATCTCTGGCTCAATTACCCTCTCCGCCGCCAGCCTCTTCACCGTCAGATATTCGAGGGTCACCTTGAGTTTAGATCCATCCGCGATAGGGGTTTTTTCCACATTGCGCACGAGGCTGAAAGCATCCTTCACAGGATAACGTCGATTTGCTAGATAAAAATACAGGTCGGTTCCCCCCATACAGATGACATCCACCTGGCCGTCCAGCTCTTCATATTTCTTTCTTGCCCTCTCCATATCTCCATCCAGGCCAATTCTCTCTATGATATATTTCTCGCCCTCAAGGTCTATTTCCGCTCGATGATCCCTTTTCGAAGATCCAAGAGAAACGCTGACGATCCTTTTCATGCCGACACCTCCACTAAAGATAGATAATCCTCCACCATGGATATAAGAACCGACCAAGTCCGTGCCTTTTGAATCTTGCCGCGTATTTCCGCTGCGCAAGGAAATCCTTTGAGCAGGAACGGAAGGTGCCGCCGAGCAGGGATAAGGGCTTCACCCTCCTCGTACAGAGAATTCAATGCGAGATAACGACGGATGATACTCCCCCTTTCTTTGAAATCCGGCAAACATCCTCCCAGGACGGTACGAAAGATGAAAGGACGGGAGAGAGCAGCTCTTCCGATTAAAACTGAATCGCACTGGCTCTCCCTTAGAGCCTCCTCGAAGGAGGGGCGATCGACCACATCGCCGGATACAATAACTGGAATGCTCAGGCGGCAGCGAAGCTCCGAACACCTTTCCCATCGCGCCCTGCTCCTGAAACCGTCCTCTACTGTGCGGGGATGCAGGATCACCGCATTTAAGCCATGGTCTTCGGCAATCTTTCCCAATTGAATGAAATTGACATCCCGCTGCCAGCCTAATCTCATTTTAAGTGTCACTGGAATTTGGACAGCTTTTCGCACTCCTTTGACTACAGCTTCCGCCTTTTTCAAATTGCGCATCAGCGCGGCTCCTGCCCCAATGCGCAGAACCGAAGGTTTTGTACAACCTGCGTTGATATCCAAGCCGTCGAAACCAAGCTCCTCAACCACAGTGGCAGCACGCGCCATGGTCTGGGGGTCGGCTCCGAAGATCTGGGCGAAAAGGGGCCGTGCCTGAGGGCGAAGGCGCAGAAGAGATCGCGTTTTCTCTCTTCCCCGGGACAGACCCTCGGCTGACACAAGGCCAAGAACGGCCCACTGAGCCCCCATCTCCTTGCATAAGAGCACAAAAGCAAGGTCATTGAAACCCGAAAGTGGGGCCAATCCAATCGGCGGGGGCTGAAAAATCTCTGCTTTTATCGCTTCATATTCCTCTCATAGACAATGCGCAACCCGTTTAGGGTGAGTAGGGGATCGACCAAATCAATCTCGCTGATATGCCGGGCAAGGAGTCCGGAAAGGCCCCCAGTGGCGATCGTTGATGCTTGGATGCTCAGCTCTCCCTTGATCCGTAGGATAATCTCTCGGGTGAGGCCGATAAAGCCGAAAAATACCCCGGATTGCATCGCCGACACTGTACTCCTACCTATGACCTGGGAGGGTTCCAGGATCTCCACGCGCGGGAGTTTGGCGGTATGCTGGAACAAGCCATCAAGGGCCATACGCATTCCTGGAGCGATTACGCCTCCTGCAAACTCTCCGCGTGCGGAGACAGCGCTGAAAGTGGTGGCTGTGCCGAAGTCCACAACGATCACTGGAGTCCCGTATCTGTCCATCGCCCCAATCGCATTTACGATCAGATCCGCCCCCAGTTCTTTTGGGTTATCGAGGAGAATGGGCATACCGGTTTTGGTTCCCGGGCCAACTATCAGAGGTTCCTTTTCCAGGTATCGCTGGGAAAATCGGGTGAAAGTATGTATCAGAGTGGGTACCACGCTGGCCACAATCTCACCATCGATATCCTCTAAAACATAACCGCGTAAATGGAGAAGATTATTAACAGCTAAAGCGAATTCATCCGTGGTCATCTGGGGGTCGGTATGCAGACGCCAGCTCGCCAGGAGTTCATCCTCGGAGAAAAGCCCCAGAACTATATTCGTGTTTCCAGCATCAATTGCTAATAGCAATGGGTAATTCCTTACGCAATGCCAGAACCAAGGGAATGACAACGACGAGGGCGATGGCGACCTCCACCCAGGGGTTCAGAGCAAAAATGGTCAAAATCAGAGGGCGGTTAACGGGGTCACCGAAAAGATAGAGGATGCCCAGAACTCCGATTGTATTAGTGAGAGTCCCGACGATAGAACCGGAAATCGCTCCTGCCCAGGGCCATTTTCTAAAAGCACGGTAGCCGTAAAAAGCCAGCACGCCGATTAACATGCGGGGCAAAAAAGCGCTACATAAGGCTACCATCCAATTCCCACCAGCCATTTGCAGAAAAACCCCACCGAAATAGAGCCAGGAGGACACCGCCAGAATCAAACCAGTCAAGGTCCCGACCAGTGGCCCGGCGAATATCCCTGCAATAATCGCCGGCACATGCATAGTAGTAGCAGCTCCCGAAGGGTTTGGCACGGGGATAAAGCCTCCATAAATAACGAGGACTACGCCGATAGCGCCGCAAATTCCGGCAATAGCGATCTTTTTTGTGGCGATTTTCATGATCTGTCTCCCCCAAAGAGGTTTTGCATTTCCTCATGGCGTTCCTTTCGGTTCCGCTTGAGGGCCTTGATAGTAGCATAAGAAGGGTTGTTCATCTTAGCCTCCGTTCCGGTTCCCGTTGGATACCGGACGTATTTGCCGCAGATTATAGCAATTCGGATCTCGCTTAGTCCAGAAAACGAAGAGGGGCGTATTGTAACATCAGCCGTTTCTTACCTACACGGGGAAAGACCACTTCCAGGATCATCTCTTCTCCCTCTCCTTCCCAGCCTTTTACCTCTCCCTCGCCCCAGGTAGCGTGCATAACTTTTTGACCTTTCACTAGCTGGAGTGAGGGAACAGCGGGCTCCTCAAAGAACAGTTCCTCGGGAATTTCATCCAGAAAACTCGAGCGATGCGAGGTGACACGTGAACCAAAGGAGAATCGCTTACGTGCCCAGGAAAAGTAAACACGTTTCTCAGCCCGGGTAATGGCAACATAACAGAGCCTCTTCTCCTCATCTATCTCGCTCTGGCTTGTCGCTCGATAATGCGGGAAAATACCCTCCTCTAATCCAATGATGAATACGACAGGGAACTCCAAACCCTTGGCGGAATGTACAGTCATCAGCGTAACGCCCTCCGTCCGCTCCTCAAGCGAATCGAGGTCGGTGTAAAGAGCAACATGAGCGAGGAATTCCTCTATGGAGGCGCCGGGATTCTCCTCCTCAAATTGAGCAGAAAGGTTCAAGAGCTCACGCAAATTATCCAATCGATTTTGCGCCTCCAGAGTACTCTCCTGTTCCAGAACTCTAAGATAGCCTGAATCCTGAAGCAACTCCTCCAACAGCTCACAGGGAAGCGCTTCCTCTCTGAGGCGCTGAAAAGAGCTCAGCATCATCTTGATCTGTTCGAATATCTGCTTGCCCCTTCCTCTGATCCCGCCCTCATCTGATATTCTCTCGAGACCCTGGTAGAGGTAAGGTCCGATATCCTCTGCTCTGGCACAGGTAGCGGGTCCAACTCCCCCCATCCAGCCGAGAATTCGGCGCAGGGAGACTGAATCGCGGGGATTGATGGAAAAGCGCAGCAGGGCGATGGCATCCTTGATTTCCTTTCTCTCATAGAAGCGCGATCCCCCCACAACACGGTAGGGGATCGCCCGGGTCAAAAGCGTCTCTTCAATCACCCGCGACTGGCTATTCATGCGGTAAAGAACGGCAAAATCTCCCCAGATTCTGTTCTCCTCTGTCACCAATCGTTCCATCTCGTGCACGACAAAACGGGCCTCATCTATCTCATCGGTCGCCTGGTAACGGCTAAGGGGTTTTTGCACATCCGGCTTCTCTGTCCACAGCTTTTTCTTGTGCCCACGAGCAAGGGAGGCGATGAGCTCATTCGCTGCGTCGAGAATCAGAGGGCCGGAACGATAATTCCTCTCCAGTTTGATAATTTTCGCCTGGGGGAAATCCTGAGTAAACCGATCTAGGAGAAACTTTACATCCGCACCTCTCCAGGAAAAAATTGCCTGGTAATCGTCTCCCACTACGCAGATATTCCTGTGCTGCAGGCTCAGGAGCCTCAGGAATTCGTATTGAGGCAGATTTATGTCCTGGAATTCATCGGCCATCACGAAGCGAAAACGCCTCTGATATTGTTTCAAAACTTGGGGCTGATTTTCCAAGACCTGCACTGCGCCAAGCAGTAGATCATCGAAATCGAAGGCATTATTTTCCTTCAGGATGTCCTGATATTTCTGGTATAACCGCGCAAAATCCTTCTCCTTCCGCAGACGGGCGAGCCTCTCTTCGTATTCTGCGGGTGTGACCATCTGATTCTTAACGCTTGAGATCCATTCTCGCTGTACTTGCACTTTTTCCCACCCCTGGGAAAAAGCCAGCCTCCTCTGCGCTTCTTTAATAACCTTATCTTGATCGTCCTCGTCCATGATAACGAAGTCGGGGCGGAACCCCAGCCAGTGGCACTCAACACGCAAGAAGCGAGCGCAGAGTGAATGAAAAGTACCGATCCACATTTCCCGGCAAGGGTACCCCAGTATTCTCCCTACTCGTTCCTTCATCTCTCGGGCAGCCTTGTTGGTGAAGGTAACAGCAAGGATGTTGTCGAGGGGCACTCCTTTCTCTACAACCAGGTATGCGGTTCGGTAGGCAATTACTCGCGTTTTACCGCTTCCCGCACCGGCTAAGACAATGAGGGGGCCTTCCGTGGTAAAAACAGCCTCTCGCTGTTCTGTGTTTAATTCCGCTTCCCAGTCGATCATTAACTCATTCTATCCCAGAGCGTCCCTCAGGAAAAAGGCAAAAGAAGGTATAATGGGAAAGAAAGAATGAAAGCATGGCTAACCTGGTTTATTTAGATAACGGAATGCGTATGATCGTCCAGAACAGGAAGGAATCAGCCTCGGCTTCCATGGCCATCTGGATTGGCTTAGGTTCGCGATTGGAGGAGCTCGAGAAAAGCGGCTCCTCTCACCTGTTGGAGCATTTGCTCTTTCAGGGTACAGAAAAACGCCCGAGCGCTAAGGCCGTCTCTGAATCGATTGAGGGGATCGGGGGAGTCATCAATGCCTTTACCGGACACGAAAGCACATGCTTTATCTGCAAAGTTCCTGCCTATCGCCTGGAGCAGGCTTTTGATGTGCTCGTGGACATCATCCTCCACCCTCTTTTCCGAGAGGAGGATGTCATGAAGGAAAAGAGGGTGATCATCGAGGAAATCAAGCTTCACAGGGACCAACCACAGGACCGGGCGGAAATGGACCTGTTTGAGCTTCTTTTTCCCAATCACCCGCTCGGCACAGATATCGCCGGCTCGGAGGAGAGCTTGAGAAAGCTCGAGCTCGCAAGCGTGCGCGGGCTGTGGAGTTCAAGCTACTGCGCCCAGAATATGGTAATCGCCCTCTGTGGCAATATTGATGAGGAGAGGGTCGAGGAACTGACCAGGAAGTATTTTGCTCCTCTTGCCCCAGGAAAGCGCCCGCTGGCAAAACCGGTATCAGATCTGAAGCAAAATCGGTTCCGTGTAGAGAAAAAAGATACAGCTGAGGCTCATCTCTGCCTGGGTGGAATCGCCTATGATCGTTTCTCACGGAAGAAACACTCGCTTGACCTTCTCAATGCGATATTAGGTGTCGGTGCTTCCTCTCGGCTCTACCAGGAAATTCGTGACAAAAGGGGCCTTGCCTATTACGTGCACTCTTCCCTCGATTACTTTCAGGACACCGGGTGCCAGGTCATCGAGGCAAGTTGCGACCCGTCAAACGTCCCCCAGGTTCTAGAGCTGATCTGGACCGAGCTGGAGAAGATCAAGGAAGAAGGGGTCCCTCCAGACGAACTGGAGAGAGTTAAGGAGTTTTTAAAGGGAGGCTTCGTGTTGCGTTTGGAAGATACACTCGCCCATGCTCTCTGGCTGGGGGAGAAGGTGCTCCACGAGAACAGAATCCCCTCGATAAAGCAAGAGGTGAAAAAATACGAGATTGTCAGCGTGGAGGAAGTTCAGCGAGTAGCGAAGGAAATATTCCGCTGCGAAAATTACTCGGGGGTCGTCGTAGGACCCCTGGAGGATGATAGATGCTTTCAAGGTCTTCGTCTTTCAAACTAATCGCTCATCTCCTTCTCGTCTTTGCCCTACTTTTCCCCGCACCCTCCAATGCTCAGAGCGACAACCAGATCCTCATTCTGACACTTGACGGTACGGTTAATCCTATATCGGCAAGGTACCTGAACGAGGAAATCTCCTCCGCTCAGGATAATTTCTCTTTGATCCTGATCGAGGTGAACACTCCCGGTGGAGGCGATCGTTCCATGCGCGAGATTATCCAGGCGATGCTGCTCTCGCGGGTGCCGGTAGTGGTCTATGTATACCCGCCGGGAGCCCGCGCAGCCTCAGCAGGCACCTTTATTGCTTATGGAGCCCATATCGCCGCCATGGCCCCGGGAACCAACATCGGGGCAGCGCATCCAGTAACGATAGGCGAGCAGCCCGAACAGACAACAATGGAGAAAATCACCAACGACGCGGTCAGCTTCATTGTCAGCCTGGCGGAAAAGAATGGCAGGAACAGGGAATGGGCAGAAAAGGCAGTGCGGGAAAGCGCTTCGATCTCCGCTGAACAGGCCCTGGCTGATCAGGTGGTGGACATCTTAGCGATAGACAGATCGGACCTCCTACGGCAATTGCAGGGTCGCCTGCTAGAAATGGATGGCAGGACACTCATTCTGGAGCTGGAGGGAGCTACAGAGGTCACCAAACCTCCCTCCCTCTGGAATCGTTTTCTCCAGGCGATAACTGATCCTAATATCGCCTATATCCTTCTCGTCATCGGCATTTATGCTATCATTGCGGAGGTTTTCCACCCTACCGTCGTGGCAGGGGTAATAGGCGCCATCTCCTTACTTCTGGCTTTCCTTGCCTTCGAAAGCCTGTCCATTAATTTAGTCGGGTTACTTTTAATTCTGGTATCTGTCGTACTCTTCATCCTGGAGATAAAAACACCCGGTTTCGGCATCCTCGGTGCCGGAGGGATCATCTCATTCATCCTGGGCTCTCTTATGCTCTTTGGTCCTCAGGGGTTTTATCCAACGTTGACCAGCGGCCTCTCCTTATGGCTCGTTGGAACATTTGCGGTATTGAGCATGGCTTTCTTTTTCCTCGTTATCACGGCGGCAATTCGGGCTCGCAGTCGCCCAAATATAAAGCTGGAAATGGATTCCCTCATAGATCAGGTAGGAGTTGCCTCGGCCGATATTAAACCCACAGGGACGGTTCTCGTCGGCGGAAGCTACTGGCGAGCCCGTTCGCTCTCAGGAGAAATAAACAAGGGAGAGGAGGTAAAGGTCGTAGGAAAAGAAGGTTTTGAACTTCTGGTTGAAAGAAGGGAGAAAGAATGGAAGGAATAACCATTTTTTGGATCGTCCTCGCTGTCCTGTTATTCTTCATCATTATCCGCTGGGGGATCAGGATTGTGAGAGAGTACCAGCGGCTGGTCGTTTTCCGGCTGGGTAAATGCATCGGACAGAAAGGCCCTGGTATCGTTTTCCTGATACCCTTCATTGATGTACCCGTGCGGGTAGACCTGCGTGAACAGTACCTGGAGATCCCCCATCAGACCTGCATTACCAAAGACAATGCCCCTATCTCCATCGATTTCCTCATCTACTCCAAAGTAGTGGATCCTACTTTGAGCGTGATCAAGGTGCAGACCTTCCTGGGAGCCGTGCAGGGGCTTGCTACAACATCTTTGCGAGCCGTAGTGGGCGATATTTCTCTGGACGATGTTCTGGCAAAAAGGGATCATATCAATGAGATACTGGCCACCAAACTGGACATGGTCACAGAGGGTTGGGGAGTCAAGGTCACCCGCGTGGAAATCAGAGAGATCGTGCCGCCTAAAGACGTCTCCGAAGCGATGATCAGACAAATGTCAGCCGAAAGGACACGGCGTGCACTTGTAACGGAAGCGGAAGGCAAGAAGGCCGCAGCCATCACTGTTGCGGAAGGAGAGAAACAGGCGGCCATCCTTAAGGCAGAGGGAGAAAAGCAGTCGCGCATCCTGGTAGCAGAAGGATTCTCTCTCGCCTTAGATAAAATCTTCGAGATAGCGCAAAAAGTGGATACTAACACCATGACCTTACAATATCTGGAAGCCTTAAAAGCACTGGGAGCATCTCCTTCCACGAAATACATATTCCCCCTGGAATTCACCAAACTGGTTAGCCCGATACTGCGTAATGTAGAGGGATCCACAGGGAAAAATAATCCGTAGGGGAGAGCTGGATTGTGGTATATTCGAACCATAACCCAAAGGAGGTTAGAGAGTATGGCTTACCATATAACACAGGAATGCATCAGCTGTGGCGCTTGCGTCGACCCATGTCCAAACCAAGCGATCTCTCCCGGAGACCCCATCTATGTCATTGACCCAGAAAAATGCACGGAGTGCGTAGGTTTCTACGATGAGCCCCAGTGCGCTTTAGTCTGCCCGGTAGGAGCTCCGCAGCCGGATCCTGATCAGAAGGAAACTCGAGAGGAGCTGGAGGCCAAAGCTGCAAAACTCAAGGCCAAATAGCCCCGTTACTCTTATCTAATTGAGGATAAAACCGCCCTGATCAGGGCGGTTTTACATAGGAAATGAAAGAAGATCGGTTTTTAATGCGAGCGGTTCGTGCCCTTGCTCGTTCCCTGCGTATGAAGATCTATCTCGTAGGCGGGGCGGTGCGTGATGCCGTATTGAAAATGCCCCTGACTCAGGACCTGGATTTCGTGGTCGAGGAAGGTTCAGCGCTGAAAATGGCGCAGGCTCTGGCTGAGAAGCTTCAAGCTGGTAAACCCGTGCTCTTTACCCGCTTCGGCACAGCCCAGCTGGTCTGGAAGGGATGGAAAATCGAGTTCGTCGATGCTCGCAAGGAGTCCTATTCTGACAGTCGTAAACCGGAGGTGGAACCGGCCTCTCTACGGGAAGATCTGCTGAGACGCGATTTCACTATCAACACACTGATTAAGGACCTCGCAAACGGGAGGATTCATGACTTGCTGGGCATAGCTTTCCCCGATATCAAGCGAAGGATTCTGCGTACTCCATTGGATCCGGGACAGACTTTTCGTGATGACCCCCTCCGGATGTTACGCGCCGTGCGCCTTTCGCTCCGCCTAGGCTTTGTAATCGAACAGCGGACGGCAGAGGGGATTAAAAACCAGGCTTTCCTTTTAAAGAAGAAGGTGTCACCCGAACGCGTGAAGATGGAATTGGATGCCATCATGTCCTCTAAAAACCCAGTAGCGGGAATCGAGCTTTTGGAGAAACTCGGGCTTCTTGAGCAAATCCTTCCTGAAATCAGTCGCATGAAGGAAATCCCCCAGGATAAGAAAGATGCCCCTGACCTCTTTCTGCATACGATGAAATGCCTGGAGCGCCTGGCGCGAACAACGCAGGATCTCGATGAGCGTTATGCCGCACTCTTTCACGATCTGGGCAAGGTGAAGACCTTAAAGGAAGAGAAAGGGGTCGTCGCTTTCCATGGACACGAGGAGGAGGGAGAGAAAATGGCAAAGAGCATTCTGGAGAGAATGCGGGCAGCACACGAGCAGACAGAAAAGGTTTCCTTCCTCGTGCGCTGGCACATGCTCCCTACTCAATACACAGGAGATTGGTCTGATGCGGCGGTCAAGCGATTCATTCGCCGCCTTGGCACTCACCTGAAAGCAGTCCTGCGTCTGGCGCGGTCGGATATTTACGGCCTGAAAAATCTCGAGCACAATTTCTGGCAGCTTGTAAATCGTATCGAGAAGATCGACCAGGCAGAAGTGCAGGCTATCAATTCGCCCTTATCCGGGGAGGAAATCATGCACTATTTCAACCGCGGGCCCGGGCCCTGGCTCGGTGAAATTAAAAAAGAGTTAGTGGAAGCCATCCTAGAGGGGGAAATTAAGAATACGCCAGAGGCAGCTTTAGCCTATCTTCAATCCCGCTACGGGACAGGGAGCTTTCAGTCCATGCCCGGTGAGAGGGATCACAACGACCTTTCCGGCTAAATCGCTCTTTTCCATTTTTTCCCAGGCAGCGATGGGAACAGCACTCGTAGGCTCGATATAAAAACCACTCCCGATCATTCTCCTCCAGGCCAAAAGAATTTCTTCATCGCTCACCTGGAGGACTCTTCCACCCGTGGCTCGCACTGCCTCTAAGACCTGCTCACTGCGGGGTGGATTTGCTATACGGATCCCCTCAGCAATCGTCTCTCTTCTTTTAAAAACGCCTCCTGTCCAGGAAGAGTAAAGTGGTGCGCAACCTGAGGCCTGAACGCCAACTAATTCAGGCAGCCGATTGATCAGACCGTGCTCTCTTAAACGAGAGAAACCTAGAAATAGGCCGAGCAATAGAGTACCGCTGCCAACCGGCAGGATCATGAGATCTGGCGCCTTCTTCATTTGCTCGAAAAGCTCCATGGCCATGGAGGCAACCCCCCAGAGAAAAAAGGGGCTCCAGCTGTGCCCGGCATAATAACTATCTCTGGCGCAATCCTGCGCCTGGCGAGCCACTTCTTCACGCGTTCCCGCAACTTCTTGAACTGAAGCTCCATAGGCCTGAATCTGCTGCACCTTGGAGCGGGAAGCACTGGCGGGAACGAAAATGCGGCTGGGAAGGCCGGCTCGGGCCGCGTAAGCGGCAATTGAAGCTCCGGCATTGCCAGACGAGTCCTCCACCACGCTCTTCACTTTCCAAGCATGACAGAGCGATATGACCGCGGCCGCTCCTCGATCTTTGAAAGAACCGGTTGGCAAACAATACTCCAGTTTCAGGAGGGTATTACTTCCTTTACTCAAAGGGACAAGAGGGGTCAAGGTTTCCCCGAGGGTAATTTGCTCCCCGGGTGGAAGAGGAAGCAGGGAAAGGTAGCGCCAGATACCGGGTTTCCTCGCAAAGAGCGGGGAGGTTGAGGAAACGATATAATCCAGAGGCCCTCCGCAGGAGCAACTCCAGCTCTGGTCATTCCAATTTTTTCCGCAAAATTGACACTCGAGCATCCTGGAACGTTAAATTTATTGTATGCCAAAAGAGAAAAAAATCATCCTGAAAAATGGGTCGGTTTATCGTAACGGAATAGTACGACAGGAGGATTTGGCCGTGGAGCGGGGGCTGATTACCGCAATCGGGAACAACCTCGAGGACCATCTCCCGGGCGAATGGGAGTGCATCGACCTACACAAATCCCTCGTGCTCCCAGCCTTTACCGACAGCCATATCCACCTCCTGGGGGTAGCCAATTCTTTCTCCACGGTTAATTTGAAAAAAGCGAAAAGCCTCGAAGCAGCGCTCGAGGAAATTCGGAATTTCCTGCCAGGGCTTGAAGCTGGAGAGTGGATCCAGGGAGGGCAGTGGGATAAGAATCTGTGGGAAAACCCCTCTTTCCCGAACAGGCAATCTTTGGATCGGATGACAAAAGATCACCCTGCCATGCTCTGGAGCAAGGACGGGCACTCGCTCTGGGTAAACTCGCTGGGTTTAAAGAAGTTAGGGATCTCCCTTAATACTCCCGATCCCCCTGGTGGAAAAATCCTGCGCGATGAAAAAGGAGAAGCAACGGGGATCCTCCTTGAGAAAGCAGCCGATCTCTATGCTCCCAAATTCTCCTCCCTGAAAGGAGAATTGGAAATTAGAGGCCTCTTTCAAGCCAGCCAGCATCTTAATTCCCTGGGTATTGTGGCCTGCAACCATTTTTTCGCAGAAAAAGCCACAAGCATGCGCGATAGATTGTGCGAAATCAAACTTTCCCTACGCATTACGCTCTGGCCGGAGGTTTCCCAATTGCAGGACTTAATCTCTAAGCGCTGGCTCAGCGGGGAAGGGAATGCCTGGGTACGCTTCGGAGGAGTAAAGATCTTTGCAGATGGTGCCCTCGGCTCTCAAACCGCTTACATGCTTGAACCATACGCAGGCACAGAAAATGCTCGCGGCCTCTGCACGGTTTGTGAGCAGGATCTGCAGGATGATATCCGCAGAGCCATAGAAGCGCGTATCTCCGTCTCGGTTCATGCTATCGGTGATGCAGCAGTGCGCATGGCAGTCGGTGCTTTCCTGCCTCACAGAGAGGAAAATCTGGCTCTCAGAAATCGGATTGAGCACGCACAAATCGTAGCAAGGGAAGACCTGACCAATCTTAAGGAGAGCAGGGTACTGCTCTCGGTGCAACCGATACACGCCACATCCGACAGGAAAATGGCCCTGCGCTTATGGGGGGAGGAGCGCTGCCATCGAGCTTACCCCTATAATTCCTACGATCGGCGCGGCATTAAGCTCTGTTTTGGCTCAGATGCCCCAGTAGAAGATCCATCGCCGATTAAGGGTATTTACGCGGCTACCACTCGCCTTGCCCCTTTCGAGAGCAATGCGCCCTTCCTGTTGGAAGAAGCTGTCAGCCTAGAAAGGGCCTTGGATGCTTATACAACAAGCGGCGCCTTCTCCACATTCTTCGACGACATTCGTGGTGATATAGCTCTGGGCAAAAAAGCCGATCTGATTGTCTTATCCGGAAATTTGTTCGAGCTTCCGCCTTCCTACTACCAGGATATCCGAGTACTCCTGACGTTCCTGGAGGGAGAAGTTGTCTATCAGGCTGCCTATTCCGGGATAACCATCTGACCCTTCGGCACTATCGCCAGGGCAATTACTACCAGAACCCCTCCCAGCAAAGCAAGAGGGCCGGGAGCTTCTTTGAAGAAAAGGAAAGCCCAAAGAGTAGCTCCAACAGGCTCTCCGAGGACTGCGAGGGTAATAAAGACAGGTCGGACCTTAGCCAGCAAGTAATTGAGAACTGTATGCCCCAGAAGCTGTGGCACCAGGGCAAGCAGTAGAAAATATAGCCAGTTGATAGGGGAAAAATCCAGGAAGTTTAAACCCAGAACAAGGATCAGAGCAGCGAGAAAAATGGCTGCGGCTGAATAGACCAGGCTGCCGTAGACCTCAACTGGTAACCGCGCCCTCAGAACTCCGCCAAGATAAAAATAGGCGGCGGCCATGACAGCTCCGCCGAGTGCCAGGAAATCACCGCTCAAAGCCGGCCCGCTCTGAATTCGAAAATCCGCATTAGCAATCAGCACAATGCCGGCAAGAGCGAGCGACAGGGAAAGAAAAAAAGTTCTGGAATACCTCCGGCGAAGAAAAATCCACTCCCCCAATGCCACAAACAGAACCTGAGTGGAGACTAGTACCGTGGAGTTCGCCACCGTCGTCAGAAAGACAGAGGTGATCCAGAGATAGAAGTGCATGGCCAGGGCCACGCCAGCAAAGAGCACGAGCAGGAAATCTTTTTTTCCCAGAGAAAGAAAAGGCCTGTTCTTGTTTCTCAACGCCAAAGGCCAGAGGAGCAGGCTTGCGATTAAAAGGCGCCAGAGAGCGATCAAAAGGGGCTGTGCGTCAGAAAAGCGGATGATTATAGAGCCAAAGGATACTCCGATGACTGCGATAACGGTGAGGAGGACTATTCTTCTATCCACTTTCTTCTCAGGGTTTGTAGAAAATACCCTCTATTCGAATTCCTTTCTCATGAATCTCAATCGCCATAAGCATCCTACCCTCTGCAGGAGAGGCGGAATAAGGGATGGGCATAGCCGATTCCGGTACCAGGCTCATCAATCCCTGAAGGGACTTGGTGTCCGCATATAGGAAAAGGTGACACCCCCCAAGTTCCTGCGACAGGGTACGGAACTCGGAACTCTGCCCAAGAGCCTCCCCTTCACCCTTCTCAATTTGAATAAGAGAAATAATTGTAGCACGGTCCAGGGCGATAAAGAGATGGTTTTCCCCGAGCACGTACAGTACCGATCCTTGTGGAGTTTCGATAGACTTAATCGCATATCCTTCGACCTCTTCAACGATAGGCCCGAGGTCTCCTCCTGGCTGAAGAAAATTTCCTCCTATCTCAGATAAGAGAGCTTCCACTTGGCTTCGCTGACCGGGATCCAGTTTGACGGAGAGGCCAAGTGGAGGTACCGCTGCAGTTCCTCCGGAAGAGGCAAGAAAAACTTCTATATCCCCGTTCAACCAGGAAAGGTCGAACTGGGGGAGCATCATGGTTCCAGCAGACTCATTTTCCAGCAAAGCCTGGAGAAAACTCCCCAACCAGCGAGAGGTGCTGAGGGCGAGCCCGGTTTCCGCTGGTGCGCTCAAGAAGGGAGTGTCAGTCCTTGGAGCGAGCGTCAGAATTTCCTGCAGCACGGATTTGTAAGCCTGTAATTCGGCGACTTTTAACTGATTCAGAAGCCCAGCAAGGTCGGCGCTCAAGACAAGGCGGAAGGAATAGCGTCCGTCCTTCTCGTAAGCGGAAAGGGCCAGGCTCTCAAATTCTTTGGGAAAATCTGGCAATTCGGCGAAATTCAGATAGAGAAAGATTGGCGTCTCGCCTGGAAGTTGTTCCACCGCTGATTTAAATTGGAGATCATCAGCGAGTACCGATCCCGGAGCTCTGTGCATTAAGGTCAATAGCCCGTTTTCGCTCGACGAAAGGTAGAGAACGTTAGCCGGCATTGCGTAGTAGAGAGGGTCAGGCTGCTCTCGCCCAAGCACCCTGATGCCACCGATCTCTCTGGCCGTAAAAGGCTTCCCAGCTTCTCGGGCCTGCTGCTCAAGTTCTTGCAAGCCCGTTTGCGCTTTCGCCGGTTCAAGCGCCTCCACCATTGCCATGAAGACCATATCGTGGTTCTCGATGAAGCCGCTCATTTGCAAATTCGGCTTCAGGTAGGAAAACAGGTTTTGATTCAACTCTTCCGTGGGAAATTTCTCCAGTGCTTCAGCAACTATCGGGTTATCTTGGATCTTCTCCCAGGACTCAGCCAGGTTCTTTTCCTGGGAAGAACGCAAGGAAAGGAAGAAGCTGCTATCGTGTGGGGCGTGACGAGCCAGGTCCAGCGCCTGGTCGAGACCACTCTGGGTATTGAATATCAACGGCCAGAGGAAATAGAGTCCTACTCCGATGGCAACGACCAACGCGGCGACTCCAATCCAGAGGCCCAACAAATTTCTTTTACTGGGTGAAGGAGCGGGACTGGCTAAGGGGGCTCCGCAGGATTTGCAAAAGGAAGAACTTTCCTCATTTTCGGTGCCGCAGCGCGAACAGTACATTTATATACCTCGCTTTTCCCTTTATTACAGGATTATAAACAAGATCAGGGCGTTAGTGAAAGTCTCAAGACCGAGGCCAGGAGCATGGCTGCCTGTCCACGAGTGATTGAGAAGTCTGGCCCGAGAGAGCCGCCTCGAGCAAGGTAGCTGTAAAAACGACCCTCTAAGAGGGGAGGGTCTGAGAGGAAAAAAGAGCACAGATATGGCACCGACCAGTGATCTGCCACATCGCCGAAGGGTAAAGGGCCCTCCACTTCAGCAAGGCTCGCCGTGCGAGAGAGAACCGTGATGGCCTCCGCTTTGGTAATAGGAAGGTCGGGGCGAAAAGTACCGTCTTCGAACCCTTTCACCCACCCTGATCTAGCACAGGCCTGGACGGCTGAAAAAAACCAATCCGATTCGTTTACATCAGGGAAGTCAATCTCTTTGCCTTCTATCAGGGGAAACGAGTCAGCCATCTGCTTGGCGAATTGCGCACGTGTAAGAGAGGAGTCCGGGCGAAAAGTGCCGTCATCAAACCCCCGAATGATTCCTGCCTCCCATAAGGCTTCCACCCAGGGCGAAGACCAGTGTTCCCCAATGTCGTAAAACTGATCAGTTGGTGGGTAGCGTTGAACCAGTGTGGTAACGGCAATTTTCTCCAGCATTCCGAATTTATCCTGCCAGACCAACGTATTTCCCCAAATTGCCGGGGCGTCCTGCCCATTCAGGGATTTGGAGGGCACAAAATTCTCTCCACCGGCCAGGTCAAAAACATTGACCTGGCGCACCCCGTCCTTGTAGAGAGTGTAAGTTACCCAGTTTCCGTAGATAACTACGTGGTAAATAGAGGATCGGTTCATCGCAGAGCCGCTTACTCGATTGAGAGCCGAAGTGCTCCCCGTAGCAATGTGATAAAGGTAAAGGACGGCTGATCCATCATCATAATTGATATCGTAGGCGATTTTGTCCCCGAAGATCGCCGGGACTCCCGCAGCTACGGGACGATTGGGATTATGAATCCAGACCGGAGTTTCCTTTTCGAGCGTAAGATCGTACATGTAGATGTCGGTGAAATTGAAATTCTCTCGACCATCGAGCCAGACGATGCGATCTCCATCAATGGAGGGATACATCTGCTGCCCCGTATTGAGACAGATCGGCCTTTCTATCCCTTTAGCCAGGTCGTACATATAGACGTCGGCATTTCCATTCCTCTCATCCTGCCAGACAATGTAATCCTTCCATATAGAGGGGGACTTGTGCGACCCTGGACTCGTGCAAATAGGAATCTCTTTGCCTTCCCGCAGATCATACATGTAAATGTCCCACTTCTCCTCTTTCCCCGCCATGTTGCGTTTGTCCATCCAAACTACCCGGTCGCCGTAGATTTTGGGCATATATTGATCGGCCGGATGAGTACAGATCGGAATTTCCCTTCCCGTCTGAAAGTCGTATAGATAAATATCCAGGTTCCCCGCTCGTTTATCCACATAGACGACGCGGTTGGCGGAGATGGCGGGGAACCATTGAAATGAGTTCGAAGGCGAAACAAAGCTCACTGTACTGGAAAAAGCTGCGAAAGGCGAACAGAAAGATAATCCTAAAAAAGAAGCGAGCAAGAGCAGCGCGATTAGGATTTTTCCGTGTCGTATTTCTTCCATTTTCCCCAAAGTCTTCTCAACCTTTCTTTAATAGTTTTCTCTTGACCTTCATCGGTTGGATAATAATATTGCCTGAAATCGAACCCTTCCGGCAAGTATTTCTGAAGCACGAAATGACCTTCGCCGTCGTGAGCATACCTGTAATCTTTACCATGCCCCAGTCTTCTGGCGCCAGAATAACCTGTTCCGCGCAAATGAACCGGTACCGGGGGATTCTCCTCTTTCTTCACATCAACCAGCGCCGCTTCGATCCCCTGAACAGCCGAATTGCTCTTCGGCGCGCAGGCTATGTAAATCACCGCCTGGGCCAGCGGGATCTTCGCTTCCGGTAGGCCTATGTATTCCACCGCCTGGACCGCCGAGGCGGCCAGGACCAGTGCCAATGAATCAGCATTTCCCACATCCTCGGCAGCACAGATGAGTACGCGGCGGGCGATGAAGCCCGGGTCTTCGCCGGCATAAATCATTCGCGCGAGCCAGTAAAGGGCAGCGTCGGGATCCGAACCCCGCATGCTCTTTATGAAGGCTGAAATCGTGTCGTAATGCTCGCTCCCTCCCTTATCATAACGCAGAGCCGATACCTGCAGGGCCTCCTCCAACTGTGAAACTCCGATCACGCGCAGTGACCTCTCGTTGGGTTGTGCGGTAAGTGCCGCCCATTCCAGAGCGTTAAGCGCCACACGTGCATCGCCGTTGCTTGCCTGAAGCAAAAACTCCTTTGCTTCAGGCTGAAGATGGACACTCAGCGCACCCAGGCCTCGTTCGTCGTCCTTAAGGGCTACCTCGACGACCTTATCTATGTTTGATCTGCTCAAGGGTTCTAAGTGAAAGACACGGGAGCGAGAAACAAGGGGCGCAATTACCTCAAAAAAGGGGTTCTCCGTGGTGGCGCCTACAAGAAGGAGCGTGCCGTCCTCCACAAAAGGAAGAAGGGCGTCCTGCTGGGCTTTGTTGAAGCGGTGGATTTCGTCGACGAATAATATGGTCATGCGCCCGGAAAGGGACCTCCTCGACTTGGCTTCCTGAATAATCGCCCTCAGCTCCGGCACTCCCGCAGTCACCGCGGAAATTTGCGCGAAGTGCGCCTTCGTGGTACGGGCGATGATCTCCGCCAGGGTAGTTTTTCCGCAACCCGGCGGCCCCCAGAGAATCAGAGATGTGAGTCGATCCTGCTCAATCGCCTGCCGCAGAAGCTTGTTTGGCCCGACGAGGTGTTCCTGGCCGACGAACTCTTCAAAGTTTCTTGGACGCATCCGTAACGCCAACGGGGCATCTCTGTTCTCAGTTTCGGTAGAAAAATCAAACAGTCCCAAGCCTGATCCTGAAGGCCTCCTCATTTTTTGATCCAGCAAATTTAGTATAATGGTTCCACTCAAAGAGCGCTAAGAGGCAGAAATGATCGATTTGAAGTTTGTAAGAGATCACCCGGAAACTGTGCAAGAAAGTCTGAAGCGAAGAGGGATGCCAGAAAGCTTGGTGGAGAAACTCCTCGAAATTGACGAATCCTGGCGTCTCCTCTTTAAAAAGCAAAACGACCTGAAAGCTGAACAGAACCGTCGCTCAGAGGCGATTGCACGGCAGAAAAGAGACGGAGAGGATGCCTCCTCAGAATTAGAAGAGTTACGAACCATGGCCGACCGGATCAAGGCCTTGAGCTCCTCTTTGAAGGAAAAGGAAGAGGAACTGAACAGAATGATGGAGAAGTTTCCCAACCTGCTCCATCATTCTGTTCCCTTGGGTCGCGATGAAAAGGACAATCGACAGGTCCGTAGTTGGGGAATCGTTCGCCAGTTTGATTTTAAACCTCGCGCCCACTGGGAAATCGCCGAGCAATTGAAGCTTATCGACCTCGACCGGGGAAGCAAAATCGCCGGCAGCGGCTTCATCCTCTATCGCGGATGGGGTGCCCGCCTCGAACGAGCACTGATAAACTGGATGATCGATTATCACCTCCAGCATCACGCCTACGAGGAGATCTTTCCACCCTTCCTGGTGAACAGAGAAACAGCGTACGGGACGGGCAAGTTGCCCGACTTCGAGGGTCAGATGTACCGCTGCGAGAACAGCGATTTATACCTCAATCCCACCGCGGAAGTTCCGGTTACTTCCATTTACCGCAACGAGGTGTTGGATTTCGAGAGGCTTCCCCTTTATTTTGTCGCCTACACGGCCTGCTTTCGTCGCGAGGCGGGAGCGGCCGGAAAAGATACCCGCGGGCTTCTCAGGGTGCATCAGTTTGACAAGGTCGAGCTGGTGAAGATAGTTGCGCCTGAAAAATCTTTCGCAGAACTGGAGAAGCTGCTGGGCGAAGCGGAGGACATCCTCAGGGCTCTCGAGCTACCTTACGAAGTGCTGGAGCTGTGCGGAGGAGAGCTGGGCTTTGTTGCGGCCAAGGCTTACGACCTCAACGTTTATGCCCCCGGGGTGGAAAAATGGCTGGAGGTTTCCTCCTGTAGCAATTGTACGGATTTTCAGGCCAGAAGACTGAATATAAGGTTTCGCAACCCCGAAACGGGAAAACTCGAGTTTGTTCATACCCTCAATGGCTCCGGCGTAGCCCTTCCTCGCACGGTGGCGGCGATCCTGGAGAATTACCAGGAAGAGGACGGCAGCGTGCGAGTACCGGGAGTCCTCGTCCCTTACATGGGGACCAAGATAATCGCTCCGCAATAGACGGATGGGTGGCCGAGTGGTTTAAGGCGCCGCACTTGAAATGCGGTGGGCTAAAAGCCCCGTGGGTTCGAATCCTACCCCATCCGCCAGATTAAACTTCGAAATATGAAAGAGGGTATGGAAGCACCTCAAATTCCAAAATGAGAGGTGATTTTCGATGGAGCCGGTCTCCTGGATTCAAGCTGTGGGTGTTCTTGGTCTATTAATAGTAATGGCCATTTGTTTTCTTAATGGGTAAAAGTCTCAGAGAAATGGAAGAGAAACGAAGATAAATAGAACTTACGCGCTCCCTAAAGTTCATTTCGATATCGAGTTATCGAAGAATCAAGAGATGTATGTGGTGGTAAAATGTGGGCCCTGGCCCTGCTATTAATTTTACGGCTGAATTTTCTGAGGAGATTCCCGGGGTCTCGAATCTTTCCCTATGGTTCGAACTAAGGTTTCTTGCCCCAGGCGAGGAGATACATTCACATTTTGGAAATGCTTAATATCTAAATGAAAAAATCCGAGCAAGAAGAAAATTTAAATTAACTATGAAGAATGGGAGTATTCATCAAAACTCGTCAACGAAGGCTTTCCTACGAAGTAGACATCTCAGGGTATAAGAGGCTTCGTTATAGAGGTGGGAAGACGGAAATCATTAACTTACGTATCATTGACAGTGATGTGCATTTACTCTGGTCTGAGTTACCTGGCCTTGCGCCAGCGGGTTCCTTGCAGCGTATCCTCGAGCAGGATCCCCCGTGATTCCAGATCCCTGCGAATCTGATCGGCACGGGTGAAATCTTTATTTTTCCTGGCCTCGGCCCTCTCCTCGATCAGGCGGAGAACTCCCTCCTCCACTTCTTCCTTCTGCTCCAGGACCCCCAGTACCCTGTCCAGATCGCGGAAAAGGTCGAGGGCTCGGGCGGCATCGTCAGAGCTGAGTTTGCCTTCCAAAAGCAGGGGGTTCAGGTCACGCATGAAGGAGAAAAGGGCGGCAAGAGCACCGGATATGTTCAGGTCGTCCGCCAGTGCTTCGGCGAACTCCCGCTTCCTCTCCTCGAAGATCTGAGCCAACTGGAGAAAATCAGGGCCATTACTCCTGTACTCAGTCAACCTGAAAGAGAAGTCCTGCAGACGCTCCACGTTCTTCCCCGCCTGATCCAACGCAGTGAAGGTGAAGTTCAGCGGATTTCGGTAATGTGTTGAAAGGAGAAGAAAACGGATTGCCTTTCCATTGTATCCTTTCTTGAGCAGGTCGCGCAGGGTGTAGAAATTTCCCTTGGACTTGGCCATCCTCTCCCCCTCGACCATCAGGTGGTTGGAATGCAACCAGAAACGAACAAATTGGCGGCCTGTAGCAGCCTCGCTCTGGGCGATCTCGTTCTCGTGGTGCGGGAACATGTTGTCCACGCCTCCGGTGTGAATGTCGAAGGTCTCTCCCAAGTAGTGCATGGACATGGCGGAGCACTCGATGTGCCAACCCGGGCGCCCTGGTCCGAAAGGGCTCTCCCAGTATGGTTCCCCTTCCCTACGTCCCTTCCACAGGACGAAGTCGGTGGTCTCCTCCTTCTCGTATTCGTCCGCCTCGAGGCGGGAAAATTCCCTCTCTTTCGCCGGCTTAATGCGCGAGAGTTTGCCGTACGCAGGGAATTTTGAGATATCGAAATAGACTGAATCCCCTGGCCTGTAAGCGAAACCCTTATCTAAGAGCTTCTGGATCAGGTCTATCATCAAAGGAATGTGCTCGGTGGCCTTGGGGTAAAATTCCGCTCTCTCCATGTTTAGCAGACTCAGATCCTCAAAGAAAGCGGCGGTATAAGGTGCCGTGTGCTCCTGGATGGAAACGCCCTTCTCTCGGGAGGCCTTAATGATCTTGTCCTCGATATCCGTGATGTTCATAACCTGGGTGACGCGAAATCCGAGGAATTTAAGGGCGCGCCGGAGCAAATCCTCGAAAACGAAGGTGCGAAAATTGCCGATATGCACGAAATCGTAGACAGTGGGACCGCAGGTATACATGCAGACGTGCCCTGTTTCGAGCGGTTCAAAAAGCTCCTTCTGCCTCGAATATGACGAAAAGAAACGAATTTCCACAGCGGTTTCTCCTTTCCCAGATTATACATGGTACCGCGGCATGCTAATATTTTAGTGATCTGATGAGCAAAATCTTCATCGCCCTGTTTGCCTGCCTCGGGGTTTTTCTGCCGTGGCCCTCAGCTATGGGAGAAGAGCCCCAACATGTCCTTCAGGACCTTGTGGGCCATTGGGCGGAGGAAGAGGTCCTCTCGCTTCACCGCCTGGGGATCATTGACGGATATCCGGACGGCTTTTTCCGCCCCGACTCCCTGTTATTGGAAAGCCACCTTTTAAAAATGACGGTTTCCGTCCTATCGCCCAGCATCATCCAGGGACCGGCGGATAATTGGGCGCAACCCTATTTCGAGGAAGCTGAGGAGAATGGATGGATTCCCTGGACCTATTTTGAGCCGGAATGCCCGGTGTTGAGGGAGGAAGCCGCCTACATTTTCCACCGCGCCTTCTTCCCAGAATGCATTTCCGAAAGTGCGATGAGCTTCCCCGACGTTTCCTACTCCAACCCCTACGCTCAATCGATCGAGATCATGCATCAATTGGGAATCTTGCAGGGGGAAGAGGACGAGGCCTATCATCCGGAAGAGAATCTCACCCGCGCCGAGGGCTGCGCTATCCTGAACAGGATTCTCGGCCGGAGCTGGAAGAGAGTGGAAATGGATTCGCCCTACGGCCCCTTCTCCTTGAGCCTCTTTCCCCTTAATCCGACTGAAGGCGGTTTTCTTTACGTTGAAACGAAGGTTCCTTCAGGATTCTCTTCTTTTCTCGGGTGGGGTTACGATGAGTACGACCTCAAAGGAGGGGTGGCAATAATACCTATCCCGATCGGGGAGGAACCCGGGGATAGCAAGATAACTCTTTTTGCCTCCAACCCGACCTATTCCACTCAGCTCTCCCTCGACCTTCAGGTCAGGGAGATCATTTCACCTCAGGAAACGATCGAACTTTCGCCCGAATCTCTCGCTCTGATGGACGACATCCTCCTCGACAAGGAGAGGGAAATCCTCTATGCGGTTCTGGATAACCCTCGTTCTTCCCCGCCGAGCTTGAATTTCCGGCTCCCCCTGAAAGGATCGATCGTTTCCTCTTTCGGCATTCACCGCGTCTATTCGGGGCTCTGGGACGATTACCATTGGGGAGTGGATATTTCCGCGGAAGAGGGTACACCCGTTCTCGCGGCGGAAGCTGGGGAGGTCGTCCTCGTCGAGGAACTCTATTCCCGGGGAAATACCATAGTGGTAGACCACGGGGGCGGATTGTTCACCCTCTACTATCATCTATCCGAATTTATAGTGGGAACGGGTGAAATGGTGCAGAAGGGCCAGGAAATAGGCCTGGTGGGAATGACGGGAGCGGTTACCGGACCCCACCTGCACTGGGAAGCCCGCCAGGGAAGAACCCCCATTAACCCCTTACTGTTCTTGGTGAGGATTAGCGGAGACAGATGAAAACCTGGCACGAGCTCTCCGAGGGAGAGATATTCCAGCTCCTAAAGACGTCGCATCACGGCCTGACGGGAGACGAGGTCTCCTCAAGGCTCAAGCAATACGGCTACAACGAGCTGGTAGAAAAGAGAAAAGCCTCCCTGTTCCTGAAGTTCGTCGAACAGTTCAAGAGCCTCCTCGTACTCATCCTCCTCGTCGCCGTGATCCTCTCCCTCGCTCTGGGAGAATATGTGGACGCAACGGTGATCGGGGCGATCGTACTGCTCAACGCCATTCTGGGTATCGTACAGGAATCGAGGGCGGAGAAGGCTCTCTCCGCCTTGAAACGTATCGCCGCCCCACAGACCCAGGTTCTGCGCGAGGGAGTTGTCAAGGAGGTCCCCACCCGCGAACTCGTCCCAGGAGATATTCTCCTTCTTGCAGCGGGCAGCAAGGTTCCTGCAGACGCTCGCATCATCAAAAGCTTCAACCTGCAGGCGGAAGAAGCCGCCTTGACCGGAGAATCACTGCCGATCGAGAAAAACGAAATGCCGATGGAGGGTAATATCATCGCCATCGCCGAACGCAAGAACATGCTTTTCATGGGCACTACCATAACCTACGGTCGCGGCGAGGCCGTGGTGGTAGAGACCGGGATGAGCACGGAGATTGGAAGAATCGCCTCAATGCTCGAGGAGACGAAGAAAGAATCCACTCCGCTGCAGAAAAACCTCGATTTTGTAGGCAAAGTCCTCGCCTTCCTGGTCTCCGGCATCTGCGTTGTCGTGTTCCTTCTCGGTTTCCTGCGTGGGATACCGGCGCTCACCATGCTTCTTCTTTCCATCAGCCTCGCGGTTGCGGCAATCCCGGAAGGGCTGCCGGCCGTCGTTACGATCGTCCTTGCCCTGGGAACCCAGCGCATGGCCCAGCGGGGAGCGATTATCCGTCGCCTCACGGCCGTTGAGACCCTCGGCTCTACTTCGGTAATCTGCTCGGATAAGACCGGAACCTTGACCTTGAACGAGATGATGGTGGAGAAAATCTTCACCTTTCAGGGCACCTACGACATCTCGGGGAAAGGCTATCAGCCTGAGGGGCAGATCCTGCTGGACGACCGGCTGGTCGAGCACCTCCCACCTACCCTGGAAACCCTTCTCAGAGCGGCCAGCCTCAATACGGACGCAGTAATCCAGAAGGAAAACGGACAGTGGCGTGTTCACGGCGACCCGACCGAGGGGGCACTGGTAACCCTGGCGGCAAAAGCGGGCATCTGGAAAGAAAAGTTGGCGGAAAAGCACCCTCGCGTTGCCGAGGTGCCATTCACTTCGGAGAGGAAGATGATGAGTTCTGTCTACGAAGTCGAAGGTAAAAATGTGGTCTTTTCCAAAGGCGCTCCTGAAGTAGTGCTCCGCAGCTGCAACCGTTACCAGGGAGAAGGAAAACAGCACCCCCTCATGGAGAACGATCGCTCGCTGCTCGAGGAAAAATACAGGAGTTTCGCTCGGGAGGGGTTGCGCGTACTGGCGATCGCTTACGGGGAGGAAATCGAACATCAGGAGGAGTGGGAACAGAATCTCGTCTTTCTGGGGCTCGTCGCCATGCGCGATCCAGCCAGGCCGGAGGCTCGCGAAGCCATTGCTGTGTGCCGCAGAGCGGGAATCAGGCCGGTGATGATCACGGGAGACCATCTGTTCACGGCGACCTCCATCGGCACGCATCTTGCCCTTCTCTCACATGAGAGGGAGGCTATCACAGGGGAGGAAATGCATGATCTTCCCGCGGACGAGCTGAGGAAGATAGTGCCACAGATCTCAGTTTACGCCCGGGTTTCTCCGGAAGAAAAAGTAAAGATTCTCACTTCCTATCAGGAGACGGACAACGTGGTGGCCATGACGGGGGACGGCGTGAACGACGCGCCTGCCCTGAAGAAGGCGGATATCGGGGTAGCCATGGGCATCACCGGCACTGATGTGAGTAAAGAAGCCGCGGACATGATCCTGACTGACGACAACTTCGCCACCATCGTCAAGGCCGTTGGGGAGGGACGCACGATCTTCTCCAATATTCGCAAGTTCCTTTCTTTCCTTCTTTCCTGCAACCTGGCCGAAGTCATCGCTGTATTCAGTGGTTTCCTCCTTTTCCCCGCCAGCGGCGCGATCCTCACGGCTCCCCAGATCCTGTGGATGAATTTAGTGACAGACGGTTTCCCGGCATTGGCGCTCGGGGTGGAGCCTAAAGAACCGGACGTTATGGACCATCCGCCCCGTCCGAAGAAGAAAGGGATTTTCACGCAGGCTCTTTATACCCGTATTGCAGTCTCCGCTCTGCTCATGGCGGCAGGGACACTCCTATCCTTTTATTTCGGCATGAGCCAGTCGCTCGAGCACGCGGAGACCATGGCCTTCACGACAATAGTGGTGCTCGAGCTATTTTTCGGCTTCTTTTCCCGTTCGGAAAAGAAGCCGGTCTGGAAACTCGGCTTTTTTACCAACCGCTACCTCGTCTGGGCCTGTCTTCTCTCCCTCGGCTTGCAGTTAATGCTGGTTTATACACCGTTTCTACAGGGAGTCTTCAATACAACTCCTCTGGGCCTGTTCGATTGGGGTTTGATCGTCACCATTGTCCTTGTAAGCCTGTCGGTCCTGGAGGCACTCAAGGTAGTGTGGTTTTCCAAAATCCGGGAATCATGATTGAACAAGTCGAGGAGGCAGGCAAAGTTGGACGGTCTCAAGAAGCTATATTGAGAACTCGAGGACTATTATTCAGGATCGTGTTTCCTTCTCTTAAGCAACAGCAACCGGCCGTAGCGGAGGAAAAGGCGAGGGGAGTAATGAAACTTGGAGACGCCGACTTTCCTTACCCCTAAGGTGATGGGGACCTCCACGATCTTCATCCTACCTGCATTGCACAGGAGAATTTCTTCTAATTGGAGGGAGAAATCTGTCTCTCGGGCCTGAGCGATCAAAGGAAGGGCCCTCCCACTGAAAGCACGATAACCTGAGGTGGCGTCTCTGATCGGAACACCCAACATTCGACCGAAAAGGTTCCCCCCGTAGCTGAGAGCCTTTCGCCAGAGGGGAACTCTCTCCATTTTCCCTCGCCTCACGTATCGCGAGCCCACTACCACGTCCGCTCCATCCTCGAGCGCTCGGGAGAAAAGAGGGAGAGCTTGAGGATCATGAGTGAAGTCCGCATCCATGAAAATTACAAAATCCACTTCTTGCTGGGAGAGGAAACTCAGGGCCGTGCGGATCGCCTGGGCAAATCCTCGATTGCAGGGATGGTCAACGCGATGGATGTTCGGAAAATTGGCGATGACCTGATCGATTTCCTTCCCTGTTCTGTCCGTGCTCCCATCGTTCACGCACAGGATCTTCCAGATGAAGTGCTCTTTTCTTAAGACATCCTCGATCGCGAGGAGAAGGCGGAAAATATTTCCCTCCTCATTGAAGCAGGGGATCACGATCCAACCACAGCTCATCATGCCCCAAAGTAAAAAGGAGGGAAAGGACGTTGTCAATCAATATGTGAAAGGGTTAAGATAAAGAACCCGAAACTGTGCATTGCAATTCATATAAAAAGAAGGATGACCGGAGGATAAAATGATAAAAGTCGAAAAGTGCCCCACGTGCGGCTCGATAAGGTGCCCGTCCTGCCAGGCTCCATTGAAGGAGAAGGTCACAAGTTGCCCCTACTGCGGGGTGGAACTTGTGATTTCCGAGGACGGTCAGGAATTTCTCAAAGCAGAGAAACTTGCTTGCGTTCATTGCGGAGCGAGAGTCACGCGCGAATCACCGATCTGCTCCTCCTGCCAGAAAAAGACCTGGCAATATTGCCCGAATTTAAAATGCACGGAGAAATTTGACCTGAAGGTGATGGAATGCCCCACCTGCGGGATGGAGGTCAGGAAGAGATACGACCGCCTGCAGGAAGACTACGCCCATCTGGTAGACAAGGTCTCCCAGAAGTTAATGGACGACATCCTGGCGAATTTAGATCCTGAAGAGCGCATCCTGGCCTTGCTGATAGCGGTAGACGACATCCTCATCCTTACCGATTCGCGGCTGGTTCAGCGCTCAGGCGGCAAGTACTTCACTTACCCCTACTCCCAGGTAGAGGACGCCAAGCTCGACAAGTTCGGCAACCTGTATATCTCTATCGGTGGGGACAGGCCTAAGGAGCTCCTGATCATCTGCCCCACGAACAAGGAGAAGCAGTTCCAGGAGGCCATTGAGCTGCTCTTGACCTTCAAGGAGAAAGCGACCTGACCCTCCTCCAGGAATAGAGGCAGGGAGTTCCTCCTCTTGCCTGCTGAACTAAGTGCTCTTCGTCCCAGAGGAAGGTGGAAGTGATCATTCCGTTTCCTCCGTTCAATTTTACCTCTTTCAGCTGGTTGAGGGGATCGTAGGAGAATGAGAAGCTACCGGAGGGAGTGGGCTTGGAAGTGAGGTTACCGTCGGCGTCGTAAGAGAAATTGCTGGAGGGGGTAGTAGCGGAGAGCAACCTCGTTCCGATTTCCTGGTCATAGGAGTGGGTGGAGGTGCCTTGCGGACTCTGCATTTTTGTCCTGTTCCCCAGAGAATCAAAAGCAAAGATAGTTAGAACCCAGTTCTGGCTCGAGGAGATCATATGTCCTATGGGATCGAAGGAATAGGTGCAGGTTTTTGTGCCCTTTAAACCTATTGAACATCCAAAGACTACCTCCTCCAAAAATAAGATCAATTTAGCGAACAAAACCTGATCCGCCGCTTCTTCAGCGACGATCTGAACTACTTAAATGTGACGAAGAAGTATGTCTCCGCACTTGAATTCATAGTTGTCAATAACGAATGGCATGGTCAAAAAGCCCATTCAAAGCGCTACAAAAAGAGGAAAGAATTCATTTTGCCATGAAGTTCACCCGGTATTGAAATTCAAGGAGAGGATTTATAATTTTTGAAGTACAGGTCTTATAAAGTCGGAGGGTGAAGATGATCGAAGAAAATGTATTTAAACGGCGTTTGAGCCAGTGCGGGCTCCTGATGAAAGAGGCGGGGATCGACGCGCTCTTGCTCACCAAGCCGGCAAACATGTTTTATTTAACTGGTGACGGTCGTCTATGCGCTTACGCGATGATCACGCAGGAAGGTCGGGTAGCGCTGGGAGTTCCGCAAACCGATGTGGAAGACGTAAAAAAGCTCGCTGTTTTCGATCAGATCGCCGGTTTTGAAGACGAGGTAGGCATGATTCATTCCATTGCCCACCACTTTGCCCTATCCGGCATAGAAGAAGGGACAGTGGGCCTGGAATATACTTTCCTCACCCAATCCATGATGGGCATGCTCACCCATCCGCATGCCAAGCCCAAGGGGGTGGTCGTCAAGGACTGTACTCCAATTTTATCCGCGCTTCGCACGGTAAAGGACCCTGCAGAAATAGGACGCATTCGAGAAGCAGCCAGGGTAGCGGCGATTGGTATGGAAAAAGCAATTGCAGCAATCAAGCCAGGTATGAGCGAAAGCCAGATAGCGGCTGAGGCCGAATATGCCATGCGGCAGGCCGGAGCGGAGGAATTCTGGCGCAGCTATATTTCTTCCGGTCCGCGCACCAATATCGCTCACGGCTTGCCGACCTCCCGCACGGTGGAGTCCAACGACCTGGTCATGGTAGATGTTCACCCGATCGTCAACGACTACAGTGCGGACATCTGCCGCACGGTCTGCGTCGGTAAACCCACGCTCGAGCAACGGGCAGCCTACGACCTTTACCTGAAAGCCCAACAGGCGACGATTGCCCTCGTCAAAACAGGAGTCAAAATGAGTGACCTGGAGCAGACACTCCAGGGAACCCTCAGGGATGCGAATCACGCAGACCATATCTTCGGTCCTCCGATTCACGGTGTCGGCATCGAATTCGAAGAATCGCCCCTTCCGGCAGGCCATGCTTTCTTCCACGGAGAGAAAGAGCCCCCTACCTTGACTGCCGGGATAGTAATCGCTGTCGGTAATTGCGGACTCTACACCGGCCCCTGGGGAGTGCGGGTAGAGGATACAGTAGTGGTTCAAGAAAGCGGCCCCCTCGTTCTAACCGATTACCCCCGGCAATTAGAGAGATAGTTTTAACGTTAAGCTCAGAGGTATCCAGAGCCCGAATCCTAAAAACCTTTATAATATGGATTGGTTTTTGCGCCCGTAGCTCAAGGGATAGAGCGACGGCCTCCGGAGCCGTAGGCTGCAGGTTCGAATCCTGTCGGGCGCACCAACAGCCAGTTTTCAGCCCCCAGCTACAAGTCAGAAACCAACTGTCATCTAAATTGTTAGTCTTCCGAGGAAGCCAGCCCTAAGGATAATATATTCAAGACAAGGGTTCAATAAGAAGTTATCTAAATCGAATTCGAATCAGTCCCTTGGGCCCCCCGCTAAAAGCCGATCCGGCTTTCAACTACCCAGTAAATTTAAATTCAAAAGCGAACTCAAAGAACTTGGAAAACCCAGTTAACTTGGTCACTCTAAGGCAGGGTGGTCTGGCTACTCTTAGCTTCGGGAAAAAATCGAGAAAAAATAATTTTCGCTACCCCCTTGACAGGAGAATATGTCACATGTAATATATGACAGATGAAGAAGAGAAGAAAGACTTTTTATAGAAGAGGAACATTCCCGCCTGACGAGCCCGTGGAGGCGAAACCGAATTTTCGGTCGCGGGGAAACGCCCGCAAAAATTCGCAAGGCAAGCGCCTGCGGAACCGGCATAGCCGGAGAAAGGAGAGCCATGCAGCCCGATAAAAGCATGGTGCGTGTTATGGGCCGAAGGCGATACAGCGTCGCCACGGCCGCGGAGGTCGCCTCAGACGCCTTCTGGGACGGCCACAATTGGGAGAGGAAGGGAAGAAACACCTTCCTCATGAGAACGCCGAAAGGCAACTTCTTCTCCTTGCACATGACACAATGGCAAGGAGAGATTGACCGCATCGAACCGCTCTCCCAAGAAGAAGCCATCGATCTTTACGAGCAGCTTCCCAAACACGAGATGCGGTTCGAGGACGCCTTTCCGGGCGTCAAAATTGAGGAGGCATAAAATATGGAAAGAAAAGCGTTAAACCGCGATCTTTACGCCGCCGCCGTCGCCGACGAGGCGGCAGAGGAAGACGGCATGAGGTGGGCGGCCCACCTTGTTGAGATTCTCAACGAGCTGGGCCTCAAAGCTCAGCTCATCCAAAAGGGGTGGTCGTTTGCCCTCCAAATCGATGGCAAGAACATTTCCGAGATGTTTGACTTGTCACCGATGGAAGCCAGAAATCTTCTGGCTTCCATCACAGAAGAAGTAAAGAATCTCAAGGTCGAGTGGCAACCCGAATTTGCCCTCTGCCTGACTGACTGAAGGAGAGTAAAAATGGACGGGCCGATCGAAGACTACTTGTGATCTGACCATTTTTTTGGCGGGGGGGTTCCGCCCCCCCGCCAAAATTAAAAAAAAACCGGCCGGTTTATAACAGCCGGCCAAAGAAAAGGAGGAAGAGAAGAGAGATGTTGACTTGGGAACGGCTGCAGGCACAAGCGAGGTACATCCTCGCTAATGTGCCATCGGGAGAATTTAAGGATGTCTCTTTTTATTGCCGGAGCGGAGGCTCTCCGGCAAATCTCGCACACGTGCCCGAAGTATACCGCTGCGACACGCCGCGGTATCACACCTGGGGAGGGACGGCCACCTCCGGCGAGGTCGTTGTCCGGTGCCGAGAAACAGGCGCCGTGGACATAAACGACCGAACTATTTATAAAACGGTAAGCGGACAATTGTTCGTTTACCGTTTCAAAGGAGGAAGCTCGTACTCCTTTGATTCCGGTGCAATAGAAAAACCGGCCTTCAGCTTGGCGGACGCAGACAAGGATTGAGCATGTCGGCAAAAAGTTTTTTAAAGCCTCGTGGAAAGGAGAAAAGATGAGAGTAAACTGCTGGTCGGAGCGAAGGGCTTTCCACGTCGGGACCGTCTACATCTATGTTGACACGGGGGAATGCGTTCCCTCGCACCACTTCGAATATTTCTTGAAAATCCCCCGGAAACAGGGGAAGTACCACCTGTGGGGGAGGGAAATTAAGCCCATCGAGGATATTATCGACCACGTGGTGCTCGGGAGTGATGACCGTTGGTACCACGAGTATTATGAAATTCTCGTTCATGATGAAACTCTCGATCACGAAATTATCGAATGAAATGACTCCCTACATCATCGTTTCGTGGCAAGAGCCCCCCGAGGAAACACTCCGGATCGAGGCCGACATCGAGAACGAACCCTTGCTCTTTGAAGCCCGCAAGGAGGCGGAGGATTTCGTTCGAAGAGTTCTGATCCCGGCCTGGCCGATCCGCACCTTTCAGATAGTCCGCTTAGCGGAGAAAGGCGAGACCATGATCACCGCTGATCGCGTCTGCGCTTTTCTCCGCAAGGATCGGCGAACCATCTACCGCTGGTTAAGGAGCGGGAAGTTCAAAAAGGCACACAAGGCAGGGAAGAGCTGGCTTTTTGACACAGAAGAAGTATTATCGCTACGCCCTGAGAGCATTACTTTCTTTTGGAAAATTGAAACGCCGAGCGGCCCGCTTGAGATGCTCTTCTTCTCGGAAAAAGAGGCAAAGAAGTATGCGGAGCGGGTCAAGCTGGGCGATTATAAGGTTGTGAGAGGCGGTTAACAGCTACGCTTTCTTGTCATTTCCCCTCAAGGCTGAGCTCCCCTATTTCTTCTCCTTTTTGGGTCTTCCCCTGCGGTTTTTAAGTTCTTCCTTCGGCCACTGTTTGACCTCATAGTACTTCTCCAATAATTCCTCCCTCGCCTCCTCGGATAGCCCCCTTTCTGCCTGAATAGCCAGCTCGACGCTGAACAATCCTTCGCTATCATATAACGAGGCGAGGGGAATGTGAAAATAATCGGCGATCCTTTCCCGCACCTCATCGGACAGGTTTCTTTTGCCTACCTCGGCCAAAGCAAGATGGGGGAGCGAAATACCGATAAGGGAAGCAAAATGCCCCCTCGTCAGGCCGGCGATGAGGCGGAGCTCTTCAACCCTTTTTCCGACCAGCTTCGGCGTTTTCGTTTTCATAAAAAGCGGCGCAGGAGACCGCTGACTTCAGGCGGCAGCGGAATGCGCCTTCACCTTCCTTTCGCAAAGCAGCGTGCTTGCACGTTCAAGCAGATGCAGATTCTTGACATTCGCCGATGCCGATAGTTTGGTTCCATCCAATCTCCGTAGATCGAAATACCCTCAGAACTGTTTAACCGCCAGCCGCAGAGCATGGGACTTGGACTCGCATCCCAAGGTCGAAGCACTGAGGCTAGTCAACTAGGCTTTTACAAGCCTCCGCCTTTAGGCGGGGGTGGTTGACTAGACTTGACCGCAGCGTGATATGCCGCTAAGAGCATATCCTTTTGTATCGTGTTAAGCAAGGGATCACGCCGGATGGCGTTCTCTACGCCGAATTCCAGATCGATATCCTCGTCGGTCAGGTAGCTAATCGGAACCTGAAGGACTTCGGCCAGTTTTTTCATCAGAGTGAGGCTGGGGCTAACTCTTCCGTGCTCCACGGAATAGATGTGCACGCGAGACACGCCCACCAACCTTGCCAAGTCCTCTTGCCGCAATCCCATTGTGTGTCTGTATCTTTTGATTTTTTCTCCTGTCGCCATGTCTGCCTCCTTTCATAACAAATTATATCACGGCTTGTCAATAGCTGATAAGAAAAAAAAATCAAGAATTTTTTCATTTTGCATTGACTCAACAACAATTTGTGTCAAAATGATAACAGGAGCTTAACATAGCTCCGCAAAGAAAGGAGTGGGCAGTTGAAAGCAGAAGAAGAATTTAGAAAGAGGCTCGCCGAGCCGATGCCCTACAAATTCAAACCGGGGTGGGGATCGGGTTCTGAGCGCCCCGCCATGCCCTACATTGAAACCGAAGCCGTAATAGAGCGCCTGACTGATGTCTTCGGCCTGGGTGGATGGAAAGATGAATATTCCCCCCTCATCTTCACGGACAGGCGAGCGGTGTTGAAATGCCGCCTCTGGTTCAAAATCGGGGATGAATGGACATTCGTCGAGGGTATCGGCGAAGACATCCAGGACAGGGAAGAGGCGCGGAAGACTGAAAAGGAGACGGGAAAAACCGCTGAAAGCGATAGCCTCAAGCGGGCTGCGCGCAAAATTGGCATAGGCAAATTTCTCTACCGGTTAAAAATCCTCGGTTTCCCCTACAGCGCAGAGACGCAAAGGTGGGTTCTCCCGCTTGAAGAGATGCAGAGGCGGGCTGAGGGCGGGGAAGCGCCGGAAGCAGAAGAGATTCCCGTTGACGCTTGCTTCTGCGCCGACTGCGGAAAAGAAATTTTTGCCTCCGAGAAATACACTTTGAGGCAAAAAGCGGAGATGTCCACGAAGAAGACGGGGAAAATCCTCTGCTGGAATTGCCAGCAGAAAATATTAGGGAAGGAGTAAAAAATGAAAGCGCGCAATATTAAACCCGGCTTTTTCGAAAACGAGGGCCTCGCTCAAATGAGTCCTCACGCCCGATTGCTCTTCATCGGATTGTGGTTGTTAGCAGACAGAGACGGACGGCTCGAAGACCGCCCCATAAGAATAAGTAAGTCTATCTTTCCTTATGAGCAAATAAATATTGAGCCGCTGCTCGACGAACTCACAAAATTTCACGACAACGGTTCTCCGTTTATTGTTCGTTATACAATAAGTGGGAAAAACTATATTCAAATAACAAACTTTCAAAAACATCAACGCCCGCACCCAAAAGAAAAATCTTTTGGTTTTCCTTCCCCTTCCGATACCAGCCGTGAAATTCCACAGCAAAAAATGGAAGAAAAACGAACTAACCAGGAAACTTTCTGCCAAGAAATGAGAGAGAAAGATACAAGCCGTGAAATTTCACAAACCAACCAGGAAACTTTCTGTAAAAAACGTATGAATGATGAATATATGAATGATGAATATATGAATGATGAATATATGAATGTTGAATATATGAATGTTGAATATATGAATCCCGGAGAAGTTAACAATTCCGGAAAAGATAAGCCTTGTTCCGGAGAAGTTCAAACTCCGCCCTGTCTAGCGGATTTTAAAAAAGAAGAATCAAGTGGCGCGCCCCGCTATCAAATCGAGTGGGCAAAGAAGCGCAAGCCCGGGCTGCAATCTCTGGCGCAGATACTGAAGAAAATGGGGCTTGGCCGGTTAGGAGAAACAGAGTGCTCGTCCGCTTGAGCGCTAAATTACCGGTGCGTGAGCTCTTCCGACGTTCCGAGAGCGTCTTAGTCACAGCGGGAAAAGAAGAAAATCCCGAAAGCGTTGATTCCATCATTGGTGCGGCCTTTAGCGTTTTACCCCGAAGGGCCCCCAATTTTCTCGGGGATATAACAATCAACGTCGAGTACGAAGTTGAAGATCAGCTATAGCGCGCTTAAAACTTATGCTGCCTGTCCTCGCCAGTGGAAGGAGCAGGGAGTCATCGAGTCTCCCGCTATGCGTCTCGGGACTGCCGTGCATGAGGCGCTTAAGAAAAAGGTCGGGCATCCCGAGAAAGATTGGGGGGAGGTTTTCTCGCTGGAGGATTTTGCGGACTATCAACGGGGGCGGGACATGCTGGAGCGCTTTGACCTCCCTACCGGCGAAATTCTTGGGCTTGAGGAAAGATTCGAATTTCCCCTGGGCGGTCACATCCTCACCGGCGTGATTGACCGCATCGAAAAGATCGAGGGCGAGGTCGTAATCACGGACTACAAGACCTCCTCTTATCTGCCGACCGAGGAGGAATTGCGCGATCATCTTCAGCCTTCCGTTTACCTGATTGCTAAGCCTAATGCGAGTTTCCGCTACTACTATCTCGCTTACGGGATGATTTTGGATGTTTCTCGTTCGCCCGAGGACCTGAAGAGGGCGAGAGAGTACATCCTCTCGATGGCCGATAAGATCGAAAAGGCGACGGAATTCCCCGCTATCCCGCATCGCTTTTGTTCTTTTTGTTCCCTGCATGATTCCTGTCGGGAGTTACGAAAGTTTTTGCAGAGATCTCCTGCGGAAAATTTGGTTGAAGCGTGGGAAGATGCGCGTCTTGCCCGGAGGATATCGGAAAACAAAGAAGAACGTCTGGAGTCCCTCCTGATGAAAGAAATCGAATTAAGAGGGCCTATAACGGCCGAGGGAAAGACCTATTTCTTAGAGCCTTGGAAACAAAAAAAATACGATGTTTCCAAGCTTATAGGTTTGTTGAGCGAGAAGAAGTTGCTCAACCTTCTCTATATTCGTCAAAGAGACATTCCTCGGGATCGGGATCTCTTTTCCGCTTTGCGCGAAGCGGAGTATACGTCTTACGGAAAGATAAGGGTGAAGGTTGTCGAAAAAAAGGGTTGATGCCTGGTTGCAAAAATATTTTTCCCTTGCCAGCGAAGCTTACCGAGGAAGCTGGACGATACTGGAGGGCAAGATCGATTTCGACTTAGTTGTCGCGTCCCTTAGCGCAGAAGAGAAAACGGAAATTTGGAACTATATTTCGACGGGCACGACAAAAAACTGGAAGGTGTTTCAGGAAGCGAGAAAAAAATTATACAAGAAGATGAAGTAAAGCTTATTTGCCCCTGGCTCACAACGGCAAACAAGAAGGAAACGCAATGTTTCAAAGAAAGATGCGGTTTTGCCGGTTTTTGTTTCTACCACTTAATCGCATTGAGCAGCTTGATCGGCAATTTCTCTGCGCTGAAGCAGGTTGTGACGAAGAGCACGGAGGCGCTGAAGAAATGCCACTAGAAAATCTCGAAAAAGCAAGAAAGCGTCTGGAGCGGAAAATAAGGCATTTTCGCTTTTTTCTGCCCGACGTTTTCCGCGAGCTGGTAGTGTTTTTCGCAGATCGGGATCAGGATCTGCTCTGGGAGGAGCTGAGTCAACTGCAAATAGAAAACGAGGCCCTCCGAGAGAGAATAGCTGAATTGGAGGGAAGGAATGGGGTTGTTTGAACTGGAAGATTCGGGAGTGTGGTACGACGGGACATACATTTCTTTCGGCGATCTGTGCCGGATGCATTACCAGGCGATGGCCGCAAAGGAAGAAGCGATGGAATATGAGGGGCGAAAAATTCCGCAGAGACATCTTTCCGCCATGTATTGGGGGATGGTAAAGCGGAGTCGTCCGAAAAAAAAGGGAAAAAAATGTTAGGGGAATTGAGAAAATATGTCTACGCCTACCCCGATCTCTCCGACACCGAAATGGCCAAGAAGGTTGTCGCGGAGAAACCCGACTTGGCGGAGAATTACAAAACGGATTCCATCAGACGATACATTTCGTTCCTGCGGGAGCTTCCCGCCGACTTTACCATGTTTCCCCCAAAATTGCTGCACAAGACCATCGAAGAATTCCTACTGGATCAACAACTCATCAAAAAGCGCAATCTGGTGAAGGAATTTAATGCTCCTCCGGAATTACTCGACCAGGTGGTTGCCAATATGAAAGTCCGGGGCTACAACATCAAGGCCACGGACGAATATGTTCAGCTCTTGCCCTTCACCATCGATCCGACCCCTCGCCGGGTCGATGTCGGGATTTTTAACAACGGCTGGTGGAGGTTCGGGGTGGTGGGAGATACCCATCTTGCCTCCCTCTACGAGCGTCTTGATGTTCTGGAGGCGCTCTACGATATTTTTCAGGCCGAAGGGATTACCACCGTGTTCCAGTGCGGCAACTGGATCGAGGGGGAGGCCATATTCAACAAGCACGAGGTCAAGGTTCGGGGGATCGATGGGCAAGTAGAGTACTTCACGGATCTCTACCCCTTTCGTGAAGGGATCACCACCTATTTTATCTCGGGTGACGATCACGAGGGCTGGTATCAGAAGCGCGAGGGATTCAGAAACATCGGTCTCTATGCTCAGATGGTGAGGGAGAGAAAGAAGAAGAACGATCTGAAGTGGCTGGGCTATGAGGAGGCAACCATAGAGATCGCTCATCCGGAGACCGGCGCCATCGCCCCTTTTTGCGTAATGCATGCCGGCGGGGGTAGCTGTTACGCCGTCTCATATTCGCTGCAAAAAATTATTGAGAGTTTAATAAATAAAAAACCAGCCGTCCTCGCGGTGGGCCACTACCACAAGGCCGAATACCTGTTCTACCGGAATGTGCACGGCATCCAGGCGGGTTGCGTCCAAGACCAGAGTATCTTCATGCGCAAGCAGAAGATACAGGCGCACATCGGGGGGTGGATCATCCGCTTTAATCAGGGCCCTGACGGTGCAGTTAATCGCTTCACCTCTGAATTTCTGCCCTTCTTCGATGAGCGCTATTACGAGCGCCGAGGATATTACGTTATGCCCGACAAGGTGGTGCTGGGCAAAATAAATAATGAAATACCTGGGCAAGCTTTGTCCAAGAAAAGCAACGCGCTGTGAGCCACGGCGGTGTTTCTGTCGAGGAACTCATCGTCCCTCTGATCCTAATATTATTATTATGAGCGAAAATCAGGTCGTCCATATTCCGATGGAATTTGATGAGCTACTCACTAAAGCAGTAAATAAAATTCCATACAAACTAATGGGAAAATGGTTAAACAAAATCCATTGCGGCGATGCAGTCGAATTGATGAACAAAATGCCAGTTGCATCGGTAGATTTAATTGTAACATCTCCTCCGTATAATCTACGCAATAGTACTGGAAATGGATTAAAAGATGGTCGCGGTGGAAAATGGAAAAATGCTGCATTAATAAATGGTTATGCAGAACATGACGTTTGTATGCCTTATAAAGATTATATTAATTGGCAGCGTCGATGCTTGAAGGCAATGATGCGTGTAATTCGAGAAGATGGGGCTATATTTTATAACCATAAATGGCGTGTCCAGGGCGGGTTGTTGCAAGATCGTTCTGAAATAGTAAATGGATTTCCCGTGCGACAAATTATTATTTGGCAGCGTGAAGGGGGAATAAATTTTAATGCCGGATATTTTCTTCCTACCTATGAAGTAATTTATTTGATCTGTAAGCCAGGATTTAAACTTGCTCCTAAAGCAAATGCTCTCGGAGATGTGTGGAGAATTTCCCAAGAATCAAATAATCCGCATCCAGCCCCATTTCCCGTTGAATTAGCATTACGTTGTATTCAATCTACAAACGCAAAAATAATTTTAGATCCATTCATGGGTTCAGGATCAACAGCAATAGCCTCCGAATCGGCTGGGCGTGATTGGATAGGAATTGAAATATCTAAAGATTATTGTAAATTGGGGCGGGAACGAATTGCCGCCACAAAAGGACTTTATCGAAAATGACAAATACAATTATTCCTCCTGTACAAAGGAGCGCCATGACCGTGTTCCAGCGCGCCTCTCAAGCAACGCATTCTCTTGAGGGCTTGAAGCGCCCAGAGAGCTTCACCGCCTTCCCCGAACATACATTGTTGGAGTCGGGCAAGGTCCCCATTGCCGAGATCGCCGAGCTCGCTCTTCGTGAAGGTCAGTGCACCAATCCGATCTACCGTGTCCACCGCTGGTTTGCACGGCGTCTTGGCTCACAGTTCAGGGCTATCTTGACAGGCCTGTCCTTGAAGCCCGAGAAAGATCGGCAGGAGTGGACAAGGGAAAAGAAGGAAAAGCGGAGGTAACGGCCATGCGGAAACTTTCAGAGCAGGAGATTGAGCGGATCACAAGCCTCCTCAAGGAAGGCAAGCCCTTGCCGGAGGACTACAAGGCGATCCTTTTTGACACCAAGAAGGAATACGAACTAATCTACGCCGACAAAGAGCGGGAGGAAGACATCCTGGCCGACACCATGGTCGTTCCTTTGCAGAAGGTCAAAACTTTCCGCAACGGAAAGAACTTCAATGGCTGGACGAACATGCTCATCTTCGGCGACAACCTTCAGGTGTTGAAGACGCTCTTGCAGATGAAGCAGGAGGGAAAAATCAAGAATGCCGATGGCACACAAGGGGTGAGGCTGGTTTATATTGATCCGCCTTTCGCTACAAAGCAGGAATTTCGGGGAAGTCAGGATCAAAAAGCTTATCAAGACAAGATTGCTGGAGCAAGGTTTCTGGAGTTTTTGAGGAAAAGACTTGTTTTCCTACGGGAGTTGTTAAGCGAGAACGGGAGTATTTATGTGCATTTGGATTGGAAGAAGGGACATTACATCAAGACGATTATGGATGAGGTTTTTGGAGAACAGAATTTTAGGAACGAGGTCACTGTCAGAAGAACGCAGAAGAACTACCTTGAAGGTGATCGAATTAAATCTCTGAACGTAGGGACCGATTCTCTTTTAATTTATGCGGGTAGCTATGACACAGATTTTAAGCCGGTTTTTCGAGAGGAAAAACGTGAAGAAACATGGCACGCTTTTGATGCCCCTAACTGGTCTAGAACCCGTCCGAATCTTATTTATAGGTTATTCGGGCATTTGCCGCCTTCTAACAGATGTTGGGTTTGGACTAAAGAGAAAGCTGAAAAAGCGATTAAAGAAGGTAACTTGCGTCCAAATCCTAACACTGGAAGGCCGGAGTATCTGGTACCTGCACGTGAAAAAGTAATTTGCACAAATATATGGGACGATCTGAATGCTTATTCCTTTTCAACGGGATACCCAACCGAGAAAAATGAAGCTCTCCTGCAAAGGATAATCGAGATGGCCTCCAATCCCGGCGACCTTGTCCTGGATTGCTTTTCTGGATCAGGCACGACTCTTGCCGTGGCGGAGAAGCTGGGCAGGAGGTGGATCGGGGTGGACTGTGGAAAGCTCGCTATCTATATCATGCAGAAACGGCTCTTGAACATAGCCGAGAGCAAAGATTTGGAAAATCCCAAGAAGAAATACGGCAAGCCGTGCAAACCTTTCACACTCTACAACGCCGGACTCTATGACTACAAGATGATCAAGGAACTCCCCTGGGAGCAGTACCGCGACTTTGCCCTCAAGCTCTTTCAATGTCGGGATGAGCGGCATGAGATTTCCAAGATTGAACTGGATGGCTACCTGGGAGCGGACAGCGTCATGGTCTTCAATTACCAGAAACATCCCACTGCTGTGCTGGACAGGGGCTTCATTGATGACCTGCATAAGTATCTGGGAGATAAAATTGGCAGACGCTTCTTTATTATCGCTCCCGCCGCCTCAGTGCAGTTCCTTGAGGACTATATCGAGAAGGGGAAGACAAAATATTTTGTTCTTCGCATTCCCTATTCCATCATAGAGGAGATCCACAATCGGGGGTTTACCAATATCAAACAGCCGGTGAGCGAGATGGATGTCAACGATACCGTGGACGCCGTAGGCTTTGACTTTATCCAAGTGCCGACAGTGGAGTGCAAATACTTTCTTGATAAGCCTAAGAAGCCCGATCTTTTCAATCAAAAGACAAAGGAGTGCGTCATCAATATTGAGAAGTTTGAGAGTCGGATCATCTCTCGAAGACCGCTTGAGTTTGCCAATCTTGAGACCCTTTCAATGGTAATGCTGGACTATGACTTTGATGGGGAGGTGTTTGACTTGGATGAGGTTTTCTACGCCGAGGAATTGAAGAAGAACGGCTGCGAGGTGCGCTTTGCCGAGGATAAGGTCAAGGGCCAGATCATGATCACCTATATTGACATCTACGGCAATGAGAAGCGGGAGGTTAAGACTTTGAAGGATTTTGGCGAAATAGTTCAGCAATAGGGGATTAAGAATATTTTTCACGACCCCGTGCAATTTGATAAAAAAAATCGATCCTCGGACATTGAATTTCGGCTCAAAAATTGTCGGGAAGATTGTCGGCGAGTTTTCGTCCCCGCGCCGTCAGGACAATATATCCCAGCTGCACAAGGTAGGGCTCAAGCATGTACTCTATCTCGCTTTGATTAATATTCGTCATCGTCGCCAGGGCCTTGAGGGAGCACGGTCTTCCCACGCTCTTCAATGCGCGCAGGAGAGCTCGGTCTTCGTCGCCCATCCCGTTGTCGTCTATGTTCTGGTAGCCGAAATAGTGCTTGAGATTGTTCAGTCCCAGCACCGAGGCGCCCCTTAGGTGATTCAGCGCAATTCGCGGCGTGAGCCTCGATCGCTTTGCGATCTCCCACGCCTGCTCTTCCGTGATGGAAATATTCCACAGCCCGGCTCTTTGCCGGACGATAACGGAGATATCTCCGATCGTGTAGGGAGCGAGTTTGATGTGGCGGGGGAACCTGGTCAGGAGGGCCTGGGTCAGATCCCCGCCCTCGGTCGTGGCTGCGATCAGCGTGAAGGGGGCCCAGTCGATTCTTTTGGTCTTTATATCCAGCTGCCCCTCCGCCAGCGGGATATAAAGGCTCTCCTGCAACTTTTTCGAGAGAGCGTGGATTTCATCGATGAAGATGACGGGAGCGGTCGGCGTCAATTGTTCTTCGCACCCGGCGGCAGCACGCAAAAATAATTTTGCGATGTCGCTCGGACTCGTTAATGATGTTGCCGTCGTCGGAGTGAAAGTCGCTCCCAGCTCGTGCGCGATGATCTTGGCCAGCATGGTTTTTCCCATGCCTGCGTTGCCCGTCAGCAGGATGTGCCGCAGGCACGGCCAGGGCTGCTTGTATGCGAGCTGAAGTTCGATGTGAATATCGATCTTGGCCTTCATTTGGTTGACGTACTCGTCGAGCCCCGCAGGTTCGCCGGGCAGGAATTTCGGCGGCAGCGCCGCCGGAAGTTTTTGCTCCCGCGGGCCGAAGAGAAATTCAAGCATCAGAGCTTCGCCCGGCTCAAGACGCTTTTTCGCGTCTTCAGCGAGAGGTGGGTGTAGATTTGCGTAGTGGCGATGGACACGTGCCCCAGTTGGTCGCGGATGATTTCCAGGGAGACCGGATGCTCCTGCTCCAAAAGGGCGGTGGCGTGTGCGTGTCGGAGAGTGTGCGGATGTAGACGAAATTTGAGGCCGATCCGCTTTCCCGCTCTCGCCAGGACGCGGCGGAAATGGCTGTCGGCCACACTGGTTCCGCGCCGTGTTATAAAAATATTTTTGCGATGGTGGCGAAGCCAGGCCCGGAGTTTTGCCTGGAACTCCGGGCCTGAGACTATCACGACGATTCTGTCTTTTTTCCCCTTTCCAGTGACTCTCACGGACGCCAGATCGCCCGAAAAGTCATCGGCTGTTAAAGACAGGGCTTCGCTGGCGCGAAGCCCGGAGCGATAAATCAACTCAGCGAGCAGCGCTTCGCGTTCGGGGAGCGCGTTAAAGAGCGCTGCTAATTCTCCCCTGTCAGGAAGCCGGGGGAGTTTCAATCCCTTGGCCCCTCTTCTCTCCCTTTTCTTTTGGGAAATGGGTGAAGGGCGAGCCAGAGGCCCTGGCGGCGGGGAAGCTCAATGCTTTCGTGGTTGGGTGAAGTGATCATCCGCCCCTTCCCTTCGGGGACTCTGAGAACCAACTTAAGCTCGCCACCGTGCATGATGGCTACGGGGGCGAGGTCGAGCTTGGGGTCGTCTGGGTTCGCCGGGGCGTCGTCGTCCACCAGGCGATGGGCGAAGAAGGGACGGCCCGAGGCCCAAGTAGGGAAGCGGCTGTAGTAGTGGTTGAACATTAACAGCCGGAGCGCCCCCTGCTCAAACTCAAACTCGGCGTCGTCGGTCTCTAAAACGAGCGGCGAGTTGTCCGAATTCGCCGCCATGAACACCGGTTTGGCAAAGTGCCAGCCGGCAAGCTGGGGGCGCAGAACTGCCGCCCAAGTGAGTCCCCCGGCACGAGGGATTTCAAGGCCGAACTGCGCCAGAATCCTACCAGCCAGCTCATCGAGGAGGCTGGTAGGAATTTCGCCCCCGGCAAACTCGCCCACCCGCGGGTAGCCGGAGACTACCCCGGTCCCGAGGTCGATTGTCTCTTCCTCGTCGTATACCCTGCCCGGCTGTGGGCAATACGACCGGGCTACGATCAGCGTGTGGCGGTGGTTTCTAACCACCGCGTAATGCTCGCACCTTGTATGGAGAAATGTTAGCTGATGGTGCGAGATGTAGGGGGAATTTAATCGCTCCCCCCGCGCGAATACGCCCCCAGTTGTTACTTCGAGGTTGGGGGCGCCGGCGAGGCCATCAACGGCCTCGCTCAATGCCTTAAAAACATCTCCCTGCATGCCTCCCTTTTGCATCCTGCCTCCTTCTTTGGCCGGCTGTTATAAACCGGCCGGTTTTTTTTTAATTTTGGCGGGGGGGCGGAACCCCCCCGCCAAAAAAATGGTCAGATCACAAGTAGTCTTCGATCGGCCTGTCCACCTCCTTTATCCGGCCACCAGGGAAGAGAAGCTTTCCCTGGTCGGCTTCAATTCCACCGAAGACATCGTGGGCCGTCCAGAACGCCCACGATCCATCGGAGAGCATGATCGGGCCACATTCCTGGCCGGATTGAAATAGCGCGGAGAGGCCGCGCACATGTGCTGCGTGCGCGGCTGCTTTCGCGGTTCGAAAGCCTTTCTTCTTCTTTTCCATTTTTTTACTCCTTTCCGCCTGTCCTCCTCAGCGCGGAGAGGCGACCTCCGCGGACGGGGAAGGCTGACGCGCCTTCCCCGTTTCGACTCATTTGGGGCGGAGGAGGTAAAGACCTCCGTAGGGCTCAGAGAGAATGTCGTCATCTGAGCCCACACGATATTTTTTCCCTTTCACGTCGATGGTACCTACGACGCCATCGACCTCGGCCTGGGAGCTCGGCTCCCAGGTGAACTTTCTCGCGCCGAGCTCGTCTTCGACGAGCCTTCGTAGGCCGGGAGAAGCTGTTTTTTCATCGAACATTTGGGCGGGAGAGAAGATGTACTTGTACTTGACTTCGTTCATCCACGAAACTTTCTCTCCTTCTTCTTCTTTCATTTCCGATGTCCTCCTTTCTTTTTTCTTTTTGAAAAATTATATCATAGAGGGAGAAAAAAAGCAAGTCTTTTGCTCAAAAAATTTCACCATTTCCTTTTTCTCTCCGTTTCAATCCCTCATAGGTAGGCTAAAGACGTTACGTATTCGATTAAAAGCGTAACAACGAAAGTGTGACAACCCGCTCTGGGAGCCCCCCCATTGCTCTTTATCTGAGAATTACTTACGAGAACAAACGACCTGTCCCCGAGCCATTTTCGGGGAATTTTTCGAATTTCCTTTTTCTTATATGAAAACCCCGCAGAACCACTCTCTGCTTGCTTCTTGTTGTCCCGCACCCGCTTTGAAAACAGTAGTTTCTTACGGGAAGGAACGAGACGAAAAAAGATGAGGAAGTCTCAACGGAAAACAAAAAATATTTTTCCAAAAATGCTAAAGTACCTTGACATAACTTGGAGGATATGATAACATGCAGATAATGAGATACCAAAGATATGCTAATAGATATGCTAATAGGAGGAAGAAGGGTCCTAAAGGGCGGATAAAGGGCGGAACCTTCAAAAATATTTTTGAGAGGAGGGATCGAGCTGTGACTTGACGGTCTTATTGGGCTTGCGCGGGTTCCAAACTTGGAAATCACAAAAAAATTTTTGCAAAGGAGGTAAAGATGTCCGTCGAATTCAGCGAGTTAAGTATGGTGGATGTGAAAGGAGGAAAGTACTGCGGATGAGGTCGCTTGGTGTCTTTCTTTTAGCTCTCAGCGCCCTTATCAACCTCTGCCTTTCCGCCTGGTGTTTTATCTGCGGGGATCTGAAGCTGGGAGTAGTTTTCTGTGCTCCCGTCCTGGTCTGCGCTATTCTCTGTGGTTGGTCTTTGAAAGAGCTGGACAATTGAGACGCACAAGAAAACGAATTAAACCCCCGCCGGCAGAGCGGTATTACCCCACATTGTTTGATCAACCCCCCGCTCGACCGTACAGGTGGAGAGTCGTCAACGGGAAAACCATATTGGAGGGACTGGACCGCAATAAGGCTTTTCGCCTTATTGATTTGGGCAAAATAGGCAAAAGATTATTGAAGGAACTGGAGGCGAAGATTCCAACAAAGGAGAACAAAGGAGAACAAAGGAGAACAAAGGAGAACAAAGGAGAACAAAGGAGAACTATGAAGGAATACGTATTCGGTGAAATAAAGTCGTGTAATTTTTTCTGTCCCTATTTCTCCCCAACACACTGCAGAAAAGTTTTAAGAGACTTCAGCGAAGACGAACGTCTTGGCACGGAATGCGGGTTGGTGTTCTTCCCTGATTGGTGCCCGCAGAGGACACCAATTTTTAAGGTTCTTGATACGGAAACGTCCGGTGATACGGAAACGTCCGGTGATACGAAGGGGAAAATAAGTTTGATTGAATTTGAGCAATCAACTGAATTTGAGGATCAATCAACTGAATTTGAGGATCAACCAATTGGATTTGAGGATCAATTGCTCGAATTTATTAATGCTCTCTCTATTTCCCGTCGCGCCAACTGGCTTGCCGGGGACATCATTGTTAAGACATTGGGCGAGCATCCGGAGAGGGAAACGCAGAACATTATCGGCCGGTTTGCCGAGCACGCAGACTGCTCGAAAGAGCGAATCAGGCAAATGATGAGGGTGTCGAGGGCTTTCCCGAAAGAAATGAGGGCGCAGGATAAAAAATGGTCATTTCACCTTGTTGTTCTAAATCGTGCACGAGCGCTGGAAGAAAGCCCGCTTGATCTTCTTCAACTCGCCGTGAGCGAGGGGTGGAGCAACCGACAGGTAACAGAATACAAGTCAGATAGGGCCAAAACGCCGAATGATCCCTGTTCCACCTGTACGGTCAAACGGGAATTGGAAGAATTAAGGAGGCGCAATGAGGAAGTCACAAACATTCGATAATCCCTGGGAGCTCTGGCCGATCAGGGATGAGCTCAAGGGCTATCTATACACTTTGCTAAAAGCGATGCGCTGAAATGAGCCGACCCGAATTTCATGCGATCTTGCAGCAATTAGGTGAGCTGCACGATAAGAAGTCGGCTGATTGCGGGGTAGACCAAGATCCTTTTGCCAACTTACGAATGTGCAAAATGGCGGGGATCGAGCCCTGGGAGGGAGTAGTAATACGCATGGGCGATAAGTATTCAAGATTGTGCACTGCGATGCGCGGCACGCTTCGGAATGAGGGGGTAGAGGACGCCTTCTTGGACATGGCGGTCTACTCTATCCTGGGGCTGATTTTGTATAAAGATTCGTGCAAAGAGGGGGAATCCGATATTGGTATCTGCGGCTGATAGATGCGAACCTGCCGTGAAGCCAATTTATCTGTTTGATTCTTTTGAACGCTTCGTCGCAGGGATGAAAGGATTAACGCCCAAGGAATTAATTGTTCTCTGGATGTGCGATATCTGCGATTATCCCGAAATGCTCCTCGCGGAGGAGTGGTCGTGCAGTAAACAGAATATATCTTCCACCCTGAAGCGCGCCCAGGGGAAATTGGGAGTTATACGACAGATGAAGAGGGAGAAACTTTGGCGAAGAAAAATGAGAATCCGTCCCCTGGTGTAGGCTCCTTACCCCATGCGGTAGAGGCGGAACAGAGTGTCTTGGGCTCCTTGCTCTGCGATAAGTGCTGCGATGAAATTTTTTCTATTCTCCAGAGCAATGATTTCTACCGAGAGCCGCACAAAAATATTTTTGAGGTTTGCGAGGAACTTTACGATCAAGGCCGCCCCATCGATACCGTCCTCGCGCTGGACTTGCTCAAGCAAAAGGGGCAATTGGATTTCTGCGGCGGAGCTTCTTATCTTGCCGGTCTTACGGATTCCTTTGTTTCCCCCGACATCGTGCAAGCCCATGTCGGGCTGATTAAGGAAAAGTCGCAAAAGAGGAAGCTGGCGACCCAAGCCCTGGAGGTTTACGAATCCTGCCGACGGGATGAAGAACTCAAAAATATTTTTAGTATCTTCGACGGCGTCGTTTTAGAGGATCGGACGACCTTCGTTCCCGTCGGGGATTTGGTGGATGATTCCTTCAAGGAGATCGTTTCCGCGCATGAGCGGAAAGCCAATCTCCTAGGGCTTTCCAGCGGTTATCGCCAACTCGATTCTCTCCTCGGCGGGTTGGTTCGGGGAAACTTTCTCACCATTGGGGCCCGCCCCGGTGTGGGAAAAACGGCCTTCGCTCTTAATTTAGCCGTAAACATTGCCCGGCAAGGGCGAGGAGTGGCCTTTTTCTCCCTCGAGATGACCGTGCAGGAGTTGATGGTGCGCTTTTTAGCTATGTTGGGTCGGGCGGAGGGGGCCAAAATCCGCACGGGAAGACTCGACGAACAAGGTTTTGAGCGCGTAGCGGAGGCTTGCGGGGTTTTGAAAAACCTCCCCATTCTAATCGACGAAACCCCTGCTCTTTCCTGCGTCCAGTTGCGGGCCAGATTGAGACAAATGCAGCGAAAGTTTCACCCTCAAGCGGTGATTATCGACTATCTACAGCTTATGATGGCTCCTCGGGCCGAGAACCGCAACCAGGAGGTGACCATTCTGGTTGCCTACATTAAACAATTGGCGAAGGAGATGCAGGTTCCCATTGTTGTTCTCTCCCAATTGAGCCGTAGATTGGAAGAAAGGGCGGACAAGCGCCCGATTCTTTCCGACCTGCGAGAATCCGGCTCAATCGAGCAGACCAGCGATGTGGTGATGTTCCTCTATGGAGAAGAACGAGGGACGGCAAGGGAATTGTTCGTGGCAAAACACCGCAATGGGCGCACGGGAGAGATTAAATTCGAGTTCGAAAAGGAATTCACTGCTTTTAGGGAGGTTGCATGAGCATCGATAGGTTAGTAAGGCGCTATCGGGGACTTACCCAATATAAGGACAAGTCCGACGAAGAGCTCAAAAAAATTGTCGAAGAGAAGGAGCGAGAACGGGAACAGCGGAGAAACAGTGTCTTTAACCAGGAAATCACGGGCTACTTGGTCGAAGAGCAACGGAAGATACTGATTAAGCTGGGAATCAGCTCTCCCGATGAGGCGCCGGGGCTTTCCGATCTCCTTTTCCTCATGGGCTGGAATAAGCAATTGCAAGACGAGCTGATCAAGGTGCAGCGGGAAATTGCGGTTAAGGAGGAAAAGAAGCTCCAAGCCAAATTGGAGACGATCCAGGAGCAGATAAGGAAGAACACGGCAGAAATTCGTCTCTGGCGTGATCAGCTCGAATTGGATAAGAAGCAGAAAGAGGGAGAATTGCCCGCGTTGATTCTTCAGGGGTATTTGGATAGGGCCAAGCAATATATTCAGAATCACAAGAATGAGTTTACTTGGGTCTGCCCCGACTGCGGCTCTCTCAATCTGCTGGGCCTGAAACATTGGGCTTTCAACGACGATAAGCAGGTCTGGAGCCCTGAATTGGCCGAGTTGGTCGATAGAGGGAGGCTTTCTCCCATAGAGATGGCCCGCGTCTTGAGAACGTCGGAAGAAGCAATATTGATCGTGGCGAAGGAGAGGGGGAAGAACTGGAAGGCGAATTAGCTCTTAGTCTGATTATGAACAACCCCGTAGACTTCCGCCAATTCTTCTTCGTCGATGTGGACGGCGGGGAGTGGCGAGTTTATTATTACCAGTATCCTTGGGCCTTTGCCCGCAATGCCGTAGTTGCTTGCGGACGCAACGTCGGCAAGTCCGACAGCATGGAGAAGGACGCGCTCTACTGGGCCTTTCAACTGCCCAACAGAGAGACGCTGATTGCCACTCAAGGGGAGGTTTATCTAAAGCCCCGTTGCGACAGGCTGTACTCTTTGGTCGAGAGTCACCCCTTTTTCAGCCTTTTTAAGGGACGTTTGACCCGCAGCCCCTTTTATTCGATTGAGATTTTTAACCACACTATTTATGGTAGGGCCGCAGGAACCAAGCCCGGCTCAAACTTTCTCGGCCCTCATGTGGATAAGGTGGATGTGGACGAGGCGCAAGAATTGGAAATCGGATGCGACAACAAGCTCCAGCAGGCCGTGCGCGATGGAGCAAAGTGTATTTGGCGTTATTGGGGCGTGCACGATGGTAGGAGGGATACGGCATTGTATCGACACCAATATGAAGACCCTCGTTTTGCTTCGACCGCTTTCAGAATACCCTCGTACTTTCGTCCCTCATGGAGCAGGGCGGAGGGGGAAATGTTGGCAAGGCAGTATGGAGGCGCGAATTCTCCCGACTGGATGCATCAGGTCGAGGGCTTACCCGGGGAGGTGGCCTACGGGGTCTGGCCCTATGAAGACCTCTTGGGAAACATGAGCAAGGACAGGCAACTGGTTGAAATCGTCATCAATTTTTCTGACCTGTCGGAGGTCATGCCCCGAGACGAGGCCCAGAGAACGAACCGGCCATGGTTTTCCCTTGAGGCGCTTAACCTTCCCCCTCCGCCCTTCGGTTATACCAAGGCCGTGGCGGGAATGGATGCCACCTATACCGGCGATCCCGCCGTCATTCTTCCCGCTTTTTACGACAAGGGCAGGTGGGAGGTGCCGTTTCGCATCCAGCTCAGAGGCATTATTCCCAATGATCAATCCCACATCATCCGCTATCTACTCGACCTCTACCGTTTTGATTTTTTAGCCTTGGACTGCACGGGTGCGGAGGGAAAAAACGTGAGGGATAATTTATCGGACACAAATAAAATTTACTCCGTGATCTTTTCCTCCAATGTCGTGGTGGGATATGACGAGGGGGGGAAGGAGCGGGAAGTCTATGCCAAGGAATTCTCCACCCTTCAGGGGCTGACGCGGTTGAAGAATAGGGAATTTCTCATTTATGAATCCGCCTCCTTGCTGGACGAGTTTCTCAATGAACGAGGAAGGCGGGGTCAAGGGGGAAGGATCATCTATTCTGTTCCCAAAAAGCGGGGGGATCACACAATTTCAGCTTTCCGTTGCCTCAACATGGCTATTTGGACGTTGACGGAGGGGCCGGAAGCGCCGAGAGAAGAGGAGATTTACATTGAAAACTGGGGAGAGCTGGGATAGCTGGGATAGGTATATAAGTCGGGCTGCGCATCGCTTCAAGCGAGTGGCGCCCTACATTGAATTGGATGATTTCCGTCAAGAAGCGAAGATTGCTCTCTGGGAAACCGGTTCTCGGCCCGAGCAGGTAATCAGACGAGCGATAGACAGGGCGATGGCTCGCCTGATTGACAGGGAGACGCAGCAGAGGGGACCGTTTATTTCGCAGGATGCTTTCTACGCGATGGATTTTTCCAAGATGCCCTACTTGACCGAGCGTCAGCGAGAGGTTCTCGCGTTTTACTACCACGGACGGCTAAGTCCGAGGCAGATTGCGGGCAATCTCGATATTACCGAGCAGGCCGTGCGGAAAGCTCGTGATACCGGCGCGAGGAAGATTTTTCGTTTCTGGCGCGGATAAAAGTCGTCGCAAAAATTATTTTGGCGTTTTTGTAAAAAAATTGGTTTTTGAAACCCACTTATATAGTGATGGAGATAATTCGAGTAGTCTGCGCATCCTCCCGTGGAGGCGGAGCGGAGGACAAAGGCGCTTAAGTGCGGCGGAGGGTTGCAGCGCCCATTTTTATTAAGCCTTAGACAAGACGCGGGGTTCGACTCCCTGCCAGCTCCACCATATTTTTCAATGCGAACTTGGAAAAAAAAGATAAAAAAAATACCATCGGAACGCAAGCAATTAGAGCGTGAATTAGACAGTCTCTGGCATAAAGCCATACTCGATAAATATAATCATAAGTGTTTTATCTGCGGCAAAACAGATTCTCTGCATGCGGCCCATCTTGTGAGCTGCAAGCACAAGGTAACCCGCTGGGACCTTAACAACGGTTTGGCTCTCTGCGTGCGACATCACCTTTTTTATGCACATCGAGAACCCATAATGTTTTTTTTCGAACTCGAGAAAGAACTAGGCAGACAATACCTTGTTGACCTTGTGGATAGGGCGCGAAAAATCAGTCATTTCTCTCTCGACGACTTGCGAGAAATAGAGATTTCTTTGCAGGAGGCCCTTGCCGGGATTTGATACCCGACCCGATTCTCTGCGGCTTGGCGGGTCGGACAATAAATCTCGAATGATACTAAACAGCCGCACATTCTCGGGGCTTCATCGGGAAGTCCCGTCCCAGAGGGTGGGCCGAGAGTCACTGAAAGCGCGCCCTTCGACATCGGCCCACCCTTCCCGAAAAAGGGGAGATCGTCAAAGCGCGCATCATGATCGGGGCCGCAACGCCGCTGTAAACATTGAAGGGGTTCGGAGTAGAGATCGTAAGACCCGCAAGGGCTGATCTTGTCGATCCCGGAATCCCCTGCCCGGTATGGGGGAGTATATCAAGGCTTGGACTGAGCCGTCAGGCGTTGCCTGAAAAGCCGTTCCCTAAAGGAAACGGAGTGGTCATGTCAATAACAACCGCCGGTCGGCGGATATGGAAGGAGGAACGCGCCGAATTTGATAAAAAAAGATACCGTCACTCTCAATGATTTGCGCATGGCATCCCTCTATGAGGCCCGGAATCTGCTTTCTACTAATACCCTCTCGGACATAACGGATTTTCGCACTGCTGTCGGCAAGGCGCGTGACCTCTGGCACAATCGGGATATTGTTTCCCTCGTTGGTGAATTGATGGTTTCGGCGGCTTCCGGCTTTGAAATTACCTGTAGGGATAAAAAAACTAAAAATATTTTTGACGATTGGGCCGCCAATATCAATCAAGGTCTTCCCGATTGCACCCAGAAGGGCTTCGACAAAATTTTGGAATGGATGTTCCGCGAATATTGGCAATCAGGCTTTGTCCTCCCCTATCTTTCTTGGGGAACAAAGGATGGAGTTTTTCTTCCCCTGAAGGGAACGATATTTGATCCCCTCACCATCAAGCAGGAGGGAAGCAGCGTTTTCGGCGGAATCAAATACTCTTTCGAAGAGAGTCTCGAGGAAACGGTAGGCGAGGGCACCAGCTATGATAGCTTTGATCTCGTTCCCGGCAAGGAGTCCGGCGGTCACTTTCCCCTGCGCAAATCCGACACTTTTTATATCCTGAAGCGGGGGGCTCAGCCCTACGAGCTTTTTCCTCATCCCTACTTGACGAGGATTTTCAAGTGGATAGATTTTCGCGACAAGCTCCTCGACATGGACTACGCTACGGCCTCGGGAGTACTGGCCAGTATTGTTTTATTCAAGATTCTCAGCGGAAAGCCCGAGGAAAGGTCTCGCCTCGCTACGATATTGAAAACGATCAAGCGCACCAGCATTGTAGCCACCTCCGCCGATATCAAATCCGAAGTTGTTTCTCCTCCCGTGGAATCCCTGCTCTCGTGGGACAAGTTTCGGGAGGCCGATCTGGTCATCAGGGAGTCCCTGGGACTGGTTGAGTTTGTGGGAGTCGATCTGAACAGCTCCCGTGCCCGTTTCAACCCTATCCCCTTGGTGGCCGAAATTCAGCGAGGGCGCAGGGAGATGGCCCGCCTAATGGAAAGCATTTTTCAAGACATTGTGATCAAGAATAATCTGTCCGAAGTTCCCAACGTTCATTGGAAGCGCATCCGCCTGTTCGAGAACGAGCAAATCTGGAAACTTCTCGTCCGCGATCTCTACGACAGAGGTATCCTTTCTCTCCAGACCTATGCCGAAGAAGCCGAATTGGAATACGAGCAGGAACTGGAGAGGCGAAAAGCCGAGAGGCCGGCGGAGAATGTCATGACTCCCCGCGTAACCTTCAAACAGTCTATCTCCCGCCCTGAGGGAGAGAAGGTCGTGGATGTCCATCCCGGCGCCGGAAGGCCCGAGGGAACAGAACAGCCTGTCGAGATGAAGGAGAAGGCTGATTACACGGGAGAATCCTATCACCACATCGAGAATCCCGATGTTGCAGAGACCGGTGATTTTGTGGCGACCATCCGCCTAAAAAATGGCGTCCTCGGTCGTCTGATTCGCCTTGGCGGGCTCACGGCAATCAAGGTCTACCTCTTCCCAAAAGATAGATATACCTACGAGGAAGCCAAACAGTGGGTAGGCGCCCACTAAAAGAGGTGATGTTATGAAACAGCTCTTGTGGTTCGGGGAGTTGGAACTTTTTTCTCCCACGGCCGAGGATAAGCAAGCCGTCGCTGCCGTTAAACGGCGCTCAAAAATATTTGTAAGAGCCAAGTTTACCCAGGCGGGGGTCAAGAACCGTAACGGGCACAAGCTCTTGTTGGAAGACATCAAGGAAGCTCTGCCCACGCTGAACAACTCGTACATTAAGGACACGCACTCCGGCCCCGTTGTGGGCACTTGCTACAGGGCGGAGATTGCCGAGCCGGAAAACCCCAAATCTCTTGTTTTCGCCGACTATGTCGTCTGGCGCACCAAGGAAACAGCCCCTTTCGTGGAAAGGCTTCTTAAGGCCCATGCCGACAACAGCATGGGCGTTAGCTGGGAGACTCACTTCGAGCGCGAAGAACCCGATCCCTCTGACAGTTCGGTGCTCCTGCGCGGGATAGAGTTCGCCGGCTCTGCCTTCACTGAGATACCCGCTTACCTAGAGACGCTCGGTTTTCTCGGTGTGGCCGAAGCGCGGGAACTGAGCATCACCGGCTTCTGTTGCGCCAGCATAGACACGGATGAGGCGAAGGAGGAGCGGGAAGCGCGGGCCCGGAAGTACGGCATTTCCATCAGGGCCAACGGGAATGCGGCAAAGCCCGCAGAGTGGAGTAGCGTACCCGATGAGGAGTGGGGCGATCCCGTCAATTATTCCTACCCCTGTCATGACAAGGAGCACGTTCAAGCTGCTTTGCATTACTGGGGAATGCCCCGCAACAGAGGGATGTACTCCCCGGAAGATCAAAAAATCATTGAGAAACGATTGGCCCGTTTTGCCGGAAAGTTCGGCATCAAAACTCAATTGGAGGCTGATTTGGAGGAAAAAATAGCACAACTGGAACTGGAGAAAGCCTCGCTGGAGAAAGAGGTCGGAGAACTAAAGGCCAAGCTTCAGGAGACTGAATCCAGTTTAAGGGAAAAGACGCAGGAGTTCGAAGCGTACAGGGCTTCTGCGGAGAAAGAGAAGTTGCAAAAACTCCGCCTTGAGGAACTGGGAGAACTTGCCGAAAAGGACAAGGACTACGCAGTCATGGCCGAGGCGGAGTTTAAAATTTACAAGCTGGAGCAAGAGAATTCCCGCTTGAAGGAACAGCTTGCCTCAGCGCTTAAAAAAACCGCGAATCTTGAGGCCCTCAACATTCCACAGGGTACCGCTCCGGGAAAGAAAGACGCCCTGGCGGAGTTGACGGATCTCATGAAGAAAATTTAGGAGGTATAGATGTTAGATATTCTTTACCACTGGCTGGAACCCTCTGACGAGATATTGAAAGCCAACACCACGGTTGTCGCTGGTCAGCTCGCCGTCCGCGAGTCCGACGGCCAACTCGGATTGTTTGACGGAAATCCCGCTCAGGTGGACGGTCTTTTCCTGGAGGGAACCGTCGATATCACTAGTCCTGAACGCGCTATCCGCGTGGTCGCCGGGCATCTGAGAGTGCGCACCGACATTTTTGTGGGTTCTATGAGTAACTACACCATTCTCAACCCCGTTTATGCGGATACCGCAACGGGCAAGATCACTTATTCCAACGCCGGAAGTAACGTTCGCATTGGGCAGGTGGTCGGGAAGGAAACCGCCGCCATCATCGTGGAGCTCTTCTTGCCCACGACCTACAACGCTCACAACCATGTTTTTACCGGTGACGCTCTCACCGCGCATGGGCACAATGTCGAAATGGTAGTCGAGGAAGCGGTCACGGTTTCCACAGACCAGGGTACCCTCGCCAATGTTCCCGTCGGCGTTCCCGTTGTCTTCGGCACGGTAGGAGCAACCCCCACTAAGTTTGTGGTCATTAGCGAGTCCGCCGCCTTGGCTACCGGACAGGTCAAGGTCAATTATACGACCGGCGTGCTCACCTTCTTCGCAGATGACGATCCCACCGGCGTTAAGGTGACCTACGCCAAGAAAGCGGTCTCCACCACTTCTGCTGGCACACCCGCTGGCACGATTGCATAAGGAGATTTAAATGAGTATCACTGAGTTAAAACTTGCCGAGTTTAACCTTAAGCATAATCTCCAGCTAACTCTGGAGGATTACCGCAATTATAATTCCAAGCTCGAAGAGCTTGTCGGGGTAGGGGCTTCCGATGCCGGTAACCTTGCCGTAGCTTCCGTGCTGGGAGATTTGTTCTGCACCACCCCCAGCTACAAGGGCATTTCGAGGAAGATTTTGGAGTTCAACACCGTCCTCGCCAGCGACGTGAATAAGTACTGGAAAAAGTCCAAAGACGTGCGCGGCTACTTCATGGCCAACAATGGCCAAATCCGTCGGATTGAGCGCAAGCTGACCTTCTATACGCCCGATGTCTTCCCCGTGACTTCGGATGATGTCGTAATTCCCATCATGGACTTAGCTAAAACCGGCATCGATCTGATTGCCGACGCCAAGAAGGAAATCAATGAAGCCATGGACAGGAAGGAGGATTCCCACCTTCTGAGCCTGCTCGCCACCGCTGCTTCTTCTGCCTCTCACACCGGTGAGTCTTCTGCGGCCAATGTCTACGGCCTGATCGACTTTATCGCCCAGTGGACTAAGCTCGTGGATCACATCGACAAACCCGCTGCGCTGGTGCTTCATCCCTCTCGCCTGATGGACCTCTTGAAGTGGGGAGACGGCACGGCAAATGGTGTTTTCACGCCGGAAGTGCGCGCCTCCATGCTGAAGAAAGGTGTAGTAAGTGATGAGCTGTTCGTCAACTTCTACACCACAAGGGAATGCGCTGCGAACAAGGTCTACATGTTGGGGCCCGGTGAGGAAGTAGGTTTCTTCTTGCAGGAGGCCAACTGGGGCAAAAGGAGAATCCCCAGCGTCCGCAATGGACTAGATCAAGCTACTTCCCAACCCTCCTTTTTCGTGCACGGTTTCGAAATAATCGGCATGGTCGTCAAAAACGAGTATACCGTGCATGAAATTACGGTTAAGTCCTAATGGCTTTTTCCGCTGACGCCCTGACCGCAATCAGCAAGCTGAGGCGGAAAATCTTCGATGATTCGGCTTCTCCCAAGCACGCGGATGAACGTCTCTGGAAGTTTATCTGCGATGCGGTGGATGAAATAAAAATCAGAGCGGGAGGAGAGGTTGAATACTCTGCCGAGGGATTTGCCTCTCCTCCCTCAATACTCCAAATGGAAGTTTATGCTTCCGTAGCCCGTATCCTGATGGGCTACTGGATCGGCTTGGAATATCGGGACGGGCAAGCCTACATCAGGGATTCCCCGCCTCGCACTCAGGAGGAGGCGATCGATGAGATCGTCTCAATCTATGCGGGAGAAGTAATAGAGGTTGGAGACGATCCACAATGAGATGCGCCTGCGTTACGGACGCATCGTCAAGCTAACCACTGCCGCCAAAACCGACTGCCCGAAGTGCGGCTATAACGAGATCACACAATCCGGCTTCGATTCTGCCTGCCCTACCTGTAAGGGCGCGGGCAAGGTGTCGCAAATCGCGGTCGAAAGCCTGCTCTGCCGTGTCGTTTGGCAGCCCCTTTCCATTTCTATGGGCCTGTCGGGAACCATGGAGGCGGGCGACTGCTATTTCTTCGTCAATGCCGACGAGGAGGAGGCAATCCGAGCGGCGGATAAGATCGAAATCGACGGGAGAGAAGTAATCCCTGTTCGATATCATCCCATTGTCACTCCCCATGGATTGATCGGTGCAATCCGCGTTACCTGCGAGGTAAAACGTGGCTAAGCCTTGGCAACAGATGTTCGCCGATATAAACGCGCTTACTAAAAGCATTGACCGCCTCGCCAAAATTTCAGTTGATCAAGGAGCCGAGGCGGCGCGGAATAGTGTCGAGAAAACCTTGAAAGAGCGGGAGGCAGGCAGAAGCGCTTTCGCCAAGCGGTATCGTCCCCAGGGCTATGCCCGCCTGATCGAAGTCGCTAAATCCTCGATCGGCAAATATTCGGATTGTGGGCTGGGAATCGGGCAATATAGTGTTCTCAGTCAGTTTCGCAATCCCCAAGGAAAGCCGCTCTGGTTCTTTTTTGAGGAGGGAACCTATCAAAAGGGAGCGGTCGAACACGCCTTTACCCCTTTGCCGGGTTATGGAATTTATGGCGAAGGGATCAATGTTCGCCTCAGCCCCTCCTCCGATGCTCGACCCCATCCCCCCTTAGCTCCCGTGCGCTTCCTTTTCTTTGCCTGGGTAGAGGCGCAAAAGGCTATTTCGAGGATTCTGCAAGATTCCGCCAAGATTCGAGCGGTTGCCGATTTAGATCTCGTTTCAAGGGGTATGCACTATCCAAGGGGCATGTGATGGAAATCTCGCAGAAACTTCGTTTCAACCTTGTGCTTCTTACTCAAAATTACCTTGCCTCTTTAGGCTATGGCGTGACGGTTCTCGATGAATTTCCCGATGCCGAGGGCGTATCTCTGCCGATAGTCGTAGTCGAACATCTCACCATGACTCCCCTGCCGTTTGAACTCGGTTCCACCAAGAACGAAGGGGTGTTCATGTATAACTGGAATATTTTTGCGATCAACAAGGGTCAGAGGGATGACTTGCGAGACCTGATCTTCTCGTATTTTCGGGATGATTATCCGATTTTCTATGATCTCAAAGTCGCTAGCAAGAAGGTCGTGCTGGACACGGAGGTGCCGCTGGGCCCCATTTGGATAGACATGCTTTCCATGCGTGATCTCCCCGCCGTTTCCGAACATCCCTTCGACCGTTACCGAAGTGTCATTACCGGCACTGTTAAAAAAGTATTTTAGGAGGAAATTATGACGCAAGCTTATAGCGTTGAACAATCCGATATCGCCCCTTTTGTCTACGCGACGCAATTGAAGAGGGTTCAACGTTTTACATATGGTATGCAGCTCAACCGGGAGGGATTGCGTGAGCTTGCCAACGCGGGATTCGTTGAGCACAAAGAGGACATTCCCCGTGTTCCCTTCGCCCTCGACTTCAACGAAACCGACTTAGGCCTGGCGCAAGATCAGCTATTGTTCGATACTAGTGGGTCTGTTACCTTGCCCTCCGGCATTCTCGGCGGAATTCCCTACTTAGAATTTCGCGTTCCCATACGCTGGGACGGCGTATTCTCGGAGACGGACTGGATATCTCGCGCTGCCGTGGAAAGGTGGTCGATGACCTTTCCGGTTACGGGTTTAATCACCAAAACCGTATCGGGCACGGCAGACCACCTCGTCCATTACTTCCATGCCCTGAAGGACGCCTACGTCCTAAGGGGGACTCGCTCGGCCCCTGGTACCTTCACCGTGAGCGGAGACATTTCAACCGGCTACGAGAAGATTACCGCCCGGGTAAATTCCGATGTTTTTATCCCTGCCGACAAACTTACCATCGGAACCTTTTCAGGAGGCAATACGACTATCACAGTGGCAAGCCCTTACGATAACCTTGCCGAGGGTGATCGTATCGTCTTCGTCTATTCCAAGACCACGCCCGCCGACTACCCCGCTCTTTCAGGAACCGGCATCGGAGGGCTGAAGCGCGGTTGTGCCGATTTGTTCCTCTTCAGGGGAGGGGTAACACAAAGCAAATGGCTGCGCGTGCAGAACGCCACCATCGATGTCCCGCTGGGCGTGCAGGAAATGCTGGAGGTGGGGAGCGCATATCCCATCAAGGTCAAACCTGCTCCCTCTTTCACTATCACGTTGAATGTTACCGTAACCCGCTCCTAGCTTGAGGATTTTGCCATCTTCGCCGGAAAGACCTACGATCAAAGCTTAACTTCACTTTCCGTGCGCGATTTAGTTCGCACGGCTCACTTCAAGGCTTTTATCTACAGCTCCGACACGGACAAGACTGCTCCTAATCTGGTTAAGGTAATCACGGTCGAAGATCTGAGCGTCAATGGTTGCGACTATTCGGCCTCCGTAGGCGATACGCCCAATGAGGTGACCTGGAATTTGCAGGCCGACAACATCGTAATTTCTGCTAGCTGAATAGACAAGACAAAAGACAAAAGGGAGGGAAAAGCCGTGGAAGGGACTATAGATAGCGCAAAGAGGGGCTCGGAGAGTCCCTCTTTGTCTTTGTGGTTTGCCCAAAAAATCAACCGTGCCCAGGGAGATATTCTCGATTTAGTCGAAATAGCTTGCATGGGTAGGGTAGAGAGAATTCCTCTCGATATCCTGCGTTCCCGCATCAAGCGAATATTGCAGGATTTGTCGAGGGAGGCCCAAGCCGAGATGGAATTCTCGGTGCCGTTGAACCGAATGGAGATCAATCAGGGATGAGCGAGGAATTAACGGATCAGGAAATAGAGAAAGCGTTGGATAGGCAGAAAAAGAAAGCCGTGATTCAGGGCAAAACGGTGTGGCTCCGTATGCCTAACCCCGGCGACACAACTGCTGCCGATGAAAGATATGCGGACGTGTTGAACCGTCACCTGGAAAAAGGCACTCCTACTAAGCGTGAGCAGCTCGGGCGATTGTTCAAACGCAAATTATTTCATCCGGGTAAAACCTATGACACGAGGGAACAGGATGAACTCTCCGAACCCCTGCTGGAAAAGCGAAAGTTACTTTGGGGAATGGAGAATAAGCCCGATGGGCTCGTTAAGGAATTAGGCGAACTCGAAGCGCGGTTCCGCCAGGTCAATGCCGAGATCGCCAAGTTCACCGTTCACACCTGCGAGGGATTTGCCGAGACGGCACAGCACATCTGTCTCCTTGTCCGCTGCACTTCCTGGGACGAGGAGGGCAAGGAACCTATCTGGAAAACTCTCGAAGAATATGAGAGCTCCCAAGATAATATTTTTGCCCTGGCGATCTTCAATCGGGCCATGCGCTTCTGGATGGGGATTGATGAACTCCCTTTAGAAGGTATCTTCTCCGGCGGGGTTTTCAGCGATATCGAATCGCTAAAGAGCTCGGACACCCCCTCTGGAGAGAGCCCGTAAGCGAATGGTGTCGCAATAGGCTCCAGTTTCTCCAACTCTGCCTCTATTACGACAAGGCATTTTACGTGATGGCTAATGACCCAAAGTCGGGTCTCACGATTGCCGTGATTGAAAATCCCTACCTACTTGACCGCTTCATGGCTGCATATTCCCAGAAGCGGGGAGAACAAAGCGGTGGGAAGACAATCTATTATCCCGAGGGATAAATGATAAACGATTTGGCCGCGAGAGAACAGCGGTATAGATACATATTGGAAGTACTGCTTGACACCAAGCAGGTAAAAGAGTTTCTGAGCGGTGCCGCTCCGGAAGAACTGAAGAAGATAGCCGCGAATTTGAAAAAGAGCTTCAAGGAATCCGGTGTTGCTATCGATGAAACTGCGGTAAAAGCAAAAAGAACCGTCGGCGTCGCTTTAGAAGCGATGAAATCGTGGGCTATCGCCGGAACCGTCATCTATGGCACTATCCGCGCTATCAGGCAATACATCCAGCTTGTGGAGGAAGCAAACAAAGCCCAAACGAGGATGGCTATTACCCTCGGGCGAGAACGCGGAGCGGAGATGTACGGCGAGGCCATCAGGCTCGCCAAGGAATACGGCGTAGCCGTCTCCGTTGTCGCTGATGCTCTCTCCGAATATTCGCGGGAATTTGACGACAATGCCAAGGCAATGCAGGGCGCGCAGACCGCCATCAAGCTGGCCATTGTCACCTTTGAGGACGCGGGGACCATCGCCCGTTCCCTGATTTCTCTGCAAAAGCAGTTCGGCGCGACCATAGAGGAGACGGAAAGGTGGGCCGTCGCCCTCTTTAATGTCCGTCAGCATGTTGCGAATGTAGATATTTCCCAACTTGTGACGGACTTGAATAAGTCGGCCAGCCTTGCCAAGAACCTCGGTCTCAGCTTCGGGCAAATGGCTTCCTTCGCCGCCATCGCTCAGAGGGCCGATCCTCAGTTCGGATTCTTCAGTCTCTCCACTTTCCTAACTAAGATCGTCCAGAACTTCTCCGCCGTCTCGGGCTTTCTCCATGAAGCCGGCATCGAATTGCAGGGGAACAGCGAGTGGTTGACTCAATTGCTGGAAAAGTTTTCCACCTTGCCCCAGGCACAGCAACTACGCTTCCAGGGCATGTTCGGACAATTCGGCATTGGCGCCATTTCCTTCTTCCTGCAACACGGCGAGGAGGTGGTAAAACTCACACAGGATCAAACCTCGGCGGAGCAAGAATATTTTGAAGCGGTTCGCGCCTATGCGGGAAGCGTTCAGGCTGCCGTTCACAGCCTCGATGCCGCCAAGCTGCAACTGGCGGCGAACACCCAACAAGTGGTCGTTCCCGCCCTGACTTCATTGTTCGGGGTCTTTTCGGATATTCTTTCCGTCCTCAGCCGATTACATCCTGCCATATCAGGCCTCATTGCCGTCGGAGGCATTACCGGAATTATCGGATTGGGCGGAATGTGGGCTTTCCGTGGCCTGTGGAAAGAAATTGCGGGCACGGCAATGGGCGGAAAGCTTACGGGTATGCTGGGAGCAATGGGCGGACTGAAGGGCCTGGGGCTCTCGCTGGGTATCCCCATTGCCCTTCAGTACTTTTTGCGCGTTACGGGGCTCAGCACGGACCCCGCTACACGGGATGCGGCCGGTATTGCCGGTCAGCTCGCCGTCGTTACCTCTATCACCAACATGGTCTTGAGGGCTATCGCCGGATATACGGGCGGTGAGCCCTTCGGCGCACAATTCGCTCAAGGATTGATGTTGCGCAGGATGAGACACATGCCCGCGTCCACCCCCGGTCAATTTGCGCAGATGTACAAGGGGGCCGGGGCTCTCGGAACCCTCGGCGTAGCCGTAGCCGTTGGTCTCCTCTATACCGTCGTCCCACAGATTGCCACAGCGGTGGGCGGCACCGCCGGTCAGGTGATAGGCGGATTAGCAAACTTCGGCATCAACTTCATGTGGATTCGCATGGCCATCTCGGCTCTCGCCAAAGTGTTAGGCGGAACCGTGGTGGGCACTGCCCTAGGCGGGCCCCTGGGAATGGCTATTTCAATCGCCGTTCCCATTATTATTGAGCTGGGAGCAAATTTGAAGAGTCTTGGATTTAGACAAATCGAAGATATGCCCTTAGCCGAGCTGAAGGAACTCCCCTCTTTATCTTTAGCCATGCAACTCACCCAAGACCGCATTCGGCAGTTAGAGGAGGCGGAAAAACAACTTGCTTCCTCGGGCGGTACCCTCGCGGACATGAATGCCGAGTTGGTTCTCTCGTTCGATACCCTTGCTTCTAAGGTTTCTATCCTCAAACAAATTTTTGAAGCCCTCCCTGCCACTCTCGAAAACACTGCCGACAAGCTGTCAAAACTCGGTTTCTACAAAGAGGTATTTTTTGAGAAACTGATCGAACAATCGAAACAAATGGGTCGCACCATCCCCCAAGAAGCGGAGCAGTACCTTCGTTCTCTCATGGGATTCTCCCTCACAGGCTGGGGCCCGCAGGGTTATGGTTACGGCCCAGGCGAAAATGCGGGGCAGCGGATCGCCGAGATAGCCAAGCGAAAATATGCGGGCTATGCCTACGATCAAGGGGGAATCGTCTGCAACACCTTTGTCGCCAACATTTATGAGGAAGCCGGTCTTCCCCGCTACGGAGAGGCCGGAGCCTATGCCGCTTATGAACAGTTAAAATCCTATCAGGTCACCCAGCCCCAGCCTGGAGACCTGGCCTTCTGGCAGAGAACTCTTCCCGGCGGAGGAATCGGCGGCCACATGGGCATCGTCGTAGACGCTTCCGGCCGGATTATCCAGATGGGCACCGCCGGGGTGCAGACAGTCGCGCCGGAGCAGATTCCCAACTTTCTTGGATATTATCGTCCTCCCGAACTGCAGGAATTACCTGCACAAAAAAGTTTTTTTGAATGGTATATGGGCCTGACGGAGGGCGAGAAAGACCTTAAGTCCGCAATAGACAATATTCTCCAACTCGATGCGGCCGAGGAGCAGGCGAGGCAGGAAATGCTGAACATGCAGCTTGCCACCGCCGATTTTACAAAAATGCAGGAAAGTCTGAATCTGGCCCTCTCTCTGTCCGGAGAGAAGCTGAGTCAGCTTGACACTCAATACAAAAGTTACGATCTCGGCCTCGGCACCATAGTCGATCGCACCTCTCTTCTGCTCCAGAAAAAAGAAGAACTTGCGCACCAATCCATTATTCTTCGAGGTCTGCTCGCCGCCGAGGCGGATAAACAGATATATTATCAATCTCTATTGAGCGACGGGATTTTCGATTCCGTCGAGGATCAGACCGAATACACCCAGGCGGTCAACGAGAGCATCTTGGCACAGGAAAAATATAAGACACAGCTTGCCGAGATAGCGCAGCAGATAAAAGAGCTGGGCGCGGAAGTGATGAGGGTCAACCTTGAAACGCTCTCTACTCGCATAAGCGATCTCTCTCGGCGGCTTACCCTCGGAGGTTTGCAAAAAAATATTTTGGTCTCCGGCGGGATATTCACTACCGCAGATGCGCTGACTTTTGCCAGGGACCAACTGAAGAATCTTCTGAGTATTGTCGATGCGCAGAAGACCTACATTGCCGGTCTTCGTCTCCTGTCGTCCATCGATCCGAGCTTTCAAAAAGACCTGAACAAGATGCTGGAGGATTACTTAGAAACCCTTGCCAAGGTCGCGGCGACGGAAAAGGAAATCAGGGATATCCGCAAAAATCAGTTTCCCCTCTACCTTCCCCCCTACGGATTAGGCGATGAAGTTGCCTGGTCGGCCCTCTACCAGCGTTCAAGGGGCATGGAAGCAATGGCTGGGGCAATGGGTCATGCGCCGGAATTCGGTAAGGCGGAAGCGGCTATTTCCAGCCTTGGGGACTCGCTCAAGCGCTATGTCGTTACGCCCTTCGACGATATTCCGAATATCCTGCAAAAAATTATTTCGCTTTCACAGGATTGGAGCGACACCCTCGACGAGAGCTTGCGCAAGCTCGGCGAATTTCCCAGTACGGCTTTCGCTCCGATTCTCAATGCCGTCAATGATTACTACGTAGCCTTCAATAAAATGATTACCGAACCCCTCTCGCCCGTCTATTGGAGTCCCCTTTGGGGCCCCCCTGCCCTTGAAACCAGGCTTGATTTAGCCCACGAGGAAGCACAGAAGAGAATCCAGGCAATCACCTGGGGGCCTACCAATGTCGGAATTTTCGAGGAAGCCCAGCGCAGGGGCATCACCACCGAGCAGATTTCCGGCTATCAAAACTGGCTCTACGGCTTGGCGCTGCAACTCCAAGCGGGGCTGATCTCCGAGGAGACCCTTGAGCAGTTAAGTCTTCCCCTGGAGCGCATTAAGGAAATAAATACCGAGATTGCGATGGCGATGACCGCCAGCCCGGAGACCGCCGCCATCCAGGCGCTGCCGCAAGGTATCGCCGGGGCGCTGGAACCTGTCCTTAAAAATCTGCCTCCTCCCATAGTGAACGTTACGGTCGAGGTGGATTATGCCTCGAAAGCGAAGGTCAAAACAGAAACGCTTAGGCCCTCGGACTGGGCCTCGGCCGGAGTTAGGCCGCCCTTGGATCGAAGATAGTGCCGAAGGATCGAAGATAGTGCCGAACAGCAAACTTTCTTATCAAGCGTTGGAGGTCACGCTTGATCTCATCCCCAGGCTCAACGTAAACATCAGGGGAAATAGAGTATCGCACCCTATCCCCGGCGGGTATCCCGTCAAGCGCCCCCTGGGGACAGGGGGAAAGATCGTTGCCTTTGATATCACCCTCGACGCCGATACCTACGCTGAGTTGCGAACAAAGAAGAAAGCCTTGGAGGATTTTGTGGAATCTCATCAGAACGTTCCCGTTACAATCACTTGCAACCCTGATCCGGATTACAGCGGAACTTATCTGGTTGAGCTCTCCGGAGCTCTCGACGCTAAAGACGGCTTTCTTGCCAGATACACTTTAACTGCTGAGAAGGTTTATCCGTGAGCCTGAATTCCCCCTCCAGCGTAGCCGTCTCTCATTCCGGCGGTGTGGTTACCCTGACATGGACGAATGGAGACGATTACAGCGGAGTCCGTATCTATCGCAATACAACCAACTCTCCCGCAAAGCTGACCTCCGTTTCCGGCGGTTCTCAGAGTTTCCAGGATCAACCTCCCACGGGCACCTACTATTACTGGGTGCAGGGCTATACGGATAAAACGAAGTACTGGGACCCTGAATACGGGTGGATAATTGAGGGAGGAGAGGAGACCTCGATTGTGGCGTCCTCCCCCTCATCGATTGCCGTTTCCGCCCCCTCCGTTCCGTCTACCCCCACAATGGGCACTCTCACCACTTCCGCCGCTCCGCTGAAGGTTACCGTGCCTTGCTCCGGAGGAGGGGCGGGAACTACCGGGTATAGGATTGAGCGCGCTCCCGATGCTTCCGGTTCTCCTGGCACCTACGCCGAAATCGGTACCATCGGATATACGGGGAGCACGGTCAATTACGAGGACAAGGATGTTTCTCCGTCCACCAAATACTGGTATCGCATCAGAGCATACAATGGCCAAGGTAACTCTGGCTATGCCTCCGCTGCTTATATTACTACTGCTTCCGTTTCCGTTCCCTCCGCGCCATCCATCACCCTGACGGCGCGCAATACCGCTTTGGAAGTATCCATCTCCCCTGGGAACGATGGTACCTATCCACGCGGCGGATTCAAATTAGCTTGGGCAAGCAGCTCCCCGCCCTCCACTTACGTCACGATCGGGGATACGGTCAAACACACAATCACAAATTTAACCAACGGTACCACCTATTACGTTCGCTGCAAGCAGGTGGATACCTATGGAAACGAATCAAGCGCCTCTACCGAGAAAAGCGCGGCACCCAGCTCCGGCTCCGACCTTCCCTCCACCGTGGGCGTTGTCTCGCTGGAGCTCGTGGGCAAGGATACGCTACATGTCTGGTGGGCTCCGAGCATCCCCCCCTCCGGGGAAACAATAGATAAATACTTTATGTATTTTTATCGCTGGTCAAGTTCACAATGGCAAGGCCCGTACTCCTTTGTTTCCTACGGGCTGGATGCCTCCCTGGATGGTCGCTACACCACGGACGGTACCGTCAATACGCGGTATGCCGATTGGGTCAAGGGTGAGCGTTACCGGTTTTGCATGTACGCCCACTCCGCCTCCGGTTGGTCTCCTTCTTACTCTCCCTACGCGTATTGCTATATAGGCCCGGAGGCCATCGGCAGCATCGGGAGCGACATACCAGAGGCGGGAAAAATGAAGCTGAAGTGGGACAGTGTTCCCGGAGCCGACCTATATATTATTGAGCGCAAGGAGGCAAGGCAGACTAGTCCGGGAACCTGGGGGAGTTATTCTGCCTACATTGAGATTGTTCGCATCGCCAATAGCTATTCGGTCGAATCCCCGCTCCTCGAATCCTTCACCGATCTGAACCTAGCCTCCGGCGTTAGGTATATGTGGCGGATTACGCCTTACGATAAGTTCGGCAACACCAATACCAGCTCTGAATACGGACCTTATACCATCGACGGACAGAGCGTCATTGATCCCGATTTCCTCATCGCCACCCCAAGCGACGGATGCGTCTCTCTGACTTGGAGCGCCGGTACCGTTCCCCCTCCTCGCAAAATTGCAAAATATCAAATCACCCGGAATACCTCTCCCTCCATTCCCGGAGCCAATACCATAGAAGTAAATGCTACCGTCACTAATTTTGCTGACGGCGGAACCTCCGGCTTGGGTTCTCTTTCCAACGGCACCACTTATTTCTACGCGGTTCGCGCCAAGGACGATTTAGGAAACTTGTCCGGGTGGGAAATTTCCGGCGCCGTAACGCCGCGAGCTCCGTCCGCTCCCTTACCTCCGCAGAATCTTGTCGCTTATGGGCAAGACGCCGCCTTGATCGTCACGTGGACTCCCTCGGACGCCTATTGCTACGTCCTTTATCGCAAACCCGACGGCGGAAGCTATGCTCTGCAAACAGCAGGAGCAAGTACGACACTCTCTGCCGGTGCTGCCGCCGGCGCTACGACCATCACGGTAGGCTCCAAAACTAATATGGTCAAGGGAGACTTTCTTGTCCTCGACGATCCCAGCATTAATCCCTCCGGCGCTGAAGTAGCGCAAATCACGCAGACTCCCGCGACCACTACAATTTCTATCACACCTCTCGGCAGAGGCCACAGCGCAGGATGTTCGGTCAAAGAAGCATTCCTCCCTAATGGTTGCAAATTTTCGGAAAGTCCCGGCGTGGGCTCAAAAATATTTTTCAGGGTGCTCGGCGCATCAGGCGTTCTCTTTTCCTCTTTTTCCAACGAAGATCATGCCACCTTGGGAGAACCGTCTCGCCCAACCATCACGGCTCAGGCGGCAACCAACGATATCGTTATCTCCTGGACGGCTTCAAGCCCCGGCATCGAAGCTAATAAAATCGCTCATTACCGTTTCTATTGGCGCATCTATGGCGGTTCATGGTCGAATGCCAACCAAGTTTCCGGCCTGGCCGCCAACCTCTCCTCCTACACTACGGTTCAGGTCGGCGCTAACTATGAATTCAAAGTTGAGGCAGTGGATACGGCCGGTCTGGTTTCGGAAGCCTCCTTGGCCGTAATAGCCTCCGTGCAAAAACCTCTTCCCCCCGCCGGGCTGATTGCTTTTGCGCAAGAGGATAATGGAGTCTGGTGCTTGATTGCCCAATGGAGCAAACCCGACAGAACCACCAATGACATCTCTTATTACCGGCTCTACCGAAAGCAAGAGGGAGGATCATACATGCAAATCGGGGGCAATCTCACCGATACGGCTTACAAGGACCCATTCTCCGGCCTGACTCCCGGCAAGCGTTATTACTATTATGCCGTAGCCTATGACTCGGCCGGTTTTTATTCCAATAACTCCAACGTGGATAGCGCTCTCGTGGGGGAACCGGAACGACCGACTAATATTCAATTGCAGTTGGGGGACAGCCAGGTCATGATAACGTGGTCTTCCGCCACTCCAGGCTCAGCTCCCCTCAGCCATTATCACGTTTGGATGTCTACTAATGGAACATCATTCTCTAAGATCGCCGACGACCTGAACGCTGATCCCAGCGCCGGGGCGGTGATCAATTCATACACCAAAACAGGACTAACGAACGGAGCCACTTATTGGTTCAAGGTCTCCGTGATAGATAGGGCGAATATAGAGAGTGAATATTCCGAAACAGCAAGCACTCGTCCCTATCTTCGCCCCAACCCGCCGCGAAATGTTACGGCAGTCCCGGCGGGCAACCTCAAAATTCTTCTCATGTGGGACAATCCCGAACCCTAATGGTTCAAAAAAAATTCAGGAGAAAATTAGATGCCCATCCAATCAACTGACTTAAAATTTAAGCTGAGCGTTCCCTCGGCTTCGTCCGGCGGTTCTTCCGCTCAAGCCGATCCCAACGCTTCGCTAGGAAAGTGGTGTTCGACCACGGAGGTCACCGATGCCACGCTGCACAATCTTTTCGACATTGTGAGCGGCGATGAGAACGCAGCTCAGGAGAGCGAATATCGCTGCATTTTTATCCACAATGCTCACGCGACCTTAACCGCTTTAAGCAGCAAGCTGTGGTTTTCCGCTGAGGAGGCGGGCGGCGCTAACGCTTATATCGGCCTCGATACAACCAGCGCCTCTGCTTATACTTCAGCCGTCCAACAAGCTCTCGTGGTAGCCGACGAGGATACCGCGCCTTCCGGGATTTCTTTTAACAATCCCACCTCAAAAGCGACGGGTCTTTCGGTCGGCGATCTTACCGCTGCCTACGTAAAGGGAATTTGGGTGAAAAGGACCACGACAAACAGCGCAGCCATGGACAACGACAGCGTGACCCTGAAGTTCGAGTGCGAAACTTCGGCGTAGGAAAGGAGGAAAAATGATAACCGAGAATGACGTTAGGCTGATCAGGCAATTTCTTCTCGCCAAGGAAGAGGACCGCACTGCGAATGCCGAAAAAATATGGAGATACCTGACCGAAACGAGAAAACTTAACCTTGAAGTCGAAAAGCCCAATTCGGGGCGGCGCAAGCATTGGGGAATTCCCGACTCCGTCGACGAGGTAGTGATTCTCGTCGCTTATGGCAGAGAGCCTATCTGGAGAATACCCGCTAGCCTGAAGAAGCGAGAGATGGGAATCTTTGAGACTCTCATAGAAGTCCCCAAAGAGCTCAAGGACGCAGTAAGGATATAGCACATGCTGAGCGTCAAGGACAATGCGGAATCTGAGCTCGCCTCCCCGCTGAGTCAAGGGGCTACGACCGCCTCTTGCGTTACCGGAGACGGGTCTAAGTTCAGCGCCTCCAATTTCATTCTGACCATCTGTGATCCCGCTGCTGGGTCCAACTTGGAAAAAGTGTTGGTTTCCAGCCGTTCCGGGGACACCTTCACCATTTCACAACGAGGATACGGGGGCACCAGCGACATTGCTCACAATACCGGCTCGATCATCTATCAGGGCACGATCCAGCACCTTGTCGAGGAACTTCAAGCGCAATTTAACGTTTCCACCGGCCACGATCATGATGGAACGGATTCTAAAAAGGCGGATTGGTCAAACCTTGATAATAAACCGTCTACCTTTACGCCCTCCTCTCACAAAACCACTCATCAGACCGGCGGTTCCGATGAGATTTCCATTGCCGGGCTCTCCGGGGAAGCGGCAGATAAACAAAAACCGGAAATTTCCGGCCTGACCGCGACTACCGATGCTCCCGACGGCGCGAACGACTTCATCCCGATTTATGATAATTCGGCCGCCGGTAACCGAAAAATAAAATTTGATGACGCGGCCAAGCGCAAGCAGACCATGCTCTTAACGGGGGTGGGTTCCTGTCCCTCCAAAACCAATGGGGCGATTGCCCAAGCTATGATCGAGATGCCGACAAACAAGCAAACCCTGTTGCTTCCCGCCTTTCCCGATGGAGCAACAAAATCCGTCGAATGGGACGTTATCGTTCCCGACTCTTACGATGGCGGAACAGTAAAGTTCAAAGTCTACTGGACGGCGAACTCCACTTCCGCAAACTCCGTCAAGTGGGGCCTCAAGGCGAGAGCGTATGGCGATGATGATGCTCTCGACCAGGCTTACGGGACGGAAGTTACGATCACCGACGCAAACAAGTCCACGGCTTTCGATTTGAACATTTCGGACGAATCGGAAGCGCTAAGCATCGGCGGCACACCCGCCGGGGGAAAACTTCTCCACTTTTGTCTCTCTCGCTTAGGCGCTGATGCGGCCGATACTCTGACCGTCGATGCTTACCTGATCGGCGTGTTGTTGGAATTCGGCACAAACAAATGGAGCGATTGATGAATCTCGAAAAATACGGCGAAAATGAGCTAAAGATCATCGGTTCCTCGGCAATTCTGACGCCGCAGGATTTTCAAATCTTGACCTCCCTGAAGCAAGAGCTGCAAAAATCTTTCCTCACCGCTCAGGTCTTCCGCACCCGCACGGAGATGGAGGTTTCCGTGCTGAACGACATAAAACACCCGACTCCGGATTCCAAATATTGGCAGTCCGTGCGAGAGCAAAACGTAATGTTCCAGGAGCTCGTGATGCTCTCTTATGAATACCGAAAAAATTTGATCGAAATCGAGAAGCTCAAGCGACGGCTCGAGAAAGAGCGTGATGATCTGGAGCGCCAACTGCTCCAGATTGAGATGGAACGCAAATCCTTCATCGCTTGCAACCAGGAGAGAACAGCGAAAGACAGGATCAGGGAAATCAAGGAGTGGCACGAAATCAAGACCGTCCTTGAACCCTTTCTCGAATGCGGCGCCGAGGAAGTGAACGATCATCAGCTCATCGCATTGACGAGACGCTATGCTTTTGAATTTCTCCTGGCTTCCAATGCCTCCCTCCCCGAAAAACAGAATCTGGCGGGAAATCTTCACACAGCGCTCAGGCTTTGTCGAGAGCGCGAATTGATACAGAAAGCTCTTTCCGTGCTTTCCAAGGAAGCACGGAAAGAGCTCGAGAGGCTATAATGCCCGGCATCTGGTCGAGCGGGGGCAGCCTCGCCACCGCCCGTTACAGACTCGCCGGTTGCGGTACCCAGACTGCCGGATTAAGCTTCGGAGGTTCCGCAGCAGCAGGCTCCAGCGCCGCCACCGAGGAATATGACGGCACCTCCTGGTCGAGCGGGGGCAGCCTCGCCACCGCCCGTTACAGACTCGCCGGTTGCGGT
>CAZTNW010000001.1:358710-359595 GCA_964614945.1 uncultured bacterium
TTCGGAGGTTCCGCAGCAGCAGGCTCCAGCGCCGCCACCGAGGAATATGACGGCAATCCTCCTCTTTTCCCCCGTTCTCCCTCTAGCGGAGCGGCAATCGGAGTGCCGTGGATGATCTAATCTCATGATCGGAGCATCATCGCACAACAAAACCGCTCACAACAAGAGCGCTTACAATGTCGTCGGCTTTCTTTCTGCCAATAAAATCCTGCAACTATTTTGGACAACGGCCAACAATTCCGCTCAAGCCATTCAAATTAAATGGCACAACTTGGCCCGCATCGCCAAGGGATCATCTTTCCTCTGGCACACCCTCGCCCTCGCCGACCGCACCGTCAAACTCCTCTGGCATGTAGCGGGGCATGTTGCCCTGCTCCTCGCGGCCAAGTGGCACGTTCTCGCCAGAGCGACTTCCGAAAGAGCCTTCCTCTGGCATGTACGTGTTATAGCAGATCGCGCCGTAAAGTCCCTCTGGAAAGTTCGAGAACTAACCGCTAAATCATCTCAGCTCCTCTGGAATTTATCGGGATTTGTCGGTTCCGCCAAGAATCTTCTTTGGAAAGTTCGAAAACTAACCGTTAAATCATCTCAGTTCCTCTGGAACAATCTCGCTTCTATTTTCCGCGCCAAGAGCTTACTCTGGCACGTTAAATCGCTGGCTTCAAAAGCAGTTCAATTATTTTGGAATTTAAAGTCGTCTACAGCCAAAGCTTTACAATTCCCGTGGGGGATCAGGAGCAAAGCAGCAAGGGAAGTCAGCGCTCTTTGGCACACCCTCACCCTCGCCGACCGCACCGTCAAACTCGCCTGGCATGTCCTCGCCCTCGCCGACCGCACCGTCAAACTCGCCTGGCATGTCCTCGCCCTCGCCGACCGCACCGTCAA
>CAZTNW010000001.1:359695-546749 GCA_964614945.1 uncultured bacterium
ACCGCACCGTCAAACTCGCCTGGCATGTCCTCGCCCTCGCCGACCGCACCGTCAAACTCGCCTGGCACACCCTCGCCCTCGCCGACCGCACCGTCAAACTCCTCTGGCATGTAGCGGGGCATGTTGCCCTGCTCCTCGCGGCCAAGTGGCACGTTCTCGCCAGTGTTAGCTTAGCGCGAACGTTTCGGTGGAGCCTTAATTCTTTTGCGAGTCTTGAAAATAACTTTTCGTGGAGCTTGCGCTCCCTGGTTTCGAAGGCTCGCACCTTCCTTTATAAGATCTTTTCGGTGGTCATTTGGACGGACACAAGCAATAACGCGCTACCCTCGATCTGGCTTTTGTCTCCTTCCCCCCAGGCTCCCAATATCTTAGTGAGCAATACTTTTAAGATAAAGAATACTTCCTCCGTCAACCTGACTGGTTGCAAAATAACTATTCACGATAATTTCGAGCACGATACCCTGCCTTCATCCGGGGGCGCTTTAGCGACCGGCAACACAGAGAGCTCGGTCGGAACTTGGACGACGATAGGGTATCTCGCAGGCTACAGCTACCTGGGCCTGGGGACGATAAATGCGGGTTCATCCGTAACCATTCAGATCAGGACTCAAATAGCTGCTGCGGGCGATTATTTTGCCCGTTTGCATTTTGAGGGGACTAGGGACGGCATCAGCATCCATTCCGACCAGATGGTTGGAATCAGCTACAAGGTTATCCAAGCGCTGAAGCGACCCGGAGAACTTAAGGTGAGAATACTGTGAAAGCTACGGGATATAAATTTGACATTTACCGCTCTACCAGCGAGGGCGGCGCTTATACCAAGATTGCAGAGCTTCAGGGCAATATTTTTGAATACCTCGACGGCGATTTAAGCGTAGACCAAGCCTATTGGTACAAGCTAAAAACCGTCGATCCTCAGACGGGCCTGGAAAGCGATTTCACCACACCCGTTTCCTGCCTTGCCCGTGCGGAGACACCGCCCTCGGTGCCGACGGGATTAAGCGTTACAAGCAACGATAAGAAAGTTAGCCTGCAATGGGTCGCCTCGACCAAGGGAACCCATTATATCGAACAATATCTCATCTATCGTAGCGACGACGGAAGTGATTATTATCTTGTGGGTTGCTCTACCGTAACCACATTCACTGACTACGGAGTGGAGTACGGTTCCAGCTATCACTATGTCGTTTCGGCGAGAGATATCATGGGCATAGAGAGCGATAAATCCGCTCCCGTGCAGACCACGGTCGCGGGAGCATATATTGATCCCCCGACAAACCTAGAGGCCGTAGCGGGAGCCGACGCGGTTAAGCTGTCCTGGACAGCCTCGCTTAATGCTGCCCGGTACAAGGTATACAAGAACAATAGTTACGTCGGGGAAACTACAGAGACTAGCTTTATCGAAATTGACGCCAATCATGTGAGCCGCACCTACAGAGTCAAAGCGGTCACAAACACGGAAAAGGAATCCGCTCCGTCTTCGCCTGCCGTCGCCACCCCCGTCCCTCCTTCCGCCGCAATTACCTCCCCGGCGTCTCCCCATACTACCTATTCGGGCAGCGTGGAGCTCAAGGGGACGTCGCAGGAGGATTTCAGCATAAAGTATGTCGAGATCAAAATAGACTACGGAGGAGGGAAAATCGAGTACACCAGAGCAGGCGGGGCTAAAGACTGGCATTGTCTCGTCCAGCTCGACGGCAATTGCACGGTTTACGCAAGAGCCGAGAGCAAGGCGGGGAATATCTCCGCTTGGTCGAATTCCATCTCCATCACGGTCAGCGCGCCGGGCAGGGTATACAAGAGAACGGGCGATACGTGGACATTGCTCGATAATACTTATAATGTCACTGTCGAGAAAAAGCTTAATGCCGCCAACACCGCTTCTTTTTCCACGACAAGCAAGCAACTGGAAAGCAAAAATTATATTTGTATCCGAGCCTCGGACAACATATATTTCAGCGGCAGGGTCTTGGATTCCAGCCATTCCAATGAATTCGATTGGAGTTACGCGCTGGTAGACGACAGCGGTGAGCTCATCAACGTTTATGTCGATGAGCTCGATGATGATTGGAGACGAGAAAATAACATAAACAGCGTCCTGTTGGAACTTTTTAAGTCCGCCAACAGGAAGGGGTTTATCAAAATCGGAATAGAGGCAATATCCGATTTTGCCCACCCCTGCGCCGGACTGCCGCTCGACGAGAAGAGCCTGAGAGAGGTGTTGGAATACATCGTCCAATTCACCGGAGACGAATTTTACTACGATTGTAAGCTGGGCAAGATTGTCTTTTTCACGCCTCCGACCAACCCCTCATCGTCCGGCTTGGTCTTGGAATATGGGCAGAATATCTCTACCTGGAACGTCCAGGAGCGGACGGAACAAATCATCAACAGCGCGAAGTTGACGTATTCGATAGAGAACTTTCCCGTCAAAGCAGATGCCCTAACGGAATTTGCCGTCAAAAAGCAGATTTTGGGTTTTCCCGACAAGGGAAGGTTCCAGCCGTTCTTGGGGGTAATCTGCGCGGACTATTCTCGCGTCTATTATACCGTCGAAGCCCCTCCGGTGGAGGCTTGGTTCCCCATTATCGTGAATCACCCGATGCGAGATTGGACTTTCTCCTTTAAGATCGGCAGAGCCGCCTTTACGGAAGACAAGGGAAGACCAGCCGCACTTCCGACCGATCTTCCGCCGGATTTTCATGTAGTCTTCCAGCTCAGAGAAATTAAAGTGAGCTCCCGGCAGGGTATCGGGCCGACCATTCTCGACGATCCCAACCCTCTAGTCCTACAGAAGGAATTCATCTACGCCGGCCTCGGCATTCCTCATTACAAGGAGGGGGGAACAATTAAGCAATTTAATGTCTCCTTCGCCGCCGAGGGAACGGAAACAGAGGAGAAATTCTATTATTGCCGCGTCGCTTTCTTCCAAGAAGCGGGCGGCGGGGTAGATTTGCGAAACTGCTATATAGTTTCGTGGGTGAACGATAAGTTCGGAGCAAACGTCTGGGGCACCACTCCTCCATGGGGAACAGACTATTTCTGGACTGCCTCCGGCGAGGTCTCACAATCTATCCATATGCCGCCCAAGGCCGGGAAAAATTGTATCGGCATGATGTCGGGCCCCTACATTAACCCCTCCCAGGGCGGAGGAAAGATAACATCCCCGCGAGGCTTGGGGCTGCGCTTCGGCGACTATACTTCACTCTCCCTTTACCTGTGCGGCTCTATTCTTGTTACCCTCTATCCGCTTTATCACCCACCCGTTTGCCGTACCGCCAGGACAACGCCCCACCTGGTCTCTAGTATGCTCGATCCGAACTGGGAAGAGATCAAACTCCCCCTTGCCCTGAATTCTGACCAAGAGGATTATGTCCTCGACTACTTCGACATCACGCCCGACCTCTACGGGGTCGCACACATCGATGACCTTGCCTTCGTGGGTGCCCTAGATAAAAAGATAAGCAAGTCCATCACGGATTTCATCCCGGGGTCGACTTCGATTGAGGATTACGGCAGATGCCTATGGCGCGAGAGCAGAAGGTTTCCCTCCACCGGCCTGGCGCAGAAGTATATAGAAAACCTTCTGACAAAGCACCATCAGCCTCTGACTTCCATAACTTTTGCCTACCCGTACCTCAGCAATCTCAACCTTGGAAACACAATAGAGTTTCATCTTCCCGATTATGCCGACACCAAGCGTATTGTCGGCCTGCAGTGGGACTTAGATGCACAGACCACGCAAATCACACTCGAAGCATCTATTGCGCAGAGCGTGATCGCCGCTTTGAAGAATTTAATGACTACCCGCTAAGAACATTTAACGGTTGGAGGTATGCGCCGATTTCTCCCCGTGCCCGAAGGCAGGGATATCCTCGGCGCGACGTTGACGATGAGGTTTAAAAAAATATTTTTGACCATTGCGCTAATTCTCTTCTTCGCCCTTATTGTCATCTTCGCCCTTATTGTCATCTCTCAAACGGTGGCCTCTCCTCTAATTTTTCCCATCGAGTTCGGCGAGCCACCCCCCATAGTGATTCCCTAAGCTCAAAAAGGAGTAAACATGTCTAAGACAGTCGTTGCTGTCCTGCTGACAGCCATATTTACATTCGCCCCCGTGCCTTCGCGCACCATCCCCATTATGCCCACCGAATGCGGTGAACCGACACTAATTGCCTCACAATCCGACGACGGCAGTTTCTTCACCCCCCGCGCTATCGTCATCCATCACTCCGGCTCTTGGCCCTGGGATGGATATGACAATTGGGATATGTGGGCCGGTTACCGCCGCTACCACATGGAAACCGTCCACCCTGGAGTCTGGCCCCAGGAGATCGGCAAGCTCGTCGCTCAAGAAGGTTATCCCGATGGGCTGACGTGGCCCGATCGCCTTGGGCGTAATGACATAGATTATCATTGGGGGGTCGGCACGAATGGAGAAATCATCCCCGGACGCGACGAGCGAGAAGTGGGATGGCACGCCGGAGGCCGCCTCCCAGGCAAACCGGAAATTAACACATACGCTCTAGGTGTGTGTTTCATCGGTAATTTCTGCGAAACGGCACCCACAGAGATTCAATACCAAGCGGGGGTAAAGCTGGTAGCGGAGCTGGCGTTGAAATACAAAATAAATTTTCAGGAAATATGGGGGCACTGGGAAATCCGCTATTTGGCGGGAGAGGGAATCAGCACTTCATGCCCCGGAAGATATTTCCCCCTCGAAAAATTCAAAGAAGATGTAAGAATGCTGATCGCCGGATTCTACGACATTAGCTATCAGCATTGGGCTTTCCCGTCGGTACTCAAGCTCTGTCAGCTCGGAATCGTGCGGGGATTTGAAAATAAAACGCTCCACCCCTCCGGCATGATTACCCGGGCAGAGTTTATCTATTCCCTCTGGAAGATTGCCGGAGCGCCCCCCTCCACCTACTACCCCTCGGATACGATAGAACACTGGGCCAGGGATGCCATCTCGTGGGGTTACCGCTATAAATTTATAGCGGGTTACCCCGATGGAACCTTCCGGCCCGACAGGCCCATCACGAGGGCGGAAACAGCGAAGATCGTTTCCGGCTATCTTTCCCGCCCGCCGGTACCCGCTTGCTCTTTTGTCGATGTGAATATTTTTCACTGGGCCGCCGGATATATCTATTCCGTCAGGGATTTGCTTCAAGGTTACCCCGATGGAACCTTCCGGCCCGACAATCAAACCACGAGGGCGGAAGCCTTCGTTATCCTTGGAGGACTCTTACCATGATTTCGAAGGAAAGGAGGCTGCAAGGCCCCAGGAAACGTTTGTATGGCAATGGTAGCAAGACACCGCCGAGGGATAAAAAACGCCGAGAAACGCAAAATAAGGGGCGGTTTTCGAAGCTCTCCGAAAAAATTCTAAACTTCCTTCTATCACCCCCCAAGGGGATCGTCGTTTCTCTCTGGATTCTCGCAATTCTTTGCCTTTCCCTGGCAGGGGCAAGTTTACGCGGCGGAGGATCGGTCAAAATGGTGGTCAATCTTGTGGGATTGATCAGTGCCGAAATCTATATCGGCCAGTTGGAGGTCTACGCGGGAGATCAAAAAGTTTCCGAAGTTTCCATCCCGGTGGAGATTAAGAACGGCAAGGCTTATGTCGGCGGCGAACCTCTCAGAGATAATTGGGAAAAACAGGGCTTCACCGTCGTCTGGGACGGAGAGAACCAGAGAATTGTAGCGATTAAATGAAAATAATCCTCGAACCTTCCGATCCGTCAAAAAACACAAAAAAATTTTTGCGACTCCTAAAAAAATACGCACCCCTCCTGGGACTGAAGGACTGGCGATTTATCCTGCAAGAAATAGATGAGCAGAATACTATTGCTGCCACAGCGTGCGATTATTCGGGACGTCGCGCCGCTTTTTTTATTAATCGCACCGAAACCGCAATGCAGGATGAGTATTCCGCTCACGCGACAGTCCTGCACGAGCTTTCTCACTGTCTCGCCGGAGGGATGAAGCGTGCCGCGGAAGAAATCGTCAAAACCTACAACCATCACCTGAAGCTCCCCCTCCCGACTTCCGACCTCATAGAGGAACTCGCCCTGGATAGTTACTGCCTGGCGGAAGAAAATCTGGCCGATCATCTAGCCGGTATCTTTCAAAACCTTGTGGGGGAAAAAAATGAGAATGTTGCGGATTCCCATAACAGAAGAAGACAAAAAAAGATTGATAGCTCTAAAAGAAAAAACAAGGGCTAAAACCTTTGCGGGGGTCTTTTTCAGGGCCCTCTACCTGCTGGAGCAGTTATACAAATACAAGGAGGACAAAGAATGTTCTACACCTTCCTAGGTGTTTTAATTTTAGGTATTGAACGGGTCACCCAGATGGTCAAAAATTATTTTGTCGGCTGGCATCCCGTTTCGATTTCCGTGCTGGTCGGCGGAATATTGGGAATCCCCTTCGGGCTCTGCCTGCCCGAACTGGGAGGCTTTTTTGCCGATCTTTCCTGGCCCCTGTTGTTGTTAGCGGGGGCCCTGAGCGGGATCGTGGCGTCTCTACCCGCCAACATTGTTCACGACCTTTGGGGGTGGGTCCAGAAGAACGCCGGCTTGCCGCCGGAGATCATGAAATTGCTTGGAGAAATCGCCAAGAAGAAGAAGTAGAAAAAGAGAGGGGGCGGGTCCCGCCCCCTCTTGACTTACCTCCTTCCTTGCGGTATGATCATTCTGGTACAGTAGTGGGAGCAACTGCGGTCGGGTCACCTTCTTGCAGTTGCTCCTTTTCTATCTCGCCGAGCAGCCAATCCCATTCTTCGAGAAAATCTCTTCTCTGCCACTCGGTCAGATTAGAATCCCTTCTCACCTCCTCTCGCTTGATTTCCAACAACCTTCGAACTCCCTCTCGTATTGCCCAGCTCATGTACCCTCCAATCCCCAGTCGGCAGGGGCGACGAACCAATTATCCCAGCCCCATCGCAAAATCCTTGCTCGGTATGCTCCGGTCAGAGCGTAGGACTGAGCATCGGTTTCCGTCCATAGGTCAAGATCGTAGCCCCGTACGGCCGCTCCACAGTCTACGCATAATACATATCTTCCGCACATTTCCGCATAATGGGGCGCATAAAGAATTGAGCCGTACGGAATTGTCTCGGGGTCTACTGCGCCGATCCCCCAGGTCGGGAGATAACCAAGAGAAGTTCTTTCATCATAGCCCCCTTCCGCTGAATATCCCGTTATCCGGACATCCAGCCAGACCTCTTTTTCCAGCGGGGCCAGAGTGGAGGACGGTAAAAAATTAGCCCAGACTGCTCCGCCCCCCAATAGCAGTACTAAGCAAACAAGGACTAGGAAGTCTTGCTTTTCAAGCGCCACGCCCACAGACCTTCCCTAACCCTCCTGGTCTCCAACTGATAGCCCTTGCGCCTCAGTTCGAAGAGGCGCGCACCATAGCGGAAGGCAATCCTGTTTAGCTCGGCGGTATCGTGCCACTTGCCGTCTAATAGGAGGTCAAGGATTTTTTGCTCCTTGGTCTTCACTATGCTCATGCTCTTTCCTCCTTTGCGTGGAATTAGAGATAGTATAAATAAGTATTTTCGAGTTGTCAATGTATTTTATCGGCATTTTGAATAAATTTTCTAACAAAACCAATAATAATAACAGTTGACGGCGCAAAAAAAGTATTCGAGAATTCAAAGCATGGACGAGAAAGAAAAAATTAAAAGGGAGTTGGGAAAAAGGGTAAAATTTCTTTTGAGAAAACGCCATCTGAATCAAACGCAGGCGGCAAAATTGCTTGGAGTAAGCCAAACCATGATTTCGCAAATCATTAACGGGAATCAGCACACATCGCTTGCGATGGCAAAAAAACTCGCTGAGATTCTGAAAGTTACAGTGCCAGAGTTGATGGGACTAGAAGAACTCCCCAGGGAAATAGAGATTGTGGTCAGGGTTAAACCGGGCTCAGACGAGGAGGTGATATTGGAAGAAGCTTATACTCAAATCCGGCGGGCTTTGGAGGAGGAAGGAAAAAGCGAGAAATAGGAGAGGGAAAATGGTGGATGTGGATGAACTTCTACGCTCTTTTAATATCGGGCTTTTTGAAAGACCTCTATTTTTCAGTTCGGGCGCTCTTCTTAAAATTCAAAACAAATGGTATTGCATAATTTCTCTCCTTGAGTCCCCCGCGAGAAAGCGGTTTACCAAGGCGCATGAACTCGCTCACTTTATCCTGCATGTTTCGCAAGGTATAAATTATGTTTTTGACATTGATTTATTCTCCCGGGAAAGACTGGAACGAGAAGCTAACGCATGGGCCGCTGAATTATTAATGCCGACGGAGCAAGTCTTGCAGGATGTGGACGGAATCGAGCTGAGCGAACCCGAGGAAGTGGAGCAAATTTTGTCTTCCCTTGCCCGGAAATATGAAGTCTCTGCCGAAGCTATGAGGTGGAGACTGGTAAATCTGAATATTCTTTCAAACGGGGGGAGGTGAAAAAGTTTGAAGAAAAATCCAGGCGTGGCAGCAGTTTTGAGTTTTTTTATTCCAGGGCTAGGACAAATTTACGCGGGCTCAATAGGGGAGGGACTCGGACTTCTGGCGGGTTGTATTTGGTGCAGCTTTCAGTACGCGGCAACCGATAGTGTTTTTTTCGGTGTATCCGGAATCCTATGCTGGTTGATATCCGTCGGGGGTGCCTACAAAGAAGTCGAGAGGAAGAACAAAGAAATAGACGCCAAGAGTCAATCCGCGGCGAAACCCGAAATTAAAGAAGAGATAGAGCCGCCGAAGTAGAAACAACCCTGCCGGATCAAACATTAGTTTTTAGGCCCTTGTCAACTCAACTTGTTCACGGGGCTTGTCTTTCTCTGCACCCTAGCCAGATCCTCTTGGGCCAGACTCAGGTACCTTTGCGTTACCGCATACGAGGTGTGGCCCAGCAGTCTCCTCACCGTCTCTAAGTCGGCTCCATTCTGCAAATAGGAAGTGGCGGAGGTGTGTCTAAACAGATAAGGGTAAAGCCTTTTAGACCCGACCTTCTGCTTGAGAGCACGCAGAATAGAGCGCAGGGCGCAAGAAGTTAATGGTCTGCCGCCTGAGATGGTGAATAGAGCGTCCTCCAGCGGCAAGGCCCTCCTGCTTCTCAAATAAGCCTGTATCGCTCTCTTGGTCGTCCGGGAGAGGGGGAGAAGTCTCTCGCCGGTCTTGCCGCAGACCTTGATGTAATCGCCCTGATAATCCTTCAGGGTAAGGCTCAACAGCTCTCCCGGTCGCAAAGCACAATCTATTAGCAAAAGCAGTAGAGCAAAATTCCTGTGTGAATTTCTTTGCATTTTTCTTGCAGCATTCAATAGACCTTGAAGATCAGAAGCAGAGAGAGTGGGGAAGAGTCGCTTTGGTATCTTCACCCCTGGAAATCCGATAAAGGGATTTGTTTTAATGAATCCCTGACTATGTGCCCAGCGACAAAATGTTTTTAGAACTCTCAGGTGCATACCGATACTTTCAGGCCCGTTTCCGGACCCCTTCAGAGAAGAAACGAAAGAGAAGATATCGGCTTTTTCGAGGTTCTGATCTTTTAAAAAACGAAGAAACTGCTCTAACTTCTCTCGGTAAAACCTAACCGTATTAGGGGACAATCCTCGAAGATCACAATGCCCTAGATAGAGAGAAACTAAAGAGCCACTTGCCGTGCTAAAAACCTCATCCTTTTTACCGGCTATAACCCGCATGAAAAGCCAACCTTTCTCAATTGGTAGAGCATCTGCCTCCGGAGCCGTAGGCTGCAGGTTCGAATCCTGTCGGGCGCACCAGGTAACAGCCTTACGGGATATAGTAGGTTCCCCAGCAAAAATTGATGATAGTGAGGGTCCTTTCCTCTATTGCAGGAGAAATCCGGAAGGGGTCAGCAGTGATTCTGAAATGGCCTGAAGCGATAGGCGGCGGACCTCCCTCTTGACAAAATAGCTAAGAAGATTTAAATTCCCTTCAATTTAACATCCGAGAACGGGACGAGTAAGGGCTGTTAAAATCTCAGAGAGCTGCCGGCAGGTGCGAGGCAGTGATGACACGACCCAGAATGGACCCGGGAGATGGTTCTCCGAAAGGAAACAAGTAGGGGAATCCGGATGGCCCTCCGTTACAAGGGAAGGATATCGGAGCAGGTCTCCCGTATCTGAAATGAGTGCGCCAAAAGCGAAAAAGGGTGGCACCGCGAAGCGAACCTCCTTCGTCCCTCAAAAGGAGGTTTTTTTATTTGCGGCCATGGCAATCCAGTTCGCCCTTTACAATCTATCTGCCCTCAAGGCGCACGAACAGGTTTCTGTCAGGCACCTGCTGGAACTCAAGGAAGAGGTGCTGCAGGACCAGGTGCTGAAGCGTCCCCTTGTGGTCGATGTCCAGACCGGGGTGATCCTCGATGGTCACCATCGTTTTCGCCTGCTTTTGTCTCTTGGCTTTCTTCTTGCCCCTGTCTACCTGGTGAACTACCTGGAAGACCAGGAAGTGCAGGTTTTCAGCAACCGCTCAGAGTTCCACATAACGAAGCCGGTCGTGATCGCCCGTGGGTTATCCGGCTTCCTCTTTCCTGTAAAAACCACGCGCCATGTATTTGCCAGACCGATCAACGAACGTCCAGTTCCCCTGGAAATCCTGAAAGGAGAGAAAAATGAGCAATTATTCAGCTATTCCCGAGAGTTGGTATAACATCTTGCCTGACCTTCCTTTCCCCCTTGATCCGCCTTTGCATCCCCAGACGAAAGAGCCAATCGAGCCCCAGATAATGGAAAGGATCTTTCCTAAAACTCTTGTCGCGCAAGAGTTTTCCTCCGATCCTCAGGTCGAGATCCCTCAACTTGTAAGGGAAATTTACACGACCTGGCGGCCGACTCCTCTGCGCCGAGCCCTGAGATTGGAGAAACTTCTAAATTCAAAAGCGGAGATTTATTACAAGTACGAGGGGACGAGCGCTGTAGGAAGCCACAAATTGAACACGGCCCTGGCTCAGGCTTTCTTCAACCAGAAAGAGGGGATAAGAAGAATTGTCACGGAGACCGGAGCCGGCCAATGGGGATCAGCCCTCGCCCTTGCCGGTTTCCTTCTTCGTATTCCGGTTGAAGTCTTCATGGTAAGAATTTCCGCCGAGCAGAAGCCACAGCGCCTTCAATTGATGAGGGTGCTCGGCGCGAAAGCGACCGCCAGCCCGAGCGAGGACACGAACTTTGGAAGGAAAATCATCGCTCAGGACAGCAAATGCTCGGGTAGCCTCGGCATCGCCATTTCCGAGGCCTTAGAAGAGGTCCTACAAGACGAAAACAGTCGTTATGCCCTGGGCTCAGTTCTCAATCATGTCCTCCTGCATCAAACCGTGATCGGCTTAGAAGCAAAAGCCGAGCTCGAGCGCCTCGATCGCTACCCCGATGTGATCCTCGCCTGTCACGGCGGGGGATCTAATTTTGCAGGAATTTCTTTTCCTTTCCTCAAAGACAGGCTCCGGCAAGAAAGGAAGGTGCGAGCGATCGCCGTGGAGCCTGAGGACTGTCCGAGTCTAACCCGCGGCCAGTTCACTTACGACAATGGAGATACGGCAGGATTCACCCCTCTTCTAAAGATGTATACGCTCGGCCGGGATTTCGTCCCCCCTCCGTTCCATGCGGGAGGGTTACGCTACCACGGAGCATCTCCCTTAGTCTCGGCGCTGCTTAAACACGGCTTTATTGAAGCCCAGGCCGTCAGCGAAAAGGAGGCAAAAGCCGCGAGCAGGTTATTCATAGAGAGCGAGGGGATTATTCCCGCTCCGGAATCCGCCCATGCCTTAGCTCAGCTTTCGAGAATGGCGCCCGATCTGGATAGAGGGAATGTGGTGCTCCTTAACCTGTCCGGCCACGGACTATTCGATCTGAACTTCTACCTCTCCTGAGAAGGAAAAGCTGGGCTAAATAATCCCTTATCTATCTTGAGCAAGAGAGGGAAAACGGAAAACGGTGAATAGAATGAAGTAATAGCTGAGTCAACTACTCTTGTATCGGACGAGCAACCGCATCTTGACAAAGGCCTCGTGGTAATAAATAATAAACTACTCTTCGAGCGGAGTTGCCTAAAGCTAAAGGCAATGGCACGCCGCCGGCGAGCTTCTGATAAGCTCCGAGGGCATAGGTGGAAACACCTCTACCTCCTGTTGGAAAGGAGAGTTGGCCTTAATAAGTATGTTATTTTTAGGGCACTTCCTTCCGAGGTGCCCTTTCTCTTTGCCGAGAAGCAAACAGCGCTATTCGAGCTGGATACCTAAACACCTCAGGTATGGTGTCCAGTTGTGGGTTAATAGTACCGAGGGTGTCGCCAGAAATAGCAACACCTCACATTTAGAAAAGGAGAAAACTATATTTGCGCTTGCTATAGCATCGAGCACCTCCTCTCAGCACAAGCTTAGCGCTCTCTTAGAGTTGGGACTGCTCGCTTATTTCTTATTGTATTGCCCCTGTTCGGGAGAAATGGGGAGGGAAATCTATGCGTTGCGAAATCTGCGAATTGAATTGTGAAATAGACGGTTTACATCATGGGCACTGCGGCATGTACTCCCTTCGGGGAGGAGAGGTCGTGCCCCGCTACCGTAATCCAATCTCTTCCTTCACGGTTGGTCGTATTGAGGAGGTCCCTATCCTGCATTTCTACCCAGGTAGCCTCACACTACTGGTTGGCAGTGTAAGCTGCAATTTCGACTGCTCCTACTGCGTAAATAGTCATATTGCCAGAGTACCAAGCGAGAACCTCTTCCGCTATCGAATGTCCCCTCAAGAGCTGGTAAACAAAGCAAAAATTCTTGGCTGCAAAAACGTTGCTTTCTCTGTAAATGAACCGGCTGTCTCGTTCCCCTACTTCATTGAAATGTCTCGGGCTGCTAAACAAGCTGGCCTTTATACCGGCTGTGCAACGAACGGTTATTTCACTCCCAGTGCTATGGAAAGTTTAGCTAACCAGATTGATTTCATCAATGTGAGTTTGAAATCAATCCGCGATAGTTTTTACCAAGAGGCATGTCATGTCCCTAGCATAGCTCCAGTTCTGAGGAATTTAAAAGTCCTCCACGACAAAAGGGTGCACGTTGAGATAACCACTCCAATTACGCCAGAAATGGATGAGGCCGAGGCCGAGGAAATAGCAAAGACACTGGGCGAGATAGATAGAGACATTCCGTGGCATATTTTTTGGTTACTTCCTGAATACAAAATGGACAACGACAAACACGTCCCGGTAGAGAAATTGGTGCAAATGCGGGGCATCGCAAAAAAACATCTCAATCACGTGTATATCGGTAATCTGGTCGGTTCAGATTGGCTTGATACGTATTGTTCCAAATGCAATGAAATGGTGATCAAGCGCATTAACACACTCGGTGGCGGCGGCAAGGTTATGGCTTATCGACTACAGGAGGGTAAGTGTCCGTCCTGCGCCAACGAGGTATCTATTGTTGGTGAATCATCCCTGGCTTTTCTCAATGAGAAGGCGGATTGCCCTGCGACTCCTGAGGGCGACAAAAGAATTTTGGGGCTTCTTGATGTTCACGGCTATCAAAAAACATTTGATTTCAGAACAGGCGCAAGAGTTGGGGCTAAGTCGCCTCTGCTTTCGCGCGTTACCGATATCATGCGCAGTCATCCTTACCCAGGAGATGCAAAAACTGAATCAGATTCCTGGGTTACGAATGTGGCTCTGGAAGCAGTAAATTTGTACAAGCCAGACCTAGTAATGCTTGACTATGCTCAGGCGTCTTTCACTGCCGTGAACTGTCCCGACAAAGGGACAGAAGCGTTCAATAACGTATTTGATAGCGTGCGGCGGTTTTTGGGCGAGACAGACTATATACCTTTAGTGATCGGTTGCGGGGGGTTCGAAAAGGTAAAGAAGATCATCGACCTCGAATACTTATTCAATTCGGAGGGCTCAGTCATATCCACCGGAAAATATGCTCATTTGAGCAAACGGGTATTTGAGAAAATATATGCTTTTCCAACAGAAAAACTGTCAGATCTATCCCAACACTGGCGACTGGAGAGCAAGGCAGAATTCCTTAATAGCCTAACCCAAGGCTATACTGCTGGCTTCGCTGCAAGTCTCGGCGATTACATCGCTGTAGCAAAACCCGGGGTAATTTTCAAGGGGATGGATAGTCATACCCGTATAAAAGACCTTACGTCTTCCCTGACAAAATTCGCTCCTGTATACACCAAGCTCGATCCCCCTGAGGAAATTGCTCAGGTTGCTTCGATAGTCAGCAGAGCCGTGCTTGAAGGTAAAAAGATTGCTTTCATCATCGTTGAAGGAGCCGGTATAGCAGATTTCCCGTTTGACCCTATAAGCATGTGTCGTAATTACGATGGTCATTTCATTTACCAGATACATCAGCAGTACATCACCTTGGGCACCGGTGTTCCGTACAGCCAGAGCGAATATCTCTTCCCTATCGGCAGGGATTCCTGGCTACAGGATTACCGCTCCTATCCGTTTTCTCCTCGCTTCCATCGCTTTCTAAAGAACACTATCAGGCAGCAAATCGGTGACAAGAGAAGCCTCTCGGTCGGCAATCGGAATATCCTAACTCACGTTTGTTTAGAAGCTGATATTTCGCTGGAGTGCTATTGCATGGCTTGGCATAATTTCGGCACAATGGCGGTTTTTCATCCACAAGCCCTGCAATTGAATAAATCATATGAAAGGAGCCAGGAATAGCCTAAGAGAATCTTGAGCAACTCAACGTACGCAGAAAGGGAGTGCGAGGGAAGAGAGTAACCAGGTATGAAATACAGAGTTAGAAAGGAAAGGGAGACTCAGAATGAAGAAAGTTTTAGTAGGCCTGTTAGCTATCCTCCTAATCGCCACTCAAACCATTCTTCCCATCACTGCAGCAACCGAGATTTCTGATGTGAGCGGTCACTGGGCAGAGGACACCATTCTCGCGTTGGTTGAAAAAAATTACATATCCGGCTATCCGGACGGGACCTTCAAACCTGACAACACCATAACCAGAGCGGAATTCGTGAAGATTTTATGCGCAATAATGGGATACGCACCGGCAACAGAGGGAATTTCCACATTCTCAGATATTACTGAGGCAGACTGGTCCTTTGGTTATATTCTTACCGCTGTGGAGAAGGGCATCATCGGCGGATATCCGGACAATACATTCCTACCGAATAATCCGATTACCCGCCAGGAAGCTTCCAGGGTGGTGATAGAAGCCAAGGGAATTGATGAGACCCTTGTTGACGCCGAACATGTTTTTGCTCAAGCTACGTTTACGGATGAAGCCTCCATTGCCGATTGGGCAAAGCTGTTCGTCGCTGCAGTGGTAGAACAGGGTTATCTGAAAGGCGACACAACAGGCGCCTTCCGTCCTGCAGATAACCTGACCAGAGCAGAAACAGCGGCAATTGCCTGGCGCGTTTTGCCTCAAACAGAAACCCCTACTCCTACAGCCAATACGCGCACTATCACCGATATGGCTGGCAGAACAGTCGTTATTCCTGCCGAGGTCAACAGGATAGTGAGCATTTCGCCTGATGCCACTATCGTTGTTTATGAATTAAACGGACAGGACAAGCTGGTTGGCATGTCCCTGGGGCGGATTAAGGACCAGGTGATGCCTGTTTTAGAGAAGGTTTATCCATCTTCTTCTGAGATTCCTCTCGTGGGCGCATTTAAAGAAGCAAGTATGGAGCAAATTATTTCCCTCAAGCCAGACGTGATTCTGGCTAAACCTTTTACGGAATTGGATAAGATGTCGGAGAGCATGGGGATACCGGCGGTATGCATTATCCAGGAATCGGAGCAAGAACTGAAGGATTCCTACCGGTTGATCGGCCAAGTTATCGGGAAAACAAAGGAGGCTGAGGAAATCCTGGCTTACTTCGAGACTAAACAGAAATACATCACGGAACGCACCAATAATATTCCTCCCCAGGACGAAAAACGGGTCTATATAACCGCTGTGGACCCACTCACGACTATGGGCGGTGACGCTTATCAGGAATTCCTAATCAAGACAGCAGGAGGCATTAATGTCGCCAGTGAGCTGAAGGGTTTCGGGGCGGCAGTCTCTATGGAACAACTTCTCCAGTGGGATCCGGACGCTGTTCTCGTTGTCTCTTACTGTAAGTTCTCCGCCAAGCAGCTTCTGGCTGATCCGCTATGGAAGACCTTACGGTCGGTCCAAGAAGGTAATGTTTACGATTATCCCTCTTTTATGGGGCCATGGGATGCCCCCGGCTCAAAATCCATTGTCGGTATGATTTGGCTTGCGAGTAAGCTTTATCCAGATGAAATGAATTTCGACATGGCAAAGGAGATAAAAGAGTTCTACTCAAAAGTGTATCGCTATGATATTTCGGACGATGAGATTAACCAGATATTGAGCCCTCGCTAAACTACTGAAAAATTAAGGAATCGTAGCGAAACGACGGAATTTGTCTCAGCCAGATGCCAAAGCCTTTGCCCTGTTCGCACACGACCTGCATTTCGCAATGTTTGGCCAAAACATCAAGATGGCCTCAGGGGGATATAATATCCCCCTGAGGCCATCACAATCGGCTTCTGGTGGGTAGCAGAATAAACATGCTTATCAATATGTTGCTCGTAAGATTCGCCCATGGAGCGTAATCACAATGCCAAAAAAATCAACAATACTGAAATGTGCTAATGAGTTTACTGAGCAATGACACGCTCAAAGAAATGAATGATTGAGTTAAACAGTAGCAAACCATGCCATGTGCCTCAATCAATTGGAGAAAGTGTAAAGAGTGTCGAAGTTCAAGCTCATAATCTTAATAATTGCACCCTTGGGCTTATTTTTCATTTCCCTTTTTCTCGGTCGATACTCAATTTCTCCACTTACCGTCATACAAGTATTGGCCGCCAAGATATTTCCTATCCAGGCAACCTGGGCTGAAACTGTCGAAACGGTGCTTTTCCAGATACGGTTACCGCGAACACTCATGGCTATGCTGATAGGCGCAGCCTTGTCGGTTAGCGGTGCCTCGTTTCAGGGCATGTTCCGTAACCCGCTTGTAAGTCCGGATATCCTGGGCGTGTCAGCGGCTGCAGGTTTTGGTGCTGCTCTTGCTATTTTAGTATCTGCTAACGCGGCCAGCATCCAGGTTTTGGCCTTTCTTTTCGGTATTGCCGGCGTTATCATCGCATACCTCATCAGTCGGGTGTATCGTACTACCCCAATACTGATGTTGGTATTATCTGGGGTGGTTGTGTCTGCATTCTTCTCTGCTATGATATCGGCAACAAAGTATATTGCCGATCCATACGAACAGTTGCCAGCCATTACCTTCTGGCTCATGGGAAGCTTAAGTGCCATATCACTCAAAGATCTCGTCACTGCTGCCCCGCCTATTATCTTTGGTATTACCGGTTTACTGTTAATTCGTTGGCGTCTCAATGTCCTATCCATGGGTGATGAGGAAGCCCGGTCTCTGGGCATCAAAACTGAGGTACTAAAGGCCTTCGTCATTTTCTGTGCCACCATCATGACCGCTTCAGCCGTCTGCGTCAGTGGTATAATAGGCTGGGTGGGACTGGTGATACCGCATATCGGCAGAATGATTGTCGGTCCCGATCACAAAGCTCTTCTACCAGCTTCAGTATCGATCGGCGCTGCCTATCTTTTGCTCATAGATATAGTAGCTCGTACAGCCACCACTGCTGAGATACCCTTGGGCATCTTGACTTCCATAATCGGTGCCCCTTTCTTTGCCTATCTTATCCGGAAGACCAAAGGCGGCTGGCGATGACGGCACCGCTCAGTCTGAAAAATGGCTCCTTTAGCTATGGCAAGAAGGGGGTCTTTAGCGAACTGAACCTGAATCTGATAAAGGGAGAAGTGCTCTGTATACTCGGTGCCAACGGCTGTGGTAAGACAACACTACTACGATGCTTAAACGGTTCTCTCAGACTCGATAAAGGCAGAGTCTTTCTTGGTGATCGAGATATTTACGCAATGAGCGTCGTCGAAATTGCGCGGCAAATTGGATTTGTCTTTCAAGAGCATAGTGCTCCTTTTCCCTTTTCGGTATTGGAAGTTGTACGCATGGGGCGCACTCCTTATTTGAGCTTCTTTGGCTCACCCTCCGCCCGGGAAACCTTGATTGCTGAACAAGCACTGGAGATGGTTGGAATGCTCAATTTTCGGAACAGACCTTACACTCAGATAAGTGGTGGTGAAAGGCAACTGGTCTTAATTGCTCGCACCCTGGCGCAGGAACCCAAAATTGTCTTACTTGACGAGCCAACCTCCCATCTTGACTTCAAGAACCAGACCCTGGTCCTGCGCATGATAGACAGATTAGCTGAAAGCGGCATGAGCATCATCATGACTTCCCACCTTCCAAACCATGCTCTACTCTATTCCAGTAGGGTTGCTCTCATGCACTCTGGGAGATTTATAGCCATCGGGAGCCCCGAGACTGTCATCGACGAGGCGAATATGAAAACCACTTACGGTATCGACGTAAAGATTCTGGCGGTAAATGAAGGCAAAGAAGACAATACCTTTAAGTTCTGTATTCCCGCTACAAATTCAATGGATGTTGTTGCTTCGGGCCTGCCAGGGGCTGAAAATACATTTGAGGGCACCTCTTTCACCCAAGGTGGGGTCGCCAATGTCACCTTAGATAACAATATGCAGATAACAGCAATAACATCACTCAGCGGCTCGGTCAGGGTCTGCATACCTTCTGAGGGAGTCATCCTATCACGTTTACCCTTCAGCTCAAGCGGTCGAAACACCCTAAAGGGACAAGTCGTCGCTTTAGGTACGCATGGTTCCGTTGTTCGATTAGAAGTAGACATAGGTCGACATTTGGCTGTCCTTCTAACGGAAAAATCTCTTAAGGATTTGGAAATAGAGAAAGGAAACGAGGTTTTTGTGACTTTCAAAAGTACTTCAATTCGGATTTCTCCTCGGAATTGACGCAAAGAAACTGCTCAAAGCATCATACAGCTTGATGCTCTGTCGTGAAGTCCGAGCAGACAGAATTGAAGTTACGCTCCGATTGTCAGGGTAACTGCCGACAACTTCAAGATCATGCCTGAATTGAAGTTTCGATCGTGAAAGTGAAGGAAGAAGCAAAACGGGACAGGGCGGCAAGGATTTCCTCGGATTTTACCCTTGAGGGTACAATTAAGCGGAATTTCCACACAGGTTTCCCTTCACCCGCAACCATCTCTGTCTCCTCCACTTTTAAATTCGACTCGGAGAAATAACCCAGGATCTCAGAGAGGCTCGGCTTAAGAAGGGTGACAAGCAGTGTAACAGCATAGCTATTCTGTCTGAAGCGGCCCTCGACTGGGTGGAGTATCACTAAAGCAAGGAGGACGAGAGCCATGGCGAAGAGCGCAATCCAGTACAGGCCGGCTCCTACGGACATTCCTAATGCGCACACCACCCAGATAGTGGCTGCCGTGGTCAATCCCCGTACGGTGATACCCTCCCGCAGAATTGCCCCCGCCCCCAGAAAGCCTACCCCCGTAACCACGCCCGCAGCAACGCGTAGCGGGTCCGTCGTCCCTATTGGCAAAGCGGAGATGGAGAGTATTGTGAAAAGGGCAGAGCCGAGGGATACGAGGGCCTGAGTACGTATTCCAGCCGGCTTTCCCGTCATCTCACGTTCGAGCCCCACGATTCCTCCAACTAAAGCTGCCAGGACTAATCTTAATAGAATCTCCCACCAAGCGATCGACATCAGTTAAACCTCACGATGATAAAGCTGTTAGGAAAATATCAGACACATGGTGTGCAGTCAAACTCGCTTAACTCTTTGTGGAAGACTTCGCCCGAATTCACAAGCTTTCCATTAGATTTTGAATGACCGCACCATAACCCTAGTGGCGGCTCTCAGGGATCGCTGCATAACTTAACTTATGGCTTTGCCGCTATTCTGGTGCAGATTAAGAAAGCAAACTCTACTCAGGGTTACCGGGAGCTTGCAAATTAAAGTTGCCAGTAGCTTTAATCCTTTAATGAGACAGCTGGAGCTGATCCGGTTTGATGTAATCTCCAAATTTTTGCCGGAACTCAAGCAGTCTCTTACGTTGTTCTTCCAGAACTTTCCAGACAAGATCCGGGGTATCTGCGACTCTCTCCTTGAGTATGGCCGTAACACGCTCAATTTTTGTCAGGTTCTCCGGAACCCTGATCGTGAATTGCTGGTCGTAATCCGCCCGGGAATATTCCTTGTTCAAAACCTGGAGGAATAATCGTTTGAGGTCCTCATGGAGGGGGATCCGTCCCGTGGGGGTCTCGAGAGCGCTTACCTCCCCGTGCACCCGCAGCTCCATCCATTTGTACCAGACCTTTTTGTCGTTTTTCTCGTTCAGCCACTTGCTCTCCGGACCCTTGAGGAAGTAGTTGACAGAAAAAATCCTGGGTGTCTTGGACAATTTCTTACTGAAATCAAGGTTGTTCTGAATGTACCTGCCGACCGGAATGGAAAGGAAGTCCAGGTTGGACATCGGGTTCCACTCCCTGACGCCTACTTTGCCCAGGGTGGCCGCCGTGGTTTCTGATTCTAAAATCGCTCCCTTGGTGATAATCCCGTGATTCCAATCGAAGGATTCCTCGACCGGAACGGAGGTATCGGAATCCCTGCCGCCGTAAACGATGGCTCCCACCTCTACCCCTTCCGGATCGTTCAGAGCTGGGTCCACGTTCTCCAGGGATGAGAGGGAGAGGGTGAAACGGGCGTTCGGGTGAGAGCAAGGGATTTCCTTGCCGTTGGGGTCTTTTTTACCCGACCACCATTCGCCGGAGTGATTCTCCCCTCTGAGTGGAACCTCCCCATCCTTCCCCATCCAGTGCACTCTCCCTTTGGGAGTGACAAGGACGTTGGAGAAAATTATCTCTCCGGGCGAGTTCAAGGTCTTCCACTGGATCGGATCGTCCTGGGAGTTTATACCCTGGATAATGCCGAACATGCCCTGTTCTACATTGACAGCCCGCGCGTGCCCCCCGACATCGCGTAGGTAGGCGATGTCATCCCCTACGATCGTCTCTCCCTCGAGCATGGCCGTGGAGGTCTTACCGCAGAGGGAGGGAAAGGCCCCGGTGAAATAGGTGACCCTGCCCCGGGGGCCGTGCACTCCCATCAGAAGCATGTGTTCTGTGAGCCATCTTTCCTGGGCGGAACGATTTATCGCTAGCCTCATCGCCAGCTTCTTCAGTCCGATGGTGTTCCCCCCGTACTGCGTGTTGACGCTGTAGACGATGTCATTCTCTAAGTCGATGTAGATTCGCCGTTGTTCCAGGTTCTTGGAGGTCTTTCTCTCGTCCAGTTCTCCCTGGGAGTGAACGAGCTTGAAAAATCGGGCCAGGGATCCCTGACGCAGGAATTCCTCATAGCCCTGACGGTAAAGGAGATTCTCCGAATGGGCCACGTAACTGGAATCCGTAAGTTGAACGCAGGGAATGGCAAACCTGGAACTAGACGGTCCGAGACAGAAAAAACAGACGAAAAGCTCCTTACCCCGCATGATACCCTTGAGAATCTCTCGGATATCCTTGAGCGCTGCCTCCCGCTCCTTGGTCTCAATCGAAGGACCCAGGTCCTTTCCTCTTTCAAGAAGAATACCGGTATTCTTCTTGTCCCGTCCTTGATCGCCGTAATTATCAAAATGGAACGAGTGCCCCTCGGTAGTCAGTTTCCGCTCTTCACCGTTTTTTAAGGCTTGCCTACGGATATACTGAAGGTCCTCATCGGCTCCCCGAGAAACATATACACTGAGAGGATCGCAGAGCTCGATATACTCCGCTAAGAACCGATAGAGATGGGGATTATCAATCGCTCGCAATTTATGGAAGCCTTCTTTTCCCACTCTATCTATGAGGATTTTTCCGTCATTGCTGTCCATTTGAAATGCCTCCTGAGGAAAATAACAGGCTGGGTCCATGTACCGTCCCAGCCTTTATGCCGTAGATTATTATATCCTTATTGTCCAACAATTTCAATTAAGTTAGATCATTCCTGTAACCAGGGCTATCAGAGCCATACGCACATAGATTCCTTTTTTTGCCTGACGGAAGTAAGCTGCGCCTTTAAGTAAATCAACATCGGGAGCTATCTCATTTATCCGGGGAAGAGGATGGAGAATCGTAAGCGAAGGGTTGGTCTCTGCCAGCTCTCTGGTCAGGATAAAACGATCCTTCAATCTCTCGTATTCTGCCTGATCATCGAACCTTTCCTTTTGCACTCTCGTCATGTAGATAATATCAGCGTCCCTTACGGCTGTTTTCAGGTCCTGAATCTCTTCTACAGGGACAGAGCGTGCGTCCAATGAGTTCACAATCCCTTCGGGCATTTTCAACTCAGGCGGGGAGACAAAGAGCAGGCTGACCCGATAATGTTTGAGAAGCTCAGCGAGGGCATGAACGGTGCGGCTGTGCTTCAGGTCGCCTACTATGGCAACCTTGAGGCCATCGATCGTACCTTTTTCGCTTCTAATAGAAAAAAGGTCGAGCAGAGCCTGAGTGGGATGTTGCCCGGTACCATCTCCTCCGTTGAGAATCGGCACCCTGGAGACCTCTGCAGCTTCGGCTGCTGATCCTATTTTAAAGTGCCGCATGGCGATCACATCCACATACTGCATCACCGTGCGGATCGTGTCCTGGATGCTTTCCCCTTTGGCCACGGAGGATGTGGCGGCCTCGGGGAAACCGATCACGGCTCCGCCCAACTTCAGCATCGCTGCCTCGAAGGAAAGACGGGTGCGTGTGCTCGGTTCATAAAATAGGGTGGCGAGCAGGTACCCTTTCATCAACTCCAGGCTACGCTTTTTTTCGACCTGAATCCTCAGCTCTTCCGCCACCTGGAGAATGTGTTCCAGTTCTTCCTTCGTGAATTGCTCTCCGCTCAGAATGTGCTTGCCCTTAAAATTAACCATTGCAGCCCTCTTTCTATTTAGTTCAAATCTTTCAAATCTGCACGGCCGGCTTTCGTGGAAAGGAAATGGGCCTTGCCTGGAGGAAGCAGGACTTCCCCTCCTTTAAGCAATTCTCTTCCTCTTGCCAAAGTCAGTATCGGTCTCCCCGGGCACCTGCGCCCCTCGTAGAGGGTATAGTCTGAGCGAGAATGCAGGTCGCTGGCTCGAATCGTATATGCCTCTTTTGGATCAAAAACAGTTATATCGGCGTCGGACCCTACCTGGATGGCGCCTTTTTTAGGATAGAGGCCAAAAATGCGAGCAGGGTTCTCACTCATCACTCTCGCCAAACGCTCAGGGGAAATTCGATTTTTTATCACTCCTTCGTCGTAAACCAGGGGGAGCATTGTTTCCACCTGGGGAGAGCCATAAGGTGCCTGAAAAAAATCGTCATCCACCTTCTTGATCTTGGCAGCATGATCACTGGCAACTGTATCGATAAACCCGTCAGACAGGGCTTCCCAGAGTGCCAGTCGATCTTCCTCCTTACGAATAGCAGGGCCCACCTTAGCTTGAGCGCCGAATTTCTCGTAAACTCCCTCGTTCAAGCAGAGATGATGCGGGCAGCATTCCGAAAATAGGTTGAATCCCTCGCTCTTCAAACGGCGGACGACCTGAACTTCCAGAGCCGCGGAGTTATGGGCGATGTAGAGAGGACATCCGACCACATGGGCGATGCACGCCGCTCGGTTCACGGCCTCGGCGATGAGCAGGGCGGGCCTTGTAGCGAGGAAGGAATCCTGCATCGACTTTCCTCCCCTGAGATACTTGTCCTCCAGGTAATCCGTGGCCAGTCCGTTCTCCGCATGAACCATCAGCAGTCCTCCCTCCTGGCTCAGTAGGTCCGCTATCGCCATCAGCCAGAAGTCATCGCTCATCCATCTCAATTTGGCGTAGGTCATGAAGACCTTGCCCGAGGTGATTCCCATTTTCATCATCTGCGGAATTTGCGAGACCTGGGTCGCCGGGTCAAAGAAATCCGCATGCAATCCGAAGTCCAGGACGGATTCCTTCAGGCCCTCGTCCCTGTATTTTTCCAGAGTCGGTATCAGAGGATCTCCCGGCCGAATGGAGGCATGATAGATCATGCTTGTAACTCCGCCGTAAGCAGCGCAGAGAGAAGTCTCCCGAAAGCGATCCTCGTAAACAGGATGGCTGTGCACATCGATAATCCCCGGGAAGATGAGCATTCCAGTTGCATCGAAGCTCTGCCTGGCGGAGGCCGGATCCAACCCAGCCGATAGCTGAACAATGCGTTCGCCCCTCACGGCGATGTCTGCCCTGTTCAGTCCGTCTCCTGAAACGAGCGTCCCCCCGTGGATAAGATAGTCGTACATCCCTCCACTCCTTCCTTACCGAACGATTCGAAACATTCTACGGAATTGAACTAATTTTGTGAAGACTCACCCACAACTCTATTTGACAGAAAAAGAGCGGCATTGTAAAAAGGGAGCCAAAGCAATGAAGAGGAAGAGTAGGACTGTCCCTTTCCCCAAAGCGAGCAGGGTACAGTGGAAGCCTGCAGGAAGCACAGACCGAAAATCACCTCGGAGCTGCAGCCCGAACTCCTAAAATAGGTTCTGCCGGGAACTCCCGTTAGCGAGTAAAAGGCACTCAGTGCCTGAGTAGGCTGATTCGGCCAAAAAAGGTGGTACCGCGGGTTTCCTCTCGTCCTTGATGGGAGGATTTTTTTTAAAAAACTCAAAAGAGAACAAGGAGGCTCAAGAAAAAAGGTGTTCAAGCAGGTTTCCAGCAAGCCGGATTTTTCACGGATGGAAAGGGAGATCCTTGATTTCTGGGAGAAAAAAGAAGTGTTTCAACTTCTCCTTGAGAAAAACCGAGAGGGACCTATCTATTCCTTCATTGATGGCCCGATTACTGCAAATAACCCGATGGGAGTTCATCACGCCTGGGGGAGGACATACAAGGATCTCTATCTGCGCTACAAATCCATGCAGGGCTTCCGCATGCGCTACCAAAATGGCTTTGACTGTCAGGGCCTCTGGGTGGAAGTCGAGGTGGAAAAAGAGCTCGGCTTCAACTCGAAAAGACAGATCGAGGAATTCGGACTGGATAACTTTTCCCTCGCCTGTAAAGAAAGGGCCAGGCGCTTCGCTGATCTGATCACCCAGCAATCCAAACGCCTCGGCATGTGGATGGACTGGGATCATTCCTACTACACAATGGATGACAACAATATCGAGCACATCTGGTACTTCTTGAAAAGATGTCACGAGAACGGTTGGCTCTATCAAGGACACCGCTCTATGCCCTGGTGTATCCGCTGCGGTACTTCACTTTCACAGCATGAGATTCTCGGCTCGGACTCTTACGAGGAACTCACCCATGACGCCGTCTTCATTCAACTTCCGATCCATGACCGCGAAAGCGAGTATTTTCTCGTCTGGACCACGACTCCCTGGACTCTTTCAGCGAACGTAGCCCTGGCCGTTCATCCAGACCTTGACTACGCCTTAGTCGAGTCGGAAGGTAGAATATACATCCTTTCCCTCGGTCTGAAAGACAAGCTGCTGCCCGCAGGAAAGATCAAGAGCGTCCTGAAAGGAAAGAAGCTATTGGGCCTGCGCTACAGCGGGCCCTTCGATGAGCTTCCGGCGCAAAAAAACATTTCCCACATCGTCATCCCCTGGGAGGAAGTCTCGGAAACTGAGGGGACGGGCATCGTGCACATCGCACCTGGTTGCGGAGCAGAGGATTTTGAACTTTCACGCATCCATTCTCTCCCTGTGCTCGTTCCTCTGGATGAATATGGTACTTACCTCGATGGGTACGGTTTCCTGACCGGGAAAAATGTCAAAGAGGTCAACTTGGAGATCTTCCAGAGCTTGAAGGAAAAGGATTATTTTTTTCGGGTTGAAGAGTTTACCCATCGCTATCCCGTTTGCTGGCGCTGCCACGAGGAACTGGTCTTCCGCGTCGAAGAAGAATGGTTCATCAGCACTGACCAGGTGCGCCCGGCCCTGATCCGTGAAGCATCTCGTGTGCACTGGTACCCGGAGACTGCGGGCAAGAGGATGAGGAATTGGCTGGCGAATATGGGAGATTGGTGCATTTCCCGCAAGCGCTACTGGGGACTTCCTCTGCCCTTCTATCGCTGCCAGTCCTGCGGTGAATTGACCGTCATCGGCAGCCTCGCGGAATTGGAAGAACTCAATGCGGACAAGCCCTTGAGGATCCCCGAACTTCATCGCCCTTGGGTAGACGAAATCAAAATACGGTGTCCTCGCTGCTCCGGCCTTGCCCATCGGATTCTGGAAGTCGGCGATTGTTGGCTCGATGCCGGCATTGTCCCCTACTCCACCTTGCACTATCTGCACGATAGCGATTACTGGAAAACCTGGTTTCCGGCCGAATTTATCACTGAGATGCGCGAGCAAATCCGCCTCTGGTTCTATTCCATGCTCTTCATGAGCGTGACGTTGGAAGATCGCACACCCTACCTACAGGCTCTCGTCTACGAAAAGTTGCTCGATGAGAAGGGCCACCCTATGCACCGCAGCCTCGGCAACGCAATCTGGTTCGACGAAGCGGTGGAAAAAATGGGGGCGGATGTCATGCGCTGGCTCTACGCGGGACAGAACATAGAATCTAACATCCTCTTCGGCTACGGGCCAGCGGAAGAGGTCACAAGAAAGCTCCTGCTCCTCTGGAACGTGTACGCCTTCTTCGTCACCTACGCGAATATCGACAACTTTAACCCCGCTTTTTACTCCTCTCCTCTGGAGAAAAGATCGTTCATCGATCGCTGGATCCTCTCGCGCCTGCACACCCTCGTCAAGGAAGCAGCAGAACACCTCGATGGCTACGACGTGGCTTACCTCGTGGAGGAAACGGAGAAATTTGTCGAGGACCTTTCCACCTGGTGGCTCCGTCGCAGCCGGAGACGCTTCTGGAAATCGGAAGAGGACGGGGATAAGATCAATGCTTATCTCACTCTTTACGAGGCACTGCTGACCTTGAGCAGAATCCTCGCTCCCATAATTCCCTTTCTGACTGAAGATTTCTACCGGAATCTGGCCTGTTCGATAGATCCTGATGCTCCCCTCAGCGTGCATCTCACGCCGTACCCACAGGCAAAAAGGGAATATATTCGGCCCGATCTCGAAGAGAAGATGTGCCTTATCAAAAAACTAATCGGTTTGGGGCGGGCGGTGCGGAATAAAGCGGGAATAAAGGTGCGCCAGCCGCTTTCCCATCTGATCCTGGTAGGGCTGAACAAGCAGGAAAAAACACTGGTGAAGGATCTCGCTGAATTGATCCTTGAGGAGCTGAATTTGAAGGGCCTTCAGTTCGAAAGAAATGCTCATGGCCTGCAGGAAATAGTGGTTCTGCCGAACCTGCCCCTGCTCGGTCCGAAATACGGAAGGGATCTTCCCCTGATCAGAGAGCGATTGAAGGGCCTCGGCGGCGAGAAGATCATCGAGTCCCTGGAGTCTGAGGGTAGAATAACCATCCAGCTATCCGGGGGGCCGGTCGATCTCTCCGCGGAGGAGTTGATCGTGCAAAGGCGAGATCAACCCGGTTACGCCACTGAAGCCGAGGGACCTCATCTCGTCGTTCTGGACACTGTCATCACTCCTGAACTGCGCAAAGAGGGACTGGCGCGAGAGATCGTCCACAACATCCAGCTCTTGCGCAAGGAGGCCGGTTTCAAGGTGGAGGATCGCATCTCGACGCACTACGAAGCTGAGCCAGAGCTACAGGAAGTTTTCCGCGAATTTTCACCCTACATTGAAAAGGAAACACTGAGCGGGGAACTCCGGGCGGGGATCCCGGCAGACTGTCCCTCCCATTCGCTGAAGATCGAGGAGATGGGACTTCGTCTGGCTCTGCGCCTTCTTACATGAAGCACCATGTATCTTCCTCGGCCTTGCGCTCCGGTGGATCAGGAGATTCCGCAGGATAGCCAACGGACACCAGGGTAACAACTCGCCTGCCCGCAAGGACCCCAAGAATTTTTTCGACCTCCTCTACCGCAAAGAGCGGACCAACCATCCAGACGGCTCCCAGTCCATGATCGTGCGCGGCAAGGAGAAAATTTTGAACCGCCGCTGCAACGCTCTGCAGCCTTGCATTAGGCCGCCAGTGCTGCAACCTTTCTCTGTCGAATCCCCGCTTGATCAACATGTCCTCGAAAGGCGCCGGGGAAATTTCCTGACAGACGGCTACGAGCCAGGGGGCCTGGCGGATCATCTCTCCGTATCTCCTCATCCAGGAGATACTCTTTGCCACTCCATCCGGCAGGTCCGACCAATTCTCGATTTCATCGATCCTGGCATCTATCGCCTGCGCAATGGCATCCTTCGTTTCTGATTGATGAATCGCGTAGAAAAACCATTGTTGACGATTGTTCGCACTCGGCGCCCAGGAGGCCAGGCGTAGAAGTTCGAGAACAATCTCACGCGGCACTTCCTTATCCGTGAAGCGCCTGATCGACCTGCGTCCGAGGATTGCTTCTTTAAGTTCCATCTCTTTCTCCTCAATCTCTGATTCCCGCCTTCAACTAACGATTCTACCCTCTTTGCGTCCCTGACATAATGACGTAGATTAAAGGCATGCTTCAATTGGAGAAGCTGATTGATTCTGTCGACGACCACAGGGTAGAGGGAGCCGTGGTGGGAATTCACCTAACGGCTGTCCTTTCCCGGGGCCTGGGGCTGGCGCAAACCACAAAAGACGCCTCCCAGCGTGGAGTAGGTTTGGCAGGCGATTTGATCGGGCGATCAGCCAAAGAGGTCGCGGAACTCCTGCTCTCCTGGAATTTCACCGAGGCCAGCCTCGGATTAGCCGCGTTGAATTCCTTAATCGAGCCGCAGGGAAAAACCGGTAACGGATTCGACTTCATCCATTCCATAAAGCCGAAGAGACCGGCTGTCGTCGGTCATTTCCGCAACCTCGATCGCTCTGAATTTCCCGGCCTCACTATACTCGAGCGCGATCAGAAGGAGGGAGACTTACCGGACCCTGCCTGTGAATTTATCCTTCCCCGGGCAGATTTCGTATTAATCTCCGCCAGCGCCTTCATTAACAAGACAATTGTCCGCCTATTAGAGCTCTCCGGGGAAGCGTTCGTGGTCATAACCGGGCCCTCCACTCCGATGAGTCCCTACCTCTTCGCTCACGGAGTCTCCGCCCTAGCCGGGGTGCGAGTCAGGAATCCTGCCAGGGCTTTGAACATCATTTCTCAGGGAGGTGGTATGCTTGAGCTGAAGCCTCAACTTGACCGTCTGATTAGCCTTCGTCCTTGAAAGAAAACTCATCACCGTCTCTCAGGGAAAGGAGGCTGCGCAGATTCAGATCGCTGACCAACTCGACCACGCCGGGTCGAATGCCTTTCTCCGGAAAAAGAGCCGCCCCCCTGAGTTCATCGCCAATCAGGACCCTGAGTATCCTCACCGCACCGAAGCGCCTGTTTCCTTCTATGAAAGAAGGTATCTCAGATCGGGCAACGTCATAGAGCCTTCGCCAATCCGGGAGAGGAACCTTCACATTCAGGGTGCCAGGATAGACATGGTAGCCGAGAACTCTTCTCAATCTTTCCTTGTATCCGGCCTGGGAAAGAAAAACCTGACCCTTTCCCAGGCCGGAACAGACGCGTCCTTTAACGAGAGGCATATCTCCTGAGGCCAGTCCTCCAGAGAATTTCCATCACTACGCCAATAACTCCTATCTCGATCCAGGCTTTGCCCAAAATTGTGTAGATGACAGGAAGGGGAAGCGAGTAAGGTATGCCGAATACGCCCAGCGTGAGGTAAGTTATGAGAGACTCCGGGATATAGCCGAGAACCACGGCGAGAAAGGGGCTCTTGACATAACGAAAGACCAAGGCCACGCAGAAACCCGTAATCAACTTCCCCACAGCAATCAGGGGATTGCCAAATCTCAATGAAGGAGGAATGCCAACGATCCCTCCGGTTATAAAGCCCGCAAAGGGGCCGACGAAGATTGCCGAGGCCATCGTGCCCAGGTGTGATAGATCAAGGGCGACCTGGTTTCCAATAATAGGAGCCAGGGTCAGGGAGAGGTAACCGAGCAGGATCCCGATCGCGGAAAAAATACCAACTCTGGCGATCACTGCAACTCTGAACAGGCGATAGCCACTGGACTTGACTTCCATCTTTTCTTGACCTCCGAAGAATAAATTCCTCAGGGCAAATAGAAAAACCTTTTCTCATCCGGACTTTAACCGTCGGCCCCGGAATTTCACCGGATCTACGCGGGCGCGTTCGCGGGCTATACCGCCGGTCGGGAATTACGCCCTGCCCCAAAGGTTGTTAGAATTATATCCAATAAGCTAAAGGGACGCAACATCTCCGGTAGCGAAAAGGAGCACAAAATGAATAAAAAAATTTATCGCTCGCGCATAAACCGCGTTATCAGCGGGGTTTGCGGCGGAATCGGGGAATACTTCAATATAGATCCCGTAGTCGTAAGGCTCATCTGGGTCCTGGCTTTTTTCTTTGGGGGTTTCGGCCTTCTCGCCTACATTATCTGCTGGATATTCATACCTGAAGCGCCAGCCGGTAGTCAGGAACAGGCGGCAGTAAGTCAGCCTCAGTCCTGGGGACTCAGCTTGATTATTGGGATCGCGGTCGTGTTCCTGGGGGTCTTCTTCCTTCTACGCAATCTCTTCGGCTGGCATATCTGGGATTGGAGCTGGAAGATTGGCTTTCCGCTTTTCATCGTGCTGATTGGAATTCTTCTCCTGTTTAGGATTAAAAGATAATCAGTCCACCGTCAAAGTCTTGGAAATATTCCGGGGAAAGTCCGGATCAATTCCTCTTTCCGTGCTCATGAAATAAGCAAGGAGCTGGAGGGGTATGGTGGCGGCCAAAGGAACCAGAAAATAATCTTCCGTCAGCAGCGGTAGAAGCCGGGAGGAATATTTCTCCAGCAAGGGCTGTCGAGGAGAAATGGTTATTGTCTTCCCTTCGCGACAGGATACCTCGTTGATGTGGGAGACGACCATCCCCGCGTCCTCCGCTGTAGAGATAAAGATAATCGGGTAACCGGGATAGACGATGGCTAACGGACCGTGCTTGAATTCAGAAGAATAGGCACCCTCACAATGGTTGTACACTACCTCCTTGATCTTCAATGCTCCCTCGCAGGCGATTCCGTGTGTGATGCCGTAGCCCAGGCAGTAAAAATCGTCGAACGACAAGAGCTCCGAGGCCAGCGATTTTACGTCCGACTCGAGTTCCCCAATAGTCCGCGAAAGAATGTCCGGTAAATGTTCAAAGCGCGAAACGGACCCGCCGACCATTTGATTGGCAGTTGCCAGAAAGAGGACAAGCTGATTAATGAAGGTCTTCGTGGCGGGAACCGATATTTCTAGGTCGGAAACAATAGGAAGATAGGATTGGCTGCGCAAACTCAGGGTCGAACCGAGGACGTTGACAAAGGCAAGGATCCTGCCGCCCTTGCTTGCCTCCACGTAGTTGACGACATTTATCACGTCCTTTGTTTCCCCGCTCTGAGAGACACAGAGAATAACATCATCGGGCTGCAGCGACGCCCCATATTGCTCGATAAATGCCCCTGCTGGCACCGGGAAAGCACTCTTCCCGCCCAGTTTATTGTAGTAGTAAGAGCCGACCAGGCAGGCATGGTAGGAGGTGCCGGAACCCACGAGAAAAACACGGGGCGCGTTCTTGATAATGGAAGAAAAGCGAGAAAGCTCTCTTGACTCCGCCAGGTAATGCAGTAGGTTGCCGCACTTTTCCGGCTGTTCGCTGATTTCCTTGATCATAAAATGCGGGTAGCCGCCTTTATGGGCGACCTCCTTAGAGTAAGTGGAAACTTCTGGTTCTCGTTGGATCGATCGGCCGGTATGAATATCGAAAATGCAATAGCTTGAAGCGTCGAAGCGCGCGAACTCACCGTCTTTCAAAACTACGATATTCGAGGTGAGTTCAAGAATTGATGGAAGATCAGAAGAGACGCAATGAAAATCATCCCCAACTCCCAGGTACAAAGAGGAACCCATCTTGGCTGCGTAGACAGCACTCTCTCCCTGATGAGTGATGGCATAAGCATAGTCTCCCCGTAGGTCTCGAGCAGCGGCGATAATAGCCTCTTTCAAGCTGCCTGAACGGTCAAAATGCCGTTCTATAGCATGTACAACGATCTCTCCGTCGTTCTCCCCTATCAGGAGATGGCCCTCTTTCAAAAATTCCTCTCTCAAAGAAACAGTGTTTATCACATTTCCGTTGTGGGCTCCCACCAGGTCTTTATCACAATCGAAATGGGGTTGGGCGTTCCTTTGAGCAGGAACTCCGAATGTTGCCCACCTCAATTGAACCAATCCTCGATTGCCCTTGAGAGTGCGGAGAGAATATTTCTCGTCCACCTCGTCCACCCGGCCCACATCCTTGAACAATTGGATGCTTCCTGAATTATCCACCGCCGCGCAACCGACAGAGTCATAACCTCTGTAAGTCAAGCTGTGCGCCGCATTTACCAGGATTTCTCCGAGATCCTCCCTTTCCCGGTCAAAGACGACGCCGAAGATTCCACACATAAGCAATCACCTTTCCTCTTATCACAAAACGGAGACATCTTATCATCAGTTTGCTGACTTTGTCAGCTTTGCTTGGAAGATGCCCGTGTCATTGCCTAATATCCGCCCTATCGTATTTACTTCTCAAAAGAGAGGAAATGTGTTACCTTTGTAAGCAAGAAGGAGTATTAAATATAAATGATACAAATACTACTTCAGGGCAAATCAAAAGGCTCACATAAGGAATGCAAAAAAATTTATTCCTTTTTCTCTGCACAAAAATCTCTGCAAAAAAATTTCGGATCCGAGAAATAACCAAGCAAAGGAAGGCACCATGAGCGTCGTCTCAATAGTGAAAACCCCGGGAGGAGAAGAGGAGCAAATATCTGCCTCTGTCCGCCAGGCTGTGGAGTTGGCCGGAGGAACGGAAGATCTAATCAATCCAGGTGACCTCGTTCTCATCAAGCCCAACCTGGTAGCAGTTCCCGCAAGCAGGTTGACCGGCGCTGTCACTCGCTGGGAAGTTGTAAAGGCCGTGGCCGACTTGGTGAAAGAGGCGGGGGGAAACCCTGTCATTGCGGAATCCGCCGCAGCCGGGGTCGATACGGAAAAGGTAATTGCTGCTTGCGACTACGAACGGTTGCGCAATGCAGGCTATCAGGTTATTGATCTGAAAAGGACAAAAAGAGCAAAGCTCGACTCACCGCAGGGGGTCGTCTTCAAGACATTGGGTTCCTGGGAACTCGTGACCAAAGCGGACGTCGTCATTTCTGTCCCTGTGATGAAAACTCACGACCAGACCGAGGTCACCCTGGGTTTAAAGAACTTAAAAGGCCTGATTGATGACAATCAGAAAAAAGAATTTCACAGACAGGGGCTCCTAGAAGGGGTAGTGGATTTAGTTTTGGCCTTGAAGGCTAAATTGACTGTAATTGATGCCACGATCGCTCAGGAGGGATTAGGACCTATCTTCGGGAAGCCGGTGGAAATGGGCCTCATTATCGTCTCCAAGGACCTGGTAGCAGCTGATGCCGTAGGGGGGATGATTATGGGCTACCCTCCCCGAGAGGTCATGATAACTGTAAAGGCCGCCGAAAGAGGCCTGGGGGAAATGGATTTAGAAAAAATAGAAGTGAAGGGAGTCCCCATTTCTCAGGTGCAGAGGCGTTTTCTGCGGTCCGCAGAGACTTCCATCGAAGGTCTCCCTCCCTTCCATCTAGTCCTTGCGGAGGGAGCTTGTACCGGTTGTCGCAATACCGTAATCAGCGCCATCATGGATATGAAAAGCCAGAACCTGCAGGGTTACTTGAAAGGCAAGTACATCGTGGCCGGACCTTATGAGGTATCGAAAATCCCCCCAAACCTGAAAAAAGACCATCTGATCCTTGTGGGGGTATGTACGAAAAATTTAGAGGAATTGGGCAAATATGTGCCGGGCTGTCCCCCCAACAATATTTTTGTCGTTAAGGCAGTGATCGGAGAAGAAAAGCGGGTGAAAAGGAGGTACGCAACTGAAGAAGGGGCCGACCAGGAACAATAGGAGGTGGCAGGTTGAATTCCTCAACGAAGGAGGACTCCTTGAAAAAGGTTGTGATCGTTGACGCAGCGCGGACACCGATAGGTGCTTACGGCGGAAGTTTAAGGACTAAGAGTGCGGCTGAACTTGCAGCTGCTGTAATTCGATCTATCCACGAGCGGAATGCGCTGGAGAAAATAAAGGTCGATCAGGTTATTTTGGGTTGCGTCCTGCAAAATGGGGAGAATGCTTACGTCAGCCGATTAGCAATGCTCAAGGCAGGTCTCCCTGCAGATATCCCTGCCTTGACTGTTAATAGGCTCTGCGGTTCCGGCCTGGAAGCCGTAAATCAGGGAGCCCAGCTCATTCAGACTGGGTTAGCTGAGGTATGCATCGCGGGTGGCACAGAAAGTATGACCAATGCCCCTTACCTGTCCTATGGGCTCCGCTGGGGCGTGCGGATAAATGACTCTTCCCTTCTCGACTCAATGGTAGCCATCCTTACCGACCCCTACCTCGGCTATCACATGGGAGTAACAGCGGAAAACCTCGCTAATAAGTACGGCATCAGCCGCCGTGAGCAGGACGAGTTTGCCCTCTGGAGCCATGCCAAGGCCGTGAACGCTCAGAAGAATAATCTGTTCAAATCGGAAATTGTCCCCGTAGAAGTGCAAAGCCCAAAAGAAACCCTTATTGTCAGTCAGGACGAAGGGCCAAGGGCTGATGCCACCATCGAAAAACTGGAAAAATTAAAACCAGTCTTTCAGAAAGAGGGGACAGTTACCGCAGGAAACTCCTCCAGTCTGAATGATGCCGCCAGTTGTGTCCTTCTGATGTCAGAGCATAAGGCACGGGAATTGGGCTGCAGATCGCGGGCCATGTTCTTATCCCAGGCTGTGTGCGCACTACCGCCAGAGGTCATGGGCCTAGGGCCAGCATATGCCGTCCCCCTTGCCCTCGAGCGGGCAAGGCTTTCCCTGAAGGACATCGACATCATCGAATCCAATGAGGCCTTCGCTGCGCAGGCACTGGCTGTAGACAGAGAACTCCAGTACAATCCGGAGAGGCTAAATGTCAAGGGAGGCGCAATTGCCTTAGGCCATCCAATCGGTGCAACCGGAGCAATCCTCGTTACAAAAGCCCTCTATGAATTAGAGCGAAGCGACAAAGAGCTGGCTCTGATAACTCTCTGTATTGGGGGTGGTCAGGGAATTGCTACTGTGATTCGCCGATTAAACTCTTAAATAGAAATGAAAGGAGCAGCAAATGGAAAAGGAATGGAAAGGGGTCACAGTTCTTACCAAGGCCAATATTTATTTCGAAGGCAAGGTCATCAGCCGAACGGTTCTGTTTCCCGATGGTTCCAGGAAAACCCTCGGCATCATTCTCCCTGGCGAATACGAATTCTCGGTCGGCGATCGCGAGGAAATGGAAATCGTCTCAGGTTCAGTAGAAGTGCTTCTTCCCGGGACTAACAGTTGGAAAAGCTTCCAGGCAGGAGACTCCTTCTCTTTGCCAAAGAACAGTCGTTATCGCATTCGGAGCGGGGAAGTGGCTGAATATATTTGCGGATTTCTCCTGGATTAGAGGCGGACCGTGCTTTTTGAAATCAGGATTCACGGCCGCGGGGGGCAAGGTTCGGTAGTAATGGCGGAATTGATAGCGAGCGCAGCCTTCGAAGAGGGCAAGTTCGGGCAGGCTTTTCCTTACTTAGGCGGAGGTGGTGAACGCAGAGGTGCCCCGGTACAAGCTTTCGCTCGTATTTCGGACAGTCCGATCAGGCTGCGGGAGAAAATCCAAAACCCGGATATCGTCGTAGTCCAGGATTCGTCCTTGCTGAAAGTAGTGGATGTTCTGAAAGGCTTGAAGACGGAAGGTCTCGTCCTCTTGAACGCAAAGGCAGAGATATCCTTAGGCGGAGACCAATTCAAGGTCTGCACGATACCGGCCACCAGGATAGCTGTTGAAGCTCTGGGCAAGCCGATTATGAATACCGCCCTGCTTGGAGCCTTTGCGGCTCTAACTGGTCTCATTACCTTAGATTCCATCGCCTTATGCCTGAAGAAAAAGTTCGAGCCCGATGTTGCTCTCAAAAATTTAAATGCGGTTGGTAAGGCCTTCGAATTTGTGAAAGGGGAACTCTCATGAAAATTCGATTGGGCGGTGTCTGCGAAGCAGGGGGTTCCAAGAAGCTGGAGACAGGGAAATGGAGGGCATTTCGCCCTGCAGTTCAAAAAGATGAGTGCACTCGCTGCCGCGTATGCTTCAACTTTTGCCCGGACGGCTGCATCCGAATTACAGAAAATGGCGCAGAAATTGATCTTTTCTACTGCAAGGGCTGTATGATCTGCGTTCAGGAGTGCCCGAAGCAAGCAATTCGAAAGGAGGCGGAGGAGGAATGAAAGAGAAAACCACCAGGATCATAGAAGGATCAAGGGCGGTGGCAGAAGCCGTGGCTGCCTGCAAGCCCGATGTAATCTCCGCTTACCCGATCAGCCCTCAAACACATATAGTTGAGGATTTATCCAGCTTCGTGGCTTCAGGTAAGTTGAAGAGCATTTTCATCCGTGCGGACTCCGAGTTCTCGGCAGCCTCGATTATCTATGGCGCCAGTGCCGCTGGCGCCAGAGCTTACACAGCATCATCATCGCAGGGCCTCCTGCTCATGACAGAGGTTGTTTTTGTCTTAGCCGCGGCTCGCCTTCCGGTTGTAATCACGGCTGTCAATCGCACGGTGTCAGCTCCTATCAGTATTCAACCCGATCACCAAGACAGTATGACTTTACGCGACCCAGGAATTGTCCAGATTCACGTGGAGAGCCTGCAGGAAGCTTACGATGCTCACATCCAAGCGTTTAAAATCGCGGAACACCCGGACGTACTTCTGCCGGTAATGATCTGCATGGACGGTTGGATCTTGAGCCACTCTTACGAACCGGTCACCTTGTTTGATGATCAATCCATCACGGAATTCGTAGGAAAATTCGAACCCATTCAATATCTAGACCCTAACAATCCCCTCACCTATGGCGCATACGCCGATGAGGATCGTCTCACCGAGTTCAAATATGCTCTGATGGTAGCCCAGGAGAAGGCAAAAAGTAGGATCGAAGAGATTGCGCGGGAGTATGAACACTCGTTTGGCCACTACGCGGGAGGGTTACTCGATGCCTACCAGGCGGAGGACGCCGATGTCCTCTTTGTGGCCATGGGTTCCCTCGTTTCCACGATCCGCGTCGCCGTGGATGAAATGCGCGAGGAGGGTAAGAAAGTCGGACTGATCAAGGTGCGCTCTTACCGACCTTTCCCAGCTGAAGCTCTGATTGAAGCGGCAGGAAAGGCACAGGTGTTGGCGGTCCTCGACAAGAGTATCAGCATCAATATCGGAGGCATTTTAGCTACGGAGATCAAGGCGGCATTCTACCATCAGGAAAAAAGACCCTACATTCTCAGCTTCTTGGCAGGGATCGGCGGAAAAGAGGTCAACCGTCAGGTGCTGCGTCAGATCTACGCTCAGTCCGTGAAGGTGATCGAAAGAGCGAAGCCGCCTCAAGATCCCATCTACGTGGGGCTGGATTTTGATGCTGTGCGGGCGCTTTGAAGGGAGGAAATCATGGCAATAAATAATCAAGGAAAAGAACTGCTCGCTCCCGGACATAGAGCCTGTCCTGGATGTGGTTGTGCGATCGCCGTGCGCCACATACTTTTCGCCACCGGGCCCAATGTGGTTGTCGTCTCCCCCACCGGCTGCCTGGAGACGTTCACTTCGCCCATTGATTTTTCCGCCTGGGAGGTTCCCTGGGTGCACTGCCTGTTTGAGAATGCCGCTTCGGTAGCCTCCGGCGTCCTCGGAACACTCAAGGCAAAGGGGAACCCGCAAGGCGTCAAGGTCCTCTGCATCGGGGGAGACGGTGGCACTTACGATATCGGCCTGGGTAGTCTATCCGGCATGTTCGAGAGGAAAGAGGAAATCCTCTACATCTGCTACGATAACGAGGCCTACATGAATACTGGGATTCAAGGTTCAAGCGCTACCCCTTACGCAGCCTCCACCACTACTACTCCTTCCGGCACACTCTCTTTTGGTAAGGCAGAGCCAAAGAAGGATCTCGTGCAGATCGCCCTGGCTCATAAGGTCCCCTACGTAGCCACGGCGAGCATCGCTTTCCCCCTGGACCTGCAGAAAAAGGTGAGGAGAGCCCAGTCCGTCCAGGGTCCCTCCTATATTCAGATTCTCACGCCTTGCAATTTAGGTTGGGGCTTCGAGCCTCAGCTTACAATCGAGTTGGCAAGAAAGGCATTCCAGACGGGGCTTTATCCTATCCTGGAGTTCCAAGCAGGGCAGATCGCGGAAGTCTTGCGGCTGTCGAAAAAAACCCTCGTAGAGGAATATCTGAAGCTTCAGGGTCGGTACAGGCATTTATTCTCTGAAGCGAAAAAGTACAGGGCTCAGCTGGAGGAGATCCAGTCATTGGCTGACTCCAACATCGAACAGTTCAATTTGATCTAACCCGCTTAAGAAGAATGGAAAGAAAGGGAGATTCTCCGTGAGGAATATTATGGTTATTGGATTGGGGACAATGGGGATCGGGATCGCCCAGGTCTTCGCGCAGAGTGGGTACAAAACCTATTTGCTGGACGCACAGCCTTCCCTGATCGAAAAAGGACTGGGGAAAATCGAAAAAAACCTTTCCCGCCTGGTAGAAAAAGGCAAACTTGAAGAAGAACGGAAAAATACCGTTCTGGGCAATCTCATAGCCGTGGAAAAGCCGGAAGAAACATCCGGAACCATCGACCTTTTTCTCGAGGCTATCCCTGAGGACCTGGAGCTGAAAAGATCCTTTTTCCGCAAGCTCGATAGGTGGGGCAAGAACGAGAGCGCGATTATCGCCAGTAATACTTCCGCTTTAAGCATTTCCGAATTGGCCCAAGAGATAAAGAAACCCGGACATTTCATCGGCATCCATTTTTTCAATCCCGCCCCGGTGATGCCACTTGTGGAGATTATTTGTGGAGCTGTGACTGATGAGCTGGTAATAGGTAAGACCAGAAAATTAATCGAGGACCTGGGGAAGACACCTATCATTGTACACGAGTCCCCTGGATTCGTCGTCAACCGGCTGCTTGTCCCCATGATCAACGAGGCCGTTTTCCTGCTCATGGAGGGAGTGGCCAGCGCAGAGGATATCGATAAGGCAATGAGGCTGGGCGCTAATCATCCCATGGGACCTCTTGCCCTGGCTGATTTTATCGGGCTTGACGTCTGTTTATCTGCAATGGAGGCCTTGCAGCGGGAGACAGGAGATGATAAATTTCGTCCCTGCCCCCTGTTGCGCAAGATGGTGAGGGCTGGGTTCTTAGGCATGAAGACAGGAAGAGGTTTCTATTCCTACGATCGGTAGCAAGGAGGCTATCAATGGCACTAAAAAATAAAGAGCAGTATATCGATAGTCTGAGTCAACTGCATCCGCTCATCTACCACCTGGGTAAAAGAGTAGAGCGGGTGACCGAATACGAACCGATGAAACCGCACATCAACAGCGCCGCATTAACCTATGAGCTGGCCTGCGATCCCCAGTACGAGGACCTGTTAACCACCAAATCACACCTCACCGGCGAACGGATCAACCGCTTCACAAGCATCCACCAGGGCGTAGAGGATTTGGTCAAGAAGGTGAAAGCACTTCGCCTGCTGGGGCAAAAGACCGGTGCCTGCTTCCAGCGTTGCGTGGGCTGGGATGCGCTTAATGCAACTTTCGCCGTTACTTTCGAGCTGGATGAAAAATACGGCACAGATTATCATCAACGCTTCCTCAACTACCTCAGGCAGGTGCAGGAGGAAGATCTGATGGTAGTGGGTGCCATGACTGACCCCAAGGGGGATCGTAGCTTGAAGCCCGGCCAACAGCAGGATCCGGACATGTTCCTGAGGGTCGTGGAAAGAAAGGCCGGTGGGATCGTCGTGCGGGGAGCCAAAATACATCAGACAGGCACGGTGAATTCACACGAAATGCTCGTTTTGCCCACCTGCGCCATGACCACCGAGGAGAAGGATTACGCCGTTGCTTTTGCCCTTCCGGTTGACAGCAAGGGGTTGGTTCACATCTTCGGTCGACAGAGCAACGACACCAGACGCTTCGAGGAGCAGGCCGGGATCGACATCGGGAATTTCGAGTACGGGATGGTGGGCGGGGAGACCCTGAGCATTTTTGAGGACGTCTTCGTTCCCTGGGAGAGAGTTTTCCTTTGTGGCGAAGGCGATCTGTCCGGTCTCCTGGTGGAGCGTTTCGCTTCCCTGCACAGGCAAAACTACGGGGGCTGCAAAACGGGGATCTGCGATGTGATCATCGGAGCCTCAGAGGCCATAGCTGAGTACAACGGGGCAGAGAAAGCCTCCCACGTCAGGGAAAAGTTAGTGGAGATGATTCAGCTTTCCGAAACCCTCTACGCTTGTTCGCTTTCCTGCTCATATGAAGGATGCCCTACAAAGGCCGGATCCTATGTTCCCAACTCCATGCTGGCCAATGTGGGCAAGCAGAATGTCACTCGCAATATCTTCGAGGTCTGTCGGTTGAGCCAGGACATCGCCGGCGGTCTTCTTGCAACGATGCCGTCGGAGGCTGACCTGCGGAATCCTCAGACCGCCTCCTTTATCCTGAAATACCTCCGGGGTCGAGCGGATATCCCTACTGAGTGGCGGATGAGGATGTTTCGTTTGATCGAAAACCTGGCCGGGGGTACGGCATTAGTTGAATCGTTGCACGGCGCCGGATCACCCCAGGCTCAGCGGATTATGATCTACAAAGGTGCGAATTTAAGCGAGAAGAAAAACTTGGCCGAAAAACTGGCCGGTATCAAGAAGGAGAAAGAATGAAGAATCCGATAGTGGAACCAGTGCTTCTTCGGGAAGAAGCCGATAACAACGTGGTAATTCTCTCTTTGAATCGTCCGCAAACTTTGAATGCCATTAATCGCGATGTACTTTCAGCGCTGTGGGAAGAGCTGGGGAGGTTAGAAGATGAAGCTCGCGTTCGGGCGCTGATCCTCACGGGGAAGGGTAAGGGTTTTGCTGCCGGTGCTGACATCCGCCTCCTAGAGGAGATGGACAGCCAGCAGGCTCTGGCTTTCTCCCAATGGGGGCAGTCTATATTAAATCGCCTGGCCAAGCTGAGTAAACCCACTATAGCCGCAATTAATGGCTACGCCCTGGGTGCCGGACTTGAACTTGCCCTCTGCTGCGATATACGCTTGGCCGCTGAGGGAGCAAAACTTGGTTTGCCCGAGATTAACCTGGCTATCATACCCGGCTGGGGTGGGACTCAGCGCCTGCCGAAATGCGTAGGGGAAGCAAGAGCTAAAGAGCTCGTTTTTACGGGAAAACCAGTCTCAGCCGAGGAAGCGGAGCGCATAGGTCTCATAAACCAAGTCCTTCCTCCTGAATCGCTTCTCTCCCGAGCACTGGAGTTAGCCAATGAGATGGCGGCCAAAAGCCCCTTTGTCCTTGCCCAAGTTAAGACCTGTCTGAACGCTTCGCTCGATCTGCCAATTGAATCTGGAGCCCAGCTGGAAAAAAACGTCTTCAGCCTCTGTTTCTCTTCTTTAGAGCAGAAAGAGGCCGTGAAAGCCTACCTGAGCAGGAAGAAAACTTCATAAGAAAGGAGGAAGATCACGTGAAACCGCTTGCCCGCACAGCGCTTCAGGTACCACCTTCAGGAATCAGAGAACTTATGGAGCTTGCTTTGAAGACGCCGGGCTGCATCCACCTGGAAATTGGTCAGCCGAATTTCGATACTCCGGATCACATCTGTGAAGCAGGGATTCAGGCTATTCGTGACGGATTTACCGGATATACATCCGCTCGAGGCATCCCTGAATTACGGGAGGCGATATGCCAGAAGCTGGCCGAACAAAACGGCATCATCGCCACCAGCGAGAATATCACTGTCTGCCCGGGCTCCGTCACTGCTCTCTGCTCCTCAGTAATGGCGCTGGCGGAACCTGGGGATGAAGTATTGACTCCAGATCCGGGTTTCCCGAACGCGGAGATGGTCGTCTGCTTGATGCATGCCACGCCAGTGCACTATCATCTGCGGCCAAATCGAGGATTTTTGCCTGATGTAGAGGAAATCCGCACAAAGGTATCTTCGAGGACGAAGGCTATACTCCTCAATTCTCCCTCCAACCCGACCGGTGCCGTTTTCCCCAAGCCTTTACTCGAGGATATATACCAGATTGCTAAGGAAAACGATCTTTACGTGATCTCTGACGAGATCTATGAGGATCTGGTTTTCGATGGGAAGCATTTCAGCCTAGGCCGCCTAGACGCCGATGAACGTGTGATCAGCGTTTTTGGATTTTCCAAGAGCTTCTCGATGACCGGTTGGAGAATAGGCTATCTGCGTGCTCCCCGTGAAATTTCTGCCATTATTACCAAGCTGCAGGAACCGCTGGTAGCTTGCGCCTCCTCTATCTCTCAGAGAGCTGCAGTAGTTGCTCTGCTAGGCTCACGCCAGGAAGTAATGAACATGCGGGAGGCTTATCGAAAGCGTCGGGATCTCGCCCTTTCTATTCTTCGTCAGTTCGGGCTTTACGAATATACTCCCGGAGGGGCCTTCTACCTGATGGTCAACGTCAGCTGCCTGGGAAATGATTCCAAGGAAATCGCCAAGCGCCTGGTTGAAGAGGTTAAAGTTGCCACTGCTCCAGGGACAGCCTTCGGCCAGAGCATGCGAGAGTATATCCGAATAAGCCTGGCGGCGAGCGATAAAGATATTGAGACAGGCCTCACCCGCATCTGTCAGTACATGAAAGCCAAGAGCTGATTCCCAACTTAACTGCCATTTGCTATCGTTAGAAGGAGAAGGTTGGATAAAATGGACAGGCTTCGCCTGGTCTTAATCCAGATGGATGTGATCCCGGGAGATTGGCGCGCCAATATCGCCAGTGCGCTGATGTATCTCGAGGCAGCCAGCAATTTGCAGGCAGATCTCTGCGTTTTCCCGGAAATGTGGAGTACCGGCCTTCGCCTGGACAAGCTATTTTTGAAGCTGGCTAAAGACTCCTACCTTCCCACGATGGATTATCTCAGTAAATGGGCCAGGCGATTTCATTTTTTCATCCTTGCCGGCTCCTTACCGGAAGTAGAGGGTGATCGAATCTTCAACACTTCTTTCTTGTTTTCTCCCGAAGGAATGATCCAGGGTTCCTACCGTAAGATACACCTCTTTCCTCCTTTCCTGGAACCGGATTGCTTTACACCTGGGGAGGAACCCCTCGCCCTTGATACCCCCTGGGGAAAAATCGGGGTCCTCATCTGTTTCGATTTGCGCTTCCCCTCTGAATTCGCCATCCTGCGCAAAAAGGGTGCCCGCATTGTACTTGTTCCGGCCCAATTCCCCGATCCGAGGCTAAATCATTGGACCATTCTTCTCAGGGCCCGTGCGATAGAAAACCAGTATTTTGTAGCCGGCTGCAACCGCGTGGGAGAAGATCCTCCGAGACAGGGCTTTTTCGGTCATTCCATGATTGTTGATCCCGGAGGAGATATTTTAATGCAAGGCAGAGAGGAAAAAACCTTAGTGGCAGTGGATCTCGATCTATCCAGAACTGAGGAAGCACGACGGGAATTTGCCTGGCTTCCCAAAGACTCGCAATGATTTATTCTCTTTGCTATCTTTTTCCCGATGGAGCCAGTGGGTAAATCCATTCTCAGCAAGAGCGCTTTATCCTGGCGGCTGGGGCTTGTGCTGGGTATTTCCAGCTTCAGCGTGATCGGTTTATTTTATCTTACTGGAGCGGGGGACTCTCTACCTTTATTGAGTAAGCTGGACCCCTTCTGGCTTATTTCAGCTTTTCTCATGATGTTTCTGGTCTGGGGGTTGGATGGGCTCACCTTCTGGTTCCTCTTCCGGGGTATCGGAGAGCCTATACATTTTCCTAAAATCTTTCTGATCAATCTGGTGGCCACTTTCGCCTCCAACATCACGCCTTTCTATGCCGGCGGCCCACCCACTTTCATTTACCTCCTCTCCCGTGAAGGAGTAAGGGTAGGGAAAACTGCCTCTGTTATTACCGCCCGGATCATAATCACTATTCTTGTTTTTTCGCTCGTCATCCCCCTCCTTCTCCTCATTCTCGGCGCAAAACTGTCGCTTGATCAAATCTGGCGGACAATTTTTAGCATTCCTATTTTTTTGATCGCGTTCGTCACTTTATGTCTCTACCTTTATACAAGAAAGAGCAGAATCCCGGATGCTTACTCTCGCAGGATCAAAACCTGGCCGCTGCCCTCCCTCCTGCGTGACCACCGCATCCGCCGAGTCTGGCGCTGGAGCCTGGTAGAATCGAAGAAGATGCGGCAGGCGATAGGTAAATTGCTCTCCTTAGGCTCGAAGAATATCCTTCTTGCGACCCTTTCTTCCACTCTCTACTGGTTTACTTTCTTGATGGTAGCTCCTTTCATCCTCTACAGCCTCAAGGTGGAGAGCTTCCTCCTATTGCAAACCCTCCTCAATCAAGCCATCCTCAACCTCCTCCTGCCTTTTGCTCCTACTCCCGGAGCTTCAGGGGCTGCGGAATTCGGAATTGCCTCTCTTTTTCTTAACGTCGTCCCCCAAAATCTTCTCGGGCTTTTTACCGCCATTTGGCGTTTGTTCACCTACCATCTCACCATTCTCGCGGGCGGCTTAGCGTTGATCTTTCTCCTCCGCAACTGGAAGCTACCCTGGAAAACACTTACCTCCTCGACCTCGCCGAGTGATCCACATACCAGGCAGGCCTGAGATCCTCCTGCCTCGATTGCAGCCCTGCCCGTAATCTAGAGCGTGGATGCCCTCAGCATACGCGATCTGACCATAAGACAAGGAAGGCGGCCGCCTTCCTTGTCTTATTCGATTCTGATGAAACCCTCTCAGATTTTAAGCCTGTTCAGGCGTTTATCACGTTCTCTTACAAACCTCTCAATCCCCTTGAGCAGCCAGTCCGGGGTAAGGTGCGCTTCATCCAAAATTTCCTCAATTGTCCCTCCAGTGCGCCATCGATTGTCGAAGTCCGAGGACAAGGAATATTCTTTCGCGACTGCTGAAGAGATCCAATCCTGCATAGAAATCAGAGCTTCATTGGTGATGACCATGGAATCCATCCATTCCGTCCAGGGGAGGATGCGCTCTCTGTAGGGATTCTCTGACTTCTGGAAAAGTTCATGACTGATAGCTGCAACAATTTTCACATTCAGCCCGAGCTCGTCCAATACGGGCAAAATCTTCAGGAGGTTGTCGGTAGTAGAGCTACCCTGTACGATGATTGTCCCTCCTCTAGGCAGGTCAGGTTTGAAATCCCGAATGAGGTAGGCTCCTTTAGCTGCCTCGAAATGAGAGGGAATGCCGAGGGCAGATCGATCGGGAATAGCGATGGGTGGTCGAGTAAGATGGAGGGCAATGATTGGTACCTCAAGCTTCAAGGCCGCCCCTAGGACGACAGGAACCTCATTGTGCTCCCATGGATGCAGGTTGATGACCTGTCCTTTGGGGAAAAGCTGGGTAATGGAGGGTTCAAAAATTCCAAAATGAGTGCGGGAATCATCTGCGGTCTCCGGGCCGGAGTGTCCAGCAATCCACAGGACCTTACCCATTTTTAATGGGCAATCCTGGCTCATCTGGCTGAAAAGACGCATCATTCCGTATTTCAAATAAACAAAGGAGCCGTAAGTGGAACAGGCTCCCCAAAAACCATCGAACTCTTTGTAGGGATCCTCGGCGAAGTTCACTGCGGTCATTCCCACCATTATTCCGGCGTTGACGAACTCGGTTATCTCCTGGGGAAGAAGCGACCCCTTGGGATTTCTCTCTCTCTGGTATGCCCCCCACCCGGGGAAATCTCCCCATGTCTTGGCGAATCCAGCGATGTTGGTGGATTCAGCAAGATCTGCCGAACAGGCGATGAAGAGGGGACGGCCATATTCTTTGGCCCCGAAGGCGTTGATCCAGGCCCCGAACTTTGCCAGGGCGGCACGATTGGCAGCCCTCTCTCCCGGTTTGGCAAAAAGCTCGGCAGGGTAGTTCTGAAAGTCGAAAATCCGCGGATCTTTGAAGGGATTTGTCCCCTTGATCTCAAAGCCCGGGATCTCTTCTGGCACTTTATTCCCCAGCTTAATTAGAGTACTGGACAGGTAATCAACGAGGTCCTGATCCTTGCGCAGGACATCCATCACTCGTTGAATGTTATTCTCGGTCTGTCTTCTGCATTCTTCGGTGGAAGAAGCGGGCTGGCAGAAGCCGTCAAACTCGACACCGTATTTTTCGGCAAAGGACTTCTTCGTGTCCCAGTATGCGGGAGAATTCATCGGATGAGGCACACCATGAGATTTGTTGTCATAGATCCCGTAATCCCGGCCTTTGCGGGTTTTGAACCAAGCTGCTGAGGGAACTTTTTTGGGATTTGGGCCCCAGACCAGCCGATCCAGGACCTCCACCACGCTCCTGAAATCAGATCCGTTTTCTGTCCCTTCAACACGCCAACCGTAAGGGGCGAACCACTCTACCGGTGTCCCGTACACGGTCTCCGTCAGAGGATGATCGTCAATGCCATAGTTATTCCAGTCAATAAGAAAAAACAGATTATCCAGACCCAGAGCCCAAGCCGAATTCTTACTCTCATGCACCGCACCGGGAGTCAGAGCGGCATCTCCCTCGAAGGCAAAAACTTTAACCTGTCCGGCGCCAGCTCGCTTCAGGGCAAAAGCCTCTCCCACTGCTCCCGGCGATCCATGGCCGGAGGGACCGGTATTGAACTTCAAAAAGAGGGTCTTGCCGCCAAACTCTGCGTGTCCGGGAAGGCCTCCGCGTCGACGAAAACGGAGCAGGTCCTCTCCGTACACAGCGTCAACCTGTATCTTATAACGGGAGTCCCTGGTCTGTTCATACTTTGTGCGCAGGGCCTCATCGAGTATGGCCAAAGTGGTGTAGACAAGGGGAACAGTGTGTCCGGCTGAGAGGATAAAACGGTCGCCGAATTTCTTTACCGGGTTACGCAAATCGTAGGTCATTACGCCCGAAAGAAGGGTGGCGAGAAAGACATGAACTTTGCCCCTCGAGCCGCCTGGATGTCCGCTCTGTCTGAAATTTAAGGTGATGTCCAAGAGCTGATCGATCAAATCTTTGGTCTTATCCCAGAAAGGGATGATAGCCGAAAAATCCTTCATTTCATCCTCCTACAGGTTGTTGTTGCACCTCCCATTGTAAGGGTATTCACCTTTCAGCCACAAGGTTAATTCCTTCTATTGCCAGCTGACGCTCAAATAGTCGTTGCCAGACACACGTAGCCGTTAGAAATTATTGTAGCTGCCTAGGGGCAGAAAGGGAGGCAAATGATAAAATGGCGGAAAGGAGGGAAGGTTATGAACATAAGATTGATTGGCCTCATAGTCATAATCTTCCTATTGTTATAGTTATCGTTCCCGGCTGTCTCTCTACCGCACGCATCACACATTACGAAGGCAACGGTCTGGTTCTTGATTTTCCATCAATCCGGGAACTCTCCGCCAAGCGAGAGTTCCCGGCGGCATTTTCGATTTCCGCGGAGGTGGTTTTGCGGCTGCGCGAGACCGGAAATCTGAAATCACACTTCTTATGATTAAACCGGAACGGGGTGAAAAGCTGGAGAACCTCCTTGACCGAGCTTATCTGAAATTGAGTGAAGACCTGATCTCCACGAGAAATACTACCCTCTCCCAGCAACTGGTAGGCGAAAAGAGGGTCTTCCTGAAAAGCTATGAACTCGGCTGGGGGGAGGGATACCGCAAGTTTGAAGATGCTTGGGTAGAGCTGAACGGCCGCATCTTCGCCTTCTCCTTCTGGAGCAGTCCTGACCAATTCGACTCTTATTCTGCGGATCGCAAATTCATTATCTCAAGCTTTCTGAGCACCCGACCACCATTCACCCCTTCGCCAAGCCCCAAGCTCGGTCGGTTCAAGGGAAAGGACATCTCCTTTGAGTACTATGTTGAGTACAAGATCCAGACATCCTTCGAGCCTTCCCAGGAAATGGGCTCGGAATTCGAGGCAGAAAGGATCTGCATCCTAAAAGCTCGGGACCGTAGCGTTTGATAGAGGTCATGCTACACACCAAGCATTTTGGCATGCGGACGAAAGATTTTTTCAAGCTTTGCTACCGGTTCAGAGAAAAAAATCTTCAGGATATCTTAGAGAGCTCTCTTAATCTGGACGATGGTCTGACCGCTTTAATCAAGTTTTACGCCAGGCTATTCGGAGAGCCATGGTATAGGTTCGAGGACATATGGATCGAAGTCGGAAACAAATTCTTCATGCTCTCCTGCTAGTCCAGCCTGGAGGGTTTCGAGGGGTTCCAGCAGAATATATCCTAGATCATCAATTCCCTCTACATTACGCTTCCACCCACCAAATCATCTACTCGACAGAACCTCCTCCGCCCACTTCTTCGCCCAATCACACTCCAGCCCAGACCCAGCCTTCCCCACTCTGACGCCCACTGTCACTCTCAGGTCTACTCCTCTGATCAGCCCAACTCCGCCCGAGGAGCAGCTACCTAGGCCAGAGAAGCTGCTCCGTTGCCTCGCCTCGAGCGCAGGAATGGTCGCCGGAAGCTCGGTTCGTAACGGGGGATTCACTGGGTTTACCGGACGGGGGAGCCCAATTAACGACGACGGCACCTGGCTGGCATAGGAATTCTGGTTCCTCAAGTCAGGGAAAAAGCTCATCGTTTTGCTATTCAGCGGAAAGATCGCTGCAGTTATCAAGGAAAATTACGAGGGAAGCTATTTCGTACCCATGTCCGATGATTGGATGGACAGCTCACAGGCGATCGATAAGGCGAGAGAGCTATGAGGAAGCTCCTATTGCTTACCAGTTCCTGGTTGAAGAAGGATGCCTGATCGACGCACATCCTTTCGGGCTATGGGAGGGAAGAAATGATCGGCCCCTTCAAGGATTTCCTTTCCTCCCCAATTTCCCCACTGCTTCACGCTTCTTAAAAGAAACGGTCCTGGCGGAGGGACGCACAGTCAGGGGCGGTTAAATCGGTAGTGCCAGGAACCGGGTTGGATCTGTATGTCTCTAAAATTTTAAACTGAGGCTCACGGCGGAGAAATAAGCCTCAATAGTGAGCGTGGCAAAGGCGCCAGAGTTAGAGTTCAGCTTCCCCTTCTTGCAGCGGCTGGAAAAGAAGGGAGGGACTGAATCCATTTATGCTAAGCTATCTCATCGACGTCTGAAGGAAACAGTAAAGGAGGGCAGCATGAAAAGCGGTGGTTCTATAAAATTTTCCATCATAAGCACTTTGCTCGCTTTAATATTGATTCTGTGCTCTGGCTGTGGCGGTTCTCCTGCCACAACTCTCATTCCCAGTACGCCCACGCGGACAGCGACTGCATCCCCATCTACTTCCCCCAGCATATCTCCCACTTCCAGCATTACTCCACCTCCTACTCAGGAGATCCTTTATTCCACAGATTTCGCCACCCCTGATGGACAATGGCGCGAGGAAAGAGACCAGGATTCTTACACGGAGTACAAAGAGGGGCGCTTCCATATCGGGGTGATGGAGAGAAATATGCTGCGGTGGATCGGGCCTGATCTCTGGTTTGACAATTTCGCCCTGGAAGTCAACTGCAAAGCGGTAAAAGGATCTGAAGGGAACTATGAATTCGGCTTGCTCCTGCGAGCACAGGATTCCGATAACTATTATCTGTTTCAGGTCTCTGCCCAGGGTCAGTATTCTCTCTATCAAAAGATAAACGGCCATTGGAATCCTCTCCAGGACTGGACAATTTCCACAGCAATCCGTCAGGGCCAGTCGGAGAATTTTATCAAGGTCTATTGCCAGAATAACCGCTTCATTTTCTATCTGAACGGCACGGAGCTATTGGCCCTGAGAAACGACGATTTCAAAAGCGGAGCGATTGCTCTCTGCGTGGGCACGCACGAGGTAGGCAACGTGGAAGTGGCTTTCGACGATTTTAAAGTCCTGGCAATCGAGGGCAGCTCTTCTCCTGTACCTACTCAGGTTCCCACTCAGACCCCAAGTACGGTAATAGGGTTGCTCTATCAGGACGATTTTTCCAATCCCTCTAGCGGTTGGTCAGTCGTTAGCCTCGAGGATATGGAGCTTGAGTACTGGGAGGGTCAGTATTATGTCACTGTGTTCAAGGAATACTGGGAGGGTTCGGGAAATCCGAAAAGGACATTCGCCGATTTCATATTGGAAGTAGAAGCCACTCCTATTTATGGCCCCGAGGAATACTATTACGGGGTTATCGTCCGCCAGGAGGACGAAGAAAACTACTATGAGTTCGCTCTCAGCACCGCCGGATTTTATTCCTTTCATAAAAGGTTGAACGATGAATGGGTAGTCCTCCTTGATTGGACGGAATGCGAATATATGAATCCCGGAGAGGCTACGAACACGATCAAGATCAGCTGCCAGAAGAATACCTTTATCCTTTATATAAATGACAAACAATTGAATTTCGTTCATGACTTGGATTTTTCCTCCGGCGGTATCGGACTGGTGGCAGGAACATTCGAGCAGCCTGATGCGCGGGTGGCATTCGACAATTTGAAGCTCTGGTCGCCGGAAGCGGCGCCCACTCCAACAGCGGTACCCACGTCCACGCCGGCTCCGTTCCAGGAACTCCTCTTTGCGGAAGATTTCTCCGATTCGACAGGGGGCTGGCCGGAAGGAGATTACGAAGATCGTTATTATGCCTACAGCGAAGGCTCCTACGCCATCACGGAACAACTTGAGGACAGCGCTGCTTGGGTGACAATCGAGGATAACTGGAGCAACTTCGCCCTAGAGGTCACAGCAGGCCTTTCCCAGGGGCTTGATGATGCGGACTATGGGGTCTTCCTGCGGCGCCAGGATGATGATAATTATTACGGCCTCGCCCTGACAGGAAAGGGTGATTACAGCTTTTTCCTGGTTCTGATGGGCCTGCGCTTTGATCTGGCCGGAGGTTTTTCCCCCTACATAAGACAGAGTCCTTCCTTGAATTTCATCAAGGTGACATGCCAAGGAAGCACCTTCTCCATCTATCTCAATGGAGGTCTGGTGGACATGGTGGAGGACGATACCTTCTCCTCGGGAGGAGGGGGGCTCTTCGTCCATACTATCGCTGAAGCTCCCGCCACAGCCGTCTTCGACGATCTGCAGGTGTGGTCAGCACCCTGAAAAGCGAGCCTTCCCAGCGCCGGTCGACTTGTTGAAAAAGAGCCGGGATCCGCTGTGTGGAGGAAGAATGGCCGGATAGTCAGCTGCTTCAGCTGCTCCGGGCTTCCCTCTTTACTCTCTGCCTAATTTCCTGGCGAGCGCAGCGAGGCGGGGCTCCATCATTCTGCCCTGCTCCATGATCTGCTTTCCGTCGAGCCAGATAGAGGAATTCAGACAAATCCCGTCCGTGTGCGAAGGAGCCTTGATCCCTTCCGGGGGAATATATGAGGGCCCGATCTGACCGATTCCCCATTCGGTCGCTCCCCACACCCTCTCATCCTCGAGAATGTTTCCGGTCAGCCTTGCTCCAGGGTTGAAGCCATAACAAAGATGGGCCATGCGCAGCATCTGGGGATGCTGGAAACTTCTGAGCCAAGCCTCGAACTCTGTCGCCTCCTTTCCTCCCTCGATCCTCGTGATCTCGCCCTTCTGCACATGCAGGGCCACAGGTCTTTTCAACAGGCCGACCGGGGGGACGAGGGAGCCATCAAAGACGATCAGGCCATTTATAGAATCGTAGACGGGCTTCCATCCGATCTGCCCTGCCATCATGTGTGAACCGGGTACATCGGCATACCCCAGGCGAGGCCTGAGCTTCATGGAGTGATCAGTATCGAATTCCACCTCTTCTCCTGCGGGGGTGGTGATGCGGACATGGTCAGCCCTATCCGTGATTCCGGAGATCAAAAGGAGAAAATCGCTCAATGCCGGGTAATCAACCCGCCCGATGCAGCGAATCATCATATCCACGTTCATTCCCACAAGGCAGTAGTGACGAATCTTAGAATTTTCCTTCATGGCAACATCGTAGGGAGTGGAATAAAGGAGCCACTGGTTGTTGAATTCAATCCAAGCGTCAGCTTGCTTCAAGGCCTCGGTCAAGGATTCGAGGGGCAGCATGGAGTCAGTGGCCTTGCCCACCCCGAGGGGAGATGCAGTCCAGACTACCATTGGTTTCGCTCCACAACTAAAAATGGCACGAGCGGTGGCATCCACGACGCGAGGATCGCTCTCAGTATCGGCAGTGATGATGCAGCTCTCGCCGGGCTTCAACTTCATAAGCTCGACAATAAGGATATTGCTGGCTCGCCCCAGCTCGTACTCATACAGATAGGACATGGCTTCACCTCGAATTTTCCCTATCTTATTCCTTTTCCAGAGCATAGGAAATGAAGAGAACCTGCAGGCTATCAGATAGGGAAGATCAAGCTGTAAATTCGCGGAGAGAGAACAGCCAGCTAAAGATCGGGGTGCTAATGCTTGAGAAAATTGAAGCCGAACGAGCACTGCGTTGGAAAGTAGCAGTAAATATCCAGGGAAAGCCCTAAGATTCAAGGGAAGCCAAAGAGGCTGCCGAGGAAGTACGCCGGGCGGACCTTATAAATTGCCTGCTGCGTGAGAGCAGAGGCCAAGAGCAAACATCCCGTCATCCTTACTCTAAGTGGATGTGGTCGCACTGGGTATTTTCCATCCTTGCTGACCTGGGTTATCTCCCTGGGGACCACGACTTGCAGCCGAGCATGGAAGGATTTACCGCTGGCTGTTAGGCAAAAGCCACAGGCGGGGGATCAAGGCCATATAGGGCAGGGTGTGGTGCTGCGCATCCCAGGAAGGAAACGCCCTCTGTACTCCTTGAAACTAGGGTTAGCTGACGAGCGCTCCGAGATTCTGGCGCGGAGTTTGATTAAATAGCAGTGGCCGGATGGAGGGCTGGAACTGCGACAAACGACCGGGGGCAAACGATTCCTCCTATCACGAATCCTTAATTCCCCTTCGCGCCCTCGCCCCTTACGCGGAAAGAACGGACGATACGGGAGCGAAAGCCTCGGTTGAGAGAGCTTAAGAGCTATTCCTAAACGGCAGCTCTTCAGGAGACAAAGGGATGGCTAGGTGATAAATAACAGCTCCCTCCTTCTACATTATTCGCCTTACTGGCACTACGATACTCTGTCCGTCCTAAAGGCCTTCGCCTAAAGCGGGGCGTTGGATGACCCCCGCTTTAGGCCGGCACTGCACATACTTCAAACGAAGCGCCTTCCGGACGGGGGTTTTCTGGCTGAGGAGGCCTTTTATCGCACCGCGCGACCTGAGGTCGCCGGCTATTCGACCGTAAGCTGGGGAGAGGTGAGGAAGGCGATTTACAATCCTTTCGTCTCCGCTGATGCCCTTTTATGTGCTGAAGAAAGCGGGAAGAGGATAAGTGCTCGGAAAAGGATGAGAGGGTGAAAAAATAGTGAAAGGAAAATGAGATGGGGAAACACGATGTCTGTCACATCGAGTGGTCTTCTAAAGATTCGGAGGGAACGGTCAGGTTTTTTAAAACACTATTTGATTGGAAAATTGAACCCTGGGGAGAAGGCCATTCGAACTTTGAAACTCCCTCCGGTGCAATCTGGCGGGTTTATTAAGGTAGGTAATGTGATTCCCGGTCAATCCCCAGTCATCTACATTCAAGTAGAAGATATCGAACCATATCTGGAGATGGTCAGCCAGTTGGAGGGAGGAGTCATCCAAGGTAAGTCCGAGATCGCTCATATGGGCTGGTTTGCCCATATGAGCGATCTCGGTACGGGAACCTAGTAGGAATTTTGCAGTCCTTAAAAAGTTAAAAAAACTGCCGCCCCGGGAGGGCGGCAGCAGAAAAAGATGGAGGAGTTCAATTCTTTGTCGTAGGGGAAGCTGGATGTCTCTTCCTACGAAAGGTCAGCCATACCAGGAAGATGATGAGGACAATCAGAGCCAGGATGGGTATAGCGACAGCGAGGAAGGCTAAAATGCCAGTAGCGCTCGTGAGGAAGAGATCCCAGATTTTTTGCCAGACCGAAGGTTCTTTGCTCTCTATAATCAGCTCTCCCTCCTGGCGCAGGGTGATCTGGATGGTCGAATAGTCGCTGGTCTTTTTCAGATATTCCAGTCGGCCCTTGATCTCATTAATCTGCCGGTCGATAGGCTCGAGAAACTGTCGAACCTTGATAATCTCATCCAAGGTGGTCGCCCTGTCGAGAAGGAGAAGGGCAGCCGTCCTCTCGGCTTCCCAATGGGTTAAATCGAGCTGCAGGTCATGGTGTTCCTGAGTGACATCCTGAGCGGAGGATTGGACAGAAGCTACTTTAGCTAGAGACTCCAGCTCCTTCATCATTCTCGAGAACTCACCCACAGGAACGACCACAATCAAGTAAGCTTCCTCGTATTTTTCTAATTGAGAGAATTGTGAGCTCTGCACGAATCCGCCTCTTGCTTCTATGAGAGCTGTAATGTGGCTGACGCTATCCTTGAGCTTACCCTGCTCTACTCTCAGGTCGAGGGAGCCGGTTTTTACAATCCGCTGCTCGAAGGAAAGAGGTTCAGAACCGGCAAGGGAAAAGGCAGAGGTAGCTATTACCTCTTGTTCGAGAATCGAGGATCTCGCTTCCGCTCCGAGCTCTCCGGACGGATCCGGGGCGGGAAGATTAGCGAAAAGCCGAGGGGGCTCTTTCAAAACAGCCTGGTCTTTAGTTTCTTCTTCCAGCATCGAGCGCCCGAGGAAGAAGCCTCCCACCAGCATAGCTACCACAACCAGTGATATTATGACAATTTTCCATTTCATTTTTGCTGCACCTCCAGTTAATAAGACGGAAGGGATGAGAATTGGTTCCCTCCTGTGAAGGAAGTAGTTCGCCCTCCAATTGGCTCCTTTTTCCTCCTGTGTTAATCTAAGCGAAACAAGGATCTGGGAAGGAGAGCAAGCATGAAATGGTTCTGGCGGGCTTCTCTCATCGTGTTTCTAGTCGGAGGCACTTTTGCCTCGCTCTGGCTCCTGAGGGTCACACCTCTGCAGACAGAGTTGGCAGCGGCAGAAATTCAGATAAAGAACCTGGAGGCTCAGCTGAAATTGGTACAGATGGAACTTCAGGAGAAGGACGATTGGCTACAGAAAGCAGAAAAAGAATTGGCTGAGAAAGAGAAAGCCCTCACCAGTGTTGAAACCGAGCTCCTGAGGCTCCAGGAGAAAATCTCTGATTTAGAGCAACAGCTCGAAGAGATTCAAACTCCTGGGAGGGGTTAATACTCCCTGCCGCTTCTTACAATCAGAGTGTCCCTTCTCTTTCTGGCAGCTTTGTTTCCTCAGTCACTGAGGGGAAATAGACTTCTTTCCGCTCCAACCGAGGACGCACACACGACCAATAGTTGTTTTTTCGATGCGCCGGAGTCTTTCTGGCGAGATTACATTCGGGTCAAGTCTCCCCAGTAGATCGCCTGGATCCTTCTCTAACTGCTCGACCATCATCCGCAAAATACGGCACTTTTCCTCAAGGTCCGGAATGAACTCTACCTTTCCTTTAAATTGAACGGTGTGGTAATCGTGATCGCATTTACCTGAAAGGTAGCCGCAGTCCTCCAGTACCTGACCCCAAACGACGGGATTTTCTTTCCAGATCTCCATTTTTTTTCCCTCGCTGGCGCAGTGAAAATAAAAGCAATTCTGGTTCTCGTCGAAAGCGTAGTTCATCGTGACTATATAGGGTTCCCGACCATCGGAAAGTGCGAGGGTCATGATCTTCTGCCTCCGGATAATAATCCGGAGTTCATCCTCCTCCTCGATAGCTCTCTCTGCCCTTCTTACATGGTACCTTTCCATTTTGCCCGCCCTTCCCTTTACTCCCACTCGATCGTTGCCGGAGGTTTGCTCGTTATATCGTATACTACCCGAGTTACTTGAGGCACTTCGTTTGTGATTCGACGAGAAACTCGGGCAAGGAGGTCAAAAGGGAGTGGGAACCAATCCGCGGTCATGAAGTCGCTTGTATGAACTGCCCGGAGAGCAAGAACGTAGCCATAAGCCCTCCTGTCTCCCATCACTCCTACTGCTCGGGCCGAAAGAAGAACAGCAAAGTACTGATCCGGACATTCTTTCTGGGGAAGCTGGCTCAATTCCTGGTGAAAGATGTTATCCGCCCGCCTGAGCACCTCCAGCTTTTCCTCAGTCACCTCTCCCAATATTCTCACTGCCAGTCCCGGGCCGGGGAAAGGCTGCCGGGAGACAAGCTCCTCTCTTAACCCTAAAAGCCGGCCCAGCTCCCTAACCTCGTCTTTAAATAGGTTGCTCAGGGGCTCCAGGAGCTCGAAGGGAAGAACATCGGGCAATCCTCCCACATTATGGTGCGTTTTAATTTTATCAGCCCGCTCCCTCCCTTTCCCTCTGCTCTCCACGACATCAGGATAGATGGTGCCCTGGGCTAAAAAGCTAAATGGCCCCAACTTCTGAGCCTCGCGTGCGAATATTTCGACGAATAGTTTGCCAATCTGCCTGCGTTTTTCCTCGGGATCCAGAACACGGCTCAGATGGGAAAGGAATTCTTCTCGCGCATCGACCACATGCACCTCAATTCCCGCCCTCTTCAGAGTAAGCTCTACCTCCTCCCGTTCTTTGAAGCGAAGGAGGCCGGTGTCGACAAAAAGGCAGGCAAATTGACCGGGGATCGCCCGCTGCAGGAGAAAGGAAACAACTGCGGAATCGATTCCACCGGATAGCGCGCAGAGAACCCTGCGATCACCCACTCTTTCACGGATTTCCCTGATGCATTCATCGAGGAAAGAGGACGAGTTCCAGGAGGGCGAAAGGTTCGCCACCCGGAAGAGAAAGTTACGCAGAATCTGCTGTCCAAACTGGGTGTGTTCTACTTCGGGGTGGAACTGGAGACCGAGGATCCTTCCATCTGCAGAGGACAGGCCGGCAATGGGTGAATTTACTGTGCGTCCGATAGAACGATAACCTGCAGGTAATGACTGCACTCGGTCTCCATGACTCATCCAAACCGAAAAGGAGCGAGGTAGGCCACAAAAAAGCGCGTGGTCCTCGGTGCGCTCAAATTCCACTCCACCGAATTCTCCTTTGTCCCCCACCTCGACCTTGCCTCCGAGATGGAAAACGAGGAGCTGCATACCATAGCAAATTCCCAGAATAGGAAGGTTTAGCTCAAGGAGCTGAGGCGATAATTTCAAGGAACCATCTTCCCATACCGAATCCGGTCCTCCAGAGAGAATGTAGGCCACCGGCTCCAGGTTAGGAAAATTCCTCAACGAAAAATCGGGGGGCACGAGCTCAGCGTAAACTCCTTCCTCTCGTAAACGGCGGGTTATGAGCTGGCTGTACTGTGAACCATAGTCCAGGACGAATACGGCCTGCCTCATGCCTCGACCTCGATCTTCCTGTATCTCATTGCGACAATTCGAGCCAGACTGAAGAAGCCTGGGATTCCTTGGTGTGGGAGGGAACGGTTGTGAGAGATATGTCTGTGGACATAGTAATCGGCCTGTGCTTGTGGGCAAAAACCACTGGTATTTTAAGTTCAAGCGCTGTCATCAAGGCTGGAGCCATACCGGAGATCTCCGCAGCGAGAACCTTGGTCGCCTTAAAGGGACTGAAGTATCGAGTGAGCTCTCGTCCGCAAAAGAACGAGAGCATGGCATCCACCTCGTGATTGAGAAATCCGTCTACTTTTAGGACACCGTTACCTAAGTCCTCCCTCTCCTTCATGATTCGCTGCTTGAGCTCCTTCATCGCGTATCCTCCTTTAAGGGGCAGCTCTCTGTCAGAATATTGGCACAGCCCTCCTTGTTTTGTAAATCCTGGTTTGCAATGAAGGTAGAAAAGGGGGTTTAATTCATTTATCTGCTTTAAGGCCCCAAAGGAGAAACCAAAAAACTACGGAAGGTAGTCAAAAGAGAAATGCGGATAGCTTTAATTATTAATCCTATCGCAGGCGGGGGTCGAGCGAAAAAACTGGCCCCGATTGCAATTGAAAGACTGAAACAGGCTGGGTGTCAAGTAGAAGTCATAGAAAGCCAACGGGCAGGGGCTTCTACTGAGCTTGCGCGAGCGGCGGCAAAGGAATGTAAGCTTGTCGTGGCCTGCGGGGGCGATGGAACCGTACTCGAGGTCTTAAACGGTATCGTGGAGACCGAGGCCACCTTAGGAGTCCTCCCCTGGGGTCGAGGGAATGACGTCGCCAAAGACCTTGGCCTTCCGCAAGGAGTGGAAGAGCCAATCCGCACGCTGATCGATGGTAGTCCCCGCCGCGTGGACGCCGTCGAAACTAACGGGAAGTATTTTCTGGGTGTGGGCGGGTTGGGTCTCGATGCCCAGGCAGCTGTAATGGGAAACAAGTACCGTAAAGTTCTCTTCTCTGATTTCATCGCCTACCAAATTCTGCCTCTATTCATCTTCTTCTCCTATCCGCCTTTCCCAGTGGAGGTCAAAGTAGATGAAGACCTCTTCGTCTATGAAGGCACTTTCCTAGTTTCCGTGGGGAATACCAGCACTTATTCACGAGGAATGCGCATTCTCCCTAACGCTTCTTATACGGATGGAAAACTCGACTTATGCATCACCACTGCGCCATCTCGCTTCCACCTCTTCAAGCTCTATAGTCAAGTCTTCTCTGGCCAGCACATCAAAGATCCAGGCGTTCACTATTTTCAGGCCTCTCAAGTGAAAGTGCGGGCCTTGAATGGAGCCACAGTGCACTTTTTCGCGGATGGGGAAATCCTCGGTACCCTCCCTGCCGAATTCCGCATTGCACCGGGAAGAGCAAGAATTCAATCGCGGAAGGGGTAGAGAATTGGTCGAGTTCTTTCTTATTCTGGGAAGTTATCTGGTTGGTTCATTGAATTTTGCCATAATCTTCAGCCGCTTGAAGGGGTCGGACATCCGAACAAAAGATCATGCGGGTGGTTCCGGGATTTTCCGTCAATATGGGGCGTTTGCTGGATTAACAGTGGCTTTTCTGGATATCCTTAAGGGGGTGGCGGTGGGAGCGGCCTGCCTTCTCCTGAAGGTGCCTCCCTGGGCCGTTATGTTGGCAGGAGTTGCCGTCGTAGCCGGTCATGACTGGCCTCTTTACTTCGGGTTTCAAGGAGGTGGAGGATTAAGCACGCTCTTCGGCTTTCTCATTGTCATCTATCCCCTAGATATCTCGCTTTTCACCGCTGGGACTTTCCTCCTCGCCTTAATCTTCTGGCAAACTCCTTTAGGCCGTATAGGACGTCACTTAGGGAACCCCATTCCCGCCGCCGCGGTCTTCGGCATCCTAGCTCTCTTCGTCTTCTTCCTCGTTCGCTACGGCTTCCTCTACGCCGGTTGTACAGTCCTTATCTTAGGCTTGATGATGGGAATCCGCCGCCTTACAGTAAGGCTGCATGATGAGAGGTCAAAAAACTGAAGAATGCGCCTGCTGACCTGATGCTCGCCAGATCGTGACGATGTGCATGGGCATACCACCTCTATCAGATTAGGCAGAGAACTAGGGCAAATCTCGAACGCCGAGCTTTTCCCCCTAGATCAGCCTCCCCGCGCGACACCTGGCGTTTTCTTGTTCTTTAGGCAGCTTATCGGAACGCTCTAGCGGGAACAGGAGAACTTCGCCGCCGGTCCTGCTTAACCGCAGACCAGTCTTATGCTTTTTCCTCGAGAGCTGACCTGACTGGACAAAATTAAGCCAATTCCTGGAAAATATCTCTGGCGCAGTTCTCTTATCGAGAAAGGAGGGCACGATGGAAAAGGAATGGAAGGGAAGCTTCAAGACTATCGTCAGCGTTCTCATCGCCCTGGTCGCCGTTTCTGGTGCTTTCGTGGCCTGGAGGGCCTCTCAGGCACAAGACCGGGCTTCAGCGCTGGACTCAGCAGGTATCAAGGCTGCTTTGAATTCGGCCAACGCAGAGATCAGTGTCTCTTCTCAGCTCTATTTGAACCAGTACTCCTTCGATTCGTACTTCCTCCGCTACCAGTCCGCGCAGTATCTTGCGGAAAGCCGAACCAGGATACCGACTTCCCTGGAGGGTGACCCCAACGTGGTAGACTCCCTCTTTTTCCAGCAGATGCGCGAGATCAATCGAGCCGCCCTTTCCCGCGATCTAGTGGATCCTAATTACCTCAAGGAGGTGGACGACGACATGGAGTTCGAGGTGGAACGCCTCCGTCGGGCGGCGTGGTCAGAAATCGCCACTGTAGAAGATTTAGACCCGAGCAAGTCTTTTACACAGGCTGACCTGGCGCGGGAAGAAGTTTCGAACCTGGTCTTGGCCGCGGTAGTCCTGAGCGCTTCCCTGATTTTCTTTACGGCCTCTCTGATAACTGCTGGCAGCGCAAAATTCCTCTGGGTTAGCTTAGGGATCCTCATTTATGGTTCGGGGGTCCTTGCCGCATTCATACAGCCCTTCGCGTAGGTACGGGAGATGAACGAGAAAACGTACAAGAATATCATCTCCCTGGTTATCGCCATTACCACCTTCCTCGGAAGTTTCTACGCCTTCTTGCAGGTTGACGCCAATATGCTGGCTTCCATCGCTTCACGCGATAACCGCGTTCTGGCCATCGAGTCCATAGCCTTAAGCGCCCGAACCTACAGCGACTGGAATCGCGAGTACGGGCTGGCTAATGAATATAAAGCCCTCTCCGAGTTGAAACTCCTGGAATCCATTTTTCCTACGGAAGGAAAGCCTGCAGAAGAACTTCTGAGCTCGCTCGAGCAAGAAAGATTGGCTGTACTGATGGAAGCAATCCGTCCTCTGGGGGCCTCGCTTTCTTCTCCCTACTTCAATGAACAACTGCAAACCTCCGACCTCTTTCAGCTCCTCGTCGACAAAAACCTGGTTCCGCTGGCTCAGCTCACGGAAAAGCAGGAGTGGAAAAAAGAGGAGGCGTCTTTCTGGAACAATAAAGGAAATTCCTACCTTCTGGCGATCACCATTCTGGCCGTTTCTCTCTTCCTCTTTGCGCTTTCGCTCACAATCAGCGGGCGAATGCGCTTGATTTTCACTGCAGCGGGGTTGCTGCTCGTCTTCGCGGTTCTGGCTTTCACTCTCACTGCATTTTCCTCCCCCTTTGCGCGTCCATCGGAGGAAGCCATCGCTGCTTTTAGCAAGGCCTACGGCCAGGTCCAATACGCCTCCACGGCAGAACTTCTCTCTTACCATTCTCTAGTTGGCCCTCTAGTAGATCAATCAATTATGGATGCCGACAGGGCCATAGCTTATTTCCCGGACTACGGCTCAGCCTACGAATGGAGGGCGATAGCTCGCATGGTTAAGGGGGAAGCCTTCTTTTTCCGCGGAGAAGCGAGGGAAAAGGTGAAGACCGAGCTGGATGCTGCCATCCTCGATTTCAGGCGAGCAATCGAGTTGGGGAAAAAAGATCTCTACAGTACTTCAAGTCTGGGCTGGACTCTCTACCTTAATGGAGATATAGCAGGCTCCCTCGCCTCTCTTAATCAAGCTTTGTCAATCGCTCCTGATCAATATTTCGGCCTTAATATGTACAGAAGCCTCGTCCTACTCTCCTCCGGAAAAAAAGACGAGGCCCTGGCCACCCTGGAAGAAGCCATCAGCTGGTCCTTGAGCCATCCATTAGCTTCAGACCCCCATTACTTCCGTGCTATGATCCGCAACCTCGAACGCTTGCAGGAAGCGGAGCCTCGTGAAGGGATGGAGGAGATGTCAAAGCGCTTGAAGGAGGCCTTCGTCTCTATCACTACCCTCGGTCGGGCGGATCCGCTTCCCGTTTCTTCTCAAATCTCCCCTCTCAAATTCGCTTCGGCTTCCTACAACGAGAAAGGGGAAATTAAGGATTACACCTTGCAGAACTCATTTCCTTCCGCCACATTGGAAGTCTATCTGCTTTTTGATTACGCGGGAATGAAAGATGGCATGGGGATAGTGCAGAAGGTCTATAAGGAGGGACAGGAACTTCCACTTTACGGCAGGCTGGAAAGCTGGAGTCTTGACCAGGCCGGAAGCGCTGTCTGGAAAGTAAGCTATCCGCTTGAAGGAGCTATCAACCGCTTTCTTCCTCCGGGACGGTACCGGATAGACCTGTTTGTGGAAGGTAATTTGGTTTCAAGTGGAGAGTTCACAGTAGAGCAATAAACCCCACTAATCCGTTCTAAATGCCGGGACTATCGGACAGCCCTCGCACCGTTTATCTCTCATGAAGGAACAGTTGAGGCAATCTGAGCCGCAAGGCGGGCTCTCATAGGAACCCCAGGTCACGCTGACTTCACCCTCGAGGGGCCTTTCGACTTCATAGAGCGTGGCTTTTATCGCTCCGGCAAGGGAGGGATTTTCCACAGGGGCCTCGATCCACCATCGCTGAGCAAGAGGAAGGACATAAAGGTAGAGAATGCTCTTTTGCCCTTTCAGGAGATCGGCCCGGACAAGGTGAGGACAGAATCTCATACCGGGATCGTATTCGTTGAAAGCCTGACCGGCCCTTTTCTCCGTCTCGTATTCTGCCATTAAATAATAGAGGCCGTAGCCATCTTCGTTCAGCTTTATTTTCCTTTTCATTCTTCATTCTCCTTTCAGAACCAAGTCCGCTTCCTTTTCTGATCAATCGCTCCCGCTTTCCTCCCTTCACCGGCTGCTGCCTGAAAACTGTGCGTAGACCTTTAGGTGATGGTATTGAAAGCTACGAGAATGATAACAGAAACGCAATAGCCCAAAAGTCCCTGCCTGCGCTTCCATTTTTAAAAGAGAGGATTTATCCTTAATATTCTGAATGAATAAACTGACACACGGAATCAGCGAATATTCTGCCCGAGTAAGGTCTTTTAAGCCCAATGCTCGTTGGTTTTTGCTCGGTAATTTATGCGTGGGCTTCGGCCTATCTATCTTTGTCCTTCTTTTCAACCTTTACCTGAAAGAGTTAGGCTTTACGGAGGATTTCATAGGCAGGGTGCTTTCTTTCGGCTCTTTCGGCCTCTTTCTCGCGGCCCTGCCGTCCGCTTACATCGCCAAACGTTACGCAGTACGTTCCGTCCTCCTCGTTTCGGCGGCCCTGGTCAGCCTGGGTTATTTTTTCCAGGCGATTGTGCTTGAACCGAATGGCTTAATTGTCGCCTGCTTCATTACAGGAGGAATCACCGTGGTATCCCGGATCCTTTCTGCCCCCTTTTTCATGCGTAACAGCACCCCAGCGGAGAGATCCCACCTTTTCGCTTCATCTATGGCCATAAACGTACTGGCAGGGGTCCTGGGCAATCTCCTTGGTGGCTATCTCCCGTTTCTCTTCCAATCGTTTGGTTGCGACTTCACCTTTTCCCTGCGCCTATCTCTGATTACGGGTGCTTCATTTTCCCTGCTCGGCGCAGCTCCTTTTTTCTTCATCCGCGAGGGAGAACGAGTGCTGGAAAGAGTCAGTTTCGGCCAGCTCGTGCGAGCAAAAAGGGGGAAAGTCATTGCCAAACTCTGCTTGCCTTATGCGCTGGTCGGGGCTGGAGCAGGGTTTGTCATTCCGTTTTTGAACCTCTACTTCAGCGAGACCTTCAATTCGACATCCGGAGAGATAGGGGTTTACTTTGCTGCCCTGCAGGGAATGATGGTGATCGGGTTCCTATCCGGCCCCATCTTCAGCAAAAAGTTCGGCATGATTCGCACAATCGTGGGCAGCCAATTGCTCTCCATTCCCTTCATGCTCATCCTGGCTTTGGCTCCCTCTCTCCCCCTGGCCGTGGGGGCCTTTCTGATCAGAGGAATGCTAATGAACATGAATATGCCCATCCAGGGACAGTTCAATATGGAAATTGTGGACCCGGAGGATCGAGAAGTAACGAATAGCTACACGATGCTCGCCTGGAATGGAGCCTGGGCAATTTCATCGTCTCTGGGAGGGATCGTGATCCACCAGTACTCCTTCAGCCTATCTTTCTACGTGACGATCGGCCTTTACGTATTGTCGTCCCTCATCTACTACCTGTTCTTTCACAAGGAGGAGCAGAAGTTGCGCAAGGGTCAGGTCAGCGAGTTCCCCTGAATAAAAAATGCGCAATTTAAACCGCCGGATGCCAAATTATTGATGCGATCGACACGGGCTCCGAGAAGGGAGCGGATCGCTTCCAATTCCCAGCGGCAAATGCTCTGATATCGGCGCGCGATGGTGTTAAGGGTACAATTATAATTATCCAAGGCAAAGGAGCTCTCCGAGACTTGTTTTAATTCCACTAGCCCACCACGCTCCTCCAGAACTTTATTTAGCTCAAGCACCCTTGCCTGGAGGTCCTTATCTTGAAAACGGGGACGATAGAAAGAAGCCAGGTTCTCAAAATGACAACGAAGGACATTTTCGAAGCACTCTTTGCCCTCAAGCGCAATGAGTCCCTCGATAAACTGGGCCAGAAATTCTTCATATTGCTTGGAGAATTGGTTATCCGCTCTTTCCGTAAGAAAGTAGAGGTAAACAGGACGTCCCATTGGCTTACGCATGATCTTTGTGGAGATGAGACCGTCCCTCTCCATGGCCGAGAGGTGCTGCCGAACCCCCATCGGGGTAATATCAAGCTCTCTTGCCAGATCGGCGATGGAAAGCTTCCCCTTCTTTTTCAAGATGAAAAGGATCTGCCCCTTAGTGGATCTTGCTTCTTCGCTCAATTCTTCTCCATTCCTTTTCCATTCTTGCCGTGCATTTTAAACTAAATTATTTAAAAAAGAAAGGATTATCAAAATGGAACTCGGAGGTAAAGTGGCGGTCGTCACAGGCTCGACGAGAGGGATAGGGCGGGCGGTCTTCTCCCTCTTGCTCGAAGAAGGATGCCAGGTCGTGTTGAACAGCCGTAGCGAGCAGGAAGGGCGTGATTTAGAGAGAGGATTGCTCAAAGAAGGCTTTTCGGTCGTCTATATCTGCGCAGATGTCTCCACCTCGGAGGGGGTAGGTTCTTTACTCGAGGGAACGCTGAGGCATTTTTGTTCCATTGACATCCTGGTGAACAACGCCGGCTCAATCCTGCACAAGAAATGGGCGGACTACGAGGAAAGGGAGTGGGATTACCTGCTTGATTCAAACCTGAAGAGCGCCTGGCTCTGCACTAAATTTTTCGCGCCCGCAATGCGGGAGGGAGGGGCAATCATAAATATGGCCTCCTCCTCGGCTCACTGTCTTGAACTGAACGCCCTCCCATACTCGGTAGCCAAAGCTGGCCTCGTAGCTCTCACGCGTGGCCTGGCCGCCCTTCTTGCCCCCCGAATCCGCGTCAATGCAGTTTCTCCTGGATTCGTGGAAACAGGATTCGATTATCAGGATCTCACTCATCGCGCCTGGCTCTGCCAATCAATTCCTCTCGGTCGTTTCGCCAGGCCGGAGGAGGTGGCACAAGCCGTCCTTTTCCTCCTGAAGAATGAATTCATCAGCGGGGCTGTCCTGCCTGTAGACGGAGGGGAGGGGCTCCTCCTATAAAGACCATGAGGAGGGCGAGCTGATTCGGGAGCAAACGAATAGTGAGATAAAAAAAGGAAGGGTGCTTTTGCACCCTTCCTTTTTTTAAATGGGGCTCAGGGTACTATCTGAATTCTTCCCTCAATCTCAGCAGTAAAGGGTGTATTGTTCGGAGGATTTCCCCAATGCGATTGAATATAATCCACGAGACCGTTGAGATCGGAGATCCCTGTATGATAAACGTTCGTGCCCTGGCGAAATACCGCAAAGAGATCGCCGCCTCCAGCGAGAAAAATATTGCAGACTACTCTGTAGGTTAAGCCGGGATCTATTGGTGTCCCATCACTTAGCGACAGGGATAAAATCCGCGATCCTGGCGGATTTGCAGGCTTGTAAGCATATCGCAAACCAGAAATCTGCAGGGTTCTGGTCGCGGTTTGAGTGGGAGGCCACTGCTGTTCAAGGAGGGTGGCGATTTGTGTGCCGGTAAGATCCATCGTAATAAGCTCATTGTCGAATGGCTGTACGGCATAGACCTCGCCCCATGTTACATCGTGCGGATAAACAGGGCTGGAAACATTGGGTAAATCTTTCCTGATACCACCTGGGTTCATAAAAGCAACCTGAGCATTGGTGCACCAGCGTTGAGCATCAGCAATCAAATTACCTAAAGCCGACTCTCCGGCCGCGTTCTGTGTCCTGATGATCGGGGCATTGATCGTCCCGATCGCACGGTTTACTAAGGGCGCGATCTGGGCCTTGTATTTCTGCACGATGGCATCAATGGTTGGATCGGGAATGATACCGGCATTCCAAGTCGTTACTACGTTCAGATTTGAAAAATACAGACCGCCGAATCGGCGATCGTAATTCAGGTTAGCAATCCCTAATGCTGTCCCCGAGCTGTACTGCTGAATAATGGGTATGTTATTCACATAGCCTGTAAGCTTGGTGTGTGAGTGTCCGGAAGCAATGAAGTCCACGCCAACCAACCTCCTGGCCAGTTCGGCTACTTCCCCTGTGATAATTCCCGAGCCATCCTGAGCTCCGCCCATATGAGCAAGAACGACGATCATGTCAACGCCTTTTGCTCTTAACTCGGCTGCCAAAGAGTTGATGATGGGTGCAGCATCGCGGAATTCAAGACCTGCCAGGTTACCGGGCATCACAATCGAGGGAGTCTCGAGGGTCGTAGCTCCGATTAAACCAATCGTTACCTCTTTTGCCTTGACAATAACATACGGTTGAATCCAGGGAGGACGCTCGTCCGTCCCTTCAAGTAATATATTGCAGGATAAGCGGGGAAAGTTCGCCTGATTAACTCGCTCCTCTAAGATCTCCTGGCCCCAATCAAATTCATGATTACCGAAGACGGACGCCGTGTACTCCATGTAATTGAAAACGTCAATTACCGAGGAGCCTCTCAAAAGATTGGAAATCGGCGTCCCCTGCATCGAGTCGCCCTCGTCCACTAAAAAGGTACCCACAGGGTTGTAGGCCTTATATTGGCTAATATAGGTAATGTCGAATGCAGCGCCCCCTGCGGGCTGATAGACTCCGCTGGAGTCCTTGACAGAACTTGGCTCCAGTTGCCCGTGAAAGTCATTTGTGCATAAAAAGGTAATCGGCGGGCAACGGGTCTCTCGCATCCAGGTCAAAGCCGTGGCATTTGTAAGAGAGGCCTGAGGGTTGAGCAAGCTCTGGGCGAAAAAGAGGCCAATCTCATGCCCATAGGTAAAGGCTGAAGTTGCCCAGGGTGAAATTGCAGACCCATCGCTGTAAGCTTCGAGTACATTCCAATCAGTGACTGGCGTAGCTATTCCAGCCATCCCCTGGTTAATCAGGTAAGTCAGAGCTCGCTCGGCATTGAAAGCGGAAGCTGTATCCCTTGATAGTAAGACATAGGACCTCCCACTCCGCCTATCAATCGCCGTGGCAATGGAAGGTCCACCGCGGAGACTCAAGCTGGCATTCAGATAGAGATCGTTCGCTTTGTAACCAAATTTAAGTAGACCGTCTCTCGCATTGATCGGGCCAGTAGGTCTGACTCCGTAAGGATGCTCACCCTGGAAGAACTGGAAGGTTCCCTGGCTCGCGTCTACAATAATCGCTGTACTCCTCCGGGTGTCGGAAAAGAGGTAGGTATCCTGACTGGGTTGACCGAAGACGTTTTCCACTAAATCGAGGAAGGTCCCTCTATCGATTAGGTCATTCGGGCGAAGGAACAGATCAGGGTAAAGACTCCAGTTTTTCTCAAAAATCGCGTTTGGGTCTAAGGGAGAGTGATCCTTGATCCAATCAACGATCAGATCACGCACTTCTGTGGTCGAGCTATAAAGGGTCTTGCACCCTTTGAACCAATCTCCGGTAGCACGATAATTGTTCAGAGCAACCAGGAGCGTCTGATCCATGCTGAGAGGGATGCCCTGCAATTTCAGATCAATGATTCTTTGCCCTGCTGGCTTGGTAATGTCGATACGATAAGAAATTCCCGACCACATATCGTAGTTATAATCCCGCACGGCCGGGTTTTTAGTGGGCCCGGAAGGACTGTAATCGTAAAGGTTAAAGTACTTAGCTGATTGCTCGAGCGCGTTCTTCACGATTTGGCCTGTTGCTTCCACCACGTAGAGAGTGTTGTCATAGATATATAAGCCGTATATGTCCTTCAACTTAACCGGGCCAGCTGCAAGGCAGGCGGAATCGGTAAAGAGGGCGGCAAGAGAGGCATCAACAGCAAAGCCGGCCTCTTGTGCGGCTTCCGTCTGCACGCGGTTGATTAAGTCTGCCGTGGGCGCATCCTGCACACGAGCAGGAAAGCCTCCAGGGAAAGCCCCCAGGGCTTCGCCAACAGGAGTATTGACATAAGCCACGGTCCCATAATGATAAGGCTTCAACAGGGTAAGAAAGCCAGCATCCTCAACCAAGGCATCCATCGATGAAACACTCGCCGATTTGGATGAAACCGTCCAATCAGCACCGGAGCCGGAAAGGTTGATAGTCACATCGCAGACTTCCTGAGCTGCATTCCTTGGCTCGACGATCAAGGCGCCATTCACGCTAGTGTTTTCCAGCTTGTGGGCATGACCAGCCAGAATGACATCCACCCCCGCCACTTGGTTCGCTAGATCAAGAATGAAATTTTCCTCATGTCCATAACCATAAGTAAAGTCGGTGCCGCTGTGGGCGGCAATCACAATGATATCCGCTCCTGCCGCTCTCATTTCAGGAACAAAGGTCTGAGCCTCCTGCACCGGGTTAGTAAATACGAAACCATTTATGTTTTCAGGTCTCTCCCAGTGAGGGACGGACGTGTTTGTCAATCCGAGGATGCCTACCTGTACGCCGTCTACTTCCTGAAGCAGATAAGGGGTAAAAACAAGGGATTGATCCGTGGTCCGTCTTACGTTGGCAGCGAGAACGGGGAAGTTCACCTCGCTAATGAATTTATTCAGGACGGCCATGCCGAAGTTGAATTCATGATTGCCTAGTGTCATGCTCGTATAGCTGATCGCGTTCATGGCAACGGCCATCGGATTTGTCACAGTGGTCGTGAGGACATTAAAGAGATAGTTCAGCGGAGTCCCCTGAATGGTATCACCATTATCAATGACGATGGTGTTCGGATTAGAGGCTCTCACCTGGTTCACGTATGTGCAGATTTTGGCCATTCCTCTTCTGTAGCGAGTGATCGCTGTATCAGAGAAATAATCCCAGTTCTGCGTTTGGCCGTGTATATCAGAGGTTCCAATAATGCGAATTGTCTTAGATTCTGCAGCGCCAATTGGGGAAACAGGGAATACTAAAGAGGGCAGAGCAAAACACAAGCCTAAAAAAAGACCTAACATTCGAAAAATGAATTTACCCAAGCTTTTCCCTCCTTATTTTAGATTGAACCTTGCTTCTGCAGGCCTAAACATCTCACCTCCTGATGTCTTTTCCGCTCATCTAAAAGTCTCAAACCTTCAGCTTTTTCTGTCAACGGCAGGGAACTGAATTCTCATGGCCCTTAATGAACTCCTTTGGGGAATTGGTGGAGGGACAACCCTTCAATGTCCTCGAGTGCTTCCTTAATCACTTCAGAGAAGGTGGGATGGGCGAAGACGGCTTTCCTCAGTTCGCTCGCTTTAATTCCGGCCTGCATGGCAAGGGATACTTCTTGCACCAGATCGGCGGCGAGGCCTCCAACGATGTGAGCACCCACCACTTCCTCCGAGTCCCTGCGGGCAATGATTTTGGCTTCACCTGCTGTCTCTCCTGAAGCTAAAGCTCTGCCTGACGCCCGGTAGGGAAAACGCCCGACCAGGACATCCTCGTAGCGTTCACGTGCTTGCTCCTCTGTTAGTCCAACTCTTCCGATTTCCGGCTTAGTGAAAATTCCCCAAGGGATGTGATCGTAGTTCAGGGGTCTTGCCCGTCTCAGAATATCGTCAACGGCAGTCATCCCTTCCGCGGAAGCCACGTGCGCCAGAAGAAGTCCACCAGTTACATCACCGGCAGCGTAAATCCCGGGGACAGAGGTTCTCATCCTCCAGTCGACCTGGATCTCTCCCTTCGGGCCAAGTTTCAAACCGAGTTTCTCCAAGCCTAATCCGCCGCTGTTATAGGATCGACCAACCGAAATGAAAAGCGCATCGCCTTCCAGGAATTCGCCACCAGGCAGGTAAAGCCTGACTGCTCCATCTTCTTCCACTACTCTCTCAACTTTCGTTCCCGTGAAAAAACGTATTCTACGTCGGCGCATCTCTCGTTCAATGAGGCGCGAGGAGTCCTTATCCTCCCCAGGAAGAATGCGCGGAAGAAGCTCGACAATAGCGACCTCAGATCCTAAGGAATTGAAAAGAAAGCCAAATTCGCAACCCATGGAGCCTGCTCCCAGGATCAGGAGTCGGGGGGGAATCTCCTTTAAAGAGAGGAGGTGGTCCGAAGAAAGGATCATTTTTCCGTCAAGATTGAAACCTGGGAGATTCGCGGGCGAGGAGCCCGTCGCCAAGAGCAAGTTCTTCCCTTCTATTTCCTCTCCATTGACCCGTACTCTTTGGGGAGAAATCACCATTGCTGTACCCCGGTAGATAGTCACTCGACTCGCCTGGAGCAGGCTCTCCACCCCTTTACGCAATGTCTCCACAACTCGATCCTTGCGCTCCATGATGAGTGCAAAATCAGGATAAAATTCTCCTTCAAGGTGAACTCCGAATTCCTCTGCGCGACGAATTTGCTCCAGCGTTTCAGCTGAGGAAATGAGGGCCTTAGATGGTATGCAACCCCGGTTCAGGCAGACACCTCCCACTTCATCCTTCTCCGCCAGGGCCACTTTTAATCCTGCTCTGGCGGCATAAAGAGCCGCAACATACCCGGCTGTTCCCCCTCCGATAATAATCAGATCATACATTCCGGCATCTGCTCCTTTCCGCTCAGTCTTTATCATATTTGTCATTGTTTCTCTTTAAAAATGGTATCATTATGGGGAAGAAAGGGTAGGTTTTGCCCAATGAGCATACAATACGGCGAGAAAGTGATGGAACACTTCCTTCATCCTCGTAATATGGGGGAAATCCAAGATCCAGACGGGGTGGGCGAAGTTGGAAATCCCATTTGCGGAGACGTGATGAAGCTTATGATTAAGGTAGAAGACGGCAAAATCGCGGACATCAAATTCCAGACTTTTGGCTGCGGAGCCGCTATTGCAACAAGTTCCATGGTCACGGAGATGGTCAAAGGTAAGTCGGTAGAGGAAGCTGAACAGATATCCAATCGGGCCGTGGTTCAAGCTCTGGGCGGGTTACCCGCAAGCAAAATCCACTGTTCAGTCTTAGCAGAAGAGGCTTTAAGGGCTGCCCTTGGCGATTACCGCAAAAGGCGAAGCAAAGAAAACCTGATACAGGAGGGATAAGATGGCGAAGCAACTGAGGCCTAAGCTGGATAACCTTGTCTATCTGAGTATTGGAAAACGTACGAGGTTGAAGAGAATCCTTCACGAGCACGGACCCGGAAATGGGACCGCCCTCTTATTACCAATTGACCAGGGATTGGAGCATGGCCCGAGGGATTTCTTCGCCAACCCGGAATCCGCCAACCCCGAATTTCAGCTGCGACTGGCCAGAGAGGGAAAGTTTTCAGGGATTGTCTTCCATATCGGCCTGGCAGAAAAATATTACTGGAAATATGCCGGAGAGGTCCCCCTGATTCTGAAAATAAACGGTAAGACCTCCATTCCTCCTGACCGCGAGCCTTTTTCTCCCCTGACTGCCTCTATCAAGGATGCCGTGCGCCTTGGCGCCGACGCCATCGGCTACACTCTCTACATCGGATCTCCGGTACAGGATCAGGACTTCCTTCAGTTCCGGGAGGTGAGAGAAGAAGCCGAAGCTTACGGCATGCCGGTGATAGTGTGGTCTTATCCACGTGGAGAAGCAATTGAGGCCAAGGGCGGCAGGGACAGCTTATTCGCCGTCGATTACGCGGCGAGGGTCGCGGACGAATTAGGCGCGGATATGGTGAAGCTAAACGAGCCGGAATTCGACGAGGAGAGGCAGAGGCTCTGTCCCAGTCCCTATAATAATCTCAAGCTCACTGCGGAAGAAGCCATGGAGAAGGTAGTCAGGACAGCAAACAAGACCATGGTTTTAGTTTCCGGGGGATCGAGGATCGGAGATGAAGACCTCCTCAGGAAAGTGCGGGTCGTTATGGACGCTGGCGGGACCGGCATTATCTTCGGCCGGAACCTCTGGCAAAGACAATTCGATGATGCAATGAGGATCACAGAAAAGATCACAAAGATCCTTCTCGAATATTGAATAAGCGGAAAGCGAGGGAAAATCGATGATCAAGGAGATCAGGATCCACGGCCGAGGCGGGCAGGGAGTGGTCACGGCGGCAGAACTGCTAGCGACAGCCGCTTTCGCTGACGGCAAGTACGCTCAGGCCCTTCCCAGTTTTGGCTCCGAGAGGATGGGAGCACCAGTACAATCCTTCGTTCGCATTGCCGACGACAAAATCCTCATGCGGACACACGTCTATAATCCGGATTACATAATAGTCCAGGACGCCACGCTAATTGGTGCATATGACATCCTCAAGGGCCTTAAAGAAGGCGGAACGGTAATTGTTAATACTGAGAAACCGCCCGAGGAACTCAAGCTCGGGGACGGAACTTTCAAGGTTTACAGCGTTCCTGCTACCAGGATTGCCCTAGAAATTCTCAAGAGACCGATTCCCAACACGATTCTCCTTGGGGCATTTGCTGCCATCACCGGAGAGGTCTCCCTGGAAGGGATCAAGAGCAGTTTGCATCAGAGATTTTCCCCAGACCTTGCCCTGAAGAATGAGGAGGCCGTGGTCCGCGTATTCTCGTTGATTAAAGGAGGGAAGTAATGAAAATTCCCGTTGGAGCTGTGGTCGCGCCGGGATCTTCCCGGCTCAACAAAACTGGGAATTGGCGGGTTTTTTATCCACACTTCCTGCACAATCGCTGCACTGACTGCAGGATCTGCCAGATCCTTTGCCCCGAGGGCTGCATCATCCGCAAAGACAAGAAGTTGCTGGAGGCGGATCTCGACTATTGCAAGGGCTGCGGTATCTGCGCGGAGGAATGCCCGGTAAAAGACATCGAGATGAGACCGGAGGTGCGCTAATGAAAGTCAAGTTCGATAAGAACACCAGGGTGATGGAGGGATCAAAAGCGGTGGCAGAGGCGGTGAAGCTCTGTCGTCCAGATGTGATCTCTGCCTACCCTATCACTCCGCAGACCCACATCGTGGAGAACCTCTCTCAGATGGTGGCGGATGGGGAAATCGTGGCCGAGTACGTCCGCGTGGAAAGCGAACACTCTGCGGCCTCTGTCGTACTTGGAGCCTCAGCTACAGGAGCAAGGGCTTATACCGCAACCACTTCCCAGGGCTTCCTCCTAATGATTGAGGTCCTTTATAACATTGCCGGCTTGCGGCTCCCCATAGTTCTCACCTGCGTTAACCGTGCTGTTTCAGCTCCTCTTTCCATTCATAACGATGTTCAGGATTCCACGGCTGCTCGAGACACGGGCTTCATCCAGCTTTATGCTGAAGATAACCAGGAAGCAGCGGATTTACACTACCAGGCATACAAAATCGGAGAGGATCACCGTGTCCTCCTTCCCGTTCTTATCGGTATGGACGGATTCATCCTCACTCACTCCTTTGAACCTATTTCCCTGCCCTCGCAGGAGGAGGTGGACTCCTTCTTGCCTCCCTTCAAGCCCCTTTATTATTTAACAACCAGGGCTCCGGCGACCTTCGGAACCAAGACAGATCCAGAATTTTACATGGAAGCACGCTTTCAGTTACAGGATGCCATGCAAAAGTCGAAAGCAGTAATCAAAGAAGTGGCCAGAGAATTCGCGGATCGCTTTGGTCGTTTCTCGGGAGACTTGATCGAAAAATACCAGGTGGAGGACGCGGATATAATTTTTATCTCCCTGGGCTCACTCGTTTCCACTTTGAAGGCCATGGCTCTGGAATTGCGAGCACAGGGCAAAAAAGTGGGCGTGCTGAAGATTCGATCCTTCCGCCCTTTCCCGGAAGAGGAAGTGGTCGAGGCCGTGGCTCATGCCCGGCAATTGATCGTAATCGAGAAGGATATCTCTCTGGGTTCCACCGGGATTTTGGCCCAGGAAGTAGCTGCCGCATTTTACGGACAACCAAAAGTCCCGTGCCTGGCCTCGTTCGTAGCCGGCTTAGGAGGAAGAGACGTGACCCGCAACACCATTTTAAGCGCCCTGGAGAAAGCGGAGGCGGCTCAAGTGAGGGCAGAGTTCCTTGACTTGAACAAAGATTTATTGGAAGAGGTGCGAATATGAGTTTCGCGATCGGAGTTTCCCATCCGTACAATGAGAATCTTTTTGCACCAGGACACACGGCCTGTGCTGGCTGTGGCCAGTCCCTCGCGGCCAGGCTTGTCCTTAATGCCACAGGACCCAACGTGATTGTGGCTAACGCCACCGGGTGCTTAGAAGTCTTCTCTTCCAACTATCCTCAATCTGCCTGGGAAATTCCCTGGATTCACTCCCTGTTCGAGAATGCTCCTGCTGTAGCCTCGGGCATCGAGGCTGCTCTCAAGGCGCTCGGGCGTGAGGAAGAAGCCAAGGTGATCGCCCAGGGAGGCGACGGTGGGTTTGCTGATATTGGCTTCGGTGCTCTCTCCGGCGCATTGGAGAGGGGGCACAACATCCTGTTCATCGTCTACGATAATGAAGCTTACATGAATACCGGGATACAGAGATCCGGCCTCACACCCTTTAATGCCTCCACGACCACCAGTCCTGCAGGAAAGTGTTCCTGGGGAAACGTCACGAACAAAAAGCCGCTGGTCGATATCGCTGCGGCACACGGGATTCCCTACTCTGCGGTAGCTTCGGTGGCTTATTTCCGCGACCTGGAGAAAAAGGTGAAGAAAGCCATGAGTATCCAGGGGCCAAAATTCCTCCAGATTCACGTGCCCTGTCCCCTGGGCTGGGGTTATGATACTTCCCTGACAATCAAGGTCGGCCGCCTGGCGGTCCAGACCGGCCTCTACCCACTGTATGAGATAGAAAATGGGGTATTGACTTCGATGAAAATTCAACCTCCTCCCGTGGAGGAATATCTCAAGGCACAGAGTCGCTTCCGCCATCTCTTTCGTCCGGGAGGAGAGGAGGAATTGCTCAAGATACAGGCGATTGCCGACTTTAACATTCAGAAGTACAAGCTGGCGGGGTGATGAAGGACGAAAATCCTCCGTTTCCCACATCCGATTCTACGTAAAAAAGCCAGGGCCCTGAAGGAAATCGGCCCCGGAACAAGAGGGCTGATCGAGGCAATGATAGAGACCTTGCATTCCGCCGATCCGCCGGGAGTAGGCCTGGCCGCGCCCCAGGTTGGTATTTCTGAACAAATCATCGTCGTAGATATCGGAGAAGGTCCCATTGTTTTAATTAATCCGCGCATAATCGCTAGCAAGGGAAAGCAATTAGGAAAGGAGGGTTGCCTTTGCGTACCAGGTCTTTACGCGGAGGTGGAGCGGGCGGAGTGGGTGGAAGTTAAAGGCCTGAATAAAGAGGGTAAACCGGTAGAATATGAGAGCCACGACCTGCTCGCTCGCGTATTTCAACATGAAATCGATCATCTATCCGGCCTTTTATTCATCGACAAGGTTACCGACTGGGAAAATATAGAGACTACGGAATACTTCCAGATCACACCTGAATTGGAGAAAATCATTAGGGGGGAGGCCAATGCTGGCATCAGAGGTCCAGCAAGTCGGGCTTAAAGTCACCGAGAATGTCGAGCGGGTAGTTGTCGGGAAGCGCGATATAATAGTTTTTGCTCTGGCAGCGATCATGGCAGGCGGGCACATCCTGATGGAGGACGTCCCCGGTGTAGGTAAGACAATCCTCTGCCGCTCTCTCGCCCGCTCCTTTGGTTGCACCTTCAAGCGCCTTCAGTTCACCCCCGACCTCCTTCCTACAGATATCACCGGCCTTTCCGTTTACAATCTGCGTAACCAGGAATTCGAGTTCCATCCCGGTCCCATCTTCTCCCATTTCCTTCTCGTCGACGAAATCAACCGCGCCACCCCCAAGACCCAATCCGCCCTGCTTGAGGCCATGGGGGAAAGGCAGACCACTGTCGATGGAGTAACTTACCCCCTGAATGAGCCTTTTGTGGTTCTTGCTACTCAGAATCCGATTGAGTATGAGGGCACCTTTCCTTTACCGGAGGCACAGGTGGATCGCTTCTTAATTCGCCTGCGGATGGGCTATCCAATAGAATCGCAGGAGATCTCCATGCTGGAAAGATTGCGGATCTCTCATCCCATTTACAGCCTAGAACCTGTATCGAGCGGCGAGGAATTGCTTGCGGCTATACGCGCCACGAAGGAGGTCACTGTCGATCAGACAGTGCTCTCCTACATCGTCAACATCGCCGCCGCCACCCGTCAGCATTTAGATGTCTACTTGGGAGTGAGCCCGCGGGCGAGCCTGGCCCTACTCCAACTGAGCCAAGGTTTAGCAGTCCTGGAAGGACGTGACTACGCGCTGCCCGATGATGTCAAAAAGGCAACCATGGTCGTTTTCCCCCATCGCTTGATCCTGAGAACCGAAGCTCGGCTGAGAGGAGAAACAGGAGAATCCGTAATGGAAGAGGTGCTTCTTTCCGTGCCCGTGCCCTTAAGCACCTAATCTCCCTTTCCTCTCTCTCCCTCAGGAACTTGCCAGGGCTTCTTTCAGCATCAGGGCATCCTCTTCCAGATTAGGACTCTCACAGATCAAACGCCCAGCGGTTTCGCGCTCGCACAATGCCTGAATTAAAAATCTATAGGGGAAATCCGACTCTCCTAAATTAATGTGCATTCGCTCTCCCTTCTTCGAGTAAAAGATGCCCGAGATGTGAAGATGTAGTTCCTTGAGGGCACTCTCGCCCAATCTCCTTCGGACATCATCCAGGTGGGCAAGAAAATCTCTCTTGCTCTGATAGGGCTTGCGCGCATGGAGGTGAGAGAAATCCAGGCAGGGCTTCAAGCCCGAGAGCTCAGCGCAAAGCCGCAGGGTTTCCTCGAGGGAGCCGAATTGGCTCGCTTTGCCCGTCGTCTCCGGCCGAAGATGAAGGGAGATCCCTCTTTCGTCCAGCTCTCCTAAAACCATCTTCAGCTCTCTCTTGATCTCCTCGAAGGTTTCGTCGGGTGGATCGCCCTGGTAGAAACCTGGATGAAAGACGACGTCTGTAGCCCCGCAGAGTGACCCGATATGAGCGGCCAGGATGAGCCTCGCTCGGGAAGCAATTCTCTTCTCCTTGTCCCGCGAATTCAAATTTATGTAATAAGGAGCATGCACCGAAAGCCTGATCTTCCGCACACTAGCTTCCTCTCTCACTAGACTGGCCATTTCCTCGCCTATGGAAACACGATGAACGAACTCGATTTCCAGGCAATCGAGACCGAGCTCGTTCAATTTAGCCAGACCGGCAATGGTGGATCTGCCTGTTGCGGAACGGGGAACACCTGCTGTGCCGAAAGACCAACTCATGGGACGATTCTATCACGAACCCTCTTATTCCTGGCGGAAGGGTGAAAAAAGGCTTAAACTTAAGCGATGAAAGAAAGAGGACGACTTCCTCACTGGCTCAAAGTGCGACAACCCTGGGGTCCCGAAGTAGAGAGAACACGAAAGGTTTTGCACGACTTGCGGCTGAATACGGTTTGTCGCGAAGCGCACTGTCCGAACGTAGGGGAATGCTTTACGCGAGGCACGGCCACTTTCATGATTCTCGGCAATCGATGTACGAGGGACTGTCGTTTCTGTTCGGTAAAGCATGGAATGCCTTCCCCGCCCGATGAAGAGGAACCCCGAAGGCTTGCTGAGGCTGTTGCGGCGATGGGGATCAGACACGCAGTGATTACCTCGGTGACAAGGGATGACCTTGCCGACGGCGGAGCACGATATTTCTCCCTTTCTATCGAAGCCATTCGAAAGAGGAGCCCAGGGACGACTGTCGAGGTGCTTGTTCCAGATTTCAAGGGAGAGAGGGAGGCTCTCAAAGTGGTCATCCAGGCCAGGCCGGATATTATTGCCCATAACGTGGAAACCGTGCCTCGCCTCTATGGAGAAGTCAGGCCCCAGGCCCTATATCCCCGCTCTCTCTGGCTCCTGAAACTCTCAAGGGAACTGTTTCACCCTGCTATTGGCGTGAAGTCCGGTTTCATGGTGGGATTAGGAGAGACTGCGGAGGAAATCCGAACCCTTCTTGCGGACCTGCGAGAGCACGGGGTGGAGATCGTGACTATCGGCCAGTACCTTAGGCCCCGCCTGGACCTGCTGCCGGTCCAAAAGTTTTATCGGCCCGAGGAGTTTGACCAACTGAAAGAAATAGCTCGTTCTTCAGGCATCGCGCGAGTGGAGAGCGGGCCGTTCGTACGCAGTTCCTATCACGCAGAAAGGCAATTCTGCAATGAATAAAAAAACTAAAGGTCTCATTTTGATATTTACCGGAACGGGAAAGGGAAAAACAACCGCTGCTCTGGGGCTTGCTCTGCGAGCAATCGGGCACAAAATGAGGGTCCTCATGATCCAGTTCATTAAAAGCGCGAGAAGCGGTGAGCACATCGCTGCCCGGCTTCTGCAGCCAGAACTGAAGATTCTCTCGCTGGGACGAGGTTTCGTCTATCCCGAGCGCCAGGAAGAATTAAAAGCGCATCAGCAGGCCGCGAGAGAGGCGCTGGCTTTAGCCCAAAAGCATATGCTTTCTGGCGACTACCAGGTCTTGATCTTAGATGAGATTTTCCCGGCTTTATCTCTCGGGTTGTTATCGCTTGAAGACCTCCTCAATTTTATCGAGGAGAAGCCCCCCGGGCTGCATCTTGTCCTCACAGGCAGAGGCGCTCCGGCAGAGATAGCGGCGCTGGCTGACACCGTATCTGAGATAACGGAGATCAAACACGCTTACAGTTCCGGGGTTCCCGCGCAGAAAGGAATTGAATTTTAAACCTCTCTCTGTGCTACAATGCAGGGAAGGTAACTTCTTCATGGGATCGATTTAGTATTTGAGGAGGGTCGTCGAGCGGGTATTTGCCGGGAAAGATCAGGTGTACCAACTGTGGTGCTGAGAACGAAGAGGATGGGGTTGTCTGCGTTCAATGTCGTAAAGCCCTTCCGCTCAAAATGGCCGACGCTCCCACATCGACTCGTGTCTGCCATTTTTGCGGAGCCTCAAATTTCTCCGATGCCGCTTTTTGCAACCGCTGTGGCTTTAAACTGCTCGAACTCTGTCCCCTCTGTGAAAGCAAAAATCCCTTTGAGGCTGTAACCTGCTCTCATTGCGGTGCACCTCTCACCGCTGCGCGTGAACATCTTTCGCATTTAAGGAGAAGGCTGCGTCGCTACTCTGCGCAAGTCACACTTATCCTTGCTGGGATATTCTTCCTTTTAGTCCTGGTTTTCCTTTACTGGTGGTTGCTCGCAAAAATGATCTCGCAAACCTGGCTCCGATTCCTGCCGCTTTTCGCCTTAATTTTAATTTTCTTCGTTCTCCTTCTCGCACTTTTCTCAGCCTATTACAATTGGAAGGAAGCAAAGAAAGAGGAGAGGCATCTTGACCGAAGCCCCAGAAAGAGAAAAATAAAAATATGAAAGAAAAAGTAATTGCTCCTATTCTCCTGATCGCTTTAATCCTGGTATTCGCCCTGCATTCCCACACGATGGCGCAGACGGACGGGTTCAGCCTTTTCATTCTTCCTTCCGCCTTAGAGGTAAGACCATCCGGCTCCTATAGAGCCACCGTCTTCTTGTTCGGTGAAGAAACGGCCGATGTCCGGCTTAACGTGGCCTCAGTTCCCCGCGGCCTCACTGTACGCTTTATGCCGCAATCTCTTTCCGTTCCCGGGGTCTCCGTGCTTGAAATCCTCGCCAGTCCGGATTTCGTTCCCGGAGAATACTCCCTCGAAATTTCAGCTTCTGGTGGCTCTCACATCCAATTCGCTGTTCTTTCCCTCCGTCAGAAGAAAATTCTAGAGATAGGAATCTCAACCAGACAGTGCTGCAGCTGGCCCGGGGAAAAAGTAACTCTCGATCTCTTCGCTTACCACCTTAACCCCCAACCCAATCTTGTCCTCTCCATCCCCGATCTTCCCGTCGGCTTAGAGTGCTCTTTTTCGCCGATGCATTTCCTCGGACCAGGTACCTCTACGTCTTCGTTCACGCTTTCCCCCGCTCTTTCATTCAAGCCGGGGCTTTATCAGCTCACCGTTTCCGCAATAGAAGGGAAACATTCCTCCCAGGCCAACCTCGACTTCGCCGTGCTCTTTTTCGACACCAGGGAACATTGGGCGAAAGAATCAATTGCCTCTCTGTTGCTCCGGGGAGTTCTCGCCGGTTACCCGGATGGTGGTTTCCGTCCGGATGCTTCTCTCACGCGGGCTGAGTTTGCCAAAATTATCTCCCTCGGCTTCGACCTGCCCTCCAGACAGGGCGGGGCAAAAAGCTTTACCGATCTGGAGCCTAATTTTTGGGCCGCTCCCTATATTGAAAGAGCCTGGAAAGCCGGTGTGGTCGAAGGCTTCCCCGATGGCTCCTTCCGGCCCAATGACCCGGTAAAACGGGCTGAGATAGCGGCGATGCTTTGTCGGGTATTCTCCTGGCCCTTAATCCCACAAAATACAGCCCCTACTTTCATAGACCTGGATTCGGCCCACTGGGCTTTTGTCTATATAGAAACCGGGGCCTGGCAGGGAGCGTGGGATGGTTATCCCGACGGTGATTTTCGACCGGAAGCTCCTGCCACTCGAGGAGAAATTGCCAGCTTAATCGCCCCTCTGGTTACCAAGCCGGCAAATTGACAGGTCCTATCCCTTACTTTATATTCAGATCGTCCCCAGAGGGATTTTTTTTATCTGGCGGGGTGTGGCTCAGCTTGGTAGAGCGCTTGGTTCGGGACCAAGAGGTCGCCGGTTCAAATCCGGCCGCCCCGACCATTTTTTTATAAGAGAAGTCAATGCTAAAGAAAAAAGATACATCAGGAAATCAAATTCCCTTACTCGACGGGTTGCTTGCTTTTCTCGAAAAGGAGCAGACCCCTTTTCACGTTCCGGGACACAAAGGAGGGAAATGCGCTCCTCTCCCTCTGCTTGAATTTCTCGGCCCGGCTGTCTTTCGCCTCGATCTGACGGAGATTGAGCCTCTCGACCATCTGGCCAACCCGGGAGGGATAATCAAACGGGCGATGGAGCTCGCGGCAAAAGCATTTAATGCTGACCAGACCTTTTTCCTTGTTAACGGTAGCACGGTCGGGGTGCTGACGATCATCCTGAGCATGGCCGCTCCAGGTGAAGAAATCCTCCTTTCCCGGGCATCACACCTCTCGGCCTGCGGCGGATTGATATTGAGCGGAGCTATTCCGCGCTACGTCCGCCCAACCTTTCAAAAAGATTTTGGCTTCTGGCTCCCCCTCACCGCTTCAGAGCTGGAACAGAATTTGCTCGAAAACCCAGGAACCAGGGCGGTCTTCCTCACCTCCCCCAACTACTATGGGGTATGTTCAAATTTAGAGGAGATTGTAAATCTCACTTCAGCCTGCAACCTTAAGGTGGGCGTCGACGAAGCCCACGGAGCCCACTTCCCGTTCCACCCCCTCTTTCCTCCAACGGCGATGGAGGCAGGAGTCGACCTATCCGTCCAAAGTGCACATAAAACCCTGAGCAGCTTTACCCAGTCTTCCTTTCTTCACTGGAAGGAGGGAAATATCCCCCTTAACTGTGTAAAATCTGCTCTGCGATTGCTCCAATCCACCTCCCCATCCTACCTGCTCTTGGTCTCTCTCGATGCCTCGCGCTGGCAGATGGAACAAAAGGGAGAGGAGTTTTTCCAAAAAGCCATTGAGCTTACGCAAGAAGCCAAAAAGGAGATAAACCGGATTCCAGGATTGCGAACATTAGAGGAAAAATATTTGGGACCTCAGAAGAGCTGGGGTCTCGATCCGATTAAGCTGACTATCAACCTGCACGAGGCCGGTTTTTCAGGTTTTCAAGCAGCACGTATTCTGAGAAAATGCGGAGTGGAGGTAGAGTTGGCGGACAGCTGGAATGTGTTGTGCCTGGTCACAGGCGGAGACAGTGAGGAAACGATTGAGCAACTGGTGGGATCCCTGCGCGATCTGCACAAATACGGGAACGAGCAGGTGGGGCATTCTCCTGATTTAGAGATTCTGGAGCCGCCTTCCCTGCCCCACCAGGTTCTAACTCCGAGGGAAGCCTTCTTCTCCTCAAGCGAGGTGGTTCCCTTCAGGGAGGCCGAAGGAAGGATTTGTGCAGAAATCATCACACCCTACCCTCCTGGAGTTCCTATCCTTTGCCCGGGAGAGGAGATCAGCGCAGAATCGATTGAATACACATTAGAGATAAAAGAGTGTGGTGCAGAGATTCAAGGAGCGGAGGATTCTGAGTTAAGATGGGTAAGGGTGATTCAATGAAACTTGTCATCGGTGCCGACCATGGCGGTTATGACCTGAAAGAAAATTTGAAGCAGTTCCTGAATAAAAGAGGGTGCTCCGTACATGATGTGGGTACTTTCTCCAGAGAGCCTGTCGACTATCCAGATCTGGCAGTTCTCGTTGCTCAGGCGGTGGCGAGAAAAGAATTCAATTTGGGGATTCTGATATGCACAACAGGAGTGGGGGTCTCCATCGCTGCGAATAAGGTGCGGGGTGTACGTGCAGCTCTTTGCCACGATTGTTTTCAGGCGGAAATGTCTCGTCAGCATAATCATGCCAATGTCCTCTGCCTGGGAGGAAAGGTCATCGGGGTTAAACTGGCAGAGAAAATTGTGGAAACCTGGCTCGCTGCTGAGGAATCAACAGAGGAAAGGCACCTCCGTCGTTTGACGAAGATCGACACGCTGGAGGTCGGAGAAGAAGTGAGAAGAAAGGGGTAAAGGCATGAGCATTATAGCTTCAGATAAACCGCTCGTCGAGACCGATCCTGAAATTCAGAAAGTTATTCATTTAGAAGAAGAAAGACAGCGCGTCAAGTTAGAGCTTATTGCCTCGGAGAATTACGCCAGCAGGGCTGTAATCGAGGCGGTGGGCTCTGTTTTGACGCACAAATATGCCGAGGGTTATCCAGGAAAACGCTATTACGGCGGATGTGAGTATGTGGACATGGCGGAGGACTTGGCACGGGAAAGGGCCAAAAAACTTTTCGGCGCAGATCATGCCAACGTTCAGCCCCACTCCGGGACACAGGCCAACATAGCCGTTTACACGGCTTTAGTTCCGCTCGGCGAGATAATCATGGCTATGGACCTGACGCACGGCGGCCACCTCACTCACGGAAGCCCGGTAAACGTCTCCGGCAAGCAGTGGAAGTTCGTCCATTACGGGGTGAGTCCGGCGGATGAACGCATTGATTACGACAGGTTACGTGATCTTGCTCTTGAGTATCGCCCTCGCCTCATTGTTGCGGGAGCGACTGCTTATCCGAGAATCATTGACTTTCCAACGTTCCGGGCGATTGCGGATGAGGTGGGAGCATATTTCATGGTCGATATGGCCCATATCGCCGGCCTTGTGGCTGCCGGCCTCCACCCCAGTCCTCTACCCTGGGCTCAGGTGGTCACCTCCACTACCCATAAAACCCTCAGGGGGCCTCGTGCAGGAATGATCCTCTGCACAGCTGAATTGGCCAAAGAGATCGACAAGGCCATATTCCCCGGCACCCAGGGCGGGCCCCTGATGCATGTCATCGCAGCCAAGGCTGTCTGCTTTAAAGAGGCTATGGGTGAGGATTTTAAAGCCTATCAAGCCCAGGTGATAAACAACAGCCGGACCCTGGCGACCACATTAATAGAGGAAAATTTTCGCCTCGTTTCAGGCGGAACAGATAATCACCTAATGCTCGTGGACCTCACAAATATGGATATCACGGGAAAAGATGCCCAAATCCTTCTTGATTCCGTGGACATAACGGTCAATAAGAATACCATTCCTTTTGAGACTCGCAGCCCCTTTGTAGCCTCCGGCCTGCGCCTGGGCACTCCAGCCTTAACCTCTCGGGGAATGTCTGAGAAGGAGATGAAAACCGTGGCCCAACTAATCTCCAGGGCTATCCGAGAGAGAGAGAAGGAGGAAGCCCTAAAAGAAGTGAAAAAGATGGTCGAGGAATTGACGAGCCACTTCCCTCTCTGGTTCTGAAATGAAAAATTTGGTGGAGATCAAACACCCTCTTATTCAGCACAAACTCGCTCTCCTCAGGGACAGACACACTGAGCCGAAGGAGTTCCGCGAGTTAGTAGAGGAATTGAGCAGCCTCCTCGTCTACGAGGTCATGCGTGATCTCCCTCTTCTGGACCTTGAAGTTGAAACCCCCCTAGGTCGGGCAGGAGTGAAGATGATCAACGGGAAAAAAATCGCCCTTATTCCCATCCTGCGGGCCGGACTGATCATGGCATCAGGAATCCTACGTCTCTTACCTAATGCCAGGGTGGGGCATATCGGTATTTACCGCGACTCCGAATCCTTATCACCAGTAAGATATTACCAGAAGCTACCCTCTGGCCTAGAAGAGATGATGGTGCTTGCACTTGACCCGATGTTAGCTACGGGCGGTTCCGCTATCGACACCATATCTCTGCTCAAGGAAAAGGGCGCAAAGACAATTAAATTTGTCTGCATCCTCGCCGCCCCCGAAGGTATCCGAGCTTTAAACCAGGCCCATGGTGACACTACGATCTACGCTGCTGCCGTTGATTCCCGCCTGAATAGTCATGGCTATATTGTCCCGGGCTTAGGGGATGCTGGAGACCGTCTCTTTGGAACCAGGTAGCAAGATCAAGCTTCTCTCGGTTTTTGGCACCAGACCGGAGGCCACAAAGATGGCTCCGGTAATCAAGGCTCTGAGAACAGAGAGTCTTTTCCGCCATTTTCTTCTCGTCACGGCGCAGCACAGGGAAATGCTGGACCAGGTGCTTGAGCTCTTTTCAATCCAAGCAGACTTCGATCTTAATATCATGCAGACCAGCCAGAGTCTCTCCCAGATTACTACTCGGGGCCTCAAAGGATTGGATCGCATCATAGAGGAAGTTCGGCCGGATTTAGTCCTCGTACATGGGGACACCACCTCCACCTTTGTCGGCGCTTTATCGGCCTTCTATCATAAGATCCCTGTGGCCCACGTAGAGGCTGGCCTGCGCTCTTTCGATCGCTTCAATCCTTACCCCGAAGAAATGAATCGGAGGCTCACGGACACGATTGCCGACATCCTCTTTGCCCCTACACCCGTGGCTAAGCGGAATTTATTGCGGGAGAGAGCGAACAGGGGAACAATTTTGGTGACAGGCAATACGGCTGTGGATGCGCTGTCCGATCTCTCTGCCTACCTTGATCGGTCTCCCCTGCCTTGGGCAGTGTCTGACTCCAAGCCCTTCATACTGGTGGAAGTGCACAGGCGGGAAAATTGGGGGGAGCCGCTTCGCCAGATTGCTAAGGCCATTCATAACCTGGCCCTAGAATTCCCCGAATTTTCCTTCGTCCTTTCCCTGCACAAGAATCCGATCGTCCGGGAATGCATCCTGCCCATTCTCTCCGGAGTGGAGAACGTCGTTATCCTGGAACCCTTATCCTATATCAGCTTTCTCGCCCTGATGAAGAAGTGCTACTTCATTATCACCGACTCAGGTGGAATTCAGGAGGAAGCACCATCCTTTCATCGTCCTGTTCTTGTCACCCGCAGGGTAACGGAGAGACCGGAGGGGATCAAAGCAAATACGCTCAAAGTGGTAGGGACAACATGCCGCTCAGTCTTTCGCGCCTCCAAGAAACTGATCGTCGATCGAGAAGTATACCGTTCAATGACCCTCTCCCCCAACCCCTTCGGAGATGGCAGGGCCGCGCTAAGAATTCGTGATTATCTCCTGCATTTTTTCGGCCTCAGAGAAAAAAAGCCGGAAGAATTCGCACCAAATTTCGCTAAAGAGGAAAAAAATGAGCTATTACAGGATTGATGGCGCCTTTCCGCTCCGGGGGACCATCCTGGCCCAGGGAGCGAAAAATTCGGCCGTTCACCTCATCGCTGCTACTCTTCTGGCCAGAGATGAGGTGGTGCTGGATAAGGTCCCTGACATACATGATATTCATACGATGATCCAAATCGTGAGGAAAATGGGCTGCAGGGCAGACTTTGATCCCCGGAAGCACCGCTTGATTTTGGATGCGAGCGGTCCCTTGAATCCACACATTCAGGACCCTGTCGTCTCCGAGCTGCGGGCCTCACTTTCCCTCACGGGAGCGCTCCTGGCCCGGGAAAGTGAGGCAAGCATCCTTTTTCCGGGAGGATGCAACATCGGCTCACGGCCTGTGGATTTTCACCTAAAGGGATTCAACGCCTTAGGAGCGGAGACCTTGCTCGAACACGGCATCATCTCCGCTAAAGCCAAGTTCCTCCGGGGCAGACGTATTTATCTGGACTACCCAAGCGTGGGAGCCACGGTGAACATAACCTTAGCCGCGGTCCTCGCTCAGGGGGAGACGATTCTGGAAAATGTAGCCGAGGAGCCAGAGATTATCGATCTCTGCAACCTGCTGAAGAAAATGGGGGCAAAAATAAAAGGAGCAGGGACAAAGATGCTCTACATCAGAGGCGTGCGCTCGCTGAAGGGCGCAACGCACAAGGTGATACCGGACAGAATCGAGGCAGGAACATACCTTGTCGCCGGAGCGATGACTTCGGGGGAACTGACTGTTCAGGAGGTAAACCCGGAGCACCTTGAGCCGCTGCTGGTCAAACTACAGGAGGCCGGCGTCCGACTTGAAGTGGGCAAGAGCAAAATCCACACTTCCTCCCCTCGGCGCCCGCAAGCCATTGACATCAAGACCATGCCTTATCCAGGTTTTCCCACGGATCTGCAAAACCAGATGATGGCCTTTCTCGCCCGGGCCGAGGGAACGAGCCTGATCATGGAGACAGTGTTCGAGAATCGTTTTGTCATCACCGGCGAATTGCGTAAAATGGGAGCCGATATCCGGACGGAAGGACACGGGGCAGTCATTACTGGAGTGCCAAACCTCACAGGAGCTAAGGTCACCTCACCCAACCTGAGAGGGGGAGCTTCTCTCGTCTTGGCAGCCTTAGCTGCCAAAGGTTCCTCAGAAGTACGGGAGATTCAACACATAGACCGCGGCTATGAAAAAATGGAGGAAAAATTGAGCGCGGTTGGCGCTAAAATAAAACGTATGCAGGCGGAAAGGTAGGGGAACATGCCATTATTGGATAACAAGGGAAGGCTCTTCGGAAGAATCAATATATTCGACCTTCTGGTCCTCTTGCTCATAATAGGCGTGGTCGCATTCCTGGGCTACAAGTTCCTTTTCGCACCGACTACTCCTTTCGCCGAGGATTGCCTGGTTACCTTGACCTGGGCAAATGTGGAGCCCGATGTCGCCCAATGGGTGAAAGTGGAAGACCGGGCTACGGATGGGGCTGGAAACACCCTGCTCGAGGTAGTGGAGGTGGTGGTGAGACCCGCCCGGGTCCCGGTTAATACCGCTGACGGACAAGTTGTAGTGGTCGATCACCCCCATCTGAAATCAGTCATCCTCAAGGCACACGCTCCGAAAGTTGCCAGGACCGGACTTTTTGAGCTCAGAGGTCAAGAATTAAAGATGGGAATCAACGTCATTGTGCAGATGGACGCTCCTGCCCTCGGATCTCCCTATAAGTTCTCCGGTTTATGCACAGCAATCGAATTCATCCCTCCTAAGGGGAATTATCCTATTCCCTCTACCCCTTAAGTGACCACCTCGCGCATCGCCCAATTCGCCAGCATCCTTATGCTGGCAACCATTCTCAGCCGTTTTCTCGGTTATATCTGGAAGGCCCTCCTTTCGGCATTCTTTTTTGGCACGCTTTCTGATGCTTTCCTGCGGGCAAATACTCCTCCTAATATGCTTTACAACATCCTTACCGGGGTGCTTCTCTCTGCTCTCTTCATTCCCTTTTTTACCCGTTATCTGGTCAGAGAGGAGAGGGAAGAGCTGTGGCGCCTGACTTCCTCCCTCTTCATCGTCCTCTTTATCATCCTGACTGCTCTCTCCCTCCTGGGCATCGTATTCGCCCCTTACCTTACTGACTGGCTGAACCCGACTTCTGACGCGAGTACACGCGCCCTGACGACTCAACTCTCGCAAATCATGTTCCCCGGCCTGATCTTCCTGGGTTGGGCCGGCCTGACTACTGCCCTCCTCAACGCACAGCACAACTTTACTATTCCCGCTCTTTCTGTCGTAGCTTTCAATATTACCCTGATTCTTTTCATCCTCTTCGCCCGACCGCTGGGAGTACAGGCCGCAGCCTGGGGTTGGTTAGTTGCCGCTCTGGTCCAATTCGTCACTCAGGTGCCCTCTTTGGTCTCACACGGGTTTCGCCCCCTCATACGTTCTCTTTGGCATCCCGACCTGAAAAAAATGGCCATTCTCGCTCTGCCCCTTCTCGTCTCCACCGCTATTGACCAGCTCTCGCCCCTCTTCGAAGCCCGCTTGACCTCCGCCTTAATCGAGGGAAGCTTCACCGCCCTGCGCAATGCCGGAGTTCTAGTTCAGCTTCCCTTGGGAATTTTTGCCATGAGCATCTCAACCGCTATTTATCCAACGCTGACCGGACAAATTTCCCAGGGGCAGTGGAAGGAATCCAAGGAAAGCATTCGCTGGAGCATTGGCGCTTCATCGCTCTTCATCCTTCCTTCAGCTGTAGGACTGATTGCTCTCTCTACTCCGATAATCCGGGTGCTTTTTCAATATGGTGAATTTACCGCCTTGGGAACATCCCTCGCGGCTTTAGCCCTTTCTCTCTATGCCCCCGGCCTCTTTGCCAACGCAGTCCTGATGGTCCTCCTGCGGGCTTTCTACGCAATGCAGGACACTCTTACTCCTGTCCTCATTACGCTGGGAGGTCTTGGCCTGCAGATAATGCTTTATTTCGTTCTCGTGGGGCCGATGGGCGTTGGAGGCCTGGCCCTGGCTGCGACGATCGCGGCCGGCTTCAACTTGATTCTGATGGTTATCTTTCTGCGCAGGAAAATCGGTCCTCTCGGCCTTACGGCACTTGTCCCCTCCATGGGAAAAATGCTCCTGGCTTCCGTTCTGATGGGTATAAGCTGTTATTTCATCGATAGGCTGCTCCTCCTCTTCCTAAATCCTCTTTCTCTTACCGGCAGATTGCTGGAAACAATGCTTTCCATTGTCTGCGGCCTAATCGTATACACTGCGCTCCTTTATTTGCTGAAGGTAAAGGAGTTATTCCCGCTCCTGGAGAGAGCCAAGCGGCGATTAGGCATAAGGTGATTATTTGAAGAGCAGGAAAGAAACGAATAGAATCCCAGCTATGAGACGAAAAAGCCGAGGGAAGCTCGGGCAAAAAATCCTCATTTTGGCGCTTTCTGCAGTAATACTTGTCGTCGGAGCTGCTGTCGGTTGGTTCTATATGACCTATCTGAAGGCCAGGGCCAATATCGACCACACGATAGAACTTCCTTCCCCCACTCCCGGAGAGCGGGCTAATATCCTATTAATCGGTGTTGATGCCAGGCCCGGGGAATTGACTTCGCGCTCAGATACCATTATTTTTGTCAGCATCAACCCCTCGGTTCCGGAAGTCTTAATCCTCTCAATACCCAGGGATTGCCTCGTGCAGATTCCGGATTACGGTGAGGATAAGATCAATGCCGCGCACTCTTACGGCGGAATTTCCCTCCTCGCAGAGACAGTCTCTTTTCTTTTGAACCGCACGATCCATTATTACGCAGAAATCAACTTCGAGGGCTTTGAAAGGGTGATCGATATCCTCGGGGGGGTGGATTTCAACGTGGAGGACCGGATGTATTATCCCTGGGAGGGGATCGACCTCTACCCCGGGCTGCAACATCTCAATGGAGAACAAAGCCTCGCTTACGTCCGCTATCGGGATTACCCTGAGGGAGATATCGCGCGCGTGCACAAACAACAGAAGTTCTTCGCCAGCATCATCGAACAGCATTTCACCTGGCAGAACGTGATGAAAATACCCTCTATTTTCAACGAGATCACTTCCTGCATGGAGACGAACATCCCCATCGAGAAAGCGATTGAGATCGCTAAATCACTAGGAGAGCTGAAGATGAACCAGGTGCGCCTGGAAGTGGTACCCGGCAATTTCCTCGATATAGGGGGTATCAGCTTTTGGGGAGTCGATAGAACTGCCCTTAACAATCTTTTGGAATCGCTGGAAGAGCCCTGGGCCTCAGAGGAGGGGACCTTCTCCTTATCCCCGGAATACGAGGAGCAGGATGAGTAGAGTCCTTGAATCCAGCTTCTTTTATTCCTGGATCTCCAAGCTCGCTTCGCCCTGGCAGGGAAGCTTCACTTACCAGATTCTGAAAGGAGTTTATATTTTCGGAGTGAATGTGCTGCAGAACAGCTCAGTCGCCCGAGTTTTTGTCCCAGGTCGTACCGCCAATGCGCCGGGCGCTGCGGGTGCCGCTACCATGGAATTACTGCGCAGGAGGGGAAGCAGGGCAATCCTCTCACTCTGCCGCCTGGGGGAAAAAGCCTCCGAAAGATCCCTCATTAAGAAGCTCTGGTTTGCTCTCTCTTCCGATCTGAAGGAGGCGCTCTTTCCTTCGGTTTCAGCTTCAATTTTTGGTTTCACTACCGTATACTTTTCCCTTTCTTTCTTGAGTTTTAAGCTCGGCGGCCTGACTTACACGGCCACAGCCTTGATTCTTTTTCTTTTCAGCCTGGTTGGCCTGCTGTTGCCTGTCCGGTACTCGTCAGGCTCGATCCTCACTTTTTTGTCCCTTCGCTCCAGGACAGAATCCAGGCACGGTGTACTCTGGATCCTCTTCGGATCACTTCTTGGCCTGCTTTCTTTCCTTTCCTCGCCCCTGATCATCCTCATTCTCTGTATATCCTTTCTCTTCCTCCTCAAGGTCCTTCGTTCTCCCGAAACGGGGCTTTATGCCGTTTTCGCCTATCCTTTGCTGGATTTCGCTATCCGCTCCTCTCTTTCTTCCACCCTGGGTAAGCTCTGGTCTTTTGTGCTGCTCGCCCTTCTTTTCTTCGCCATCTTCTGGCGTATGGGGCTGGAGAAGGAAAGGCATTTCTCGAGCAGTGAGGCCGCACTTCCCCTCCTTGTCCTTCTTCTCTGGTGCAGTGTCTCGCTTGCCTTCAACCAGGTTTCTTTCGAGGTCGGGTTTGAAGGTGTTCGCGCGATTCTGCAAACCTCCCTTTTCTTCTTTGCCACTCTGAATGCACTGAGGAGTAGGAAAGGTTTACGCCCTCTATTTTTCACGCTGGGTCTGGTGATCGCCATTATCTCCCTCTACGCCGTGTATCAATACATGGTTCAGATACCGGTCAAGCCCGGATGGGTGGACGTGGATTTTGAACAGAACATTAAGAGCCGTTCTTATTCAATTTTCCCGAGCCCTAATGGCCTCTCCGGCTATTTAGTTCTCTTCATCCCTCTTCTTCTCGTCCTTTTCTTCGAGGAGAGGAAAGCACTTCAGAAACTATTTTTCTTTTCTGTTCTGGGACTCGCTGCCCTCGCCCTTCTCTTTACCTTGACTCGGGCGGCCTGGCTGGCTTGCGGGTTGAGCCTCTTGCTCTTAGGTATCCTCCACGACCGTCGCGTCCTCGTAGTCCTCCTGATCATACTCATTGCTGTTCCTTTCGTCCCTCTATTAGCACAGCGCTTCGACACCTTGATCTCCGGGCAATACTGGGTTAAAAGCGCTACTGCCGGCCGTCTTTATCGCTGGGAACTCGCTTTAGAGATCGCTGACGGATCACCTCTATTGGGCAGCGGCCCCGGTACTTTCGGCGGAGCGGTCGCCTATCGCGCCGGTTACTGGCCGGGTATCTACGCGGATAATTATTACCTGAAGACGGCGGCTGAATTGGGTTACGCTGGCCTTGCCATTTTCGGCCTCCTTGCCCTGACCCTAATTGTGGGAGGGTTCCGTCGTATAAATTCAATAAAGGAGAAGAATCTGAAAAATATCGGCTGGTCTCTCCAGACCGGTCTCATTGCCTTTCTCATTCACAACTTTACGGAAAATCTGTGGGAAGAGCCCTCCCTGGCCGTCGGATTTTGGGCCATGAGCGCGTTCCTTTTTGCCTTGCCCCTTTTGAAGAAAGATGGCCAAGAAGCTTAAAATCCTGCAAATCATTGGTGGAGGAGAGATTGCCGGCTCCAAACATCAGTTTTTGGGGCTGTGTCGGGAACAAATTTCCCGAGGACACAGCCTGAGAATCGCCTGTTTCCTGAAAGGAGAACTGGAGAGGGAGGCACATGTCCTGCAAATACCCATCTCGGTACTCCCCATGCATAACATCCTGGATCTGAGGGTAATTCGGCCACTGCGTCAGCTGATCTTGAAGGAAAAATACGAAATTGTGCATACTCATGGTGTGCGCGCCAACTTTATCGGCAGGATTGCGGCAAAAGGAACAGGGGCAGGGATCCTCACCACCATTTACTCCTTCCCGAAAGAGGATTATAAGAACCCCCTAAAGCGCTTTCTCTACCCCCCTATCGATCGCTGGACCGTTCCTCTCGCTCATCGCCTGATTGCAGTCTCTCACGGGCTGAAGGAGAAATTAGTGGAGAGTAAAACGGCTGAAGCGGAAAAAATAAGCGTCATACATTGCGCTATTGATCCGAAGGCCACCGAGCTCGTGGCGACGGGAGAACAGATGCGACGAGAATTAGCTATCCCCCCATCAACCCCCGCCTGCGGGATGCTCGCCCGCCTGGTGCACGTAAAGAACCCTTTCCTACTGCTTGATGTGGCGGCAATTATTAAAGGACAATTGCCGCAGGCCCTCTTCTTTTTTGTTGGCGACGGCCCCTATCTGCAACCTTTGAAAAAAGCCTGTGAGGAGAGGGGGCTTGCGGAGAATATCCACTTTACTGGATACCGACAGGACCCCTTGAATGTAGTACAGGCTCTCGACGTGATCGTCCTTACTTCCATTTCTGAGGGATTGCCAGTAACGCTTCTCGAGGCTATGCTACTGGGCAAACCGGTTGTGGGCACCCGGGTGGGAGGGGTACCAGAGGTGGTAAAAGATCAAGTAACGGGTTTTTTGGTCTCCTCTGGAGATGCTGCCGCTTTCGCCGAGCGCCTTCTCTACCTTTTCCGCCATCCGGACGAAGCGCGGAAGATGGGTGGCCGCGGTCATACCTGGGTCAAGGAAAACTTCTCCCTCCAGGTGATGGTGGACAGGATAGAGGCCATCTATGCAGAGGTCTTGAAAAATGCGGGGTAAGAAGAACGTTTTGATAGTTGGAGCGGGAGAAGCAGGGGGAATGCTCACGCGCGAGATCATCAAACATCCTGAACTGGGGTTCTTTCCCATCGGTTTCATTGATGACGATTCGAGCAAGCAGGGAGTCCGTCTGTGGGGTTTACCGGTGCTCGGAGACAGCAAAAGCTTTCTCAGAGTGGTGAAGGAGAAGAAGGTGAACCTCGTCTTCATCTCCATTCCTTCAGCTTCGGGTGAGGTCATCCGACACTATGTTAATCTGGCCAAATCAGCTGGTATTCCTTCGCGTGTGGTCCCTGGGGTCTACGATCTCATCGATGGGAATGTGAAGGTAGAGATGGTGAGAGAGGTTGAGCTGGAGGATCTCCTGCGTCGCGCTCCCGCCAAGATCAACTTGGAGGAAATCGCCTCCTACATCTATCAGAAAAATGTACTAATCACAGGCGCGGGCGGTTCCATTGGAGCCGAGCTGTCGCGCCAGGTCGTGCAGTACGGGCCGAGAACGCTCTATTTACTCGGGCATGGGGAGAACTCGATTTACGAAATAGATCTGGAATTGAGACAAACTTTTCCGCACCTGAATATCCAGCCGATTATCGCCGATATCCAGGATAGGAAAAAGGTCGGGTTTCTATTCAATCTGATCCGGCCAAATGTAGTATTTCATGCAGCCGCCCACAAGCATGTCCACCTGATGGAACTCTACCCAGAAGAGGCGGTGAAGAATAATGTCGGCGGCACAATGAATCTTCTCTTCTCTGCCTGGAAAATGGGAGTGGAACGCTTCATCAACATCTCAACCGATAAGGCCGTCAAACCTGCTTCGGCCTACGGCGCTTCAAAACGCCTCGGGGAGATCTTGACGACTTCACTCGCCCGCCGCTGGCACCTCCCCTACTCCACAGTCAGATTCGGGAATGTCCTGGGGTCAAAGGGCTCCGTAATTCCGCTCTTCCAGGATCAGATCAAGAGGGGAGGGCCTCTGACGATTACTGATCCCTTGATGACCCGCTATTTTATGACGGTGGGAGAAGCAGTGCAGCTGATCATCCAGGCCGGGGCTTTAGCCATGAACGGCGAGATCTTTATTCTGGACATGGGAGCACCCATTAATATTCTGGAGTTGGCCGAGGAATTGATCAGGCTCTCCGGCCTGGAACCGAACAAAGACATAAAAATTGAGTACCGCGGAGCGAGACCGGGAGAGAAAATTCAGGAAGAGTTGAGCGAGGAGGGCGAGCGATTAGAGGAGAGTGGCCGGGAGAGAATTTTAAAAATCGTCAATCCACTCTTCATGTCCTGGCCGGAGCTTCACGCCCAGATCAAAGCGGTCCTTGATGCCGCCTTGCGGGTAGATCGGCAAGCGCTGCAAGAAATCTTCTCCCGAATTATTCCGGGTATGCAGAAAGATTCTGGGCTGTGAAGAAGGTGCTTTTCGTCTCCTATTACTATCCACCTCTCGGAGGAGTAGGAGCGCAGCGCGTCCTCCGCTTCATCAAGTATCTTCCCGATTACGGTTGGGAGCCTTTTGTGCTCACGGCTGAACCATCCCCTTTTCTTCCCCTGGATGAGATCTCAGTGGACATTTTACCCGAGCAGAAGGTGGTGCACGCGGAGGTACTCGAGCCTCTTTCTTTCACAGTCAGGCTGCCATTTTTCCGGGGAGGGAAGAAAATCGAGGAAGTCCCACGCGATGCGCAGGGAAATCCCAACTTGAAAACATTGAAGGAAGGATTCCGCGAACTGCCTCTTTCCCACCGTGGGAGAATCCGCTCCTGGTTATTTGTCCCCGACGATCGAATTGGCTGGCTTTCGGATGGAATGCGTGCCGGGCTTGGCTTGATGAGCCGGGTGTCCTTCGATTGTATGCTCTCCACCTCCGCTCCTTACTCAGCTCATCTTCTGGCCTGGAGACTGGTTGGAAGAAAAAAAATTCCCTGGATCGCGGATTTTCGCGATCTTTGGTCGACAAATACTTTTCTATACTTTCCTTCCCGCTTTCATCTCCTTTTGAATTCCCTCCTGGAAAAACTCGTTGTACAACGTGCTGATCGAATCTTGACCTGTACTCCCCTGTTTCGCGAGGATTTCCTCCTGCGCTATCCCACCCTCCCTCCGGAAAAGTTTGCTTGTATCACGAATGCTTTTGATCCGGCAGACTTTCCCTCCCCGCAACCGGAACCCTATCCCCGTTTCACGATCTCTTACGTGGGCAATTTCTACGGCCCGCAAACACCGATATTTTTCCTCCTCGGCCTCAAAGCGTTCTTCGAGAAACACCCTGATGTTCTGCAGGAGCTGCAGGTACTCTTCGTAGGGCCTTTCGAAGAACGGGTGCGCCCGATCGTAGATATCCTCGGGTTGAACGAGGTTGTGCGCTTCCTCGGATTTCTCCCTCATGAACACTCTATCGCCGTAATACGCAGATCCCATGTCCTTCTGCTCGTCTTGGGTGGGAAAGCCGGCGGGGAAAAGATTTACCCAGCAAAGCTCTTTGAATACCTGGCAGCGAAGAAACCGATCCTGGCCCTGGTTCCAGAAGGCTTAACCAAGGATCTGCTGAAGAAGTCGGGGGTGAGCTTCATGGTGAATCCGCAGAGTGAGGATTCCATCGCCATCGCCCTGGAAAGGCTTTATTACGCCTACAAAGAAGGGGGTCTGCCTGGGGAAGTGCCCCCGGCCGACCTTGCCTTCTTCGATGCCAAAGCTCTCACCGGTGAGTTGAGCAAGCTAATGGAGGAGACAATAGATATCAAGAAAAGAACGCTTAGCTTCAGGGGCAAAGCCCCATGACAGGAAAAAAAGAATTGTCCCGGCGAGAAACTTTCTTGCCATTTTCTGCCCCCTGGCTGGATGAGAGTGAAATAGAGGCCGTATCCGCCGTCCTGCGTTCAAACTGGCTTACAACGAGCGCTCATGCAATGGAATTCGAGGAAGAGTTCGCCCGTTATGTTGGCAGTCCCCACGCCCTGGCCTTCAACTCCTGCACCGGCGGTCTTCATTGTGCTCTCGCTGCTTTGGGCATTTGCCCGGAAGACGAGGTGATAGTGCCCACAATGACCTTTGCCGCGACTGCAAACATCGTATGCCACCTTGGAGCAAAACCGGTTTTCATCGACGTCGATCCTCAAACCATGAACATGGACGTGGATCAGATCGAAGGGAAAATCGGGCGAAAGACAAGGGCAATAATTCCGGTGCATTACGGCGGCAGGCCATGCCCGATGGATCGCATCATGAAGATAGGAAGAGCTGCCAAGCTTTTTGTGATCGAGGATGCCGCCCATGCTCTGGGCGCTAAATATCGTGATCGGATGATTGGAAGCCTTCCCTCCGATGTTGCCTGCTTCAGCTTCTATCCCACCAAATGCATCACCACGGGAGAGGGAGGGATGAACACGACCGCATCCCTGGAGCTGGCCGAGGGAATGAAAGTCTGGCGCCTTCACGGGATGAGTCGAGATGCCTGGAATCGTTACAAAAAAGGTGGCTCTTGGCGTTACGACATCATAGCGCCCGGGTTCAAGTATAATCTCACGGATATCGCCTCCGCTATCGGCCTGGTCCAGCTGAAAAAAGCCGAGTTTTTTCAGGAAAGAAGGGAGAGGTTAGCTCAGCTATATTTCCAGCATCTTTCCTCCTTGCCCCTGTCGCTTCCCCCTCCTTTTCTTGAGGGTCGACACTCCTGGCATCTCTTCCCCATCAAGTTAAAACTGGAGGAACTGGCCTGCACGCGCGACGAATTCGTAGAAGAGTTGGCGCGGGAGAATATCGGCGCTTCCGTACATTTCATCCCCCTGCACCTGATGTCCTATTATCAGGAGTCCTTCGGGTATCGGGAGGGGGATTTTCCTCAGGCGGAAGAGGCGTTCCGCCGCCTCGTTTCCCTTCCTCTCTTCGCTCGCATGGCTGAAGAGGATCTCCTCGCAGTAGTGCAGGCTGTGCGCGGGATCCTGGAGAGGTGGGCTCGGTGAACTCGAGGGTCGATATCCTGGGAATGCCCCTCGATACGCAGCCCAGGGCATCACTCCTGGAGAAAGCGACCACCTGGTTGAAGGAAAGGGAAGGGCGTTTCGTCGCCACTCTAAACCCGGAAATGGTCCTTTATTGCCAGAAGGACGAGGAACTCCGTTCCATCCTAAAGAAAGCTGATCTGGCCATTCCTGATGGGACAGGCATAGTCTGGGCAGCAAAAAAGCTGCATGACCTCAACTTAATACGTTACCCTGGAATCGAGTTCGCCGAGGATTTGCTGGCTCACTGTACCGGAGAAAAAATGCCCCTTTTCCTCTTGGGTTCCCGCCCGGGGGTTGCAAATAAAGCCGCTGCGCGCTTACTCAGCAAATACCCGCTGCTCTCTATTACGGGAACTCACCACGGTTACTTTACTCCGGAGGAAGAAGCGGCAATAAGCGTTGCTATCCAGGAAACCCGCCCCGCCCTCCTGATCGTTGGGATGGGCATCGGAAAGCAGGAAAGATTCATCAACTCCCTGCCTCGAGGAACGTTCGGCGTGGCTGTTGGGGTCGGGGGGGCAATAGAGATATGGTCGGGCGAGAAAAAGAGGGCACCCCGCTGGATAAGAAATTGCTCTCTGGAATGGCTCTATCGGCTTCTTGTCGATCCGAGAAGGTTGCTCCGTCTCTTCAGAATGATTCCCTTTTTCTGGAGGATTCAATGGCAATATGTAAGACACGCGTAGTCATCTCTGGATATTATGGGTTCGGAAATACAGGGGATGAAGCCATTCTCTCCGCCCTCCTGAGCATCATCCGTAAGTTTCCGGAGATAGAGATCACGGTTATCTCCTCCCATCCCAGGGCTACTTCCGCCGAACACAAGGTGAGGAGCGTGAGTCGTTTGAATATGCTGTCGATCTTTTTTACCATTGTCCGTTCCCACCTGCTCATATCCGGCGGAGGCGGTCTCTTGCAGGATGTTACTTCCTCGCGCAGCCTCCTTTATTACTTAAGCGTAATTCTCCTGGGGAAAATGCTGAAGAAAAGAGTGGTTCTCCTAGCGCAAAGTATCGGACCAATCCGCAAGAGGGTGAACCGATCGGTAACTCGCTGGGTGTTGGAGAAAACAAACCTGATCACTGTGAGGGATGAACACTCCGCCAGGGAGCTGGCGACGCTGGGTGTCAGTAGAGTTCCGGTAGCCCTGACAGCAGACCTGGCCCTCCTTCTTGAGCCGGCTCCCAGCAAGCGTGAGGAGGAGCTCGTGGAAAGATTAGGTTTGCAAAAACAGCGTTTCATTATTTTCTGCCTTCGCATTCTCAAGGGCAGGCCTTTCCCCGTCGAGCTCTTCGCCTCGCTTGCGGAAAGGATCAGCCGGACTACCAGCTTAAAGATTCTTTACCTCCCATTCCAGGCATCCTTCGACCTCGGGCTCGCTCGAACCCTGGCGAAGGAATCCGTTGTGAGCGCTTCCGTTGAATATCAGTTAAAACCGGAGGAGTTGATCGCCCTCTTTAAAAAAGCGGAGCTCATAGTCGGAATGAGGCTTCATTCTTTAATTTTTGCCGCAAAAGCACGCACTCCTTTCCTGGCAATTTCTTATGATCCGAAAGTCACAGCCTTCGCAAATCTGCTCGCTGCTGAAACAATCAAGTTCGAGGAGCTAGGAGAAAAAAACTTTTTTTCTAAATTCACACAAATTACGAAAAATCATGTCACAATAAAATCAAATTTAGAGCAGATAATAACAGAGCTGGAGACCAAGGCTGAAGCCAATGGGAGGTATTTAAAAAAGATCATAGACGGTCTCCAAAAGCGCCAATAAGGCGAGGGAAAGGAGGACGCTAAATGCCCGCGAAGAAGCCCGCTCCCAAAGAAAACAAGAAGACAGCGAAAAAAGCGGCGAAAAAGACGGCAAAGAAGAAATAGGTAATTAATGGGTATACAATAAAGACGCTCTCGCGAGAGCGTCTTTATTGGTTTAAACAGATGAGCGCCAAATTTAGGGCCCGTCAGGAATATCCTCCTTCGTCTCGAGCGCAATAGCCTGTTCCTTCGCTCTTACAGTGCGATGCGCCCGCAATTGGATAAGGATCCCCCAGAGAATCGAAGCAATCGCTAAAAGAACGGCCGGGATACCAACTGCTTGTACGATACGGGAGAGTCCCACCTGGTCCAGAGCGGCAAAGGCATCTATAAGAGTAAGGATGAACGACGCCAGGGCAATCAAAGTGAAGATCAAGCCCAATACTATCCAGAAGATCTTCATGGATTATCCTCTCTTTCTCTTCTCGAGCATGATGATTAAGTCTAATCAGCTCCTCGCTCCTTGTCCATTTTCAAAGGGACGCCACAAATCCGGATTAGAAAAAATGTGGCCGCCCTGTCAGGGCTTATCAGAGTAAGGGGACAGCTTACCCTCATTCGAGAAGAAAGCCTCATTTTTATCCCGCTGCTCCCGCAGCCAAAGTTGGAACAGCGGCCTCCGCGAGAGCTATGATTGATTTTGCCTCTTATTTGTTCGATCACTCTTGAGAAGTCCAAGCACCCAGGATTTAAGGTACCTGCGGTATACGAGAGCGAGGATTAGAAGCAAGGCGATGAGACAGCCGATCAAAATCCAGCCCCAGGCCGGGATCTGAAATTGCCAGATCCCGGCGCCCACAAGGGTGGCGGATATAGTGCCGGGTAAGCGCCCCCAAAAAGAGATCATGAGGTAAGCTAGATAGCTCAACGGGGTGAGGCCGGCTACATAACACATGGCATCTTTGGGCACGTATGGCACGAGGTAATAGATCAGAAAGAACAGCTTTCCCTTGTCTCTGGCCAGGGTGTCCAGTTGATCAAGCTTATCCCTGTTTACGAAACGTTTGACGAGCGGTCGGCCGAAAGTTTTGGCCAGAAAAAAAGCGATCATCGAGCCAAACACGGTTCCTATCTGGCTATAGAGCAGCCCGGGGGCGAATCCGAAGAGAAATCCGCCCAACATACCGAAGAAGCCGGGGATCGGGAATAGAAAAACTTGCAATGCCTGGATAATGATCAACCCCACCGGCCCCCAGGGACCAAGGGAACGGAGGAAGTTCTCTATGCGAGGTCTATCGGAAAGCAGGGCCCAGAGCGGAGGACCCCAAAAAAAAGCGGAAATTACAATTGCCAGAAAGACAGCAGCAAGGATAACGTTTCGCCAGAAATGATTCCTTCTCTTGCCTATAGCCATCAGAAGGCCATTATACATCTTTTCTCTCGAGCTTCAGGACCAAACTCCCCCCTTCCTGTTAAAATAAAGCGGAACGTGAGAGCAACGTGACAGAAATCACTATTAGAGTGACCTTCGGGGGTAATCTGACTTTCTTTTGCGGCCGCTCTGCGGAGAAAATCGAAGTCTCCGAACCGACTTTGAAAGGATTGATCGAGGAAATGGGCAGAAAATGGGATCCAAAAATCCCGGAAGTCCTTTTAAATCACGATCGAGAATCCTTGCGAGAGAATATCATCGTCTTCGTGGAGGGATCGAGTTTCGATCTCACTCAGAGCCTGCTCGCCCCCTTAAAGGAAGGTTCCCATATAATTATTGCCCCTGTAGTCGGAGGTGGATAGTGAGGCTGACTCGCGCTGATTTCGAGGCGCTGTGCCATGAGCTGGTTTCACCTGACGGGGGCAGGAGAAAAGTTTTAGGTTTGATGGCCGCGCGGGAGCTGGCAAAATTATCCCGAATGAGGTTGAAGGAGCTGGAGATCAAGGCGCTAGAAAATGGGATTCTCCCCGAACATTATGAACGCAATATCGATTCTTTCGGCCTCGCGGGGCAACTCAAACTGCTGCGCTCCCGCGCGGCTGTAATCGGCCTCGGCGGTCTGGGAGGATATGCGGCTGAGGTCCTTGCCCGGGCGGGGGTGGGATTCATCCGCCTCGTGGACGGCGATCGATTCCAGGAATCAAATTTGAATCGACAGCTTTTCGCTCGTGCGCAGAGCGTGGGCAAAAATAAAGCCCTGATCGGAAAAACGCGTTTACGGAGAGTGAATCCGGGGATAGAGCTGGAGGCCATTCCGCAATATCTTGATGAATCGAATGCCCTCCCGATCCTGAATGACTTAGATTTAATCGTGGATGCCCTCGGAGAATTGCCGAGCCGCCTTCTCCTGGCCCGAGAGGCCCGGAAACTGAAAAAGACTCTCATTCACGCCGCCATCGCCGGCTTCTTCGGTCAACTGGCGGTCATTCACCCGGAAGGTCCGGAACTTGACAAAATCTATGGCCTTCCCGCCGGTTGCCCCCCGCATGGGGTGGAGAAAGCCCTCGGCATTCCTGCTCCCACCCCAGCGGTCTTAGGCACGATGGAAGCGGCTCTTGCCGTTCGTGTCCTTCTCGGGCAGGATCAAGAACTCGGGAGCAGGCTTTTGCTGGTAGACTTGAACCGGATGCTTTGGCAGGAAGTTAAGCTCTAAGTAAAGGTTGCCCTCACTTCTCCACTTCTGCTAAACTACTTTCGGTTTTCCGACCGGCTTTCTCCCTTGGGGAGAAGGCAGGCGCTGTCCTCTAAGAGGACTAAGGGCGAGAGGAGCAATCCTCTCGCCTCCCAAATTTGGAAAGGAGAACAGAAAGTTGGCGCGCAAAATTTTTACACGTCTTTCTATCCTGTTTGTACTTGCTTCTCTGCTTCTGACCCTTGCGGCCTGCGGAGGAGCAAGCCCAACGGAGATAATTCTGGCCACGACCACCAGCACTCAGGATACTGGCCTGCTCGACTTCCTCATTCCTAAATTCGAGAAAGAATTCTCCGTCAAGGTAAAGGTCGTCGCCGTGGGAACAGGCGAGGCTCTGGCCATGGGCAAGCGAGGGGATGCCGACGTGCTTCTCGTTCACTCCCGGACAGCCGAGGATCAATTCATGGCTGACGGTTACGGCTCCTTGCGCAAGGATGTAATGTACAACGATTTCCTGCTCGTGGGTCCTGCCTCTGACCCAGCTCAGGCCAAGGGAACTGACATCATCATTTCTTTGAAAAAGATCTCCCAATCGCAGGCTCCCTTTGTCACAAGAGGGGATGACTCGGGCACGCACAAGAAAGAGCTCCAGCTCTGGAAAAAGGCCTCCATCACCCCAACCGGGTCCTGGTACATATCCACCGGTCAGGGCATGGGGGAAACAGCCCGAATTACAACGGAGAAGCAGGCTTATACCTTGATAGATCGTGGTACATATCTGGCCCTTAAACCTTCCCTGCAGTTGGTCGTCATCTCGGAAAAGGATGAAGCGCTATTTAACCCCTACGGAGTGATCGTCGTGAACCCGGAAAAATTTCCCAAAGTACATTCCAAAGAGGCCCTCGATTTCGCCAATTGGATCACCTCTGCTGAGATCCAAAAGCTCATCGGAGAGTTCGGGGTGGATAAATACGGACAGCCGCTCTTTGTGCCAAATGCTTCACCTTAATCTTGAAATCAACCCCCGAAGGCAGGTATAAGGACATAGGGGACGCTTTTCACCTAATCTGGCAGCTCGACCCGGAGCTTTTGATCATCCTTGCTCTTTCTCTCGAGGTCTCCGGGTTAGCTGTTATTGTGGCAATGTCCCTGGGCGTGCCGCTCGGCGTCTTCTTAGGTCTGCGCCGTTTCCCGGGGAGAAATTTTCTTGTTACGCTGGTGAACACCGGCATGGGCCTTCCCCCTGTGGTTGTCGGATTATTTGTCTTCCTGCTCCTCGCTCGCTCGGGGCCGCTTGGAAGCCTGCAGTGGCTATATACCCCCTGGGCGATGATCATCGCCCAGGTCATCATTGCCACTCCCCTCGTGGTCGGAGTCACGTTGGCTGCTATCCAGGGTCTCGATGAACGCTTGCGCTTGCAAATCATCTCTCTTGGAGCGACTCCCTTCCAGCTCTTCTGGAAATTGATCAAGGAAGCGCGGCTTTCGCTCCTAGCAGCGCTTGCCGCTGCTTTCGGCTCTGTAATATCGGAAGTGGGAGCAGTGATGATGGTGGGAGGAAATATCCGGGGAGAGACCCGCGTGATGACGACAGCAATCGTATTGGAGACCCGCCAAGGACACTTCGACCTAGCCATCGGTTTGAGTATCATCCTGCTTTTAATTGCGCTCTTAATCAACTGGCTCTTCACCTGGGTGCAACAGCGGAGGTCGGCTTGAGCGAGATCCTTCGCTTGGAAAAAATCCTCTATCGCGCCGGGGGAAAGCCGATTCTGGAGGTTGAAGAACTGGGAGTGCGCCAGGGGGAAATTCTCACTGTACTTGGACGCACCGGAGCGGGCAAGAGCACCTTATTGCGCTTGATGAATTTCCTAATCCGCCCGGAAAAGGGAAAAATTCTCTGGCGGGGGGAGAGAGTACAAACACCTGTCCGACTGGAGCTGCGACGCAGAATAGCCATGACCTTCCAAGATCCTCTTCTTTTTAAGGGCAGTGTTTACCAGAATGTGATTTATGGGCTACATTTGCGCGGTTTAAGGGGAAAAAAAGCAAGACAGCGAGTAGACGAAGTACTCAGCATTCTGGCGATTGACCACCTGCGACAACGTCCCTGTAATAAACTCTCCGGTGGAGAGGCGCAACGTGTGGCTTTAGCTCGGTCGGTGGTCCTGCGTCCTGACCTCCTGCTGCTCGACGAACCTCTGGCCTCACTTGATCCAGCGACCAAAGAGAGCCTGGCGAGAGAAATAAAACAGGTGGTCCGCCATTTCCAGCTCACCTGCGTCTATGTGACGCATGATCAGGGAGAAGCTTCCCAGGTGGCGGATCGCATTGCTATTATCGAGCGTGGGCGCATTTTACAGGTTGGCGCGGCGGAAGAAATTTTTTACTGCCCTCAGAATGAAGAGGTAGCCTATTTCATTCGTACAGAAAATATTCTTAAAGGCAGGGTCCTATCGAACTCGGAGGGCCTTGCGACCATAGCTCTTGGCCAGGAGGCGATCGAGGCGGTTACTCCTTACCCGGAAGGAAACAACGTGCTTGTGTGCCTGCGCCCAGAGGAAATCGTGCTGAGAAAGGACACATTTGCTACCGCTTCTGAATCAGCCAGGAATCGCTTCCAGGGTAGAATCACTGCTTTGGATTACCGCGGGCCGGTTGTGAAAGTCCACTTGTATTGTGGCTTTCCCCTGGTTGCTCTGATCACCCGCCGGTCCGTCCTCGATTTGAATTTAAAAGAAGGGGAGAAGATCATGGCCTCATTCAAAGCCACTTCCCTCCACATCCTTCTTAAGGAAGACAAGCTATGAGCGACTTGACTTTCCGAGCGGCGCAGGGAATAGTGCTGGATAGTGCTCGCCCCCTTGAACCGGAATTAACCTCGATCGAGAATTGTCTAGAACTCGTCCTGGCCGGAGAAATTGTCGCCAGCGAGGATATTCCCCCTTTTACGAACTCGGCCATGGATGGTTTCGCCCTGCGCGCAGAGGATACGCGTTCGGCAACGGATCAAGAGCCTGTCGCTTTAAAGATCCTCGGAGACGAACCGGCGGGGAGCGTCTTCCTTGAGGAAGTGCGAGCAGGAACAGCAGTTCGTATTATGACGGGAGCGCCTTTGCCTCAGGGGGCCGACGCCGTCGTCAAAGTTGAGGATACAGGAAAGGAAGATTCCAAGGTGATCATCCTTCGGCCGATAAAAAAAGGGGCAAATGTCCGAATTAAAGGAGAAGATCTGCGGCAGGAGGAAAGGGCCCTGGCTTCCGGAACAATCCTCAGGGCTGCTCAGATCGGAATCTGTGCTTCCCTGGGATATTCCCTAATCCCTGTCTATCCCAGAGTTAAGGTTGCAATCGTGACGACCGGGGACGAGTTAGTATCTATCCGGCATAAACCTGGGCCGGGTCAGATCCGTGACTCCAACCTTCATACCCTGTGCTCCCAGGTCATGGAAGCAGGCGGAATCCCCCTGCTTTATCCCCGCATTCCCGATCAGCGCCAGGAAGTGCTCCAGGCTTTAACCGGCGCGATAGAGCGAGCTGATGTGCTGCTGACAAGCGGCGGCGTCTCCGTGGGCAAGTACGATTTCGTTAGAGAAGTAGTGGCCGACTTGAAAGCGGAGCCCAGGTTCTGGCGGGTGAAGCAGAAACCTGGAAGGCCTCTTGCCTTCTGGGCCAAAGGGAGGAAACTAATCTTCGGCATGCCGGGAAACCCGGTCTCCGCCATGATCTGCATGGAAGAATATGTTCGCCCCGCCCTGCGCAAAATGATGGGACATTGCCTGCTTTTCCGGCCGGAAAAGCAGGCAATCTTAAGGGAAGAGTTCTCGAAATTCGATGATCGTTTCGAATTTCTCCGCGTCAGACTTTCACAGGAAGGAGGAGGGCTATATGCTTATACTACCGGTCCCCAGGGGTCGGGTATTCTCTCCTCGATGGCTCTTGCCGACGGCATTGCCCTCCTTGACGAAGGGGTGCGCAGCCTGAAGAAGGGGGACCCGATTACCGTACAGCTGATCAATCAGCCGGAGGATCATTGATGCTCAGAGACTCTTTCGGCCGGGAGATCTGCTATCTGCGGATTTCCCTTACGGATCGATGCAATCTGCGCTGCCTTTACTGCATGCCGGAGGAGGGCGTCCCCTTAGTTCGCCACGAGGATATTCTGCGCTTCGAAGAGATCGAGGCTTTCTTGCAGATAGCGGTGAAAGAGGGAATAAAACATGTTCGCCTCACCGGAGGGGAGCCGCTTCTGCGCAGAGGGATTGTGGAGTTTGTCGATCGGCTCACAAGGATCGCGGGTATCGAAGACCTGTCACTTACCACCAACGCCCTGCTCCTCCCCCAGCTGGGAAGATCCCTTCGGCAGGCCGGCCTCAAGCGTATCAATATTGGATTGCCCTCTCTCGATCGGGACAGGTACCACGTCATCACAAGAAGAGACGAGTTGCCTCGGACGCTTGAAGGTCTCGAGGCGGCTCTTTCAGAAGGATTTAACCCGGTTAAGATCAATGTGGTGGTATTGAAAGGAATTAATGACGACCTTCTCCCCTTCCTAGACTTAACCCGCCGGCTTCCAGTTCATGTTCGCTTTATAGAGTACATGCCAGTAGGGGGCTTGCTGGAGGAGCGAAGGTTCATCGCTGCCAGCGCCATTTTCCGCTCCCTCAAGAGAGCGGTGGAACTACAAGAAGCAGAGAAACCGGCCGGGAGCGGCCCTGCGCTGCATCATTTCAGTTTGCCTGGAGCAGTGGGTACGATTTCCTTAATCGCTCCACGTACCCAGCATATTTGCTCACGCTGCAACAGGCTCCGTCTCACCGCAGAGGGGCGCCTGCGCCTTTGCCTCCTCAGAGAGGAGGAAGTAGACTTAAAGGAAGCTCTCCGAGATGTTCCCGGGGATGATAAAATTCGTGCTGTTTTAAGAAAAGCGGTAGAGATGAAACCCCAGGGCATGAAAATATTGCCCTCTTCCAAGGGACGAGGGATGTCTCAGATCGGAGGTTGATTTTTGAGGGAAAAGAAACTCACGCATATGGATGATGAAGGAAACATTCAGATGGTGGACGTGGGGAGAAAATCACCTACAATCCGCGAGGCCACTGCCCATGCTAGCGTGCAGCTAAAAGAAGAAACGTTTCAAGCTCTCAAAGAGGGGAGAATGAAGAAAGGGGATGCCCTGACGGCAGCCAGGATCGCGGGTATCCTGGCTGCGAAGAGAACTGCTGAGCTCATTCCACTCTGTCACCCTATCTGCCTCACTTCAGTCGATGTAAAGGTGCAGCTCAATCAGGAGAGCTTCTCGGTGGAGATTGAAGCTTGCTGCAGGACTAAAGCTGAGACAGGAGTGGAGATGGAAGCCCTGACCGCCGCCTCCGTGAGTGCCTTGACCATCTATGACATGTGCAAGTCCATAGAGCGGGGGATCAGCATCCACGACCTTTGCCTCGTCTCCAAAAGCGGAGGAAAAAGCGGAACTTTTCAGGGAAAATAAGAATAAAATGGCCGGAATAATTGTCTCCATTAACATTTCGCAAGAAAAGGGCACGAGAAAAAAGCCAGTGAAGCAGGCGGTTCTGGTTCGAGACCATGGCATCCTGAATGACGCTCACGCCGGCCAGGGGCTCAGACAAGTTAGCCTCCTCGCGGAGGAGAGCGTTGAGAAAATGAGGGCTGCGAGTTTTCAGATTTCTCCGGGAGACTTCGCGGAAAATTTTACCACACAGGGCCTGGATCTTCTTGCTTTGCCCATAGATACCATTCTAAAAATTGGGGAAGCGGAGCTGAAGATAACCCGGATCGGGAAGGAATGTCATGCCGCCTGTGAGATTCGTGAACTTGTAGGCGATTGCGTAATGCCACGGGAGGGAGTCTTTGCCCAAGTCATCAAGGGAGGGCAGGTAAAGGTGGAAGATACGATCGAGGTTATGACGCCAGAGAGCGGAAAAAGAAAAGCTGCCGTTCTCACCGTAAGCGACTCCTGCTTCAATGGGTCGAGGATCGACGAGAGCGGCCCGCTCATTGAGCGAGCGCTTGAAGGGGGAGGCTGGGAAATAAAGGAGAAAAAAATCCTTCCGGACGAACTGGACGTCATCGTTCGACAACTTAAGGCATGGTCGGACGAACTGAAGTTGAATCTCGTCATCACCACGGGCGGGACAGGGCTTTCTCCACGCGATCAGACCCCGGAGGCTACCATCTCGGTTGTTGAGCGCAGGGCCCCCGGCATTTCTGAGCTCCTCCGGCTGAAAGGATTGAAACAAACACCCGTGTCCTGTCTTTCTCGCGGAGAAGCGGGGGTAAGAGGAAAGACCCTGATTGTGAACCTGCCCGGAAGTCCAAGAGCTGTGAGAGAAGGGATGAAGATCCTCCTATCTGTTCTTAATCACGCCCTGGAAATGATCGAGGGGAAAGGTCATACATCCTGAGATTCCTCTTCTGCTAAGATTAAAGGACAGAGAGGATGATGGAAGATGAATGTGAATGAAAAATGCTCTCAATGCGGAGCTATGTTTCCCACTCCGGAAGCGCTGGAAAGGCATCAGAGGAAAACGCACGGGGAAACTCCCGAAAAAGAAGTCAAATGCTCAGTCTGCGGGATGATCTTCCCGAGCTATACCGCGTTGAACGAACACACTAAAGACGTGCACGGGGAATAAAAAAGCGATAGGAACCTTTCTATCGAGATAAAAAATCGACCCCCCTAAGGGGGGTCGATTTTTTGCTGTGACAGATTTGTGGGGTGGGGTTCGCTTACCTGCGTACTTTGCGCGGGAAAGTAATAATAATGTTTATCCAGCCCAGGAAGGCTCCGAATGTGGCAGTCAGCCAGGCCCAAAGCATGGAGATCCAGGGATCGGCTACGTAATTCCCGGTAGCCGGGAAGAATCCTGTGGCGAAGATAGCGATGGTCATAGATACTCCGAGGAACAGGGCCAGCGCACCTTGCTGCCAGACTTTCCAGAATTTCATGGACCAGACCAGAATGGAGATGAAGATGAAGAAGGTGATGTAAGGTGCAACATCTGGAATCACATTATTATTGACCATGAGCATCCAGGTCCAGAGCGCCATTGTTGTCCAGAAAGACCCCCAGAAGAAGTTAGGGACGATCAGACCGAAGATAACGGAGGGCTTGGCTCCTAAACTGAAGTAGGCAGCCCAGGTTGTGAATGCTGCCCAGAGTGGAATCCTGTATTGTCCTGGGTACAGGATGGTCGGGAGAGTAGCAATTGTAACAAGAGCTACTGCCAGCCAAAATGGAATGGTTTCTATCGTTTTTTCTTCAGACATCCTTGTCCTCCTCTTTCCAAAAAAGGTAAATGTTCAAGAGTATTTCTGCACAAAACCAGTAAAAACGTGAATCGCAAAATCACCCCCTCTGCTCTGTAATCCAGCATCCAGACAAGAAAAATAGAGTTTCTGATCTTACTTTTTTCCCTCTAGCGTTCTTCTGGTATTCTAATTCGGAATGCAAAATCAAATCAATAGAATTGTCAGAATAATCACTTGCAAATAATAGAAAAATCATTGTATTACAGATGGGGAAAAATAAATAATTGAATATCTTTTAAATGACTAATAATGCTATTTTAAGCAAATTTAAGCATTATTATTTATCTCTGAAAATTGGAGAAATTAATGAATTTTTAGAAAAAAAATAAATCAAAAATTTCCTTCTATTGATAATAAAGGATTTCCAGTAAATCAATTTTATAGCTAAATGCAGAGAAAAGTATTAAAGAATTATCTTTCTTCATCTTTGATTTTTCAGCTTCTAATAGGCATTGTGAGAGATCTTGATATTTGAGCTGTCTGATTGACAATTAAGATAATTTATAATACAAAATAATCAATTGATTTGTGTGCTATATTATATAGAGCTTAAAGAATAACCACAGTTTTGGTTCTAATGGAAATCTAGAGGCGAAAGGGTGCAGCTCTTGAAAATAAACAGAGTACTGTGGTGCATAGATACTCATACTGAATGTGACCCTACCCGTATCCTTATCTCCGGGCTTCCTCCGCTCCCAAAAGTCAGTATGCACGATAAAAAGGAATTTTTTACCGAGCATCTGGATCACGTCCGCCGCTTCCTGATGCACGAGCCACGCGGCCATAAGGATATGTTTGGAGCAGTTATTACGGATACGATTGAGGAAAACTGCGATTTCGGCGTGCTTTTTATGGATCCAGAGGGGTATCTGGATTTCTGTGGGCATGGGATCATTGCCGTTACAACGGTTATGTTAGAGATGAATGGGCTCAAGCCGAAAGAGGCAGGAGTAATCAGAGTGGACACTCCTGCAGGGATCGTCAAGGCCCGTCCAATTCAAGGCAAGAGCCTCTCCGTAGCGGTGGAGAGTGTTCCTTCATTCTTAGTCGAGACGGATTTTAAAATCCACACCTCCTCTGGGGTAGTACCGGTTGACATCGCTTTCGGGGGGAATTTCTTCGCTTTTGTAAAAGCATCCGACCTCAAGTTAGAGATCGAGGAGAAAAATCTCCCCAAGCTGACGGCCCTCTGCATGGAAATCAAAAGGGAACTGAATAAAAGAAAATGGGAACATCCTGAAATCCCCGACATCAACACTGTAGAGCTAATTGAGGTTCTTGATAAACCCAGAAACCCTGAGGCCCAGGTTCTCACCATGCTCGTTTATGGCAATGGTCAGGTGGCAAGGGACCCTTGTGCTTCCGGCACCTGTGCGAAGGTCGGCCTGGAGGTAGCGAAGGGTAAGCTCAAACTGGGAGGAAGTATAATTTGTGAAGGAATCTTAGGCACCACCTACACTGGAAAGGCTCTCAGGGCAGTGCGCGTAGGGGCGCAGGAAGCCGTAATTCCAGAGATCATTGGCAGAAGCTTTGTGACGGGTTTGCTGCAATTCATCCTGGATGAAAAAGATCCACTGCCCTCTGGCTGGCTTATTCGGTGAATAAATCTGCAGATGGAGGAGAAAGATGGCAAAAGTAATTGATTTGAGTATGAGTCTGTACGAGGGGATGCCGAAATATCCCCACGATGCAGTCGTTCCCTACAAAGCAACCCCCACAGCCAAAGTAGAAAAGGACGGCCTGGAGCTTACCGAAATCGTGGTCAGCAGCCATGCCGGTACTCATTTCGACACGCCTCGTCACGTGCTGGCGCAGGGGTGCACGCTGGAAAAAGTCAACTTGGATCGCCTGGTGGGGAAGGCAAAAGTCTTCGATCTTTCCCATCTACCCAAATCGACCCCCATTGACAAACAGGAACTCAAGAAATGCGAAGTGCAGTTAGAGAAGGGGGATGCTGCTCTTATTTTCACCGGAGCGGAGAGAATGCTGGGGAAGCCCGAGTACTTTTCTGACTATTCTCCCCTGACTGCGGATGCAGCGGAATGGCTGGTAGAAAAGGGAGTCGGGGTCGTAGGAGTTGACATGCCCTCTGCGGATCATGATTTCTCCGCTCACAAAGTGCTTCTGGATACCGGCGTCTGCATCGTGGAAAGCCTGATGAACCTCAAATCCCTGCTTGCAGGAGGTCCTTACCTCTTTGTCGCCCTCCCCCTTCCTCTCTTGGGAGTTGAAGCCTCTCCGGTCAGGGCTGTGGCTATCGATTTGAACCCGATGGAGGGCAGTGAAACAAAAGAGAAACGCCTATCCATGCTCTGTGATTGCTGGGAAAGGGAAAAACGCAAAAAGGAAAAATGAGAAAGAAATGAAGAGGGGTACCCATATGTCAGCAAGTAATTTCAAGAAGGGGGTGATGAGGGCAAAAAGGTCGTAGTCTTTTGCTTTATGGGAAGGGTCCTTACAAAAATTATAAGATCAAGGAGGATAAAGTGGCTGTTGACATTTCAACCAGCATTGCGGGCGTAAAAATGCGCTCACCCTTTGGAGTTTCTTCCTGCGATCCGGACAAGCATCTACTGCCCGGGAAGAAATACGCTGAAGTCTTTTTGAAATATGTAGACGCGGGTGCCGGTTTCATTATCAGTCCCGCGATCAAACCAGGTGATCCTCTCCCCGAAGAAGTTGCAGGAGATTGGCTCAAGCTTTATCGCAAACAATACTATGGTCGCTGGTGCAAGGTTGAACCAGGCACAACAGTCTGGGCCGGCCACAGCCTGCAGCTGTGCATGAACTTCTACGAAGAGTGGATCAACTATCTAAAGCCCAGGCTGCCCAAAGACGTCCCCATTCTTGCTCAGTCCCTGGTTTATGATTTCGACCCGAATGAATGGGTGAAGCATTCCAAAATCCTCGAGGACATGGGTGCGGACATGATCGAGATTAATGCCGGTTGCCCCTGCGACGCTATGAAGGGCGAAGCCGGCATTGAACTACCTGAGGAAGCCAAGTACGGCATGATGATGGGAACCGAGCCCGATCTCCTCTGCCCGATCATCGAGGCGGTCTCCAAAGCCTGTAAGGTTCCCGTCGGATTCAAGATGACCGGCGAGATGGCCTACCCCCGCTTTCTGCTCATTGCCGAGAAGGCAATTCAGGCCGGAGCCAAGTGGATCGTAGCCAACCATATGTCATTAGCGGTGGCTCCACCTGACATCTGGAACGGCGGAAAGACTCGTTTCCCGGCTATGAACATCAACCCCTTCGGTGCCCTGATGGGTTCCGCTCTCCGCTATCAGTCTTACAAGACCATAGCTCTCATCAGCTCCACCTTCGGTGACAAAGTTGACATCTGGGGGGGCGGCGGAGTGGACAAGCCGGAGCATGTGGTCGAACAGATAATGCTTGGGGCGAAGTGCAGCCAGACTCTGCACGGCATCGTGCACAACGGCGTATCCTTCCTTACCCGAGTTAATAACTTCCTCAAGAGCTACATGGAGAAGTGCGGCTACAAGACCATCGAGGACTTCCGTGGTCTGGGCCTCAAGTACTTTAAACCCCAGGGTGGAGAGGATACTTTCCTTGATTACGTCGCCAAGACAGACCTTGGCAAGTGCACGAGCTGCGGACTCTGTGCCGATACCTACTGCCCTGCCATCAGTTTCAAGCATGGCGAACTACTCACCGACATCAATCAGTGCATCGGTTGCGGCATGTGCCAGCTTCCTTGCCCCGTTAATGCCAAGTACTTCGTCCCGCGTAGCCAGGCTTAACTGCACACAAAACTTGAAAAGCTGTTGAAGAAGGTAATAAGTGAACTGGTCAAGCGCTTGACCAGTTCACTTATTAGAAAGAGGCTTCAACAGAGAGAGGCAGTAAACTTATGCCAGTAATAACAATTGAATTTTTCCCCGGTCGCCCAGAGGAAGTAAAACAGACCATCGCGGAAAAAATAACGGATTTGATGCTGGAGGTAGCCAAAACAGGAGCTCGCGAGGGAGTATATGTGATTTTCCGGGAGACACCGCCAGAGTGCTGGGCAATCGGTGGGGAATTGGAATCACTGAAGGCGAAAAAATAGAGAACTTGGAACCGATCCAGTTAAGACAAATGATCCGCCAGGATCAGTGGCGGAAACCAACAGCTGGCCTCGCACCAGGGTACGCTCAGGCGAATCTCGTCATCGTACCGGCGTCCGAAGCAGTTGAGTTCAGGCTTTTCTGCCGACGCAATCCGAAACCCTGCCCCCTATTGGCCGAGTTACCTGCGGGTCAATATTTTTTGCCCTCTCCTATCGCCAGAGACTCCGACATACGTTTCGATGTGCCTTTTTATCGGCTCTATCAGTCCGGTGAGTTGAGAACCGATCGGCTCCCCAATTTACTCGACCTCTGGAGGGACGATCTCGTTACCTTTCTCCTCGGCTGTTCATTTGGCTTTGATGGAGCTCTCATCAAGGCTGGCCTACCGGTTCGCCACGTGGAACAGGGAGTGAATATCCCCATCTTTCGCACAAATCGAATCTGCGTTAAAACCGGGCGTTTTAAGGGCCCATTGGTGGTCAGCTATCGATCTATGCCTGAACCTCTGGTGGAGGAGACCGTCCGCATCAGTGCCCTCTACCCCTTATTGCACGGCCCTCCCGTCCATGTCGGCGATCCTGAAGAAATCGGCATAAGCAACCTGCAGGACCCCGATTTCGGAGATCCGGTACAGGCACAACCGGACGACGTGCCCATGTTTTGGGCTTGCGGCGTGACCACCCAGGCTGTCGCCCTGGAAAGCCGGGTTCCCTTTGTAATAACCCACTTACCGGGACACATGTTCCTTACCGACCTCCCCTTAGAGAAATTAGAGAACCGATCGGCTGTACCTGATCTATAGCTAAGCAATCGAAGGAATACGGGATGGAGACGACCAGGGTCCTGGTGGACCTGGCAGCAATTTCTCATAATACAACGGAAATACGGAAAAAGATCGGGCCCAACTGTCTACTCATGGCCGTGGTAAAGTCCGATGGTTACGGCCACGGAGCAATTGAGATCGGGCAGGTTTCGTTAAGGAGCGGCGCCGATTGGCTGGGAGTTTCATACCCGCGTGAAGGAGAGCTCCTGCGCCAGGCAGGATTCAAAGCCCCGATCCTTGTCTTCGGCCTGATCCAGGCCGAAGAAGCTGAAAGGGTCGTGCAGAATGACCTGAGGCAGACTGTGACCAATCGGGAAATCCTGAAAGCCCTGGATTCGGCTGCCAGTCTGCAGAAGAAGAAAGCGCTTGTCCACCTGAAAATTGACACCGGCATGGGGCGACTCGGCCTCAGGCCGGAGGAGACAACCTCATTCATCCTCGAGGCCAAGCGCTTCCGGAGTATCGAACTCGAGGGAATCTTCAGTCATCTCTCTTCCGCCGATAACCTGAAGGACGACTACACATTTCGCCAGTTGGAGATCTTCGAGGACGTCCTGGCCGATCTCAGGAAAAAGGGATTGGAAGTACCGCTCAGGCATATTGCCAACAGCGCGGCCACCCTTAATTTCCCCCAGGCCTACTACGACCTGGTTCGCCCCGGAATCATGCTCTACGGACTGTACCCGGAAGACAGAGGACCTCAGACGATCGATGTGCGCCCGGCCATGACATTCCTGAGCAAGGTCTCCGCCTTAAAGACAGTCCCCGCCAGCACCTCCATTAGCTACCTGCGGACCTTTATCACCCGAAAGAGAACCAGAGTTGCCACCATACCACTCGGCTACGGAGACGGATACTCACGTCTTTTCTCGAATCGGGGCCAGGTATTGATCCACGGCAAGAGAGCACCGATCATTGGCAACGTGTGCATGAACGCATTCATGGTGGACGTAAGCGAGGTCGAGGGGGTGCAGATCTGGGATGACGTCCTCCTCTTCGGAGAAGGCTTACCGGTGCAAGAGGTGGCGCGAACGAAGGGAACAATCGTCCAGGAGATCGTGTCTGTTCTGGGTAGGCTCAATCCGCGCTATCATATCAGCACTTAACCTTCCGGTTTTTCGCTCCCGTCGGGGCCATCCAGGATGGACTCCAGGTATGTGGTGGGATCCACGAGAAATGAAGGCTTCTCCCGTCCCAACCAATTTCCCCCCAGATAAAGGGGGTGTTGCCCGAAGGAGATATGACAAATTTCGAAGTGGAGCATGCTCGGGCTATTTTTCAGTCCCTGGATGTAGAGGGGGAGGAAGAATCGATTTTATCCAGGTTCAACACCTGACCGACCTTACCGATAACCTGTCCGGCCTTCACCTGCCCTCCCTCGGCGACGCTTACCTCTTCCAGTTCGGCGAACTTGAGGAATCTTCCCTCCTGATCCTGAACGATTAAGTAGAATGTTCGGCTCCAGTAAGCCAGAGTGCAGGGAGAGGAAAACTCCCCCACTGCGATAACCTTTCCGGCGTCGGGAGCAAACACCTTGCTTCCTCGGGGCCCGTATACATCCACACCGCAATGATAGCGGTCCTTTCTCCACTCCCAGAAGGACCCTGGCTCTCCTTGTCTGGGAACTTTTCTATCTCTGCTTTTTGGTACAGGCCAAACTCGTTGCTTGCTCATCTGCCTTAGCTTCCTTCGGCTCACGAAGTCATGACCTCTTCCTCTTCATCTCTCTTAAATGTCTCAGCCAGTGTCGCGGAAGAGCATCGCTTAACGCAATCCGCCTTTTTGACTTTATCATCCTTACGTATTAATTTTGTCTGAGAATAATAGGGGGTAAAAGGACATGGGGCAAAAAAGGGAAGGTTCAAGAAAGCTGGTGCAGGCGGTAGACCGATCACTACGTATTTTGGAGTGTCTCGCCGAACATCAGAAGGAGCTGGGGCTCGTGGCATTAGCTAATATCCTCGCCCTGGACCCCAGCACTATTTATCGTCTCCTGCAGACCTTGATCAGGCGTGGCTTTGTGCGCAAGATAGTCAAGCGAAAGTACGGTCTGGGTTTCCACTGTTTTCAGTTAGGTGGACCAGCGGCGTTCTCCAGAATGATCGAGCAATCTTCCGGCCCGGTACTGCATGAACTTGCCGCCGAGTTTGGGGAATCGGTGAACATCTGTATAAAGGTCGGCCACGAGGGGTTCATGACGATGCTCGTGGCTCCGGAGCGCTACGTTTGGGTCTCCTCGGGCTTAGGAAAAAGGCTTCCCTTACACGCCACTGCACCGGGGAAAGTCCTTCTCGCCTACTCCTCAGAGAAAGAACTGGATTCCTTTCTGATATCTCAGCCGCTGGAGACCTTCACCCCCAAGACCATCAACAAGCCGGGGCTTCTAATCAAGTCTCTGGAGACAATAAGGCAGGACCGGTTCGCTCTCGAGGAAGAGGAGTTCACTCCGGGAACGCATTGCCTCTCAGTGCCGGTGGAGGACGGCGATAAACGCATTATCTGCGCTCTCTCTGTTTGCGGCCCGTCCATTCGTTTTGACCCGGAAATCATGAGACAAAAATTCATGCCCGGCCTGCAAAAAGCAAGTGAGGAAATTTCAAAACGCCTGTTCGGCATAAGCAGCGCTCGAGAGAGGAAAAATCCCGCATAAGCTCAAGCGTTGACAAACCGGACAAGGACTCCCTATTGTGGCACCGAAAGGAGACTGAACATGTGGAGGGAATTTAAGGAGTTCGCCTTGCGGGGGAACATCCTGGACATGGCAATTGGCATTATCATAGGCATTGCGTTTGGCACTATCATCACCTCTCTGGTCAAGGACATAATCATGCCGCCCATTGGATTGCTTCTGGGCGGCATCGATTTCTCCAATCTCTTCATTAATTTATCTGGCACCACCTACTCCTCGCTCACGGAGGCACAGGCAGCAGGAGCGCCAACAATCAACTATGGTGTATTTATCAATACAATCATCAGCTTCTTGATCGTTCTTTTCGCCCTCTTCCTTTTAGTACGCCAGATCAACCGCCTCCAGCGAAAAAAAGAGGCCGCTCCTCCCGCCAGCAAAGAGTGCCCTTACTGCTTTACCTCAATCCCCACACAGGCGAGGCGCTGCCCGAACTGCACCTCTTCCCTGACCTGAAGGCAAGAAAAGCTGGTCATATCGTATCCCTAACGCTTCCCTCGTCCGCGAGAACGCGAGGCATAGGCCTGGAATCCTCTGGAAGGTTACGATGATGGGACTAAGCTACACATGGTGGCTAAGAATGTGAGTATCGATTTCTTCCAGGAGTAGACGTGGTGATTGAGAAAGACAAAACCACCATTCTTACTGTAAGATGATGTAGATGCGAAAAAGGGGTGGGACAGACACTGAGTCTGTCGCTCCCCGGAAAGGTTCAAACCCCCGGAAGCAGCATCAATACGCGCCCATAGCTCAAATGGACAGAGCGACAGACTACGGATCTGTAGGTTGCGGGTTCGACTCCTGCTGGGCGCGCTTATTATTCCTCCACCATGCGCGAAGAGGACAGAGCAAGGGCAATGAACAGTCGGGAAAACCGAAGAAGGCTTTTTCTATTGCAGCACTACTCGGATAATAGTCATTAAACGCTCGCGAAAGGATGGAATTTATGAAAGCTAAGCGTATTCTAATCCTGAAGGGGAGCGCCCGAAAGAACAGCAACAGCAGCATTCTTGCCGACCATTTAGCCGGTGGGGCAAAAGCGGTCGGGGCAGAGGTCGAAAGTCTCCTTCTCCACCAGATAAATATTAAGCCCTGCAGGGGATACGAAGCCTGCCATCAATCCGATGACAGCCACTGCACGATAGACGACGAGATGCAGAGTCTTTACCCAAAACTGATTTCAGCGGATTCGATCGTCATCGCGAGTCCGATCTACTGGTTCACCTTCAACACCATAACCAAGACTTTCATCGACCGCTGGTACGCACTGGAAAAAAGGCGGGGAAATGCACTTAAGGGGAAAGAACTCGCTCTCATTCTAACTTACGGCGATGCGAATCCCTGTACTTCAGGCGGCATTAACGCCATTCGCGCCTTCGAGGACATGTGCCGCTATCTAAAGTTCGCCTGGCCGGAATCATCCATGCCTCGGTCGGTGCTCCCGAGGAGATCCAGAAGCGACCGGATTTTCTGAAAAAGGCTCACGAATTCGGGCAGAGACTTGGCGCTTCCAGAGCCCGGTCATCGAGCCCTGACTGTCATACTCTATAATTGTCCTGATCTCATGGTAAAACGCACAAGAGAGCCCCCCCTACTCCCGGAAAAATACTTGAGTGCAGCGATCGAGGCCCTGCAAGAAGAGCTGGAGAGGGCAAATCTCGAGGGCAAGAAACAACAATATCACCTTCATTCCGGCCTGGAGGAAAATGAGAGGAAATCCGATCTCATTCTCCGCTTCAGCTACAATGAGGAAAGACGCCTGTTTGAGCAGGAAAAGGCCATCCTCTTGCTCAGGGACCTCGAACTCCCAGTGGAAGTTCTGGAGGTAGGCGGGCATTTCGTACGTCTGCTGGTAAGGGAGAGGGAGGTCCGGGCCCTGAAGGATCTCTTTGTCTTCAAGGAAGGCAGAAGGAAAATCCCGGAGGCCGAGTTGGAGATCAATCCGGTCTTTCTCCTCGAACGCACGCTTGAAGGATTAAATTACCTCCAGGGGAACCCTTCCAACTTCAATCTTCCTCTCGCCGAGGAGATGCTGAGCGGTAAGACATCCCCCCTGGACCCACAATCGCTTCCCGATCTCGATTTGAACCAGAGCCAGAAGGAAGCGATAGAAAGGTCCTCCCGCCATTCCATCAGCTTCATCTGGGGTCCTCCGGGGACGGGGAAGACCCGAACAGTCGGAGCTCTCTGCGCAGAATTCATCTGGCAAAAGGAGAGCGTGCTCCTCCTTTCCCATTCCAACAGAGCCGTTGATAATGCCCTGCTGGCGGTGGCGGAGGCTTGCAAGGAGAGGGGTTTGGATCCCGAGCGGGCCTGCACTCGTTTCCGCCAGCCGACTCTCGCAGAGGAGGAGAAGTACGATCTGGGTTCATTGAGCTTCGAAAATTTCCTCACGTCGATTCGGCTCTCCCGCGAGGTTCCCCGGCTCAAGGCGGAGAGGCTGATAAGGGAGTGGGAGGAAGTACGCGAGAAGCTGCGCAAAGTCGAGGAGGTCAGAAACACCGTCCAGGAAATGCGGGAAAAGCTGAGTCGGCTGCGGGAGGAGGAGACCCTCGGCCCGATCAGGGAGCTGCGTTCGAAAGAGGAGAGAAGGAAGCTGGCCGAGGATATCCTCTATGGAGAATCTCAACTCTCACACCACGAGGAAAGAATCAAGCTCAACGAACAAAGAGCCCTGGCTCTCAAAAGTGAGATCAAATCCCGAGGAGGTCTTGGAGCCCTGAAAAGAGCAGCGGCCAGCGTAGCGGAAGTGGATGAACTGGAGGAGCTCTCCGCCTTTCCCCTGGTCGCCACCACTCTCCATCTGGTGAATGCCCATCTCCTCTTCCGTTCTCTGCGTTTCAGCAACATCGTGGTGGATGAAGCCAGCATGGCCCCCCTGTATCTCATCTTTTCCGCGGCCACCAGAGCCCAAAAGAGGGTGGTGCTTGTAGGAGACCCTCAACAATTGCCCCCCATTTCAATTTCCAATCATGCGGAAGCAGCTTCATTGCTTGAAATAGACATCTTTCAGACAGCATCCGGCCAGGAGAAGCTGGATTCTCTCTATACCTGGGCTGATCAGGTGGAACATGTGGCCTTCCTGGAGGAGCAATACAGGATGCCGCACGAGCTCTCTTTCCTCGTCAGTTCCTTCTTCTACCACGGGAGGCTCAAAGACGGAAAGGACTGGCATTACCCCGATGCGGTCCAGGTGCTGGACAGTTCCTCTTACGATCCGCGTTGTCTCGCGGGGGGAAAAGACGGCCATTCTCACTTCAATCCGGTTCATCTGGAGCTGATCTCCGGGCGCTTGCTCCCTCCCCTACTCGACCAATACAGGCAGGATCAAATCGGGGTCATAACTCCCTATCGCCAGCAGGCTTCCCGTTTAAGGCACACCCTCGGAGAAAAAAATTATCCGGAAATCGAGGTGGGGACAGTTCATACTTTTCAGGGCCGCGAGAAAAAGGTGATCATTTTCGATACCGTAATTTCTCCTCCCCTCACGGAAATGAACTGGCTCAACGACGAGAACCTCCGCCACAGGGACGGAACCCTCCGCCTGCTCACTGTAGCCCTCTCTCGCGCTCAGGAACGCCTCTTCATCGTGGCCAACTGCAGTTTCATTCAGGAATGGATGAAGCTATCCGTCCTAGGGCGTCTCTTGCCGAAGCTCTCCCACATAGAAAAGGTCTGATCGCTGATATTTGCTATAATTAAAATTCGTTTGCCCGGGAAGAGCAGAGATGCAGACCTTTAAACTGGAAAAGAAGGGCGCACGCAGGCAGGCCATGGCTTTTATCCTCCTCCTGGGGCTCGTGTCACTATTCGGGGATATTACTTACGAGGGAGCCAGATCCATCACCGGTCCCTATCTCTATCTGTTGGGAGCTTCTGCCACGGCTGTTGGTTTTACGAGCGGATTGGGAGAATTCGTCGGCTACGCCCTGCGCCTTTTAACCGGATATCTCGCCGACCGTACCGGGCGTTACTGGACATTGACCATCGTCGGCTACCTGATGAACCTGGTAGCTGTGCCCCTTTTAGGACTGGCGGGCCGCTGGGAAGCGGCCGCCTCTGATCATAGCCGAAAGGCTGGGCAAAGCGATCCGCACGCCCTCACGAGATACAATGCTCTCCCACGCCACAAACGAGGTGGGAAGGGGTTGGGGGTTTGGCATCCATGAGGCCATGGATCAAATCGGTACCATCCTCGGGCCGTTGGTGCTCTCCTTCGTCCTTTACCTCAAGCTCGGTTACCGAGAGGGATTCGCTATCTTAGCCATCCCGGCAGCGCTGGCTATCACTTCATTAATTGTAGCCCGGCTGAAGTTTCCCCACCCTCGCGGCCTGGAGTCCAAGGACGAGGAGAAAAGCGGACGGTCGATAAGCCTTCCCTCCGTCTTCTGGCTCTACACTCTCTTCATTGTCCTCGCAGTCGAAGGCTTCGCCAACTTCCCGCTGATCTCATTCCACTTCAAAACACAGGCCATCGTTCCGGACGCGCAGATCCCGATCTTCTTTGCTATCGCCATGGGAGTGGACGCTGTCTGCGCTCTCATCGTGGGGCGTCTCTACGATAGGATCGGGATTTCCCTGCTCTTCCTCGTTTCCCTATTCACGCTTCCAATACCCTTCCTCGTCTCCTCACATTCTTATCCTGCCGCCTTGGCCGGAATGGTAATCTGGGGGCTGTAATGGGCATCCAAGAGACGATCCTGCGGGCGGCGATCCCGGACTTAACCCATATTTCAAAGAGAGGCTTCGGATACGGAATCTTCAATACGGCTTACGGGTTGGCCCTCCTCGCAGGGAACACCATCATGGGTGCTCTCTATTCGACTTCCATAGCTGCTATTTTCCTCTTTATTGTAGTGATCGAAATCCTCGCCCTGCCCTTCCTTTTCCTCCTCATTAAAAGGAGTAGCAAGGTGAGGACTGGAAGACGCGGGAAATGGATCGCGTGAAAAACTTCTTCCTTAATTACTGGCAAAATTTAAAGAGCATCCATTTTAACTGCCGCATTCTCCTTTTATATCTTTTTTTCAGTGGCGTGGCGGTGACGGTTGCCTACCTTCTCTTGAATCTCTATCTGGTCGAACTCGGGCTCTCTAAGGAACAGGTTGGGCTCTTCACATCGGTTAACTCCCTCGCGTCAGCGGCGATGGCCCTACCCCTGGCCCTCCTCCTGCAGAGGATGCCACGCAAATATCCGATCATCTGGGCCTCCTTCCTCTACAGCCTCTCCTTCATAGCTATTTGCTTCGTGCGCGATTTCGGCTTCTTACTCGTTCTCTCGTTCCTCATGGGTGCCTCAAATATTGTCATCGGCATCCTCATTCCTCCCTTCCTGATGGAGAACAGCTCAGAGGAGGAACGTACACACCTTTTCAGCGTTTTCGCTGCGCAGGGTTGGGCTTCAAGTATGCTCGGCAACTGCCTCGGCGGTTTTCTGCCTGTGCTCTTCAAGGGGGTCGCCCTCGGCCCAGGATTGCTGGGCCAATATCGCACCAGTCTGCTCGTACCCTTGCTCCTCGCTCTCCTGATCACCCCGCTCCTCTTCCTCATCGACAAGGAAAAGAGAGTAAGAGAAAAATCTATACAGCAAGAGCGGGGTTCAGAGGCCAGGTACCAGGTTCGATTTGCCATGTCAAAGTTCCTGTTTATCGAGATGGTGATTTTTTTGGGCTCAGGCCTCTTCATGCCGTTTATGAACCTCTATTTCTCTGGTGTGCACGCCGCGGGTTCGGAAGCGATCGGGATCGTGTTCACTCTGGCCTCCGCGGTCGCTCTTCTGATGACAATGGCGAGCCCGATCCTCGCGCAAAGGTTCGGCAAGGTAAGGGCCACCTTCCTCTGTCAGGCCCTGGCCATACCCCTTCTGGTTGGGTTGGCTTTAATCGGCAACTTCTACGTGGCCTCTGCCCTTTATGCCGTCCGCATGGGTCTGATGAATATGGTCAATCCTCTGATGGATTCCTTCGCCATGGAGATCGTGCCCGCCAGAAGAAGGGTCGTCTTCTCTAGTCTGATCCGCTCCACCCAACCGCTCGGCTGGGGATTGATGGCCCCTCTGGCCGGGTTTTTCATGCAGAACTACGGTTTCACCCCGCAGCTTCTAATGGCGGCCGCTCTCTACACTATTTCCAGCCTGTCGTGGCTCATTTTCTTTAGCCGGACAGAGAAAAGTGACGATCGGAAAGCGGCCGTCGGGCAATCGTGAGGAAAAACAACTTTCCCGGAAGGGCGAGACCCTATTACTAACAGATCCCGGCAGGACCGGTGGGACAGCCCCCCGGAGATTCGATCTGAATGGTGGAGTGCTCAATCTTGAAGTTACGGGAAAGAGCCCGGGAGAGCTCAGCGCAGATCCGATTGGCCTCGCTCAGCATCTGGTTCTTCAACACTAGGTGCACACTCAGGGCTCGCCTCTTTGAGGAAAGGGACCAGAGGTGCAGGTGGTGGACGGATTCCACTCCGGGAAAGGAGCGAATGAACTCCTCCACCTGAGCGAAGCTCAGGTCGGGCGGTACTCCTTCGTCGAGAATATGCAGTCCCTCGCGGAAAACTTTCCAGGCCGACCGGAAAATAAAGAGCCCGATGAGAATGGAGAGGATGGGATCGAGAAACTCCCAGCGCAAAAGAAGGATGAAAAGGCCAGCCAATATGACAGCGAGAGACTGGCCGGCGTCGAGGATAAGGTGAAGGAAGGCGCTCTTTATATTCAGGCTCTCCCTGGCTTCCTGCTCGAGCAAAAGGGCCGAACCCGCGTTGGCGAAAAAAGCGACCGCGGCGATTCCCATCATCAGCCCGCCCGGTATCTCGCGGGGAAGGAAAAGCCCGGAGATCGCCCTGTAGAGAATGTAAATAGACACGAACATCAGGGCCAGGGAATTCCCTGTGGCCACAAGCATCTCGATCCTGCCGTAGCCAAAAGTTTTCCGCTCGTTGGCTTTCCAGTCCAGGGCCTTTTGCGCCACCAGGCTGAGGATCAAAGCGAAGAGATCGGTGAAGTTATGCAAAGCGTCCGAGATCAAGGCCAGGGAGCCTATCCAGATGCCTCCTGCTACCTCCACAGCAGGAACAACTCCATTGAGGATTATTGCCGCCCAGAGCTTCCGTTCAATTGAGAGATGAGTATGCGGGGTCACTGACCACATTTTAGTTTATGGAGGAGGTACTTGAAAATTCATCATCCTACCTTTAATTTTGATCTCATGAGGATCAAAACCGACGAGGACTGGATGGAGCAAGCGCTCAGAGAAGCAGAAAAGTCCCTGCCCGAGGATGTGCCGGTAGGGATGATTGTCGTCAGCAAGGGGGAAATTGTCGGAAGTGGATACAACCGCAGGGAAGAGAGGAACGATCCCACCCTGCACGCCGAGATCATGGCGCTTAGGCAGGCTGCCCGGCGGATGAAGACCTGGCATCTGGAGGGAAGCGTCGTTTTCGTCACCTTAGAACCCTGTCCGATGTGCGCGGGCGCCCTGATCCTAGCGCGGGTGGAACGGGTAGTATTCGGAGCCCATGATCCGAAATCGGGAGCCCTGGGCAGTGTGCTCGACCTCAACCGGCTAGGTTTCAATCATAAATTCCATGTTCGGGGAGGGGTGTGCGAGGAACAGTGTGCTACACTTTTAAGGGACTTTTTCCAGGCACGGAGAGGTGGCTGAGCGGTTGAAAGCGGCGGTCTCGAAAACCGTTAAGCCTCATTCGGGGCTTCGAGGGTTCGAATCCCTCCCTCTCCGCCAATTAGGATAGGGCGCTTTTGCCGCTACAACATACTAAAAACCGCACGGACGCGGCAAACAAAGCCTCTCGCGAACAATGCTTGAGAAGCGCGTGCAAAAGAATTCAGATTATTTCAAACGGCGGAAGGCATTACATTGATTGAGTATATATTTAAAAAGTGGTAAAATAATAAAAATTACAGTGAAAGTCAGCTATTGAAATTATAGTAGTATAATTATACTAATTTGTCAAGCTAAATGCTACCTAAACGTTTGAAAGAGTTGCGCAAGAAATCCGGTTGGTCTCAGCAAAAATTAGCAGAGAAGGCCGGCTTATCCTATAATACAATTACAAAAATCGAGCAAGGCGCCGCAACAAAACCGACCACTCAAACAATGATAAAAATAGCCGATGCTTTTCAGATTAGTATTGATGAGTTAGTGGGTAGAAGTCAGAAAATAAAGAATTGCAATAAGACTTAAATATGCCCGATCTGGTTGAAGAACGTATAAAGAAATGGAAAGATAAGCTAGTCGACCTGTCAAAGCGAAATAGATTACTGAATTTTCGCCCTACCAAAGTCACTACCATAAGAATAATTGATGAGCTTCCTCCCGAAGTTCTAAGTACCCTTGCCATCCAAAATGAAGGAATGGAGTTTCTCCCGTTAGCTTCAGAAGAAGGTGAGTTATTTAAAGAAGGTAATGCAAGTATAGAAAAAGAATCTTCGGAAGAATTTCAGTTCTACAAAAAAGAAGAACTTGAAGATAAGCACAAAGATAAATATTTACAGACAGACTTAACCAAAGAGAGATTGCCAAACAACCTGTTCCGTATTTACTCAAAAGCCAATTCTGTCATGGAGGAGCAGGGATATAATGTTTTATTTCTATCGCTCGGCTGTTTGGAATGGTATGAATCAGAATCATCTAATGTTAAATTAAAGGCACCAATCATTTTGGTACCCGTAGAATTAAACCGTACATCAGCTAGAAACAAGTTTAAACTAAAATATCATGAAGAAGATTCATTGATATTGAATCCCGCCTTAATTTTGAAAATGCAAAATGATTTTAACGTTACGATTGACCCAATCGATGAAGAATTAGAAAATATAGACCCTCAGAAAATTTTTTCCCAAATCCAGGAAGCTATCAAACGGCAAAGCCGATGGCGAGTATCTAATGAGATATATCTTAGTCTTTTTTCCTTTGCAAAGTTCATTATGTACAAGGATATCGGGAGGTTTTTATCAGTTCTATTGAATAATCCAATTATTCGTTTAATTTGTGATCAACCCGTAGAGCAAAATGTTTCGTTGGGATTATCTTTAGAAGAAAGGGATTTAGATAGGGAATTAGACCCACATAAGACGTTTCAAATTTTGGATGCTGACTCAAGTCAACAGCAGGCAATAGAAGCAGTAAAAGAAGGTAAAAATCTAGTAATAGAAGGACCTCCAGGGACAGGGAAATCTCAAACAATAGCTAACATAATCTCAGAGTTTTTAGCAGAGGGCAAGAAAGTACTGTTTGTAAGCCAAAAAATGGCCGCTTTAGAAGTAGTTAAAAAGCGGCTCGATAATAATGGGCTTGGTGATTTCTGTTTAGAGTTACACAGCAGGAAGACTAACAAGAACGAAGTCCTAAAGGAGTTAGTTCGCGTATTAGAAATGCAGAAAAAACCGGATCATTCACACGATGAAGAAATCGCTAAGCTAGAAAAGATAAAAACCGAATTAAATAATTATGTGAAAGATATTCATACGCCTTTCGGTAATTTAGAAATGACTCCATATCAAGCTTTTGGAATTATAAACAGCTGTCCTGAAATTAATGATGTTTCTTTTGTATTTAATGAAGTTAAAGAATGGAACAGAAGAAGATACAGTGTGTCGTGCGAATTAATGGATAGCTTGGCGGATAATTTATCAAAAATCGGCGAACCCCTGGAGCATCCCTGGAATGGTTCTTCTTTGACCAATATTTATTATCAAGACAAGTTGAAGTTAACTGAGTCGATAGGAATAATAATTGATAATTATTCTGGCGTAATCGATCTTGTTAAAAAACTTAAAAATATTTCATTCTTTAAAGATCCGGTTTCTATACTTGATATTGAAGTTTTGCTTGAAGCCGATAAAGTTTTGCAAGAATATCCAAGCGTCGCAAAATCTATATTAACAAACGATCGCTGGAACTCCCTATCTTGCGATATAGAAGAATTGGTAAAAACTGTTAAATTTTTCAACGAATTTAAGAGTGGAATGCAGTCTAGGTATAATATCGAGAAGATTATATCTGGAACTCTCCATATTGAAGCGCTTATTGATAGATATTGCCGCTATGCAAAAAATCCATTTTTATTTCTTACGAATGCATTCTGGAGAGATCGTAATCTGCTAAAACAATATATTGTAGATGATAAATATAAGCCACGCATGAAAGAGATTATCGCCGATTTGAGTAAGATAAGAGAGGGCAAGCAAGCAGCCGAGAAAATAATTGGTAATCATGAAATTGGTCAAGAATTGTTTGGCGCGCTTTGGAAAGGGGCTAATACTAATTGGGAGTCTTTGGATAATTTCTCAAAATGGATAGTAAAATTCCGTTATTACGTTATTAAAAAATGTTTTGATGATGGTATTTTTGAAGTAGTGAGCCAACAAAAAATTGATAAAGAAGCAATTAGATCGCTTTCAAATGAGTTATCTGATTATATTGCAAAGCTAAAAGACGACATTAGTTTGTTTATAAAAAATGCAAAAATAGCCGAAGAAATAATTTTTAATAAGAAATTTACCGAAATTCCGCTTGCCGAGTTAATCAAAAAGATTTCATTTATGAGGGAGAATATAGATCGTCTTGATGATTGGGCTAGATACCAGGAAATTTTGGAAGAATGCGAAGGCAAAGGATTAAGGGATTTTGTCAAAAGAATAGGCTCATTAAAAATTCCTTTTGATAAGATTACCGATACATTTAAATGTCAGTTTTTGAGATGTTGGTTAGATGTTGCTTTCTCAGAAAGAGCTTCTTTAAAGAAGTTTCGCAGTGAAGACCACGAAAAAATGATTCAAAAATTCTGTGAACTTGATAAGAAGCTAATAGAATTAGCAAGAGTCAGAATTCAACACATGCTTTCTGGTAAATTGGATACAACCTATACTCCTTCGTATACTCCATCCAAAGGATCAGAATTGGGTATCTTGTTGAGAGAGGCTAGGAAAACAAGGGCTCATATGCCGATAAGAAAACTTTTTGAACAAGCGCTAAATGTAGTGGCAAGTCTGAAGCCTTGCCTAATGATGAGTCCGTTAACTGTAGCCCAGTTTTTGAATCCTGAACTAATAAAGTTTGATCTTGTTATCTTTGATGAGGCAAGCCAAATACCACCCGAAGACAGTATTGGTTCGATATTGCGAGGAAAGCAAGTTGTGATAGCGGGGGATAGTAAACAATTACCGCCGACCACTTTCTTCCAATCAGAAGTTATTACATCTGAAGATGAGGAAGAAATTTCTGAAGAAATATTACCACAAGATTTGGATAGTATTCTCGATGAATGTGCGGTTAGTGGGATTCCAAAAACAATGTTACGATGGCATTATCGAAGTAAGCATGAATCATTAATTGCCTTCTCAAATAAACATTTTTACGACAATCATCTCTTTACTTTTCCTTGCGCCGAAGAAGAGTGCGTTAATTTAGGTATAAAATTTCATTATTTACCAAATACTACCTATGATAGAGGTGGTAGCGGAACAAATATTGAAGAAGCTAGAGAAGTGGCAAAAGCTGTCTTTAAGCATTTTAAAGAGAATCCCGAACTAAGTCTTGGAGTCGGTACATTTAGTATCAGGCAAAAATATGCAATTGAGGATGTGATAGAGGAGATGTTAAGAGAAGATAATACCCTTGAAGTATTCTTCGCGAGAGATAAGTCAGAACATTTCTTTGTAAAAAACTTAGAGACTATTCAGGGTGATGAAAGAGATATAATATTTATAAGCGTCGGATACGGGACGGATCAAAGGGGTAAATTGCCGATGAACTTTGGCCCTATAAATCAAAGAGGCGGGGCCAGAAGATTAAATGTATTAGTAACCCGTGCTAGAAAGCGTTTAGAGATATTTAGCTCTATTAAGGGAGACGATTTTGATTTATCGAAAACGGAGAGTGAGGGAGTCCATCTATTAAAAACATTATTTAGATTTTGCTCAAAAAGGAAAAACGGCTTTAATAAGAGAGACTGACGCCATAGGTTTAGCCGAATCTCCTTTTGAGGAATCAGTTTATGATTTGTTAGCAAATAAAGGATATAAAGTATGTAAGCAAGTTGGTTGCTCTGGGTTTAGGATTGATTTAGCCGTGGTTGATGATAATAATCCGGGAAGGTATCTTTTGGGAATAGAATGTGATGGCGCTTATTATCACTCGTCCTCTACGGCACGCGATAGAGACAGATTAAGACAACAGGTTTTAGAGGATTTAAATTGGAATATCTATAGGGTTTGGTCGACAGATTGGTTTAAGAATCCACGTTTAGAATTTGAAAGGCTAGTTAATATAATTGAAAAAGTTAAAGAGGGAACAATTTGTAAAAAAAAACTAAATTCTAGCTTTGAAATACAATACAAGAGCATACCTAAAAAAGAACAAACCCCATTTAGTATTTACTCAAAAACACCAACTCATCCTAAATTACCATCAGAAAATTTTTACATTACAGACATTGATAAAATTTGTTTTATTTTAAGAAAAGTAGTAAACCATGAAGGCCCGATACATCAGGAGGAAGCAGAAAGGCGCGTTATTCAACATTGGGGAATTCGTGCAGTGGGTAGCCGAATAAAAGAAATCCTTGAGGAAGCTGAACAAGTGTGTATCAGAGAGAAATTATTTAAGAAAAAGAATAATTTTTATTGGCCAACAAATATGGATAAGCCACCAATTAGACAGAGAGATTCAATAGATATAAAAGATATAGAATTAATCGCTCCGGAAGAGATAGGAGAGGCTGCTTTGATTGCATTAGAAAAAGAGTACACTATGCCAAAAGATAGCCTGATTGAGCAGACAGCTAGTATTCTTGGTTTTGAAAGAGTAACCGAAGATATCAGTAAATATATTTGGGAAGCTATTGAGAAATATAAAAAAGAGCATAAGATCGCGGAAGTGAACAACAGATTAAGTTTAGTTAAAGAACGTATAACAGATTGCCTTCATGCGGACAGAGATTAAGATTTCCAGATAAAAATAATATACAAATTTCATGTCCAAAATGCAAAAAGACTTTTTATAATTCTTAATATAATCTTGAGAATACTGCTATTTGAAGTATAATATAAATGCCTTCCGCCGTTTGAAATAATCTGAATTCTTGCGGTCTTTTTGTGCAAAAGGGCAAATTTTTCCGCCGCGGAAAAATTTGCCCTTTTGCCCGCGCTTCTCAAGCATTGTTCGCGAGAGGCTTTGCTTGCCGCGTCCGTGCGGTTTTTTAGTATGTTGTAGCGGCAAAAGCGGCCAATCGTTCTTATAAATTGATTGATTTGGACGCTGCGGCTTGCGGCTGGGTGGCGGCAGCCGCAAGCCGCAGCGAAGCCACACACGCCTTAAAATTAGCAAGAAGCGAGCGCCAAAGGAGGCCTTGCCCCAGCAAGGCCGACTGATGCACGGGACACAAGGCAGCGCCCCAAGGCGCGGTGAAGATTAAACCTTTTGAAAAAAATAGTTCGAATGGTGCGGTAAACGCACCGCCAGTTGGAAGCAAAAAAGGCAAACCGCCAAATAGCCTGAAAGAAGGTCGGCTCGAACTTTATTTTGGCCAGAAGCGGGCTTTTTTGTTCAAAAATTAAAAATCTCTTATCATAATCTTATAGATAAAAGTGTATTATAATTTTAGTACTATCAAAAATTTGGATACCATGGCAACTATCGGGGAAAACATAAAAAAGTTAAGGACAAAGCAAGGATTAAGCCAAGGCGACTTGGCGCGGAAAGCAGAGCTTAAATATTCGACTCTCGCAAAAATCGAGGGCGTTTTTGTAAAGAAACCCGGAGTGCAAATGGTAGCTAAAATAGCTAAAGTGCTTGGCGTTTCTGTCGAGGATTTATGAAATAATATGGAACTTTCACTTACACAACGAGTTTTTAAAGAGAATAAACCTTTTGTACTATTTCACACTCATAGTGCCACACGTGAGGCAATTGAAAAAGCTATTGCGAGTGGCAAAAGCATGGATTTAGATATTTCCGTTGATGAATCCGGAAGTCCTTATCTCGGACATTCCAAAGAATATTATGAAAAAACAGTGAGGTCCCAGCCAGAAACAATGTCGTTTGCAGAAGCAATCGAGTTAGTTGGTAAAGCAACAATTCCAGTAATAGTTGATTGCAAACACTACAATGCTTGGCCTACAGTTGAGAATGTAATTAGTAGAATTGGCGCGCACCGGTGCTTGGTTCATTCATTTGCTACTGAACTGAAATTTGACTATGAACATAACGACCACGACTATCTTACTGAATGGTCGCCAATCAAAAAGCTAACCGATATAAAAGAAAAATTTCCGTCGGTGACCATTGCGGCCAGTTGTAAATTTCTTCCAAGAGATCTTTTGACCTCTGGGCAATATCAAGAAGTTCTAACAAAAATTAGAAATATTCTTAAGACAAACAAGGTAGATACAGTTTGCTTGAATGTTCCTGACAATACAATGTCTGACGAAACTTTAGAATTTTTCTTGAAAGAGAAGATTCTTCCCCATCTTGGAATCGACGATGTGGATACATCTGAATTTTCGCAACTATATCTTGGTGAAACAGATATTTTGGCAAATGCGTCAGAAGCTAAAATTCTCGGTTATTAGCAAGAAAGAATTTACCGCCAAAGATTAGAATTGCTAAGATTTTAGTAGCGGCCTATCGCCCGCGAAAAACTTGAAATTGTCCTTTTTGCTCCCGCTTCAAGGCGAGGCGGGCGGAAGGGGAGTTCGGGGATTCTGAGTAGGATTGCGGTGACGGTCATCGGTTTACAAGACAGGGCTTATGCCTTATTTATAGGGGGTGGCCTTAAAAGATGGGGCTGTTCAATTCGCACCACATGCGGAGGTGTCTCATGTTTCAGCAGGATGAATCCATAAGTCTCATCCGCTTCTGCGGCTCCGATTGTAGCAACTGTAATACCTACAAACGCTTTCTGGAGGGGGATGAGAGCGAACTGGTTAGCACCGAAAGTAACTATCGGTGCTGCTGGCTTCCCAAAGATTATCCTAGGGGCAGGGATTGCGAGATCCGGATCTGCTGCGAGGATAAAGGGATTTCGTTTTGCGGCGAATGTGCCCGATTCGCAGGATGCGCCATAATCGAAGAGTTCTATTCGAAACCCGGCTACCACGAATTGAGGGCAAGAATGCTTGGGGAAATCGTAAGAAGGAGAGGGGGCGCCGCCTGACAGGTACCCTATGCAGAGGGCTCTGAGACGAGAAAAATGAAAATTCGCGGATAAGGTGAAGGATATACCCGGTCTCGGTGAGGTGATAAAGCAATGCTTTACTCAACTCTGGCAGAAGAGAACATTGCCTCTGAGCACATTTGTTGCGTCTTTTCAGACAAGAAGTGCACGGAGGGCTATGAGCTTAAGAAGCAATGGCTAAGAGGAGAATTCTACAACGGCTACGTATTCCGACGGATTGATGAAAGAGCGAAGTATTCATCGAGTACGGCCCAGCGGAAAAAGCATGGGTAGTCCTGACAGCACCCAACTACTGATGATCGGGCGTTTCTGGGTTTCTGGCCAATACAAAGGCAAGGGGCATGGTAAAGCCTTATTGCAGGAAGTGGTCGAAGCCGCCAGAGGCCAAAGGAAGGAGGGCCTTGTTGCTGTAATTGGAACAAAGAATTCCCACTTCATGAGCGACACCAAATGGTTGTTGGAACAAGGATCTGAACATAGAGCTGATTTTAAAAAAACAAGCAACCGACCGTGTTTCAACAACTATGTCAGAAGCGGTGAATGCCCTGTGAAGGAAGGCATTGTTGTCTACTATTCCAACCGATGTCCCTAGTCGGAATCCCTGATCAAAAAATCTCTGACTGAAACAGTAGAAAAACGACATTTGCCACTCAAGATAATTAAGCTGAAAACAATAGAAGAAGCTCAATCTGCTCCGACACCTGCCACGATTTTTAGTCGTGTTCCGTGACGGCAAGTTCGTGACAACATATATCAGCGTTTGTCTGGGCAGTCGATTCGATAAAACCATTGGAAAAATATAATAAAATGCAAGATAAGGGCAGTTGGGGAGCAAAATTATTAGCTAGTTGGCGCGTCAGGGCGTGCGCAGATTAATTAAACATAGGAAAGGATGAAGATGACAGATTTAACCCAGGTCACATATTGTGGCTCTTACTGCGGGCTCTGTTCTCAGCGAAACCGCATTCCGCAACGAGCTAGAGATTTGCAGGAGTCGATGCGCAAGGAAGCCTGGGATCAGTGGGGTACAGAGATTCCCGGCTTCAAGGAGTTCTGGCTCTTTCTGAATCGTCTCGCGGAATCCGAATCGAGGTGTAGTTGCCGCGATGGCACATGCGGTCCTCCCTTCTGCGGGATCAGGAAGTGCATCCAGCAGAAGGGCGTTGAGATTTGCCCATTCTGTGCTGATTATCCCTGCTATCGGATCCTCGGGCTCGCCAGGGGCTACGTGTGCATGTTGGCAGACGCCGAGCGGATGAAAAGCATAGGGATTGACGCCTGGATCGCGGAACAGGAAGAACGGCGGAAGACAGGTTTCGCCTACGTGGATATCCGTTGCCACCCCTATGAGGTGCCTGACAAATAGGAATCCTCTGCCAGGTGAAGGCCGATATTTATCAACTGTTTCATTATTACGCTTTGGCTGTTATTGAAGATTTAAATAAAAAGAGATATGTCCTTATCAATTAAGTGGTTTCCGAGTAATCTTCAGTCGCTATCCCGGGCCAATGGACGGGTTGCCTGAACCGGATCTTCCGATCCATTGGAATTCAAAAATGAGATGGGGAATAACTGTTTATTGAGGGTCGAGATACTGAAAATTGGAGGAATTGTCAATCTTTAAAGGAGGTCTTCGGCTCGCATGAAGGAGATTTGAGATGAAATATATCGTGGTAAAACGGTACGAAAGCCAATATCCGGATCCAATCACAGTCAAGAAGGGGGAAAAAGTTAAATTGGGAAAGAGATACGCTGGATTAGAGAATTGGCCGAACTGGATCTACTGCCATAGCTTGCGCACTTCGAAAGAAGGATGGGTCCCAGAACAGATTATTAGAACAAAGGGTGAATACGGGGTACTGATAGCTAATTACACAGCTAAGGAGTTGGATGTTGAAAAGGGAGAGCAAGTGACAGGGGAGAGGGAGTTGAATGAGTGGATCTGGTGCAGGCGGGACAGGGATTATGAAGAGGGATGGGTGCCGAAAATCAACCTGAGAGAAAAAGGGGAGGGTAGGCTAATCGATCCCTCATCTTTCGAAATAGGGTAACCATGGATCTCAAGGGTTTCGAATCGAAAAAGGCAAGCATCAGATACGCGTGCGCGAAACAGGCGGTTGCCCTCTCCGTGGAATCTCCGGCCGAACTATATCCCGATTTCGATTTCTTCCTCCAGCTCCTCCAGGGGGAGAACAAGATCGTCAAATGGACGGCAATCCAGGTGATAGGGAACCTCTCCCGCGTCGACTCACAGAAAAAGGTGGATACGATCCTCCTCAGCCTCTTCGCCCTTCTTCATGATCCGATGATGATCACGGCGGCAAACGCCATCAAGACCTTAGGAGAAATAGGCAGGTGGAAGCCGGAGCTCAAAGAGAGGATCGCGAGCGAGCTGCTGAAGGTCGAAGGGGCATGCCACTTGAACAAAGGGAAGTCCTCCCCGGAATGCCGCAACGTGGCGATCCGCCACGTGCTCAACGCGCTCGAAAAATTGGGGGAAGAAGCGTGCGGGAGAGCAAGCATCCGATCTTTTCTGAAGAGACAGACCGAAAACACCAGATCCAACGTGAGGGAGCGGGCGCAAGCATTATTGAAGAAGCTGGGATAAAAAGGGCTGAACTAACACGAGAGCGCCCGCCGCTATGACGAGCGCTCTCGGCAAGAGGGAAAAAGGGGAGAGGGTTAGAAAAGGAGGGTTGTTTTTGCTGTCTCTCGTTTTCTTTTGTCTAAAAGATTAGACGTAAAAAAAGACGTTAAAGTTCGACATTTCCCCGCTAAGTTCGAAAGTGTTTTCCGCCCCAGGAATAAAAGCGACTCCGCAGCAGGTTACAAAGAAAAAAGGAGGAATAAAGTGGAAAAAGAGAAAGCTGCGGAGGCCCTGAAGGAATCTATGGCCATCGAGCTTCAAGGCCGGGAATTCTATCTCGTAGCGGCAGAGAAAACAGAAGACGAGAGAGGCAAGGAAATTTTTTCCTTTCTCTCGCGGGAAGAGCAGAGGCACTTTCAGTACATCCGTAATGCTTACGACAACATCATGGAGGGCAAGGCTTTCCTTCTGGAGATACCTGAGAGGCCTGAATCTTACATGGAGGCGGAGATTTTCTCTCCCGAGTTCAAAAAAAGGATCGGCGGGAAGAACTTTGCGGCCTCGGCCTTGGGCATCGGCATCCTGCTCGAAAAAAATTCCTTCGAACTCTATTCGAATCTGGCGCGGATGTCTTCTTCCGACGATTTAAGAAATCTTTATTTCCATTTGAGCCGGTGGGAGAAAACGCACTACGAGATGCTTAACAGGGAATGGGAGAGCATCAAGGAGGACTTCTGGGCGCAGAATCGTTTCGCGCCATTTTAGAAAATGAAACAAGGATCGGAAAGGCTAAGGTGAGAAAATGGAAGAGGTTTTTCAAGAACCGGCTACGTTCCGTCTGAAGGTCACCGGGATAAAGGGCGCAGAACAAGGTAAGCGGCCGACTGAAGTCTGCCGCGTAGCCCATTATCCCGGGCAGGTCTTCGAGTTCTCCTACGCCACCCCTGAGGGGCTCTGCGGGGAATGCTACCATGGCATGTATGGCTTGATCGTGGCTCTCAGATCCCTGGGAGACATGCGCCAGATCTCTAACTCAAAAGATGAAGACAAGGTCAGCTACAAATGCCCCAAGCGGAGTGATCAGCTTCGAGCTGGAGAGGACTATCCTGGAAAGATAAGTTCAGCCCGATTTCCTCCTGCGGAAGAGAAGAATGATCGTCCCTGAGATCAACAGGATGAAAATTGCGACGAGGACATAGAGGATAGGGCCGTGCATCGCGGCGTAAATACCCTCCCAATTCTCTCCTAAAAGAAGCCCCAGCCAGGCAAAGAGCCAGCACCAGAGGAACGAGCCGATCGTGGATAGAAGTAGGAAACGCCATACCCGCAATTTTGCTGATCCTGCAGGATAGGAGACAACTCCCCGCAGAATAGGTAAAAGCCGGGCCCAGAAGACAATACTCTGCCCGTAACGAGCGAACCATTTCTTCGCCCTATCGAGAGAGCGAGGTGATACGAGCAGGAATCTTCCAACGCGCCCCATGGCCTTATCCCCCCATCTCCTCCCCACAAGATAGGAGAGGTAGGATCCGGTGGTGCAGCCGAGGGTGCCTGCGATAACAGCCTCCCACAACTCCATCTGTCCCTGGAAAACAAGGAATCCGGCCAAGGGCATGATCACTTCGGAGGGCAGGGGAGCGCCCATACTCTCCACTGTCATCGTCAAGAAGACAGCCCAGGAGCCGAAATTTAAAACAAGGATCTTCAGGTACTCTGTGAACTGCTCAAACATAAGTGTAGAATACGAAAGAACGAGAAGGATTGGCAACCTCCAATATAGATAAGGAGAACAGAGATGCTCGATAAGGAAACGGCCCTGCAGGCATTGCGGGAAGTATATGATCCGGAAATCCCTATTAATATCGTCGATCTGGGCTTGATATACGATGTAGCGATTGAGGCAGGGAATAAAATCCGTGTTAAAATGACCCTGACCGCTCCGGGATGCCCACTGGCGGCTTCCATTTCCGGGGAGGTCAAGAACCGCCTCGAAGCGATCGAGGGAGTACAGGAAACTACCGTAGAGATGGTCTGGGATCCACCTTGGTCGCCGGAGAGAATCAACAAGAAGGCACTGGAGAACCTCTTCCGCCAACGGGCGGAAGAGTAAATCCTCATCTCCCACAATGTGAAGGAGTACCTTGCTTAAAATTATCCATGTTGCAAAAGAAATAGGTTTAATTGACGCCGAGCTGGAGCTCCACGGGGCCTATAAAGCCAAAGTGCAGCCGGAAGCCTTGCTCGAGCGGGAGCGGTGCCCGGAGGGGAAGCTGATCCTCGTCACCTCAATCAGCCCCACGCCCGCGGGAGAGGGGAAAACAGTAACCTCCATCGGCTTGGCCCAGGCTTTCGAGAAAATCGGAAAAAGGTGCATTCTCTGCCTGCGGGAGCCATCGCTCGGGCCCAATTTCGGCATCAAGGGAGGGGCCACGGGAGGAGGAGCCTCGTGCGTGCTGCCGGCGGACGACATCAACCTGCATTTCACGGGCGACATCCACGCCATTACGACCAGCCACAATCTACTGGCCGCTCTGATCGACAACCACATTCACCATAGCAACGAGTTGCGCATCGACCCTCGTCGCATCCTGTGGCCGCGTGCCCTGGATTTGAACGATCGCGCCCTGCGCCATATCGTCGTGGGGCTGGGGCCCGAAGGCGGGCTTCCCCGCGAGGATCGCTTCCTTATTACCACGGCATCCGAAGTGATGGCCGTACTCTGTCTCTCGAAGGATTATTCCGATTTAAAGGAGCGCTTGAGTAAAATCATTGTCGCTCTGAACGAAAAAAGTGAGGCCGTCACGGCGGGCGATCTTAAGGCGCAGGGCGCAATGGCCGCCCTTCTCAAAGATGCCATGAAGCCGAACCTGGTGCAGACGAGCGAGGGCACCGCCGCCTTCGTCCACGGAGGGCCTTTCGCCAACATTGCCCACGGAACTAATTCCATTGTCGCTACTCGCCTCGCTCTGAAGCTGGGAGAGATCGTGGTGCAGGAAGCAGGCTTCGGCGCCGACCTGGGAGCGGAAAAGTTCGTAGATATCGTCTGCCGGCAAGGAGAATTTCACCCTGCTTGCGCCGTGATCGTCGTTTCCTGCCGCGCCCTCAAAATGCACGGGGGCGTGCCCAAGGGAAACCTGGAGCGGGAGAACCCTGGGGCTATTCGCCGCGGGAGCTCGAATTTGCTCAAGCAGGTGGAGATTGTCAAACGTCTCCACCTGCACCCGATTGTCGCCATCAACAGGTTTCCTTTCGACACGGAAAAGGAATTGCTCGCCATAGCGGAAGTCTGCGACAAAATCGGGGTTCCTTACGCCCTGAGCGAGGTCTTCTCTAAAGGCGGTAATGGAGGCCAGGAGCTGGCCAGGATCGCCTGCAGAGTACTGAAAAAACCTCTGCGCTACCAGCCGCTTTACGAATTGACGATGCCGATCAAGGACAAGATCTCAAAGATCGCAACGGAAATTTACGGTGCTTCCGATGTCCGCTATGCTCCGGCTGCAGAGAAGCAGCTTGGGCGCCTGGAAAAGACCGCTTCCGCCGATCTTCCCGTCTGCATGGCCAAAACCCAGTATAGTCTCTCCGATAATCCTTCCTTGTTGGGCCGGCCTCGTAACTTCACGATTACGGTCAACGAGATCCGCCTTTCTCAAGGGGCTGGTTTTGTGGTCGTGCTCTGTGGTGACGTCCTGACGATGCCCGGCCTGCCGAAAATTCCCGTCGCCGAGCGAGTCGACCTCGATCCCCGAGGTAAGATCGTCGGCCTGGTGGATTAAAAGAGGTTGAGAGCCCGGGTTGCGAACCGCTCCGGGCTCTCTTGGAGAAAACTCTCTTTCAATACGAGGCTTTGCGCCTCGCTCTGCACACTTATTTCTTGCGCTTGAAACGAAGAGCTTTTCTGCGTTTTTTCAATTTGTGTTTGCTGATCTTCTTTCGACGCTTCTTGATGACTGATCCCATTCAATGGCCCCCTAAAGGGTATTCACAAGAGGGTAGTGTACCAGAAAAAGAGCGGTTTAGGAAGAGATAGGCCTTGAGGGAAAGGTGTTAAACTTATAAGTAAGGGAATGGAGGATGAAAATGAAATTCAAAATTGGGAAAATCGCCGGAATCGGAATCGAGATTCACTACACCTGGCTGATAGTTTTCTTTCTCTTTACCTGGAGCCTAGCGTCTGGCTACTTTCCTCAATACTTTCCCGGCTGGTCGGGCGTTAGCTACTGGGCAGCGGGAGGCATCTCCGTCCTCCTCCTCTTCGCCTGCGTCCTCCTGCACGAAATGGCTCACTCGCTGGTGGCGAAGAAGAACGGGATCCTGGTGAAGACAATCACCCTCTTCTTTTTCGGTGGGGTAGCTCAGATCATGGAGGAGCCTAGAACTCCACGCTCAGAGCTGCTCATCTCTCTGGCCGGCCCCCTTACCAGCCTGGCCCTGGCCGGGATTTTCTTCTTAATCGCCTACATTCTGCCCGAGGGCCTGGCTGCTGCGGTTTTTTCCTACCTCTTCCTCATTAATTTAGTCTTGGCCATCTTCAACCTCGTGCCAGCCTTCCCCCTGGACGGCGGCAGGATCCTGCGCGCTATCCTCTGGAAGTGGAAGAAAAACATCCGCTGGGGGACGAGGATCGCATCCCTGGTCGGCCTCGCTTTTGCCTATATCATCATCTTTCTTGGATTCGTCTTCATGCTACGCGGGGATTTCGTTTCCGGCCTCTGGTGGATCATTCTGGGATGGTTCCTGCAGAGCTCGGCGGAATCCAGCTACCAGCAGCTCGTGATCAAGCAGGCGCTGGAAGGCCTGACCGTCCGTTCGATCATGAGCGCCCAGCTAGAAAGCGTTCCACCCAATATCTCCCTTGAGGAACTGGCGAACGAGCATTTTCTTGGGCATCAGCAGACCGCCTTCTTCGTCTCGTGGGGGGAGGAGAACCTCGGCATCATCACCCTGGGGGATCTGCGCAAGGTTCCGAGAGAGAAATGGGGAAAAGAGGTCGTGCGCGGGGTGATGACACCGATCGACCAGCTGGAGGTCATCTCTCCCAACGAGACGGCCTACGATGTGTTGATGAAGATGACGTCTCGCAATGTGGGACGCTTGCCGGTGATTGAGGAAGGAAAAATCATTGGCCTGATTACCCGCCAGAGCTTACTGGATGCCCTCCGGATTCGCGCTGAGCTGATGCCGAAGTAGACAACATCTCCCGCTATTGCCCCTTAGAGGAAAAATTAGTATCATAGAGGCGGAAGACAGGTTGGTTAACTTAGGTAACCAAAGATCCGTGTCTTCTTGGGTTAGGGAGTAAACCCTAACCCATTTTTTTATTCCTCGTCCAGAAAGCGAAAAAGTTCCAGCTGGCGGCTGAAAGCCCGCCAGAGGAATATGAAGCCAGTTAGAGCAAGCACCAATCCTACCATGAGCAGGGTCCCTCGTTTGCCTAAATTGAGTTTCATATTTTCTCCGAGATCGAAATTTCCCTATCCGCCGGCAGGGATCTCGCCTAAGACCCCTTCCACGAACCAGTTCATATTCAGAATTTCCTCACCGGTCATCTTCGCACCCTCGGGCACCTTCACCTCGCCCTTCTGGTCCTTCAGTGGGCCGGAGAAGATGGAGAGGATGTCGAATGTTCCCTTGAGGATCTGATCCCTCTTCTCAAAAACCAGGTTCTGGACGTCTTCCGGGACAAAAGAGGCCATGGGAGTCAGATCGACAATGCCGTCCTTCATCCCGCCCCAGTACTGCTCGCTCTCCCAGGTGCCGGCCTTGATCCGCTTGATGGCCTCCACGTAGTAGATGCCCCATTTCCAGACCGGGCTCGTCAAAACGGCATGGGGCGCGAATCTGGACATATCGGAGTTATACCCGACACCGTAGACGCCTCGTGCTTCGGCGGCCTGCTGCGGTCCAGTGGTATCCTGGTGTTGAGCGATTACGTCGCATCCCACGTCAATCAAACCACCGGCCGCTTGTCTCTCCTTGGTGGAATCATTCCATGTATTCGTCCAGACTACGCGCACCTCTGCTTCCGGATTTACAGCCCGCACTCCGAGAGTAAAAGCATTGATTCCGCGGATGACCTCCGGATTGGGGAAGGCGGCGACGTAGCCAAGGAGATTGCTCCTGGTCATCTTGCCTGCCACGAGGCCGGAGAGATACCGGGGTTCCTCGATCCTACCGAAGTAGGTGCCCACATTCTCCGCTGTCTTATTCCCGGAGCAGTGCAGGAAAATCACGTTGGGGAACTCTCTGGCCACTTCGATCGTGGGGTTCATATAGCCGTAAGAGGTGGTAATGATCACGTCGTAGCCCTTCTGCGCGAAGTCCCTGATTACCTTCACTGAATCCACCCCCTCCGGAACGGATTCCACGTAGCTGGTCTCCAGATCCGATACCTGCTCTTCCAGGTAGAGCCGTCCCTGGTTGTGCTCATAGGTCCATCCGCTGTCCCCGATGGGTGCGATGTAGACGAAGGCCACCTTGAGCTTACCCCCGGAAGGAGTGGGCGAAGGGCTGGAGGTCGTGGGGGATGGAGTGGTGGCTGTGGAAGTCGAGGGAGCAGCACACGAGGTGGCGGCAAAGATCAGCAGAACAAAAAGCACACAGAGTATGAAAACTTTTCTCTTCATCCTTCTTATCCTTTCCCCAACCTTGTGCAACTGTATATTACCTAAATCGGATGATCATCCAATTCAGCAGGCCAGATCGGCTCCTCGGTTGAGACTGTTTTACCTCCTCGAACAAGGCTTGCAAGATATTTTCAGGTTATTCTCCCCTTCCGTCAAGGGAAGAAGTCCTTTCATCTGGATCGCGCGGAGAACGACAGTCCTCCGCCTGAGGATCCGGGAACCGTTCTCCCCTTCTCCACTCTAACCTGTCGCCTTAATCAAGGGTGACAAGGCACGATAGAGCAGAGCGGCGCACATATCCCTGCGATAACGCTCGGTGGACCGCACGTCGTCGATTGGCCGGGCGCTCTCCGCACATCGACGCGCGGCTTCCTTCAAACTCTCCGAAGCCAAAGGTCCTCTGGTTAAAGCAGCCTCGGCCTCCGGGGCGCGGATCACAGTGGGAGCGACCGCCCCCAGAGCGATGCGCACCTCCGAAAATCCCGGACCGTCTCTGAGTCCGAAAAAAGCGAGACTCACTTTCGCCACGGCCAGCGATTTCCTCGCTCTCAGTTTCTGACAATCGGTATAGGCTAAAGGGCTGGGAGGAGAAAATGAGACGCAGGTCAAAATCTCGTCCGGTTCGATGATCGTTTGCCCGGGTCCCCGGAAAAACCGCTCGACCGGAATCTCCCTGCTCCCTTTCACGCTCTCCAGGGTAAGGGTGGCGCCGAGGACGTAGAGAGGCGGGATGGAGTCCCCGGCCGGAGAAGCGTTCACGATATTTCCCCCGATGGTTCCGACATTGCGGATCTGGGGGCCGCCGACTCCGGCGCAGGCTTTAGCCAAAAGAGATGCCTTTTCCCTGATGAGGAGAGAGCGAGCGATCATGGCGTGAGAAGCAAGGGCTCCGATTTTAATCAGGCCTCCCTCCTCGCGGATGAAGCGCAGCTCATCCAGCCTGCTCAAATCAAGCACGTATGAGGGATGAACGAGGCCGTCCTTCATCTTCACGATCAGGTCCGTACCCCCTGCGAGCGGGCGACAATCAGGAGCATGCTTGCCGAGGAGAAGGAGCGCTTCCTCCAGGCTGCGGGGAGCAAGGTAGAGAAAATCCCTCATGTCCGTTTCTTCCTTCCCTGGAGTGTCAAAAGATCCCCCGGTGAATCCACATCAGACAGGACTTCCGGAAACTCGACTCGAAGATCGATGATATCCGCCGCCTCTTTCTCCGTGAGAGCGTGCAGGCTTTCCTTCTCCGGATTCAAAGACAGGACAAAGGGAAAATAGCGGGAACGAATCAGGATCGGATGCCCCCTTTTTCCCGCGTAATTCGGAATCAAAATCCCTTTTCCCGTGCGGGAGAGCTCAAAAACGAGCCGGGAGAAAAAATCCGCCTCGAGTCCCGGCTGATCCCCCAGGGCGATGAGGAGACATTCCGTGTCTTTTTTGAGAGCCCGTAGCCCGGCCTGGATCGACGAGAGCATCCCTCTTTCGTATTCCAGGTTCTCCACGAAAAGCAAGCTGGGAGATGGAATCCCTCCGAGAGCCTGCCTGATCATCTCTCCTCTGTGTCCTAAAACGACGAGCACTTCGTCAACAGAGCTCTCGATCAGAGGACGGACGACACGCTCGATCATCGCCTCCTCGCCCAAGGGAAGGAGGAGCTTCATTTTTCCCATCCTCTCTGACTTTCCTGCGGCCAGGACAATGGCGGAGGTCCTCATAGGTCCTCGCTCGCTTTCTGGATGGCCTCGATGATCTGCACGTATCCCGTGCAGCGGCAGAGGTTCCCGGAGATTCCCTCCTTGATCTCCTCGACCGTGGGGTGAGGATTTTCCGCAAGCAGTGCTTTCGCGGAGAGGATCATCCCGGGAATACAGTAACCGCACTGCACGGCTCCGGCATTGACGAAGGCCTGCTGCAGAGGATCGAGCTCCCCTTCTTTCTGAAGCCCCTCGATCGTGAGGATTTCCTTCCCGTCGGCCTGCACCGCGAGCATCAGGCAGGAGTTGACGGGGACTCCCTCCACGAGGACGGTGCAGGCGCCACAATCGCCCTTGCCGCAGCCTTCCTTCGTTCCGGTAAGCCCGAGGTGATCGCGTAGCGCTTCAAGCAGGGTGGTGCGGGGAGGGAAACTGAGGCGAAAATCGCACCCGTTCACCTTCAGCCGCACATCGACATTCATTTCTTCCCCCTTCTTTAAGAATCAGCAGCATCATTTTTCCGCCAATCCTTCGACTCTGTCAAGCCGCAAAAGCCTTACAGTGTATATTCTGAGCCCTTCTCCGGGATCACGATTTCTATCTGGCGATCACCCAAGTATCTTGCCAGAAGCTGAGGTCTCTCCGAGTGGATGAGGAATAATTTCTGCGGCCGAATCCGCTGCACTACCCGTCGCAGGTCGTGGGGGAAAATGTGGCCGGAGGAATGCAGGGAATAGAGGGGGAGCCCAAAATGGATCAGCCAGTGGGTGAGGCGTTCGTAATCCACTTCCATCTCCTCGTTGTAGGGCTCGGTGACGGACATGATGAAGAGGCTGCCCGGAATCGGCTTGATCCGCACGAGTTCGGGCAGATCGAAGCTGTTCATGCTCAGGATGAACTCCTCCTGTCTCTTTCCGATCCCCTCGGCCGTGACGACCTTCCCCTTCTTCTCCCATTGCTCGAAAAGCTCAGTCTCCCAGTCGTAATAGCATCCCCGGCGCCGGAGGAGGAAGAAGATGTCCGGGTCGTCGAGAGAGGGGATCACGAGCGCCGGGTCCCGCCCCAGGGAGCGCAGGAGATGGCCCTGCTTGAAGGAGAGGACAAGCTTCCTCTTCGCCCCCTTTGCCGCGTTGCAGATCGTGCGGTAGCGGTCCACGTCCTTGAAGAGAAAGGAGACGAGTACCAGACCCGGCGAAGAGGCGATCAGCCCCTCGAGCTTTTCCTGGATTTCCTCTTCGCGAAAAAAGGGCGGGGAGAAGACGTTGGTGCCCTCGCTGATCAGAACAAGAGGCTCAACCTGTTCGGCCCTGCGGACGAACTCCTCCGACATATCACCTCTGGGCCCGTGCAGACGGAAGTCTCCGGTGTAGGCGATGGGGCCGGAGGAAGTGTGGATAATGAAACCGTAGGAGCCGGGGATGGAATGATCGACGTGGATCGGCTCGATCTCGAGCTTGCCGATTTTCAGGCGATCGCCGGTGCGAAAAGTGCGGAAGCTGACCTCGCTCATGTCGCAGTCCATCTGTCGGTAGCGGGTGCTGGCCGCGCTGTCCAGGATGAACTTGCCGGTCTGGCCCAAATAGACAGGGATTGTGGGGTGGATGAGGGAGACATGATCGGCGTGATCGGCATGCACGTGGGAGAGCACGACGGCGTCGACCGTCTTCAATTCGTTCGTAGGGGGCTCGAGCTTGTAGATTTCCTTCATCGGCTCGATCATTCCCAGTTCCAGGAGGTCCTCCATTTCCCGCGGCACCAGGAAGGGATCGGAGAAAAAATAGGAGCGCTGGGCGAAGCTCTTGCCGAAATCGAGGAAGACGCGCGTGTCTCCGTCCTGAAGGAGGATCTTGTTTCCCCCGATCTCGTTCACTCCGCCCAAGAATGTCAGCTTTATCATGGAATTATTTTAGCGCACTTACCAGAGAGTGGGGCTTTCTGCTACGATCCGGAAGAGGAATGGAGGAAAAGAGGAAGCTTCCCCTGAAGTTCGTCTTCTCCGCGGGCGGGGTCGTCTACCGTCGAGGCGCATCCGGCATTGAGGTCGCCCTCGTGCGCAACCACGAGGCCTGGACCTTACCTAAAGGGCTGATCGAGAAGGGAGAGAAGCCGGAACAGGCTGCATTGAGGGAAGTCGAGGAGGAGACCGGATTATCGGTCGAAGCGAAGAAGAAAATCGGGGAGATTGAGTACTGGTACTCAAGCAGGGAGGAGGGAGTACGCTACCGCAAGAAAGTTTATTTCTTCCTCTTCGAGCTTAAAGCAGGGGACGGGAGCAAGCACGATTGGGAGATCGACGAGGTGAAGTTCTTTCCTCTCGACAGAGCGATCGAGCGGGCGAGCTATCCCAAGGACAGGGAGATCCTCGAGCAGGGGCGGGTGCTGCTGGCGGTATGAGCTTGGAAGAACAATTAATTCAACAACCATTAGCAGTTGAAATTCCCCCGGCCATTTCGCTACCTCCTTGAAGCCTGATGGATGCTGATTAAGTCAATCAGCATGGCAAACCCGGTGGGGATGCGTCCAGCGCCGAAGCCGGAGACCGTAACCTCATCCAGGGTATCCGTCTTGATCGTGAGGGCATTCTTCGCACCCATGATCGCCGCGAGCGGATCGTTCATCGAGATCTTCATCGGGCCGACGGAGACCTTCACCTGTCCGTCCTCCTTACAGACCCGGCCGATCAATTTGTATACCATTCCTTCTTCTTTCGCCTTCGCCACGTCGGCGCTCGTGATCTTGGTGATTCCCTCGCAGGGCAGTTTTTCTGGATCCGGTCGGACGGAGCCGCCGAAAACGGTGTTGGCAAGGATCGCCACCTTGGCGAGGGCGTCCCAGCCCAAGACGTCGGCGTCGGGCACCGCCTCGGCGTAACCCAATTCCTGGGCAGTCTTCAGCGCTTTTTCGTAACTTTCCCCCTCCGCCATCTTCGTGAGGATGAAATTTGTCGTTCCGTTGAGGATTCCCCGCACCTCGAAAATCTCGCAGCCGGCCAGGCACTCCCGGATCAGGTTCAGAAGAGGGGTTCCGCTCATCACGGTACCCTCGTAGCGCAGAATCAATCCTTTCGACCGGGCCAAATCGAGCAATTCTCGGCCGTAGAGGGCGAGGGGACCCTTGTTCGTCGTGGCAACATGCATTCCCTTTTCCAGCGCCTTCTTGATGTGGGAAGTCGCCGGCTCAGCGGTCTTGATATCGGTCCAGGAGGCCTCGAAGAGAATCTCTGCCCCCGAGAAATCGATCGTGGAGAGGGCGTCGAGTCCGTTCTTTTCTCCCGGGAACTCGTTCAGACTTTGTCCCGCTTTTACCCAATCTAGAACCTCATCGGGGTCGATTCCTTCTGTACTCAGAACGCTGCCTTTCAATGTGTCGGCAATGGCCACAAGTTTGTAGGTGAGATCGTACTTGCGGGCCAGTTCTGCTCGCTTCCGGGACAGCAGTTCGACAAAACCCTGACCCACCGTGCCAAATCCAATCAGCGCAAGTTTTCGCATCCCTTTTCCCTTTCCTTGGAAGAGTAACTGTCACCAATTTTAACTGAAAGGAGCTGACAACGCATTTGCAATTTGTCTAAAATCTACTGGGGGGAAATACCGTATGTCCCCTCTCATTTAAAAAGAGAGAAGGAGACAGAAATCATGGTGGATAAGGAAGCGCTCAGAGCGCGGCTTCGCATTCCTGAGGACAGACTTCTGGCAGTCAATCAGGTTCTGCTCGATCCTCAAACCAGAGTGGTGGATGACTTCTTAAATGTAGTGGCGAAATACGGCACCCCCGAGGAGATCGATGCTAGGGCAGCCGAGGCGCGCAAGTTGCCTAACCTCTTAAGAAGGCTGGAGGAAGCAAAATCACCCTATCTAGCCGACGTGAAGTGGCTGATTGAGCAGCGGAACAGGAGGGCCTTCATCTCAGTGCGGCAGTACAGGTGGAAGATCCTGGGCACCCAGGCCGACTCGACAATCTTCAAGGACGAGTTCGCCGTCACCTTAGAGATCAGTGCCGCCCAGTATTTTCCCTGGCTGATCGAGGAGGCCAAGCAGGCCATTGAAAAAGGGGAACTGATGCCCGGGCGCTTCATCCGGGTAAGGAAGATGAGGGAATCCGAGGGAGATCAGGGTGATCTCCTCGCCTTCGCCGCAGCCATGCAGGTGATGGGAACCAGCTACGTCGAGACCCTTGATACCAAGGGAACGGACGGCTCCAACATTCATCTGGGGGGGCCGGCTACTATCACCGGCTACTTCGGCGGGGTGGGACAGCCGAACGACCACGCCCTCCTCTGGTTGGACGAGTTCCTCTATTACTACACCAACTACGGAGTGCGCTCGGTGCTGAATATCAATCCCGGCACAGTCCTCTTAGGATACATGCTCTACAAGCTGGGGATCGACAACGAGTTCAAGATTTCGGTCTTCATGGGTAACGACAACCCCTACTCCACTTTCTGGACGATGATCGGGGCCAAGCTCTTCTCGCGCGACGACGGCACAAGCCCCTTGATTGGCTTCAACCTTTCCAACTCGGTAAACAACGAGACAATGGAGATCACCGCCCAGTTCCGCAAAATGCTGGGCTTCGAGGAGGTGGTCCGTTTCGAGCACCACATCACCGAAGCCTACAAGAACATCGTAATTCAGCCCTACAACCGCAGGAGTGAGCTGGTGGAGCTATCCGACCACGTTGCCAATATCAGCGCCAAGCACGAAGGTGGGGAAGTGGAAATCGAGCTTCAGCGGGATCATCCCTCGGACATCCTCGATTACTTCCGCGCCAAGGATGAAATTCTGAGCGCAAGCGAGATGGATAAGCTACTGCGCAATTACCTGGACAAACACGATTCCATAAATCGGACGGCTCGCGCCCTCACGGAAAAGGGCCTGAGTTTCGTCGCTGCCCCCAATTTGCACCACTTAGAATAACCGGAAGGGATGCATCGCTCTTTATAGGATTTTCCCTTTTGGAAAAGTGCACCCGGCTGAGATAGATCCCTGTCATTCTAATCACTGTCCGTCATTCATGAAGAACGATCTGTCATCCGAATCACGGTCCGTCTTCCATGAAGCACATCCATGTCATTCCGAGGAGCGAAACGAGGAGGAATCTCGGTGAATTCAAAAGGAGACCCCTCGCTTCGCTTGGGGTGACAAATCGTACCCTCCCAGAATGACAAAAAAAGATACTTCCGGAACAACACAGAAGAAACTCTCATGACGACAAGAAGAAATTCCCAGAACGACAGGGAAGAAACGATAAAAAAACTTCGGAATGAGAAAGGACTCTAAAGCTCTAAGAACGGTGAGCCAGATCCTGGGAAGATTCCTCGAGCGTGCAGAAGCGGTTGAAATCGCAGGCCTGGCAGTTCTCCCCCCGGTTTTTGGGAAAACGACGGCGCCTAACTCCTTCGGAGACGCGCAGCACTATCTCCAGGGCTTCCTCCTGTTTTTCCTCCCTTATCTCGCATCTCGCCGCTTCCTGCTCTCTGAGGAAATAATAAAGAAGCTGCTGGGGCGGGTAACCGAAAAGCCTCTCTAAAGCCAGATGGTAGAGAGGCAGCTGCAGCGATTCCATGGTCTCTTCCCTCTTCGCCGTCTTGTAATCGACCACGCGGTAGGAACCGTTGTCCAGTTTATCCACCCGATCCACTACCCCCACGAACTCTACGCCTTCCAGGTCCACTGAGAACCGTTTTTCCACGAAAAGGGCAGGGCGGAATTCGGGAATGTTTCGCTCGTAATATCCCTCGAGGATCGTCATCCCCTCATCGAAATAGCGGGCCTCCTCGTCGCGCGAGCGGTAGCCGTAACGCAGCCAGCGGCGAAAATAGAGGGAGAAGAGGTCGTTGAGGGGAGGATGGCTCAAGGGAAGCGCGTAGAATCCCTCCAGGGCACGGTGAAGGCTGGAGCCGAAACTGGCGGAGGCGGTGAAGGGCGGACGGATCTCCTCAATGTACTCTAAGCAGTAGCGGTATGGGCAGTAGATATAGGAAGCCAGACGCGAATAGGAGAAGTACATCAGCCCTTGCTTTCCTCCTGGATCTCCTTGAAAAGCCTCTGTACCTGCTTGACCGTGTCCTCCCACCTTCCGGAGTTGTCAATCAGACGGGTGGTCTTCTTCACCTTCTCACCCCAGGGCAATTGGGCGGAGAGGCGCCGCTCGACCTCGCGTTCATTCAGCCGATCCCTCTTCGCCAGACGGGTCTTCTGCGTTATCAGGGGAGCGTAGACTAGCCACACTTCATCGACCCGCTTCTCCCATCCTACCTCGAAAAGAAGCGGGATCTCGAGAAATACGAACGGGATCTCCTTCCGCGAGAGCTCTCTTACTCTGCGGGTGAGGATCCTCTTGGCTTGAGGATGGACAATTTTCTCTAATTCTTTACGCTTCTGCTCATTACGAAAAACGATCTTCCCCAGCGCCTTCCGATCTATCATTTTCCCGTGGAAGACCCTCTTGCCGAAAGCCTGCCTGATTTTCTCCTGCGTCCTCTTCCCTCTCTCCAAAACACGATGGGCCACGAGGTCAGCGTCAATCACGATCGCCCCCCAGGAGGCGAGAAGGGAAGCGACCCGACTCTTCCCCGAAGCGATCCCCCCCGTGAGCCCGATCACCCTCATTTCTGGCAATTAGGGCAATAGTAGGTGCCCCGCCCGCCCACGCGCGCTCGCTGAACGGGTATCAGGCAGCGGGGGCAGAGCTGCAGCTTATCGTCGTGGATCAGGGGGCGGTAATCCCCTTTTTCCCCTCTGACTGTGCGGTAATGGGAGAAGGTCCTCCCCTGGAAGCGAATGGAGCGGGCGAGGACGGAGCGGATAGCCTGGTAGAGGCGTTTGACTTCGGCAAGGCGAAGGGAGGAGGAGGAGCGCAGGGGAGATAGGCGGGCGAGGAAAAGGGCCTCGTCGGCGTAGATATTCCCGATGCCCGCCACTTTCGTCTGATCGAGGAGAAATTCCTTAAGCTTGCGCTCGGATCGCTTGAGTAATTCGGTCAAGAATTTCAAGTTAAACTCCGGGCTCAAAGGCTCCGGTCCGAGCTTCTTCAGAGGAGGAAAAGAGGAGAGCTCCGAATCCAGAAGGAGATGAATTTCGCCGAATTTCCTCTGGTCGATGAAACGGAGCTCGCGCCGTCCTTTCAGGTGAAAAACGAGGTGCGTGTGCTTTTCGCGCGGCACGCCGGGAGTCAGGTAGAGGATCTTCCCCGTCATACGCAGGTGCATCACCAGGACCTGCCCGGAATCCAAGCGCAGGAGCAGGTACTTTCCCCTTCTCTCCGCTCCATGGAAGCGATCGTTCTTCAGGCGAAGGGAGAATTCCTCGGGCGAAAGGTTCTTAACTACCTGCGGCCAGAGGAATTCCACCCTCAGGATCTGCTTCCCGCAGATCGTGTCGTTCAATTCCCGGCAGATTGTCTCCACTTCCGGCAGTTCAGGCACCGACTTTCTCCATCTGAAACCAGTTGCTTCCCGCCTTTAAATCGACCCGGAGGGGGACAGAAAGGGAGCAAGCTTCCTCCATCGTCTTCCGCACGAGAGGGGCTACTTTCTTCAGCTCATCCTTCGGGCAATCGAGAAGCAATTCGTCGTGCACCTGCAGCACGATTCTACTTTTCCACCCGCCCTTCTTGATTTCCTCATCCAGGCAGAGCATGGCCTGCTTGATGATGTCGGCGGCAGAACCCTGGATGGGAGCGTTCAGGGTAGCACGTTCGGCTATCTGCGCCAGTTTTCGATTTTTCGAGTTCAAGTCGGGGACGTATCTCCTCCGCCCGAGAATGGTCGAGACGTAGCCCTTCTCCCTTCCCTGATCGAGGACTGATCGTAGGTACTCCCTTACTTCCGGATGCTCGAGGAAATAGGCCTCGATGTAGGCCTGAGCCTCATCGACCGGAATGGCGAGGGCCTGGGAGAGACCGTAGGGGCTCATGCCGTAAATGATGCCGAAATTGATCACTTTCGCCATGCGCCGCATCTCGGCGGAAACCCGGTCTGGTTCGACGCCGAAGATATGGCAGGCCGTGTCGGCGTGGATATCTCCCTCCCTGGCGAAGATCTCCATCAGGTCCTGATCAAGGGATAGATGTGCTAGCACGCGCAGCTCGATCTGAGAATAGTCGGCGGAAAGGAGAACGTGATCGTCCGAGGAAGGGATGAAAGCGCGCCTAATCTGTCCGCCGAACTCCGAACGGACGGGAATGTTCTGCAGGTTGGGGTTCACCGAGGAGAGGCGACCGGTGGCGGTGGATGTCTGGAGAAAGGTGGTGTGCACCCGTTCTTCCTCGTCGAGCAGGAGGGGAATAGCGTCGATGTAGGTTGTTTTCAGCTTGAAGAGCTCGCGGTACTGTATGATCTTCTGCACGGCCGGGTGTACCGATGCGAGGCCCTCCAGCACCGTAGCGTCGGTGGAATAGCCGGTCTTTGTGCGCCGGCCCCGCTGAAGTTGCAGTTTCTCAAAAAGGACGGTGCCAAGTTGCTTGGGCGAGGAGATATTGAATTGACAGCCGCAGAGGGCATATATCTCCTCCTCCAGCTGCCCTAACTTTTCCTCTGCTTCCCCCTTCAGCTCCTCGAGGACGCGGCGGGATACCTTCACCCCTGCCATCTCCATCCGGGCGAGGACCAGGCTCAAGGGGAGCTCCAGATCATAATAAAGACGGTCCAGCTTGAATCGAGCCAATTCCTCCTCGAGCAGGGGCTTCAGATGATAGACAGCTCTGGCCGAGAGAGCGGCCTGCTTCACGGGGGCAGGTTTTTCGTCCTCCTGCCAGAGGGGACGTTTGACCTTCTCCAGGAAGATCTGCTCGAGGGTGTGCGAGCTGCGCGCCGAGTTCAGTAGGTAAGAAGCAAGCAGGGTATCGAAGCAGGTTCCCTCGAGCGGGGAGGAACGTTGAGCAAAAAACTTCCAGGTTCCCTTGAGGTCGTGGGTCCACTTTTCCTTCCCGGGGTCAGCCAGAAGCCTGCTGACCGACTGCGGAAGGGCGGAGCCGGAGGGAGCAAAAAGGTCGAAGGAGGGAACGGTCAGCTCACCCGCGAATACCGAATCGCCACGGGCGAGAGCTAAGGCAGGGCAGTCCCCACCCACTAACACGAAAGAGAAGGGCTCCTGCAGAGAAATTTCCGTTAAAGGGCCTATCTGAAATTGCTCTTCCTCGCGTGGAGCCAGTTTTTTGAGCAGCGACTTGAATTCCAAGCGGGAAAAAAAATCAGCTGCTTTATCCTGATTCCACTCCTTTACCTTCAGTGCCTCCCAATCAAGGGAGAGCTCCAGATTATCCACCAGAGAGGCGAGTTTGCGGTTCTGCTCCACCTGCTCGCGGCATTCCAAAAGAATCTTGCGCGCCTTGGGTTCCACTCCCTCAATCTGCCTGTAGATACCGTCAATGGAGCCGAATTGAGCCAGAAGGGCCTGGGCGGTCTTCTCCCCGATTCCCGGAATCCGAGGGATGTTGTCCGAGGGATCGCCGATTAAAGCCTTGTAATCTAGGAACTGGGATGGCTCCAGATGGAAGCGGGCGCGCACGGCCTCCTCGTTGTAGCGAAAGGTCTCGCTGACTCCCCTCAGGGGGGTGAGCACCGATATGCGGGGACCGACCAGTTGAAGGGTATCCAGGTCCCCGGTGAGGATGGTGACGGAGAGTCCTTCTTTTTCCCCAGAGCGTGCGAGGGTGGCGATGCAGTCGTCCGCCTCGAACCCCTCTTTCTCGAAGACGGGAATGCGCAGGGCCTCGGCCAGCTCCTTGGCCAGGGCCACCTGTTGCACCAGGTCGGACGGCGCCTTGGGGCGATTGGCCTTATAAAGGGAATACTCTAAGTGGCGAAATGTGGGCCCGCGGCGATCGAAGGTAAAGGCAAGGTAGTTCGGCTTCTCCTCCTCCAAGAGCTTGAGCAGGATATTAGTGAAGCCGTAGATCCCTCCGGTAGGGACTCCCTCGCTCGTGAGCAGGCTGGGAAGGGCGAAGTAGGCTCGGTAGAGCAGGCTGTTCCCATCCACGAGCACCAGCTTTTTCCCCTCTCTTTTGTTCAGATGTAGACTTTCTTCTTTGCCTGGAACCAAAATTCCTCCAGCTTGTAGTAATCGCGGAATTCGGGGGTAAAAATGTGCACGATTACTTCTCCTAAATCATAGAGGATCCACTGCCCCTCTTTTTCTCCCTCGACCCCGATCTGCTGATGGCTGAGTTCCTTGATCTTCAACTCCAGGCTCTCCAACAGGGCCTGGTTCTGCTTATCCGTGTCCCCGCTCGCGATTAAAAAGAAATCGGTAAAATTGCTGATCTCGCGCAGGTCCAGCGAGATTACATCTTGAGCTTTTTTGCTCAAGAGGACCTCCACAAGCTCTTCCACCAACTCTTCGGTCTCTACTTCGGCACCTCCTTTCTATAAAGATTTTCCTTATAAATCACCTCTTCTACCCTTTTGGGAACGAGGTAACGTATGGACAAACCAGCTTTCAGGCGAGCTCTGATTTCGGAAGAGGAAATTGCTACCCCGGGCGCCTCTAAGAGATGGACGCGGGAGCTTCCCTCGTCTTTCCATTCCTCTTTCAGGGCAAAGCCCGGCCGCGATACGGCGATGAGGTCGGCGAGCGAAAGGAGCTCCTCCGGTTCCTTCCATTTGTTCAGGTTCTCTAGGGTATCGGCCCCGGCGATAAAGAAGAGACAGGATTCAGGGTAAGCCCGACGGAACCAGCGTAGGGTGTCCACGGTGTAGGAAGGCCCTTTCCGGTCGATCTCCAACCGCGAGGGGAAAAAATAAGGGTGGTCGGCGATCGCCAGGATCACAAGCCAGTAACGGATCTCACTCCTTAAAAGGGACTCCTCCTTCTCCCAGACCGGAACTCCGGAGGGTACAAAGAAGACTTTTTCCAGCCGGAAGCGCAGGCGGGCTTCTTCCGCTGCGTTCAAATGCCCGAAATGGATCGGGTTGAACGCTCCACCCATGATGCCGATGCGCGTGGACTCAACGCTCATTCTCCACCTCCAATTCCCTGTAGGTGAATTCCGCCTCCCCCACTTTGACACTGTCCCCTTCTTCGATCCCGGCTTTCCGCAGGGCCTGCTCCACTCCCAGCCTGTCCAGTTGCTTCTGCAGGCGCTGAACCGCCTCATCATTATCCAGATTGGTCCGCTCCACCAGCTTTTCAACGTAGGTTCCCTTGACAAGGAATTTACCTTTTTTCAGTCTTTCCACGCTGAAGCTGCGGTCATCTTCCGGGCGCAAGGTGTAGAGAGCCCTTTTAACGGTCTTCGGCGCCGGAGCTTCGGCAATCATCATCTTCAGTGCGTCCGTCAGTTGAGCGAGACCACTTTTTTCCCTGGCCGAGATCAAGTAGACGCTCTTCTCCCCCGAAGCGCGCAGGGCTCGGACTACCTCCTCTTTGATGCACTCCTCCACAAGGTCCTGCTTGTTCAACACCACTATGTATGGTTTCTCCTTCAGCGACGGGTCGTACCTGACAAGCTCCTCCCTTAGAATGAAAAGGTCGTGCGCCGGGTCGGAGCTCAAGTCAAGCAGAAAAATGAGGACGCGCGTGCGCAGGGTATGCCGGAGAAATTCATGTCCCAGTCCTGCTCCAGCGTGCGCTCCTTCGATCAGACCGGGGATCTCCGCCAGGACGACCGAGGTATTGTCGGCAAAATCGAGCACGCCCAGAACCGGGGTCAATGTGGTGAAGGGATAGTCCGCGATTCTCGGGGTTGCGGCGGAGAGCGCGGAGATGAGAGTGGATTTCCCGGCGTTCGGCAGGCCGACAATTCCCACATCGGCAATCAGGCGAAGCTCAAGGTCCACTTCCACTTCCTCGCCGCGATCGCCCTTTTCAGCAAAACGGGGGGAGCGTTTGATCGACGTGGCGAAAGAAGCGTTGCCCCTTCCCCCCCTTCCCCCCTTTGCCAGAAGATGGCGATCTCCGGGGCAGGCAAGATCCGCGAGCAACGCCCCCTCCTTGCTGTAGACAAGGGTTCCTGCCGGAACGGGGATCACCAAATCCTCACCGAATTTCCCGTGACAGCCGCTTCCTTCTCCATGCTTTCCCGCCGGAGCTTCATAGACACGCTTGTAGCTCATATCCAACAGGGTCCAGAGCATAGGGTCGGCCTCTAAAAAGACGCTTCCTCCCTTCCCTCCATCTCCTCCGGCGGGACCTCCACGGGGAACGAATTTCTCTCGCCTGAAGGCTACGCACCCGTTCCCTCCTCGTCCTCCCCGCGCTACGATCCTGACTTTATCTATGAACATGCAGTCCTAATGAAAACAAAACAAGCTCCGCATCTTTGCGTGAGCTTATCTTGGGCTTTTTCCCTATAGCTACAGAAGGACACTGACTCTTTTTTGATTTCTCCCTACTCTTTCAAATTTGACCGTGCCCGAAACCTTGGCAAACAGGGTGTAATCTCTTCCCAGTCCTACATTCAGTCCGGGCTTGATCCTGGAACCTCTCTGCCGGACCAGTATGGAACCAGCGACCACTATTTGCCCATCAAAACGCTTAATTCCCAGTCGCTGGGCGTTGGAGTCTCTTCCGTTGCGTGAACTACCTCCAGCTTTTTTGTGCGCCATTTAATTCGCTCCTTCCTGCCCAGGGTAGGTGATCTCCTCCACCCTCATCGTCGTAAAATCCTGCCTGTGTCCCTGCATGCGTTTAAAATTCGTCTTGGGTTTGTAACTAAAGACCTGGACTTTCTTGTCCTTTCCATGCTCAAGCACAGTGACTTTTACTTTAGCCCCATCCACCCATGGCTTTCCTACAAGCGTTTTCTCCTTGTCAACGATCATGGCCACCTGGCTCAGTTCGAAACTTCCGCCCACTTCCCCTTCCAGCAAGTCCACCTTGATCACCGAGCCTGGCTGGACCTTATATTGTTTTCCACCGATATGCAGCACCGCGTACATAGCTATTTAATCCTTTCTCGCACGCCATTATAAGGAATGAATGAGCCTTTTGTCAAAAAAATCGCACCCGGATCATCCTTCGGCGAGCATCCGCAAATAGGCGAGCTCGTGCGGAGATGGGTTCCAGGCGCCGTAATGCTGATCGAGGTAGCGTGCGGACCAGAGATCCAGGGCTAGGTTGTCCCTTCCCGCAAGAAGAAGCCCGGTCTCCACCGCCTGACTTCCACCGCTGGATAAGCCAGACCCCTTGCCCAAGACGATCTGATGGGCATCGATCAGGGTGAAAGCCGGATGGATGGCACGATTGAGAAAAGCGATCAATTTGTGCATCAGATCATAATTACCGTTTTCTGTCGCTGCTCGATGGCAGGCATAACGCGGACCTCTGGCCACGGCACCAAAAAGGTGTTTACAGGCTGATGTCAGGCCGGGTATCTGATGGGTCTTCAACAGAGCCAGGCAAATCAGGTTCCGTGTCTCGTAAAAGAGGCGGAAAACGTCCGCGCAAGGTATCTCCTCGAAGTCAGTGCTTAAGGTGACGAAATCGCCGAACTCCAGTCCCTCAAAGGGAACGCCGAGTTCCTCGCAGACCTGAAGGACTCCGGAGATCTGAGCACAATAGAGCGTGTCCTGGCCGGAGGACTCCGCTACCCGCACCCGGTAGCCATGGGAGAGCAAGATTTCAAGGAGTGCCTTCAGGGCCTCCGGCCGCGTGACGGAAGGGTGTTGCTCATGATAATGAAGATTGGGTTTAACGATCACTTCCTCGTGCGGATCAAGAAGATCATCCAACCCTCCGAGCTCGTCGATGGCCTGTGCAATCGTCCGCCGGATTGACTCCCTGCATACTCGAGCAAAGACGGGGGCATCGGGGTCGAGTCCTCTCAATCGTGGACCGATCGGATCCTTCTCCACCATTTTCAGTCTCTCGGCAAATAAGGCGTGGGAAGTGGTGGCAAAGGATCGCAGGAATATGGCCTCTTCTGTCAATTGGGATAGGTTTTCCCGGGCGAGCTGGGTTGTTAAGCAGGTCAGCTGCTCGCCGTCGAAAGCCTGGCTGTGGCGTGGAATTATTGCAACTTCAACCGGCAGGGGAGCGAGGAACCCCTCGAACTCGGTCGATCTTTCTATGTCTAAAAGAAGAATCCCTACTTTGCGCACTCCGGGATGGATCTGAAGCGAGGAAAGGTAAGTAGCAAGCCCGTCTTGGCAGTTCTCGGTGGGAAGAAGTTTCGCTGGTAAAACCGAGATTCCTGAAAGGCTTCTGATCTCAGCGAGCCCTCTCTCGAACAGAGGAAGAGCCTCCTCGCCGTAGGTTCCGAAGTAGACGGGAACCATCATTGTCTCCTGCGCAAGCACAAAATTGTTCAAGCTCTTCTCCTCCAATAGAGAATTTAAATCATCCCTCCGTCTACAAGGATGGCCTGGCCATTGATGTAGGAAGCAGCCGGGGTTGTGAGGAACCAGATTACTTCTGCGATCTCCGCCGGCTCACCTGCCCGCCCCAGGGAAACGTTCTCCTTCAGCCAGACCTTGCTTTCCTCATCGGGCAGATTGTTCTCTGTAGCGATCCAGCCTGGAACCAGACAGAGACAGCGAAGTCCATAAGGGCCGATTTCCCGGGCCAGGGAACGGGTGAAGGCAATAAGCCCGGCCTTGGAAGAGGCATAGGCGGTGCGTCCGGCCTCCGGCACGTAAGCGGAAGAGGAGGATATATTGATGATTACACCTTTCCTTTTTTCCAGCATGGAGGGAAGTAGCAGGCGCGTGAGCCAAACGGTCCCCCTTAGGTTGGTGTTGAGTACCTCTTCCCAGTGATGCAACGACATCTCTGCCAGATCGACGGGCTCAAATCCGCAGGCGGCATTGTTGATCAAAATCTCGACCTGACGATGAGAGCGACGAAGCTCATTCACAAACGAGCGAATCTCCTCTGCTTTTCCCAGATCGCAACGCAAGAATGTTACCCCATCAGTAGCTTTCAGGTCGTGCGGGGGCGGCAGAATATCGGCCACTAAAACTCTCTCCCCTCCCTGAAGGAAGCGATCGACAATCGCCCTACCGATGCCCCGGCATCCTCCTGTAATGACAATAGCTCTTTGACTCAAATTCGGTCCTCCTTTCTCTTCAATCAAGCTTTATGTAATTCAACACGCTCGTCAATGAGGTCTTTGGAGCCACTCTTTCCATCACCTTGACAGATCCAACGCTGTCAGGCAGAGCCAGACGTTGCAACTTAGAAAACCTTCAGCCCATAAAACCGGCGTTCAGGCATTATGGAATTGGGTCAACCCTGCTCTTTCAGTATATTGCGGCGGGGCGACCCGGACATTTCACTTCGTAAGTAGGGCACTTCAGGCAGTTCGAGCGGCAGGGAGTGTATTCCAGAGAACCTTTTGCTTCCTCAGCACGAGAAGCGGAGGAGAGTCCTTCCTCGGACAGAACTAAGACTTTCGCCTTGCTCAGGCCAAAGGTTCGCTCTGGTAATTTCTCTACCTCCTCGAGCCACCAGCGATGATCTTCCGGGAGACGAAACAGACGACTAAAAGATTCTCATGATGCTGGAGGAAAACACAGTGCGGGGCAACAGCTGAATCTCTCGACCCTCTTCCGGACAATGGTGGGGGCTTGCTGCCAAACCTATAAACAGAGCGTGATCATCTCCTCTTCACCATGTACCCCTTGTCCGAGCTCATCCTTCATAATGTATGAACATATATGGCGCAGGGGTTTCCCGGCTCCCATCCAGGGAAGGGGTCGATCACTTCGAGCAGCACAAACCCGTGCTTCTCATAAAATGCCCGGGTGGCAGCGTAGGGAGGATACTCCACAGTCGGGGCAAGGGTCTTAACTTCGAGCAAGCGCTTTCCCCTCTTCTTCAGCTCGTTCGCTATTCCCTCCAGCAACATAGTTCCCCATCCGCGACTGCGCTCTTCCTCGTCGACGGCCATCCAGGAAATTTCCGCAACAAACTCACTCTTGCACCTTACGGTAGCAAAACCAACGACGCAGGAATTCTTCTCCACAAGAAAAAGCTCGTGGCTTTTCAGATCCGCCTCGATTGTCCGCCAAGCCTGTTGAGTGAAATGGAGGGGAAGGTTCTGGACGATCTTCAGGCATCGATCGTGGTCTTCAGCTTTCCCTTTGCGAACGGGATTCATTCTCCTTGGCTTTTCCTCTCCCCAGGGGTCGGTTGCACCAGTGACACTTTTCCGCCTCGATCATGATCGGCCTGCCACATTCCGGACAACGCCATTTCTCATCCTCAATCTCCAGCCACTCTTCAACTCGTCCGGCCTTGATCATCCTGTTGTTCTCCCTGAGATCAATCCTGAGTTCCTTTAGGTTCATTCGGGCGTGTCTGGCGAATTTCTCGCAGGTCTCGTAAGCAGCGCACTCGAAGCAGAACTGAATCTTCCTGGCATTAAGGCATTTGTAGATTGGGCAGTTCTTGCCCCAGCAGTCCTCCATCGCCCAGCCAGAAAGCTCCATTGCACTACATCCCTCGCAACGGACTTCCTCGGGCAAACAGCCTTTTCTTTCGGCAATTTCTTCCTGCACTGATCTGGAGTCCTTGTAGGCCCGATAGACCGAACAATGCCCGCAGTAGAGACCGCATCTTCCCACCAGGTTTAAATCAGCCATTCCTTGGCCTCCTTCCCCCAAAATACTGGCTCACCTTCAGCATCACTCGCGTGCTCGTCATCGGTATATCCATCAGGTGCACGAGGAGTAACGTGTCACAACAAAGCGGCAATTTTCACCATTTGCGAATCAGCTCGACGAATTCATCCACATCCAGATGATCGTAGGCATAAGCTTTGCGCAAAAGATCGGCCGAGATATAAGGATCGTACTTCTGCATCACCGGGGCTTCATTGGCGTTCACGAGCTTTTCCGGATCGATTCCTCCCTCCGCCAGAGCCTTCAGGCCCTCGCGCAGGCTCTCCGCGTTTCCCCTCTCCATTTTTATCAGGAAGTAGTTGGAGGGCTCCCCCTCCACCTCCTTGATCCCTAAATCTCTTGTCAAAAGGTGGGCGAGGACGCGCTTCAACGTCCGGTAGGAACGGGTGCCCATCCAGGGAAAAATGGCATAGGTCTCCCCTCCCAGGTGAAATATATATTGCCTGCCGATTCCGGTGTGGGAGGCGATGCGTCGTCCCTCGCGCAACCTCTTGAGAGCGCGAGGGGAAAGATAAGGGTATTCCTCCTCTTCCAGGAGCACCTGCCTCATCCTCTGCTTGATGCGGGTGTGAATTACGCCGTAGGGGCCCGGCCACATCGTCAGCGCCTTGCCTTCTACTCCGCGCACGAAGACGAACTTGCGCTTGATATCCACCTCCAGCACCTCCCAGGTCCTTCCCGCGAGACCAAAGCGCTCCCAAGGCGGTGGAGGAAAAGCAATGCTCCCGATTTCCTGGGTTTCCTCCTTGACCGAATATTCCTCGTTCTCCGCGAATACTGCGAAGAAGCGAAAGCTGCGCACGACCTTTTCCCCTTCCAGGCCGACGATCAGCCCTCCCTCTTCAGTCTCCTCAAGATGACCGATCTTAAGGAGATGCCTGAGCAGCTGGCGCAAATCGTCCTGGCTGACCTGACGAAAAGGGGGAAGGAATAGGACGCGTCCGGCCAGAGCGGCGGGGGTCAATTCTCCCTGAGAGGCCAGAATGCTCATGAGCTGATGGTAAAGGAGGCTGAAAGGATAACGGACAAGCCTCAGGGGCTCGATCCACTTTTCCTCGAGGTAGAGCTGAGCAACGGCGATTCCCTGAAGAAGAGACCAGGGGATCTGCTGGGGTAGAAGCTCCTTCCCCAGCGGTTCCTCCTCGGAGAAGACCATGATCATCTCCGCCGGATTCCCTCTCCTTCCCGATCGCCCCAACCTCTGCAGGAAGCTGGAGACTGAATAAGGCGCCTCGAGCTGGATGATGCGCTCCAGGCGGCCGATGTCAATTCCCAATTCGAGCGTCATAGTTGCAGCTATCACCACGGGTAGATCGGGTTCACGCATCGCCTCCTCTCCCATTTCCCGCAAGGGAGCGGAAATACTTCCGTGGTGCATGTGGTAAATGTCGGGGGCGGACCTCGCCTTTGCCACCATCCGCAAGGAGGCCAGCATCGATTCCGCCTCTTCCTTGGAGTTGGAAAAAATCAGACACTTGCGGTCCTGAGAATTGGCGAAAATGTATTCGTAGTAAGGGTTCAGGGCCGATGGTTCTCCCTCCTCAATGGAGGGCATCTCCTCCGGTAATAAAGGGGAATCTGGACGGCTCTCCTTCTCCTCGGGACGGTCGAGATGGGGGATGAAGAAGTGTTCGGCGGCAAGGCGGATCGTCATCCCGGGGCCGGCGGCGGAGGAGGTGATCACCTTCCGTTCAGTTCCCGAGCCCAGCCATTCCTCGGCGGAGGCATAGCTTCCCAGTGTCGCCGAGAGTCCTATCCGGCGCGGCTCGACTTTCTGATAAGGACGCAACCGCTGGAGCTGGCAGAGGATCTGGCGACCGCGATCGGAATTCATGAACACGTGCACCTCGTCGATCACCACGAAACGCAGGTCTCCGAAAAGGCGGCCCAGCTCGGGTTTCCTGTTCATGAGAAGACCCTCCATCGATTCCGGAGTGATCTGCAGGACACCGTGCGGGTCCTTCATAAGTCGGGATTTCTCCGATTGTGGCACATCGCCGTGCCAGTGCCAGACAGGAATGTCCGCCTCCTTGAGCAGGTCGTTCAGGCGCAGGAACTGGTCGTTGATCAGGGCTTTGGTCGGCCCGATATAGAGGACGCCCAACGAAAGGGCCGGATCCTGACTTAAAAGGGTCAAAACGGGGAGAAAGGCCGCCTCCGTTTTGCCACTGGCCGTGCCTGTCGCCAGGAGGAGATGGGAGTCGGTATCGAATATAACCCGGCAGGACTCCACCTGAACAGCCCTCAGTTCGGTCCAACCACGGGAGTAGATGAACTCCTGGATAAAGGGGGACAGCCGATAGAACGGATTCTCGTTCATAGCTTGAACTCGGCGAGCTCACCGGATTCAACTTCCTTTTCCCGCGAAGGCCGGAAGTCCTCTCCGTGAATCAACTGATCGAAGGCGACCTGAGAATTCTGCCGCAGGATATCGAGCACGGCGAGGAAATCCCGCACAACTTCTCTTGGAGTGAGGAGGTGCTCCGCGCCCAGACGGTTGGCTATTTCCTGCATAAATTCGGTTAACTGCTCGCTTGAAAGAAAGGATTCGACCGAATAATGGGAACAATAGACGCCCTGCAGGCGGTCGAGGAGGACATACACTTCCTCCGGGGTTAAAACTTTCAGGCGGATCACCGGCCCGGAACTGTCCTTCATCCCTTCTTTCAGGAAACGGCTCTCCGCGAGACGTGAACGGAAAGCCTCGTAACTGTAGAGGCCGCGGCGGGGATCCTCGAGAAACTGAGGAGTACCTGCCACGAGGACGCCGAGGTGTTCCACTTTTCCCTGGAGACTGTCATTGAATATGGCCAGAAGCTTCTCATAGTTATTTAATCGGGAGACGGAATGAGAAATCTTGTATAGGTTCGCCGCCTCATCGAAGAGGAGCAGGAATCCCCTGTACCCGATTCTGGCTGTAAAACAGGCCATTAGCTTCAGGTAATCGTACCAGCCTGCATCGTCGATGATGACGCGTACGCCGAGATCCTGCCTCGCCTCCACTTTCGTGTTGTATTCCCCTCTCAGCCATCTGAAGGCGGCGTCTTTCAAACTGTCCTCCCCGTTGCGGAATCCCCGCCAATAGGAGGAGAGGACAGAGGCGAAATCGAAGCCGTGGACCAGACCCTCCATCTGATTAGCCACTTCGTGAATTCTTGCTTCCACCCGACGGGAGAACTCTTCGCTTGCGGGGTCGAGCTTGGTCTCCTCCCCCCTCACCTGGGCCTGCTGGTCGGAAATCCAGCGCTCCAGTATAGCCTGCAAAGCACCTCCGTCCGGTCGAGTCTTGGTGGAAATGCTCTTCATCATTTCCCGGTAGGTGGCCAGGCCTTCGCCGGAGGAGCCAGCAAGGTGCCTCTCGGGAGAAAGGTCGGCATCGGCGACAACGAAGCCGCGCTCGAGTGCGTAATTGCGCAGGAGCTGAAGCATGAAACTCTTACCCGAGCCGTAGCGGCCGATAATGAAGCGAAAGGTCGCTCCCCCCTGGGAAACGCTCTCCAGGTCATCGAGCAATGCGGCGATCTCATCCTTGCGCCCGACAGCGATATATTCCAGGCCGATACGCGGTACTACGCCTGCGTTCAAGGAATTGAGAATCGCGGTCGTAATTCTCCGGGGAATTTTTAGCTGCTCCATTACCTCATTTAAGCACATTCAGCCATTTTTCCACTATCTCCTCGTCCTCTTCCTCGATTGAAGGAGGAGCGGAGTTCGGAACAAGAATGAAGTCGCCGATGGTCTCGAGTGCCAGCTCGTTCAATGAATCGATCAGTGCCTCGGGCATCAGCAGATTCTCCCGGGCGATGCAGGAGATCTCAGAAAAATCCTCGCCTCGGGCAATTGCCTGCAGAGCCTGCTTCTGCGCAGGAGTGAGACGAGAAAAGAACTGTGCCCAGGGGTCCGCGCCTTCGGCCGGGGAGAAAGAAGAAGGGGGTGACGCTGCTTCCCGGGCAACTGCTTCCTCCTGCGGTGTGAGCAACCAATCCCTCACCTGATCCGATTCCTGGATTAATTCCTTCACCCTAACCTCGTCCAGGGTCACCTGGGTGACCTTTCGGAAGAGGGCCTCGTCTAGCAGGGCCTGAATTTTCGCCTCCAGATGGTATCCAGAAAGTCGACCGCGGAAATTGGATATCTCCCTCAGCTTGTTTTCCGCATGCTTGAAAACGGCGGAGATAAAATCGCGCAGGGGGGCATGTTGAGAATAGGGCAGCACCGCAGCCAGGGTAATCGCCTCACGCCTGCTCTCCCCGAAAAGAGCCCCCTCAAAGGGACGGCGCTGAATAAGGAATGAGTTCAGGGGCCGAAAACGTTGAAACAGGCTCTGTCCTCTCTCTCTGACCAGGTAGCGGTTGACCAGCTTCACCGCCTGGGGGATTATCCTCTCGCACAGCTCCTTACCGCCCTTTGCGTAAAAGCTTCCTGCACGCAGATCGTAGGCGGAGAGCTTTTCCCAAAGGGCAAAGGGGATGCGGTCACAGGGTCCGGAGAGATAGTCCGGAAGCAGAAGATCGGGAAAAGGGACGAAACCCAAACCGAGGGCCTCGCGGTAGATATCCAGGGGATCGATAGGCGCATGGTAAAAGAGTGCGTAATCTGCGATCCAATCGACGAGATAGAAATCCAGCCTGGGAAACTGCCCGCGGTAATTCCGCCAAATCTGGCAAAGTTGCTCGTAACCGTCCATCAGGTCGCCCACGCCGACCCGGTTGATCAGTTCGTAGATATGAAGAAAGATGTAGGAGAGATCGGTTTCAAGATAACTCCCCCTTCTGACCTGGCCCCGCCAGAAAAAATACCATTTTCGCTGTTCCGAGGTCATGTCATAGTAGGTGGGATAGTATTGCTGGAAAGGGACAAACTCGGCCTGCGGCTCCTCGTAGGCTGACAATTTTTCCGCATCAAGAAAGAAGGAGTGCGTTCCGGGAGCATAGAGGGTCTCCGGTCCCGTGACTGGTCTGAGAGGAGTTTCTCCGGAACGGGGAGGGATGGGCATGGATTTCCTCTCTTCTCTCTCCAGCGTGTATTCAGCGAGCCTCGGGGAAATCACAACCGGCCTGGAGGCCCAGCCGTAACGCAGGGGAGGAGGTGGAGGCCGGAAGGCTGGGTTTCGCACGGTGTGCTGCCAGATCGAGGAATAGTAGGAGACCTCGAAGACACGGGCCAGGGCCTGACGCGAACCGTAGCGGCGGAGAAAATCGAAGGAGGTGAATGTGCCGATCGCCAGCCTCTTGTGGATCTGCAGCAGGCAGTAGTAGAGGCGGGAAGTGGCCGATTTGAGCAGGGCGTCCGCCTGAAGCAAAACAAGGATCGTCCAGTCTTCCCGCAGCAATTGGGGCTCGCCCTCGAGAATTTTCGGAGAGGAAAGGAACAATCCCTCAGGTACCTCAGGGATCAACGGCCTCAATATCTCAAGGTCCCGGTTTCCCCCGACGAGGAGGAGCTTCGATCCGGGATTTCTCCTCGAGAATCCCGCTAACCAGCGCGCGAGGGTTGGAGCGATCTCCTTTGTACTCCCCACAATTCCCCCGGGCAGGCCCCAGAAGGCGAGGAAGTCCATATGGAGGCGCGAGGTCTCCGCTTCAGTCTCGGCATCGGGTACGCTCACTGGCGGGAAATCTCTCTTCGCCCAGGGCCCTTCCATCCTGGCTCCACCTCCGCGTAGCACTTCATCAGGGGTGAGGGGAAAGGAACGCAGGGAGGTCATGCCGGTAGTCCTCCCTCCGGGTCCGATGCCTGCCTGCCTCAAATTTTCCACTGGGATCCATCCTTCCTCCACGCGAATAAAATCCTCGGCCTGGTTCATCCTCCAGGAAAGAGGCTCCGCCTCGAAAGACCATCCCTCAACGGAGAAAAAAGGCACGGCGTATGTGCGGCCGATTCCCACTTCCTCCCTCCGGCATAAAGCCAGTATCAATTCTCCTTTCTCCACAAGGAGACGGTGCTTCGAGCTTAGCTCCTCTACTTTTCCATCTACCGAACCCCTCAAATGGGGAAATTGATCGCGCATGAACAGTGGGATTTCCTCCCCCTGAAGGACAATGACTCCGCCCTTGGCCGCTGCCGGTCTGATGCCCGGCCTCAGGAACCCCTGCGCGATCAGGTAACCCGGAAGGCAGGAGATCGCCTCAGCTTCATCGGCCGGCACCCTCATCTGCAGATTGAGGGTTACACTGTCGTCCTCCACCCTTTCAACGAGAAAGAGCGGGGCAGGATCTTCGGAGTATTGAAGCCCCGAGGACACAGGCAGGTTACGGCGAAGCCAGTCGGGCAAGACCTCGCGCAGGAACTTCAGGAGATCCGGTCCCTGCTTGATTTGATCGTGCTCGAGCCAGATTTCGTCAGCGGGGAGAAGGCCTTCAAGATGAAAGAGGCAATCGTCCTGGAGGAACCACCCCTCTTTCAGATTCAGCGTTCCCCGTGGCAGTTGTGAGGTCAGCGCTTCTTCCTCCCCCGACCAGGAAAAGTGGAGACAGAAAGAGAAGGGAACGGGTGCGGATTTGAGCGAGGCTACATCGGCCGATATTTCCACTCTCACCGCGGAGAAATGGGAGAGGGCTTCACGCACAGCGAGGAGTCGACCGGGATGAATGACCAGCTCCTCCTGCTCGGTGGCAATAGAGGAAAACACAGCGTATAAGGAATCTATCTGTGGAAGCTGGGAAAGGGAAATGCGCTCCTGCCCACGCCAAGAACTCAAAAGAAAACGGGGCCCCTTCCTCTCCAGGACAACTCTGTAAGGTTCGATGCTGAATGCATTAAAGACCTTCTCGAGGAACTTACGCACCATGCTCGACCACGCTGGCAATATTATAGGTTATATTGGTGGTCGAGCCCCGAGAAAAGATCGATCAGGGTCAGAGCGCGGCTAGTGCCTCGGAGGAGCGCCTGCTCTTTACCTACTCTTACTGTACTGAATCTGAAAAACCACCAGATCCACAGGATCCGGGCAGCGGGCGGACTCCAGGTCTGGCCGATCGCCTGGTTGGCAGGAGTCGACAGGACTTTGTTGACTCCTTATTCTCCCATTTGCTCCCTTCGTACTTCTTTTGCGGTGATGATCGTGCTAATTGGAAACCTCCACGGCAGCAAAACTGCCCGATCTATTCAGCCTTTGCTTTCTCCCTTCGGTAAACCCGGGGTACTCTTTTCGAAATTGCGCAGATTACTTCGTAGTTGATAGTCCCCATCGTTCCTGCCAGCTCTTCCACAGGCAGACCCTCGCCGAAAAGGGTCACCTCATCTCCCACCTGAACGTCTCCGAGAGCAGTCACGTCGGCCATCAACATGTCCATGCAGACGGTGCCGATCTGGGGAACTTTTTTCCCCCGGATTACTAACTCAGCTCGATTGGAAAGAAGGCGATTGTAGCCATCTGCATACCCGACGGGAATGGTGGCCACTCTGGTCGGCCTCTGGGTGATGAAAGTCCCGCCGTAGCTCACGGGAAAACCCGAGGGAAGCTCTTTCAGGAATGCGATTCTCGTCCTGAGGCTCATAGCAGGCTTGAGTTCAACCGAAGGGCCGATACCTTCTGTGGGATAGAGGCCATAAATCATTATCCCCGGGCGAACCATATCAAGGTAAGAGTCAGGAAAACTAAGCACTGCTGCACTGTTTGCAATGTGCTTGAGGGAAACCTGGATTCCCTCGTTCGCCAGCCGGGAGATCATCTGATTGAAGAGGAGGAGCTGATGACGGGTAAAATCTTTGCCTCTGTGGTTTGCGTTTGCGAAATGGCTGTAAATTCCCGCAAGGCGAATGTTCTTGTATTCAAAAACCCGTCGTACGAAAGCTGGGGCCTCATCCGGTGGCACCCCTATCCTTCCCATGCCGGTCTCCACCTTGAGGTGAACCGGAATTATCTTCCTTCCTCTCGCCGCGGCCCTGTCAAGCGCCCGGAGCTCATCAATTGAAGTGACGGTCTGAGTCAGCTGCCCCTCCACGATCCTACCTTCTTCGCCCGGCTCAAAGAGGCCCAGGACGAATATGGGGGCCTGAATGCCCGCCTCCCGCAAAGCCTGACCCTCCTCGGGCGAAGAAACCCCCAATGCGTCTGCTCCATTTTTCAGCGCTACCAGGCTTACCTCCAGAGCCCCATGTCCATAGCCATCAGCTTTGACTACAGCCATCAGGCGCTTCGTATCCCCTATTACCCTGCGAACCTCGCGTACATTGTGTGCTATTGCCCTCAGATCGACGACCGCTTCAATTCGTCCCATCGTTTTGCCCGTTGCTCCCTTCGTCCGAACGATGCCGTTCATGGGATTAATACCTTATATATTTTCGACGTAAAGCAGACTATACATTTTCAAACGGAAAGTCCAATTCGGCAAGTTTTTAAAGGGAAGCCGATGCAGAAAGCATCAGCTTGATTGAGGACAAAATTAACGGGGCTCTTTTGAAACGATCAGGCTTCTAAGATCGCAAGAGCATGGTGCACTGTGATGTAGGCCCTTCAATCTTTGAAGCTCCCGCTGGGATTAGAGTGCGCTCATCCTTCAGGAAGATGCGTCCCTCCATTTCGTCGCGGGAAAAGGAGCGGACGCTCCCCACTCCCATTTCCCTCTGAATCAGCTGCACGGAGCAGACCCTCGCCCTTTACCCGGCCCTCGTATAGCACCCTTACTGGTGCAGGCGGGAAGCCTGTCGGCACGTTCCACCGACATTGATACAATCGGGTCTTAGCAGATTGGAAAGTCATAAATTCCTGGGACAAGCGGAAGAAAATACGATTTGCCAAGAAAAAATCATCCTGGGCGCTAAACTTCCTGAACAGTACGCCGCTTCTTGCATCGACATCCTGAGCGAGAACGCAAGCCTTGATACGAGGCCATAGGCGGACTATCGGAGAGGGTTATTCCTGCTTCTTTTCCTTCTTGCTTTTCCCTCCTCCGGAAGCGATGAGGAGGGTTGGGAGGCGAGTTTTTCGGTCAAGTCGTGAAGGGCGCTATCTATGTGTTTGCGCATAAGTTTTTCTGCGGATTCCGGATCTCTTCTCGCCAGGCACTCAGCGATCTCCCTGTGTTCCGCCAAACTTCGCTTCGCTCGCTCGGGGAACGTGAGGGGGTAAAAACGGGAGAGGATAATCTGAGAATTCTGGTTTTCCCAGATACCGGTCAGGATCGGCGAATTGGCCACCTTAATTATAATGGAATGAAATTTACGGTCCATATTGCGGAATAACTTCCAATCCGGATCGGAGACCTGGTTGTATTCCGCCAACACCTTGCGCAAAGAGGAGAGCTGGCGATCGGTGATTCTCTGCGCAGCCAAATAAGCTGACAGCCCGTGCGTTACTGAAGTAACGCGGAGAAGATCGATCAGCTCCTCATTGGAGAAGGTACGCACGAATACCCCGTAACGAGGACGTATCTCGAGCAGATTCTCCTGTTGCAGAATCACTATGGCTTCTCGTACCGGAGTACGGCTCACACCCAATTTCTGGCTGATTTCTTCTTCCGGAATGCGATCACCCGGCTGATACTCGCCGCTCAAAATAGCCTCGCGAATAACCCTTGCTAATTCATACCTGAGCATTACATGGAAAGACGCATTTTCTTTGACCCTTTTCATTTCCCCCAGCCCGTTCTGTTTTTGTGTATCTAAGCCACAATATTTTATATTTTATTCCCTTGTTAATTTAATTGTATCCAAACAAGAGCACTTGTCAAAGCTCAGTCACCTACAAGGGTGCTCCTTGACTCCTTTTACAAATCTCGAGCAGGCCAACACGGTTCTGGTAAAAGGAGAGGCCAGAGATAAAGAACCCGGGGGGGAATCTTGCCCTTATCTCTTTCCAGTCCTCCCTGCTTACAAGTCGAGAGCTAGGCTTGGAGCAAGAAAAATCTTCGCTTTCGCAAATGATCTTCTCAGGGGTAATAGGAGAACTGGAAACTACAAACCGGGCATCGCTTAACATCCGCGCAGTTCCTGGTTGCTTTCCTTCGCTGCCCGGTAAGCTGCGCACTCCAAGCAATCATAACCGCAAAGGACAAGTCCTTCCATGAGTCAATCTCCCTTCATGCATTCAGATAACCATATATTATATTTTCGCACAAGCAACGGGCATGCGAAAGGTTCACCCCCAACAGCTGTCGTAAAGTACCTTCACCAGATATAAGCCCCACGGCGGCACGGTAGGGCCAGCAAAACGCCGATCCTTCCGGTCCAAGATCACTTCCACCGCCCTTGCCTCCATTTTGCCCCTGCCCACCTCGAGCAGTGTACCAACGATGGCGCGGATCATGTGCTGGAGGAAGCCGCTTCCTTCAAAAATAAAGCATACGAGGGAGGAACGCAACACGACATCTGCCCGGCGTATGAGCCTCACCGTTCCGCTGGGATAAGCTCCTGCTTTAGCGAACGAGCGGAAATCGTGCTCTCCGAGAAGAAAGGATAGCCCAGCCTCCATCCTTGCGAGATCAAGAGGATAGGGGTAGTGGTAGGCAAAATCGAGCAAAAAAGGGCTCATGATTTCCTCGTTCCAGACAAAGTACGTATAGATTTTACCCCGAGCATGAATACGAGAATGAAATTTCTCTTCGATCTCTCGTGCATTTACGATCCTCAGTGCCGGGGGCAGCAGCGCGTTCAGCGCGTTCTTCAATTCTCCGGCGCTCATCTCGCTCTGCGTTTTAAAATTGCAGACTTGGAGGCAGGCATGAACTCCCCTGTCCGTCCTCCCGGCCCCTACCACCTTGATATCCTCCCCGATCAGAAAACTTATTTTCTCTTCCAGCAAACCCTGCACGCTGCGGTGTTGCCGTTGCCTCTGGAATCCGTAGAAGGCGCTGCCCAGATAGGAGATCTCGAGCAGGATATTCCTCATCAAAACGCCAGCAGCCAGTTGAAGGCCAGCATAACTCCTCCCAAGGAGAAGGCAACAAGGGATCCCCAGAGGTCGGATGGCTTGAGTTTCATCTCCTTCATTCGGGTGCGGCCCTCTCCTCCCCGGTAGCAACGCGCCTCCATTGCCGTTGCCAGTTCGTCTGCCCGGCGAAAAGCGGAGACGAAAAGAGGAATTAGCACCGGAACAAGCGCACGGAGGCGACGGAAGATGTTTCCTCTGTCCAGGGGAGCACCGCGGGAAATCTGCGCCTTAATTATTTTGTCAGTCTCATCCAGTAGTGTCGGGATGAAGCGGAGGGCGATCGTCATCATCATCGCTATTTCGTGCACTGGGATCTTCAAGTATCTAAGCGGAGAGAAGATCCGATCCAGAGCGTCGGTGAGATCGATCGGGGAAGTAACCAGCGTGAGCAAGGTCGTCACCAGCACGAGCAGGGCAAGACGAAGGCTCATGAACAGGGCAAGCCAGAGTCCGCCGGAGGAGATCCTGATGATCCCCCATTCGACCAGGATATGCCCCTCCGCGGTGAAGAAGCCCTGGACAACGAAAGTGAAGAGAATGAGAAAAATTATCGGTTTCAGCCCGCGAACAAGGTAGCGCATGGAGATCCGGCTCATCCGAACTACAAGGACGATAAGGACGAGAAAGAAAAGATAGCCGGATACATTACGCACAAAGAAAAGCAGGACGAGGAAGACTGCAGAAAGCATCAGCTTGACCCTGGCATCGAGCTGGTGGAGGAAAGAATCTCCGGGGATATACTGTCCCAAGGTGACAACATTAGAGAGCTGAACCGGAAACCTCCTTTAAAATCAAGCGTACAGCTTCTTTTATTTCAAAAATACCAATAGGCAAGCGCCATCCCTTTCGGTTCAAACTGACAAAGAGCTGAGGGAAAAAAGGAAGGACGAGGCCGGAAGATTCCACTTGCTCCGGATGAGAGAAAATTTCCGCAGGAGTGCCGGACAGGACGATCCTCCCCTCTTTCAGTATAATGATCCGCTCGGCGAGGGCAGCGATCTCATCCATATCGTGGCTGACCATGATGATCGTGGTTTGCTCGTTGTTGTGAAGCAGCTGGAGACGCGTCAAGATCTCTCTCTTCCCCCTGGGATCGAGGCCGGCCGTCACCTCATCGAGAATGAGGAAATTTGGCCGCATGGCCAGTACTCCAGCGATCGCCACCAGTCGCTTCTCGCCACCGGAAAGGCTGAAGGGGGAGCGAGAGCGAAACCGTCCCGGTTCAAGGCCTACCTTGAGCAGGGCTTCTTCCACGCGGTCTTTGACCTCATCCGGGTTCAATCTCAGGTTGCGGGGGCCGAAGGCCACATCCTCAAAAACTGTTTCAGCGAAGAGCTGGTGCTCGGGAAATTGAAAGATCAGGCCCACCTGCTGACGAATCCTACCTATATCCACCTTCCGGTCGAAGACGTCCACGCTGTCAATTAACAACTGCCCGGAAGTGGGACGCAGCAACCCATTCATGATCTGCACAAGAGTGGATTTTCCGCTGCCGGTCTCTCCGATCAGGCCAAGGAACTCCCCGGGGTCCACGATGAAGGAGACATCGTCCAAGGCCTTCTTCTCCCAGGGAAGACCGGGCCCATAAATGTATGTCAGGCTTTTTGCTTCAAGGCGCATAGGTTCTCGCTGAGATCCTCCAACCGCAGCGACGGAGTCCCCAGGGGAAGACCGTTATCCCGTAAAGCCTGGTCGAGGCGCAGGGCCGTGGGAGGTTCCAGATGAGCTAATCGAAGTTTGTCGGTATTCCTCAGGACCTCCACCGGAGGACCGTAGAGAAACAGCTTACCTTCCAAAAGCACCATAACATTTTGCGCGAGCAGGGCCTCCTCCATTAAGTGGGTGATCAGGATGATAGTGATGCCCTCCTTATTCAATTCACGGAGAATTTGTCTGACCTCCTGCCTGCCTTTCGGATCGAGGAGGCTGGTGGGCTCATCCAAAATAATCGCGCTCGGCCTCATCGCTAATATTCCGGCAATGGCCACTCTTTGTTTCTGTCCTCCAGAAAGCAGATGAGGTGGATGTTGCCGGTAATCAAGCATTCTCACTTTGTCTAGAACATCCTCTACTCGCCTACGGATTTCCTTCGGCTCGACTCCGAGGTTCTCGAGGCCAAAAGCTACATCCTCTTCCACAACGGTACCCACGATCTGATTATCGGGGTTCTGAAAGACCATGCCGACCTGTTGGCGAACGGACCAGAGATTGGAGGGCTCCCGCGTATCCATCCCCTTGATTAACACCCTACCTTCGAGGGGAAGGATCAGGGCATTGAGCAGACGGGCAAAGGTGGACTTACCTGAACCATTGGGCCCAAGAACACAGAGAAAGTCCCCCTGCGGGATCTCCAAAGTCAGGGAGGAAAGGGCAAAGTCGGGGATTCCCTTATCTGCGTATTTGTAGCTGGCCCCCTCCAGGGCGATGTGCGCAGTAATTTATTCTACGAGCTCCAGGATCGCCATCTCAGCGCCATCCCCCCTGCGGCTTCCAGTTTTGATGATCCGCGTGTAACCCCCATCGCGGCCTTCGACCTTGGGGAGAACCGTTGAGTACAAGCGCTCACCAGCCTTCTTGGTGAGGAGAAAGGAGAAAACCTCTCTCTGTGATGCCAGGTCCTTCTCTCTGGCCTGGCTGATCAGCCTTTCTATTACCCGCTGCGCTTCCTTGGCCTTCTCTTGAGTTGTCTCAATCTTCGACTTCAAGAAAAAATTGGTGGCCAGGCTGCGCAGAAGAGCCCTCCTTGAGCTCGTGGTTCGACCCAATTTCCTGTAATCTTTCGCGTGTTTCATCATTCTTCTTCCTTCAGGCTCAGGCCGAGCTCCTGCATTTTCAGATTGATTTCCTCGAGCGATCTCTTCCCGAAGTTCTTAATGTTCAAGAGCTCGTTCTCCGTTTTTGCGATCAGGTCGCCGGTTGTACATACCCCGACCGAGGAAAGGGCGTTATAAGACCGCACAGAGAGGTGCAGTTTGTCAATGGGGATCTCGAGGAGATTTCCCCGCACCGCTTCCTTGCCGTAGGTGCTCCGCAGGTCGCGCACAATCAGGAAATGATCGACCAGAATCTGCGCAGCCTGGGTAACTGCCTCCACGGGGCTCGCCGCCTTGTTCGTCCAGACTGAAAGCTCGAGGCGATCGTATTCGATTGCCTGGCCGACGCGGGTCGGGGTAACGTTGTAGGATACCTGTCGTACGGGCGAAAAAAATGAATCCATGGGAATCACGCCGATGGGAAAGTTCGGCTTTTTATTTTGCTCGGCAGGAAAATAGCCCCTTCCCTGTTCCACGTAGATCTGCATGCGCAGATCGGCCTTGTCATTGTCCAGTGTGGCGATGTGAAGTTCAGGATTGAGGATTTCGATTTCGGCATCCTCTTCGATATCTGAAGCTCTAACCTCGCCTTCTCCTCTGGCTTCAAGATAGATAATCTTGGTTTCGGTGGTTCTGCTGCGCAGTACGAGATCCTTTAGGTTAGTCACTATTTCCGGAACATCTTCCCGCACATGCGGAACGGTAGCGAACTCATGCAATACCCCCTCAATCTGTACGGCCGTGGCTGCGGCTCCTGGAATAGACGATAGAAGCACGCGCCGCAAAGCATTGCCCAGGGTCACCCCGTACCCCTTCTCCAGGGGACTGACGATGAATTGAGCGAAATTGTCGCTCTCATTTAAGACCTCTACATTCGGCTTCTCTAATTTGATCAAGGGAAACCTCCTTATCGAGAGTAAAACTCAACGATCAGTTGTTCCTGCACTGGAGCGTCGATTTGCTCACGGGTGGGGATGCTCAACACCTCTGCTCTCATATTCTCTGAATCCAGGCGCAGCCATTCCGGGAGCGCTCGCCCCTTCATCTGCTCCATCCCTTCATGGATTAAAGGGATCTGTCGGCTTCCAGGCTTTACCTCCACCACATCCCCGGGGGAGACCGAAAATGAGGGTATATTGGTGCTCCGCCCGTTCACCAAGAAGTGCCCATGGCTGACCAATTGGCGGGCGGCAGGCCTCGAGGATGCAAACCCAAGACGATAGATAGCGTTGTCAAGGCGAGTCTCCAGAAGCTGCAGGAGGCGGGTACCGGTAGGGACTTCCCTCTGACCGGTGGCCATCTCAAAATAGCGCAGGAACTGTCGTTCTAATACACCATAAATTCGGCGGAGCTTCTGCTTTTCCCGCAGACGAATCCCGTATTCGCTCATTTTCTTGCGGGATGTCCCGTGTTGCCCGGGTTGCTGGGATTTCTTCTCCAGGGGGCACTTCACGGAATAGCAGCGGTTCCCTTTCAGGTAAAGCTTATTAAGTTCTCTGCGGCAGAGCCGGCATTCTGATTCAGTATATCGGGCCAATTTGCTTCCTCCTACATCCTTCTTCTTTTTGGAGGACGGCAACCGTTGTGGGGGATCGGCGTGACGTCCTTGATCGTGTTAATTTCCAGACCAGCAACTTGCAGGGCCCGGATGGCTGTCTCTCGCCCGACCCCCGGGCCTTTAACCAGCACATCCACCTGGCGAACTCCCATGTCCATCGCCTTCTTTGCCGCTGCTTCGGCCGCCAATTGCGCGGCGTAGGGGGTCCCTTTTCTCGTCCCCTTGAAGCCGGCGGCTCCCGAAGATGCCCAGACGAGCACGTTTCCCGCCTGGTCGGTAATCGTAATCATGGTGTTGTTAAAGCTCGCATGAATATAGGCTAGCGCGTTGGGAACGGCCTTCCTCTCTCTTTTCTTTTTCTGTGCTTTGGGGGCAGGCATCTCTCTACTCCTCTCGTATCATAGTTATTTTGCCCTCTTAGAACCCACGGTACGGCGGGGGCCTTTCCGCGTGCGGGCGTTGGTGCGAGTTCTCTGCCCTCGCACAGGCATGCCCCTCTTGTGGCGCGATCCCCTATAACAGCCGATCTCCATCAACCTTCGTATGCTCTGGGAAACTTCCCGGCGGAGGTCCCCTTCCACCTTGTATTCTTTGGCGATGATTTCCCTCAGCTGATTTACGTCCTTCTCGGAAAGATCCCGTACCCGTGTCGCCGGGTCGATCGAGGTCTGAGAGATAATAGCCCTGGCTAAAGGTCTTCCGATGCCGTAAATATAAGAGAGAGCGATATCTATACGCTTATCTCGCGGCAAATCCACTCCAGCAATACGAGCCATTATTTTCCCTGCCTTTGCTTGTGCTTAGGATTCTCACAGATTACCATCACCTTGCCGTGGCGCTTGATAATCTTACACTTCTCGCAAATTTTTTTCACAGATGGTCTGACTTTCATTCTTCTCCTCTACAGTTTCCTCAAAGTCTCCTTATAATTCTGCCCCGGGCGAGATCATAAGGAGAAATCTCCACCTTAACTCGGTCTCCGGGCAGAATACGAATGAAATGAATCCTCATCTTTCCCGAAGTATGCGCCAGAAGACGATGGCCGTTGGGCAATTCTACGCGGAACATGGCATTTGGCAGAGCCTCAGTTACTTTGCCTTCCATCGCTACGTAGCCTTCTCGTACGCTTTCTTCAACGATTTCAGGCCTTTTGTGTGTCCTTCTCTTAGGCCTGTACCGACTCTTTCTCATTTCCACTCCGTCAGAATCTCTGGGCCGCAGCCAGTTATGGCCACGGTGTGCTCAAAATGAGCAGATGGGCGCTGATCGCGCGTAACTACGGTCCAGCCGTCTCCCTGGATTGACACTAGAGATGTTCCCAAGTTTACCATCGGTTCAATGGCCAGAGTCATTCCCTCCTCGAGCAGAATGCCGGTTTCTGCCTGGCCGAAATTCGCCACTTGCGGTGCCTCGTGAAGCTGGCTGCCGATCCCATGCCCGGCGAAATCGCGGACCACATGTAGACCATTACTTTCTACCTCGCTCTGGATAGCTGCAGAGATGTCTCCGAGGTGAAATCCTGCCCTGGCTTTCTCAATCCCCCGGGAGAGGGCTGCGCGGCAAACCTCTAATAATCTGCGCGAGTGCGGCGTCACCTTACCGACAGGGACGGTGACGGCCGCATCGGTGTAAAAGCCCTCAAAAAGAACTCCCAGATCCAGGGAAACCAGATCACCCTCTTTGATCACCCTTTTGCCGGGAATGCCATGGACCACTTCTTCGTTCACGGAGACGCAGAGGGCAGAGGGATACCCGCGGTAGCCCTTAAAAGCCGGCTTTGCACCTGCCCTGAGAATAGAGGATTCGGCAATGCGATCGAGTTCGCGCGTGTGCATGCCAGTCTGGATCATAGCACTGACATCATGGAGAACCCTGGCCAGAATCTGTCCTCCCTCGTACATAATTTCAATTTCCTTAGCAGTTTTCAGTCTGATCATCTGTTCTTCAAGCTTATCTCTACCCGATTGGCCACATCCTGAACGCTGCCACTGCCGTCAATTCGCTCGAGGATTTTTCTTCTGGCGTAAAAATCGAGGAGAGGTTCCACCTGTTGTCGATAAACTTCCAATCGGCGGCGGATAGTATCTGGAGAATCATCCGGCCTCTGTGCAACAGGGGTACCGCAACGCGGACAGATAATCAACCTCTCGCTATATATCCCGCCGCATTGATTGCATTGAGTCCGCTCCGTCAAGCGGCGAACAACTTCCTCCTCAGACAGCTCGATCAGAAGGACGCGGTCAATCCTTAAATTCTGTTTCGCCAGCATTGTCTCTAGGATCTGCGCCTGGGCCAAATTACGTGGGAACCCGTCGAGAATCAACCCTCCTCCCCATTTCTCTTCCGTCTCGCGCAGGAGGATCTTAACCATCAGTTCGTCTGGCACCAGCTCCCCGCGATCCATATAGGCCCTGGCTTCTGCAGCCATCTTATCTTTGCGACCCAGCAGACTGCGCAGGATCTGGCCTGTGCCGATATACTTCCAGCCGTGCCCTTTCTCCAGGGTCTGTGCCTGGGTGCCTTTACCCGAACCCGGGGGGCCTAGAAGAACGATGTTCATTCTACTTCAGGAATCCTTCGTAGTGGCGCATGAGCATGAAAGCCTCAATCTGCTTCACGCTCTCCAGGGCTACACCGATTACGATTAGGATGGAGGTGCCACCGAAGAGGAACCGGGTACCGGGAACACCCAGGAGCGGCATGAAGAAATTCGGCAGAACCGCCAGAATGCCGAGGAAGACTGAGGCAGGTAAAGTAATACGACTGAGGATACGGGAGAAATAGAGGGATGTGGGGGAGCCAGGACGCACACCGGGGACGAAGCCGCCGTATTTCTGCAGATTATCCGCCAGCTCGGTCGGGTTAAAGCTCACCTGAGTGTAGAAGTACGTAAAGAAAATAATCAGGAGGAACATCAGAATGTTGTAGAGGGCAGAGGTTCCACTGTAGAAGAGTTCGGCTACAGAAGCCAGTCCCGGGATGAAACCGGCCAGAGTGACCGGCAGCATCAAAACCGCCTGGGCAAAGATTATGGGAAGAACTCCAGCCTGAATCAGGCGGAGAGGAATGAAGGTGGCCTGACCTCCGTACATGCGCCTTCCCACGACCCTCTTGGCGTACTGCACAGGCACCTTCCGTTCCGCAGTATAAGCGGTGATCACTCCTGCGATAATTAAGACCGAGACCAATAATACAATTACAAGTTCTGGCGCAGGAAGCTCGCCTGTAGCAAGAAGCCCTACCGCCTCGATCGCCCCGGGGAGCAGGCGGGCCACGATCCCCACGAATATAATGAGGGAGACTCCGTTCCCAATTCCTTTTTCCGTGATTATCTCCCCTAACCAGAGCGTTAAGAGAGCCCCGACCACAAGGGTAAGGACGATCACGATCTGGGTCAGGATATTATCCGGGGTTATGGCAACGCCGCTGCGCTGCAAATAGATGAGGAAGAAGACGGCTTCCAGCACCGCCAGCGCTACCGATAAGTAACGGGTGTATTGCGCCAGCTTGCGCCGCCCCTGTTCACCCTGTTCCTTCGCCATTTCCTTGAGCTTAGGGATTACCATCTGTAGAAGATTAAGGATAATGGAAGCGTTGATGTAGGGAAGAACCCCCAGGGACAATATCCCGAAATTCAGGAGCGACCCTCCCGAGAATAGATTCAGTAACCCGAGTAATCCGGCTGAGGAGGCCACCTGCTGGATGGCCGCAATATCTACTCCCGGCACAGGTACAAAAGCTCCAAGACGGAATAATACTAATAGGGCGAAAGTGATGAGAATACGCTTCCTAAGGTCCTTGATTTTCCAGGCATTGCGAATCGTCTCAAGGATCGCCATCAGCTCACTACCTCCACTTTTCCTCCCGCGAGCTCGATCTTCTCCTTAGCCTGAGTGGAAAAGGCGTGAGCCTGAACGGTCAGATTAGCGGCCAACTTCCCTTCGCCGAGTATTTTTACCAGAACATCCGGTGAGGGGATTATGCCATTTTCATAGAGCAAGCCACGTGTAACAGTTGTGCCAGAGGGGAAAGCATTCAAACGAGAAATATTTACGACGCAGAAGCGGTCACGCTTGAGCGCCTTAAATCCTTTCTGATGAGGTAACCGGCGATAGAGAGGCAGCTGCCCTCCCTCGAACCCGGCTCTTTTCGTTCCACCCGCACGGGACTTCTGCCCCTTGTTCCCTCTCGTGGCTGTCCCGCCGTGGCCAGAACCCGGTCCGCGCCCTATCCTCTTCCTGTTTTTTCTCTCGGGCGACTGTTCCAATTCATGCAGTTTCATTTCTTTAACTCCAGAGTTCTCTAATCTTTTTACCGCGGCTCTGGCTGATCTTGAGCGGACTGCGTAAATCCTTTAAGGCTTTGGCCGCAGCTCGTGCCATATTCACGGCATTGGAGGAGCCGAGCGATTTCGAGAGCACATCCTTCACTCCGGCTAATTCCATCACAGCGCGTACGGCCCCGCCGGCAATGACTCCGGTTCCAGGGACGGCCGGTTTCAAAAAGACCTTGCCGGCTCCGGTTTTCCCCAGCACCTCATGGGGAATGGTGGCGCCAGAGAGAGGAACTTCAAACATCTGCTTTTTCGCGTCCTCTATCCCCTTGCGCACTGCGTTAGGGATCTCTGAGGCCTTACCGATGCCAATGCCTACGTGTCCGTTCATATCTCCCAGGACGACGACCACGCGGAATTTAAGCCGTTTGCCGCCCTTGACAACTTTGGTGACACGACGGATTTGAATAACCCGCTCCTGCAACTCTAAGTCAGTGGTTTCAACGCGCGTCAATCTCTTCCTCCATCCTAAAATTCAAGGCCGGCGGATCTCGCAGCCTCGGCCAAAGCCTTCACCCTACCGTGGAACTTATATCCTCCGCGGTCGAACACGACCCTCTTGACCCCGACCTCAAGAGCCTTCTCTGCCAGAAGCTGGCCGACTAAGGCGGCTGCTTCAACTTTGTTCTTGCCGTCTAACTTCTCCCGTAAGTTTCTCTCCAGACTGGAAGCGCTGGCGATTGTCCGGCCCTCGGAATCGTTGATAACCTGCGCATAAATATGCTTGAGGCCGCGAAAAACGCAGAGTCGAGGCTTTTCCGCTGAGCCAACCAGTTTCCTTCGAATTCTTGTATGCCTTAGGTCTCTTTTCGTTCGTCTCTTCAATGAAGTCATTCCTCGTTACTTTGTCGCTCCTTTGCCCAGGGCTTTGCCTGCCTTTCGCCTGATGACTTCGCCCTGGTATTTTATCCCTTTGGCTTTGTAGGGATCCGGGATCCTCACAGCACGGATCTGCGCGGCAAAGGACCCAACCGATTCCCTATTGGCGCCGGAGACGTTGATCCTCGTCCCATCCGTCTCTACGCTTATTCCGGCGGGAGGACTGAACTCCACAGGGTGAGAATAGCCGATCTGAAGGATCAATTTCTCTCCCTGCTTCTGCGCCTTGTAGCCCACACCTGAGATCTCCAGGACTTTGCTGAAGCCCTCGGATACGCCCACAACCATGTTGTTCAACAGGGCTCGGGTGAGTCCGTGGAGGGAACGTGTGGGGGCTTCATCGTTCGAGCGCTTTACGACAATTTGACCATCTGCTACTTCGACCTGCACCGCGGGATTAAATGTCCGTTCGAGAGTTCCCTTGGGCCCCTTGACCTTGATCCGATGACCCTTGAGCTCCACTGTCACCCCCTCCGGTAATGCAATTGGTTTCTTTCCAATCCGTGACATTCTCTAACTCCTCACCAAATGTAGCAGAGGACCTCTCCGCCAACCCCCATCCTGCGAGCTTCCTTATCCGTCATCAGGCCCTGGGAAGTGGAGAGAATCGCAATTCCCAGGCCCCTGAGGACCCGCGGAACCTTCTCTTTCTTCGCATAGACACGGCGCCCCGGGCGCGAAACCCTCTTCAGTCCGATAATTATTCTTTCGCGACCGGGCCCGTATTTTAGGAAAATGCGGAGGACTTCCTGGCCAGAGGAATTGTCAACCGCAAAATCGTTTATATAGCCTTCTTTTTTAAGAATGGCGGCAATATCCACCTTCAAACGTGCACCCGGGATATCGACGGAATCGTGGAATGCCATATTCGCATTGCGGATCCTCGTCAACATATCTGCGATGGGATCAGATATAAGCATCTCAGCCTCCTACCAGCTGGCCTTGCGGGCCCCGGGGATTTCCCCTCGGAGAACCAGCTGCCTGAGGCAGATACGGCAGAGACCGAATTTTCGGTAATAGGCCCGTGGACGACCACACCGAGAGCAACGGCTGTACTGCCGTACCCGGAATTTTTGCTCCCTATTTGCCTTGTTGATCATTGCTTTTCTCGCCAATTTCAATCCTCCGTGGTCTTAGTGACCTGAATCTCTGAATGGTATACCGAGGGACTCCAGGAGCATGCGGCCTTCCTCGTCCGTGCGGGCGGTAGTATGGAGAGTAACGTTCATACCCCGGGCCTTATCTACCTTGTCGTAGCTGATTTCCGGAAAGATAAGCTGTTCCCTCAGTCCCATGGTGTAGTTTCCACGACCATCAAATCCCCTCGGATTCAAGCCCCTGAAGTCCCTGATCCGGGGAAGGGCGACGTCGATTAATTTTGCTAAGAAGTCGTACATCTTTTTCTCTCTCAAAGTTACAAGGCAGCCGATTTTCATTCCCGCTCTTAACTTGAAGGAAGCGATAGACTTCTTTGCCTGAGTGATGAGAGGCTTTTGATCTGTAATCAGCTGCAGTTCCTCCATAGCGCTTTCCAGAGCTTTGGGGTTGGCAATGGCTTCTCCTAATCCCCTGCTGACAACAATTTTGATTAACCTGGGGGCCTGCATCACATTCTTATAACCAAAGCGCTTCATCAGGAGAGGCACGACCTCGTTCCGATACTTCTCCTTGAGGGAGGCCCGAAGAGTTTCATCCTCTGTGATGGTCTCTTTTTCTTTCACCGTCTTTTTAGTTGTTTTTTTCGTTGCCATTTATTTGTCGATGACCTCGCCGCACTTTTTGCAAACGCGAACCCTTGTGTTCTCCCCCCGCTCTTCCACCGATATTCGTGTGGGTCGACGGCATCCCGGACACAAAAGCATCACCTTGGAAAAGCTCAGGGGTTGTTCAATTTCTACAGTCCCTCCCTGGGGCATCTTCTGGCTGGGGCGAGTGTGCTTCTTGGCTACATTCACGCCCTCCACGATCAGGGTACCCTTAGTGGGAAAAACCTTGAGTACTTTTCCCTTCTTGCCCTTGTCGTCGCCGGAAAGGAGAACGACGAAGTCCCCCTTGCGCACGCTTACCTTCATTATCTCCTGCATTACAAGACCTCCGGGGCGAGGGAGATAATTTTCATATAGCCCTTATCCCTCAGCTCCCTGCATACAGGGCCGAAAATACGAGTGCCCCTAGGATTGCCGGTCTCATCTATAATAACGGCGGCATTCTGATCAAAGCGAATCAATGAGCCATCGGGTCTGCGTGTCTCTTTCTTCGTCCGCACGATGACTGCACGGACCATGGAGCCTTTCGTCACCGTACCACCCGGGGTGGCCTCTTTGACTGCGCAGACAATTACGTCGCCCACCCGGGCGTACTTCTTATTCGAGCTACCCAGGACCCTCAAGCAGAGAATTTCCTTTGCTCCAGTATTGTCTGCCACGCGAAGACGAGAGTAAGGTCGAATCATTTCTCCACCTCTTCAGGCAGGCTTTCCCCTCCTGCGGGTGCACTCTCCTCTGCCCTCGTCACGCGTAAAACTCGCCATCGCTTCATCCGGCTGAGTGGCTTCGATTCGATTAGCTCGACGATATCGCCCGGGGAAGCAATCTCCCCTTCATCATGGGCGTAGAGCTTGGTTGTGCGGGTGACGATCTTGCCCAGCCGCGGATGACGAAATCTTCGCTCCACGGCAACCACTACCGTCTGCTTCATTCGGTTAGAGAGGACTTTTCCCTTGGTAACTTTCTCTCTGGTCATGACGACCCCTCTTTCTTCAACTCCTGCTCGCGTATTACTGTAAGGATCCGCGCGATGTCCCGCCGAACCTGCTGAACACGCATCGGGTTCCTCAACTGTCCTGTGGAAAGTTGAAAACGAAGGTTGAATAACTCGCTCTTCAGGTCGCTAAGTTTACTCTTAAGCTCTTCTTCGGAAAGATCACGCAACTTGAGCGCTTTCATGTCTCCTGATTCCTTCCTCCAGCTCACGTGTCACAAGGCGGGTCTTGATCGGAAGCTTCTGTCCGACCTGCTTTATCACTCGCTGAGCATCCGTGGCCGGTATGCCGGTAATTTCAAAAATAATCCTTCCGGGCTTAACCACCGCTACCCAGTATTCTGGGGCGCCCTTTCCTCCACCCATTCTGGCTTCCGCCGGATGCTTAGTAATCGGCTTGTCGGGAAAAATCCGGATCCACAGTTTTCCGCCTTTGGTCAGGGAGCGGGTGAGGACAATGCGGGCGGCCTCGATTTGCCGTGCTGTCAGCCAGGCCGGCTCTAAAGCTTGCAAGCCGTAATCCCCGAAGGCCAGCGTGCTCCCGCGATAGGCTTTACCCCTTCTCCGGCCGCGGTGGGTCTTACGAAATTTAACCCGCTTAGGCATTAGCATTGGGTTCTACGCTCCTTCCGCGGCTCGCTGGCCGCCGGGGTGCGATTGTACCGGTGGAAACACCCGGGATCACGTCCCCTTTATAGACCCAGGCCTTCACTCCGATCCTGCCATACTTGATGAGAGCTTCTGCCAATCCAAAGCTTATATTCGCTCTGAGGGTTTGCAGGGGCACCCGTCCTTCACGGTACCACTCCCTGCGGGCAATGTCCGCTCCCGCAAGACGTCCGCTGCATTCAATTTTGATCCCCAGTGCCCCTGCTTTGAGCGCACGTGTTATAGCTTGCTTCATCGCCCGCTTATGCGAGATTCTCTTTTCGATCTGCTGGGCGACGTTCTCCGCCACCAGCTGGGCATCAGTTTCGGGATAGCGAACTTCCTCGATGTTGGTTATAACTTGCTTCTTGGAAACGCTCTCAAGGTCTTTTTTCAAGAGGTCGATGCCGGTTCCGCCCTTACCTATCACCATTCCCGGTTTGGCGGTGTGAATGGTGACCCGGATCTTATTCCCCATCCTCTCGATTTCAACAGAAGAAATGCCGGCTGAACCGCACTTCTCCTTCACGACCTTCCTCAAGGAGATGTCTTCCTTAATCTGGCTGGTATAAGTACGCTTCGTAGCAAACCAGCGGCTGCGCCAATCATTAATGATCCCCAGACGAAGCCCAAAAGGATGGGCCTTTTGTCCCACGGCTATTCCTCTCTTTCCTTTACAACCACAGTTAAGTGGCTGGAGCGTTTGCGAATCCGGTCGGCCCTGCCGCGGGCACGAGGCAGATATCGTGGCAGCACAGGTCCGCAATCGGCATAAACCCTGTAAACGTAGAGGTCATCGGCTTTGAGGTCGTAATTGTTCTCAGCGTTGGCGACCGCGGATTTCATCACTTTCTTGAGCAGTCGGGCTCCTTTGTGAGGAAGCACAGTGAGTATGGCCACGGCCTCATCGATGGACTTACCACGTACGAGCGCCATGATCCTGCGAACTTTTTGCGGTGAGATTTGTACAAATTTTGCTTGCGCCTTCACTTCCATTCCAACCTCACTTCAAAGCCGTAGAGCGTTCGGTCGGCTCCCCATGACCGCGGAAAGTTCGAGTAGGAGCGAATTCCCCCAGCTTGTGACCGACCATGGGCTCGGTGATGTAAACGGGTACATGAGCTTTGCCGTTATGCACGGCAAGGGTATGCCCAACCATAGAAAGAAGAATTGTAGAACGGCGAGACCAGGTTTTGATAATCCTCTTCTCACCTTTCTTGTTCAGTTCCTCAATCTTTTTCAGCAGACTCTGGTCCACAAAAGGTCCCTTCTTCTTTGACCTTCCCATATGCTTATCTCCGCCTCTTTACAATATATTTGTTAGAAAACTTGCTCTTTTTTCTGGTCTTGAAACCCAGGGAGGGCTTACCCCAGGGAGATACAGGAGAAGGCATCCCGACAGGGCTTCTTCCTTCCCCTCCGCCATGTGGATGGTCAACCGGATTCATCGCCACTCCCCGCACGGCAGGCCTCCAACCGGACAGGCGACGGCGCCCTGCTTTGCCCAGAGAGACATTCTCGTGATCAATATTAGAGATTTGTCCAATAGTAGCGCGGCACTCAAGAGAGACCAGGCGAACCTCTCCTGAAGGGAGACGAATATGAGCGACCTGGTTCTCTTTCACCAGGAGTTGAGCGCTGCTCCCGGCGGAACGGACAAGGACACCCCCCCTCCCAACCTGCAGCTCGATATTGTGAATCATGGTCCCGGGAGGGATATTCCTCAAAGGGAGGCAGTTGCCGGGCTTCACGTCCACCTCAGCGCCTGAGTAGATCGTATCGCCTACGCGCAGGTCGGCCGGGGCCAATATGTAGCGTTTATCTCCGTCTGCATAGTGGAGAAGGGCGATGCGGGAGGTGCGATTCGGATCGTACTCGATGGCAGCCACCCTGGCCGGAATATTGTCCTTATCCCGCTTAAAGTCAATCAAGCGGTAGAGCCTCTTCGCTCCTCCGCCGCGATGGCGGACGGTGATTTTACCCTGGTAATTCCGCCCTGCCTCCTTCAGTAAACGACGCACCAGGGCTTTCTCGGGCCTTTTAGGTACGAGCTCGTCTTTGCCCAGAGAGGTACGGAACCTCATGCCTGGGGATGTGGGTTTATAGACTTTTAGAGTCATAACCAGCTCCTATAAATTATCTAAAACAGCAATATGCTGACCTGCCTGGAGAGAAACAACTGCCTTTTTCCGCTCAGGCGTCTTTCCCGGGATCAAGCGGGTTCTCTTCGGCTTGCTCGGCACTCTGGTCGTGTTCACAGAGCGGACTTTCACTCTGAACATTTCTTCCACAGCCCACTTGATCTCTTTCTTATTGGCATTCCTGGCCACCCAGAAGGCATAGGTCTTTTGTGTGGCGTTGCGCATGACTTTCTCAACCAAGAGCGGCTTCAACAGAATATCAGTAGGGCTTTTCATGATCCCCAGACCTCCTCAAGTTTAGCCAGCGCCCTGTGAGTCAAGATGAGCTGATCGGCGTTCAGGATATCGAATACATTGAGGTTTTGCCAAAGGATGGGTTTTAATCGGGGGATATTACGGCCGGAGCGAATATATTGCTCCTCCTCCCTGTCTAAAAGAAGGAGTGCCTTCCCAGAGACCCCGATATTCTTCAGAAGAGACGCAACAGCTTTAGTTTTAGGCTCCAAGCCGTTCAGGTCGCAAACGAGCACGGCGCCCTGCTGCGATTTCTGGGTGAGCGCCGAGAACATCGCTCTCCTGCGTTCCCTTTCCGGCATGAGGATCTGGAAAGAACGGGGGCGGGGACCAAAAGTGATGCCGCCCCCCGGCCAGAGCGGGGAGCGTCTGGTTCCCTGGCGGGCGTTTCCTGTACCCTTCTGGGGCCATGGTTTCCTTCCTCCTCCTGCAACCTCGGCGCGAGTCAGCGTGCATGCTGTGCCCAGCCTGCGGTTGGCCATCTGCCTGCGCAATGCTTTCAGCAGAAGCTGTCTGTGCACCACAACACCGAAAACAGCAGGGGGTAGCTCGACTGTACCGGCTTGCTCACCTGTAATATGAAAAAGAGGGGCTTCAATTTTGCTCATTTGCGCTCCTTCTCCAGAATGAGCCACCCACCGCGGGCTCCTGGCACGCTGCCTTTAACGAGGATCAAGTGGCGCTCCGGAATTATTTTAACTACGCGCAAATTTCTCGCGGTGACCGTACTTGCCCCCATGTGGCCGGCCATGCGCTTCCCTTTGAATATCTTGCCCGGAGTTGTCCGGCTGCCTATGGCGCCGGGTTTTCTGTGAGCCATAGAGCCGTGAGAAGCATATCCGCCAGCGAAACCCCAACGCTTCATCACTCCCTGGAAACCCTTTCCCTTCGAAACGCCTTGGGCGCGGAGGCGATCCCCCTCCTGAAAAATGGAGACTGTGAGCTTTGCTCCTACCTCCAGTGAGGATTCTTCGGAAGACCGGATTTCGCGCACAAAGCTCAACGGCTCAGCTCCCGCTTTTTGCAAAAGACCGGAAAGGGACTTTGACAGTTTCCCTTCTTTCGTTTGCCCGTATCCAATCCTCAATGCATTGTATCCGTCCTTTTCCCTGCTCTTTTTTTCCAGCACGAAACAGGGGCCAGCCTCAATTACAGTCACGGGCACCACTTCTTCAGGGGTGAGTAGCGTCGTCATGCCAATTTTTTTGCCAATCAACGATTTCATCTTTTTCTCCACTTAAAGCTTGATCTCGATATCCACTCCCGCTGGTAAATCCAGCTTCATCAGCGCATTCACTGTCTCATTGGTTGGATCCAGGATATCGATGAGGCGCTTATGTACGCGAATTTCAAAGTGCTCACGCGAGTTCTTGTCTACATGGGGAGAACGAAGAACGCAGAAAATATCCTTGTTAGTGGGTAAGGGAATTGGACCAGCTATGCGGGCCCCTGTCCTTTTCGCTGTCTCCACAATCTTCTTCGTCGACTGGTCCAGCATTGCGTGGTCAAAAGCTTTGAGTCGAATTCTGATCGTCTGCGCCATGTCACTCTATAATCTTCGTCACCACACCCGCACCAATGGTCCGGCCACCTTCGCGG
>CAZTNW010000002.1:0-427258 GCA_964614945.1 uncultured bacterium
AATGTACAGTGGCTTGGTCGATAAATAACTATGGATACTGGATGCATCAGGACAAAGGATAGCGAAGAACCCCTCCAATAGATGAATGTGTGCTGAACTGCTGCACGCGCCCTCCGCTTGCCGAGTGTTTTTAGACCGTGGACGCATTGGAGTTGGCGGAGCGACTTCTCGGGGCAGGAAGAGGGCACTATGGAATGGCGAGAAAACGGACGGGATTGCAACACCAGGAAAGGAATTTCTGAAAATCAGCAAGGCTCAGGGCCAAGGTGGCCGTGTTGATGTTGGGATGAAAACTCACCTGTTCAAATGTCTTCAGGTCCTGGTCCAGTAAGACCTGAATTTCTCGAGCTTTAGGGTGAATCAAACCGAACGGCGAAACAGCTCCCGGCTCTAAGCCCATGTACTCTTTCAAGCGTTCCGCCGAGGCAAAGCTCAGACGATCCTCACTTAACCTGAGTGCTATCCGCTTCAGGTCGGCTTTTTTCAAGGCCAGCATCACGATCAGGTAATGACGATTGCCCTTGTTATTGCGTAGGAACAGATTTTTACAGTGGGCACCGGGAATTCCTGCCCAGTGTGTCTCCGCTTCTTCAACCGTGTAGACTGGGGGGTGCTCATACCGAACATAAGCGATACCGAGGTCCTCCAGTAAAGTGTAAAGTTTTCCTTCGGCCGGAGTTAACATACCGACATTATAGCGTGGGTCCCCCCTCTCTTTGTTTATACTGCCTTCTCTTAACCAGATTTGGTATTTGGGGTCGATTTTCTGCTTCCAGTGGGGAATGTCTGATTTCATTTTTCGGCCTTGAGCGCCTCCTTGCTTGGGAGTAATATCAGCGTGGAACTATGTATATCTCCCGAGACGATGAAAATTTGAATCAAGGGATGAAATACTTCGTCATGGGGCGCTACGAAGAGGCAGAAGAAATGCTCCGCCTCTCCATGAAAGAGAAGCCGCGCAGCCATGAAGGTCTGATCCGTCTCGATTTTTTGGCACGCACTTTATTCGCCCAGGGAAAATTGGGATTGGCGGAACGAGCGGCAAAAAAACTCGCCAAAGAAAGCTCCCTTTTAGAGTCACGCTGGCTCCTGGGCACCATTCTTTTCCGCCGAGGCAAGCTTGACGAAGCGGAGGCAGAATTCAGACGGGTAATTGAAGAGGAACCAAATTTCGGCAAAGGGGGCATCCTGTCCCGCATCGAATTTCATCGGGCCTTGAAAGCTAAAGAAATGGAGTACAAGCCGGAACCGGAAAGGCAGAAAGGGGCATTCTTCCTCTATCTTCAGTTCAAGGGCTACATGCAATTGCGAATTTATCGCGAGGCCGAGTTCGCTATCGTTCAGGCCCTCGAGCTGGACCCGGATCAGTGTCAGCTCCATCAAGCACTGGCTGAACTAGAAGCCGAGAAGCCTCGTTATTGCCCTCAGTGCGGCGAGCCGGTGCACCCTGGTTGGCGCCGATGTACGGCATGTAGTGCCAACCTTTCCTACCGAGAGCCTAACTGCTACCGCATATGCATTTTCTGCGGAAGTGAGATTGATTTTCTTTGGAGCAGCTGCCCATTTTGCGGTCGCGATCCCGACCAGACGGAGATGGATTTGTGGTCGGAGGAGGACAGCTGAGGCCTTAATTATCTGGGTCCCGCCGGGAGAGAAAAAGACAAGACTTCCGTTTTTTCCAGGCTGATGCGGAGCCGGTCCTGCTTCCTTATCTTCAGTAGTGTTTACGCCTGATGGCTTTTACACGCGCCGATCTTTTAGCTTTAGTGGATGGTCTCTCCGCGGAAACTATGAATGGAGGGGAATCCGGCGAGATTGGGTGGACACCCAAACTCTATCTGCAGCATATCGCCAAGGCTGAAAGGTAGTATCTCACCAAGTTGTGGCCTAAATTGCCTGATTTGGGCAGAGCGAGGACACCCTTGGAGAGATTGGCGGGTAAGACGACTGGTCAGAGAAAAACTCGAAGGGACAACGGAGGAGGAGGAGAGGACAAGGTCATCAGGGTACCTGATGGCGAGAAATGGGGCCTGCGCAAGGTGCTTCGCCGAATTCTCTATCACGAGCTCTATCACATTCGTACGATCAAGGCCCTCCTTCTCTCCCAGACATAAAAACTCGAGGTTTTTTGTTTTACTTGTAAATTCTCAAGGAGGACAGAATGTCATACCAGGCCAGGGATTATTCTGATCTTTTAGGAATGGAAGGATTCTCCGAGACGCTCTTAAAGAACCACTTCACTCTCTACGCGGGATACGTGAATAACACCAACAAAGTACTGGAGACGCTTCAGTCGTTCCTGAACGAGGGGAAGGCGGGGAATCCTGAATTCTCCGAATTAAAAAGAAGGCTGGGGTGGGAATTTAACGGCATGCGCCTGCATGAGTACTACTTCGAGAATCTCGGCGGAGACGGTATCCTCGACCCTCTTTCCCCCCTGGCGATGAAGATAAAGGATGAGTTTTTCTCCCTGGAGAAATGGGAGAAGGAATTCAGGGCAACGGCTATGATGCGAGGCATCGGCTGGGTTATTCTCTACCTTGACCCCCTGACCCAGAGGATGTTCAACCTCTGGGTCAATGAGCACGATGTCGGCCACCCTGCCGGGCTCAAGCCCTTGCTCGTCCTGGACGTATTCGAACATGCCTTTATCACTGACTACGGCCTGAAAAGGGCAGATTATCTGGACTCTTTCCTCAAGAAGATCGACTGGCACGAGGTGGAAGCCCGGGCCAGATAGCCGAATCCCGTCTTTAAGCAATAAAGCCTCTCGCTTAAATCTAAAAATCTCATCTTTGATCCCGTGCCTAAGCCTCCGTTCTTTTTGTTACAATAAGGGCACGTACATAAAATGAGGGCCCATAGCTCAGTGGTAGAGCGGCCGGCTCATAACCGGTTGGTCCCTGGTTCGAATCCGGGTGGGCCCACGGCCGAGATAATGAGGGAACTGGATACCCTATACGAACTGCAGTGCCTGGATCTGGAACTGAGGGCAAAAGAGCAAAGGCTTGAGAGCCTGTCTCTCCAGGATCAAGAGATAGACGAGGCTCAAAAAGCCCGGGGCGAATATGAATCCACGGAAAATGAATTAAAGGCGCTGCGCCTGGATATGAAGGACCGCGAGCTCGAGTTGGAATCCCTGAGCGAAAAAATCAAGAAGATAGATCGTGAACTCCTCTCGGGCAAGGGCGGGGTCAAGGAGCTGATGGATAAACAGGCAGAGCTGGAGGCGCTCAGGAATCAAAAGAAGAAGCTGGAAGACGTGCTGATAGAACTGATGGAAAGGATGGAAGCCCTGCACAACTCTCTATCAGAAGAAAAGAGGAATTGGGAAGCTAAAGAGCGGGAGAAGAGGTGCCTGAAAGCAGAGCTGGAAAAGGAAAGAGCCGGCCTGGAAAAAGCTGTCTCGGCCCTGGGAAAGCGAAGGGAGGAACTCGTGGCCCTGCTTCCTTCTGGCCTGATCACCGTTTATGAGCAGCTCCGGGCTCACAAAACGGGACGGGCAGTGGCCGCGGTAAGAAACGGAAGGTGCGGCGGCTGCCAGATTGTAATCGCCCACCGCCATTTAGTGGAACTGCGCAAAAGGGAATCTCTTCAATCCTGCGAAAACTGCGGTCGGATCCTCTATTGGGGAGAGGAGAGCTCTTGAGCCGGACGAGCATCCTCTCCGTTATCCGCCAACGTAATCCGTTTTTTCTCTGGCTGGGACAGCTGGTTTCCTCAATCGGTGACAACTTCGAATATATCGCCCTCCTGGCCCTGGCCTATCAGATTTCCGGATCAACACTGGTGATGAGCGGGGTAATGGTGTCCTTCATGGTCCCTAATCTGATAGTCTCGCTCTTCTCCAGCGTACTCGTCGATCGCTGGGATCGTCGCCGGACAATGATCATCTCCGATTTGATCCGCGGCCTGATCATTATCGCTCCCCCTGTCCTTCTCCTTACGGGCAGGTTGGAACTGTGGCACCTCTATCTTTATTCTGCTTTATTCGGAAGCACCACTCCCTTTTTCAATAACGCTAACTCCGCCATTCTGCCTGCTCTCGTCACCCGCGAGGAGTACCAACCCATGAATTCCTTGATGCAGACCTCCACCCAAATCGCCAATGTTGTCGGTCTGGCCGTCGGCGGAGTCGCCATAGCCTTCCTTGGCATCGCCAATGCCTATTTCTTCGACGCCTTCACCTTTTTCTTCTCTGCTCTGACAATCTTCTTCATACGCTTGCCTGCTACGGCTAAGACAGGGAGGGCATCGCCTGCAGGACCCGCGCGCTTCTGGCAATCCTGGTGGTCTGATTTCCGCGAGGGACTGCGGTTTTATCGGGTGGAACAGACCCTCCTGCACCTCCTGCTGATCTTCTCCGTCATCAACTTCGCCTTCGGACCAACCTCGGTCCTGCTCCTGCCCTTTGCCAAGGATTCCCTGGGGGTGGGGGTGGAAGGGTACGGCTGGATGATGAGCATCCTCTGTCTGGGGATGTTCCTGGGCACACTTATCATGGGAACGATGGGGACGATACGGAACCGGCGGCTGTGGATCTTTGTCGGAGCAGGGGCTCTTGGCCTGCTCACCGCCCTGTTGCCGTTTACCAACTTTTTTCCTGCAGCCCTGGCTGTGATGATTTTTATCGGCTTTTCCCTGCCCGTCGTGAACGTGATCTCCGCCACAATTTTCCAGGAGAAGGTACCCGATCATCTGCGCGGCCGGGTCTTCGGCGTGCGTAACGTGATCAGTCAGGCATTGATGCCGGTTTCCACCGCCCTGGGCGGATTGCTCGCTGATTGGATCGGGGTCTCCTGGACGATAACGGCCTGCGGATTGCTGGCTATCTTCACCGTCGTTGCCGGCTTGTTCATCCCGAGTTTGGCATATATCAACTTACCAGCGCTGGAAAGGGGAGTAAAATGAGTAGAAGAGTTCTCTGCTTGCTTATCGCTCTTCTGGGATTGGGGGTCGTTGTAGCTCTAATCTTCCTCCTGCAGCCCTACTTTGCGGGAGAGAAAACCCCGAACCCGGTGGCGTTCCACGTCGGCAATATCGCCATCTATTGGTATGGACTTCTAATCGCCCTGAGTTTCATCCCGGCCCTCTATGTCGCTTACAAAATGGCTCGAAGCTGGGGAATCAACCCGGATCATGTCTTCAATCTGGCCATTATCTGCGCTCCCCTGGCTCTGGTTTTCGCCCGCCTGTTCTACTGCGCCCTGAATTGGTCCTATTTTTCACGTTATCCCCTGCAGATCCTTTATTTATGGCAAGGTGGTCTCTCGATTTACGGTGTGATCTTCGGAGGAATTTTGGGAGCCTTGATCTACGCCCTGGCTTCCCGGGTGAATTTTCTCCGCCTGCTGGATCTGGGAGCGGTGCCCTTGATTTTGGGACAAGCAATCGGTCGATGGGGCAATTTTTTCAACCAGGAACTCTTCGGCTACCCCACCGATCTCCCCTGGAAGCTGTACATCGCTCCCGAATGCCGTCCCATGGAATATATTGGATACAATTTCTTTCATCCGACTTTCCTGTATGAATCCATTTACAACTTCATCCTTTTCGCCGTGCTTCTCTGGCTTTCGCGGCGGAAGGAATTGCGCCCCGGAGTAATCGTCTCTCTCTACCTCCTGCTCTACGGCGCTTTCCGCTTCCTTCTCGAATTTGTACGGATTGAGCCAGCCTCGTTATGGTTCATGAGCTGGGGGCAGGTGGCGAGTTTGGTCTCTGTAATTATCGGCGGGGTCACGCTCTACTTTATCGGGAGATCCAGCCGCAGATTGAGCACCGCACCCCTCGGTCCTGCAAGGCCTCAGGGGACGGAAGAAAGCAAGGAGGAGGTGACCTCTCGGCCTGAGGAAAGCCCGAAGGAATCGTCCGAGATAGACCGTTCGAGCAACCAGGAGCTTCCTCCTGCCTCAAGTAAATAATCGGAGAAAAGGGTGGCAAGAAAGGAGAGAACTTGGCATTGCATTCCGTAGTCTGCCTGAAACAGGTACCGGATACGACACAGGTACATATGGACCCCCAGACCGGTACGCTACAACGCGAAGGGGTCCCCTCCATTATTAATCCGTTCGATGTGCATGCCTTAGAGGCCGCTTTGGTAGTACGCGATCTTTACGGAGGAAAGGTAACAGTCCTTTCCATGGGTCCCCCTCAAGCCATGGAGGCCCTAAAAAAATCCCTCTCCATGGGTGCCAGTGAGGCCATCTTGCTTACCGACAGGGCTTTCGCCGGTGCGGATACCTGGGCTACTTCCTACACCTTAGCTACCGCCATACGCCAGATTGACCATGAGAATCCTGTCGACCTAATTTTCTGCGGGAAACAAACAATTGACGGGGATACAGCTCAAGTGGGACCGGGCATCGCCACCAACCTCGGCTTAAGCCAGCTGACTTATGTAGTCAATATCCAGAAAGTGGACCTTGAGAAGAAGGAAATCTGGGTAGAGCGTAAGTTGGAGGAGGGTCGGGAGATAGTGAAGGCGAAGCTGCCGGCCCTGCTGACCATCCTCAAGGAAGCGAATACACCGCGCTATGCCTCCCTGAAGGCCCTCCTGCGCGCGGCACGGCAATCGATCACAGTTTGGGATAAAAACGCTCTGCCGGTCGATCCAGAGCGTATTGGTCTCAAGGGATCCCCTACCACAGTCAGCAAAATTTCCGCTCCGCCGCAGAGGCCGCCGGGAGAGATCCTTGCACATCCTGAAGGAGTCAGCCAGACGATCGGTCTCCTCCTGGACAAGCTTCTTCAGGACAAAGTGATCGAACCGGAGGAGAGAAGATGAGCATCGAGGAATACGCCGGAGTGATGGTCTTCTGTGAGCAGAACGAGGGAGTGGCTAATTCCGTCTCCTGGGAGCTCTTGGGCGTGGGGAAAAAGCTGGCTGAAGGTGCTGAAGCGAAGCTTTCCTCTGCAATTTTGGGCGAGAATGTCTCTCACCTGGCGGAGTCGGCTTTCGAATACGGCGCCGATATCGCCTACCTCGTAGAGAGCCCTTACCTGAAGCGTTATCGCACGGAGCCCTACAAGATGGCCATGATAAATTTGATCCACAAATACAAACCGGAAATCGTCCTAATCGGGGCAACAACCCTCGGACGGGACCTGGCCGGCGCAGTCGCCACGGAAATTGGAACCGGTCTCACGGCCGACTGCACCGGTCTAGAGTTTCACCTCGAGCAAAAATTGCTCTACATGACGCGCCCGGCTTTCGGGGGAAATATACTGGCAACGATCCTCTGCCGCAACCATCGACCGCAGATGTCCACTGTTCGACCAAGAGTGATGAAGATGCCGGAAAGGGTTCCCTCCAGATCAGGGGCGGTCGTGCGGGAAACACTGGAGTTGAAGTCCGAACAGATCCTGAGTGAAATTATAGAATTCATCCCCGAACAGGGCAGCGTCTTTCATATCGAAGACGCCCCCGTAATCGTCTCCGGTGGGAACGGGCTGGGCGGACCGCAGGGCTTTAAGCTTCTCGAGGAGCTGGCTTCGGTGCTCGGCGGCGTAGTTGGGGCTTCCCGCAAGACGGTGGAAGCTGGCTGGATATCGCTCGAGCACCAGGTGGGGCAGACGGGGAAGACGGTACGTCCGAAAATGTACGTCGCCTGTGGCATCTCCGGCGCCATCCAGCACATCGTAGGAATGCAGAACAGCGATGTGATCGTGGCCATCAATAAAGATCCTGAGGCGCCGATCTTCCGCTATGCGAATTACGGGATCGTCGGAGATCTCTACGAAGTGGTGCCTGCGCTGATTGAGCAAATCAGGTCGAGGCTCCCTGAGAAAGGAATGGGAAATGGCTGAGGAGAAATTTGATTGCATCGTAATCGGCGCCGGACCCTCAGGGATCGCGGCTGCATACACGATGGCTCGTGCTGGATTAAAAGTCATCGTAATTGAGCGCGGTGATTATCCCGGCAGCAAGAATATGTTCGGCGGCGTCCTCTACAGTCAACCGACGGCGCTTGTTATCCCTCAATTCTGGAGAGAGGCCCCGATAGAAAGACATGTGAGCCGCGAGGAAATCTGGTTCCTCGCTCAAGAATCCGCCACTGTGCTCGGCCACCGCTCCGAGGAATTCCACCGGCCTCCTTACAACAAGTTCACCGTACAGAGAGCCAAGTTCGACAAGTGGTTCGCCCGCAAAGCCGAGGAAGCAGGAGCTCTGCTCATCACGGAGACGGTGGTGGAAGACCTGCTTTACGAAGGAGACCAAGTGGTGGGGATCCGCGCAGGCAGAGAAGAAGGAGAGCTCTTCGCCGATTGCGTGATCCTGGCCGACGGCGTTACCTCTCTCCTCGCCATCAAAGCCGGGATGCGGAAGGACTGGCCGGTGGAAGATTCCGCTCTGGCCGTGAAAGAAGTCCTGGCCCTTCCCCGGGAAAAGGTGGAGGACCGTTTCAATTTAGAAGAGGGCGAGGGAGCTTCCATCGAGCTCGTGGGCCAGCTGGGGGGAATGGAAGGCGTCGGCCAGATCTACACGAACAAGGATACTATCTCTATTGTCGTGGGAGCGGTTCTCGCCGACTTTGTCCGCAGCGGTATTCGTCCTTATGAGCTGATCGATCAGATCAAGGCCCAACCTCAGATCCAGCGCCTGATAAAGGGCGCGGAATTACGGGAGTATTCCGCCCACTTGATCCCGGAAGGAGGATTTCACAGGCTTTCCCGGCTAGTGGGTAACGGAATTTTAGTTGTGGGGGACGCGGCCGGCTTCCTCAACGCCCTCTTCTGGGAAGGCAGCAATCTCGCCATGCTCTCGGGGAAATTTGCCGGGGAGACGGTGATCCAGGCCCGTCAGTACGGCGACTTCTCCAAGAGGTTTCTCATGAAATACGAAGACAAAATTAAAAAGTCCTTCATCTGGAAGGACATGCGTCGCTTCAATTTAATCCCGAGGTATCTGCGCCAGCACCCGCACATCTTCGCCGTTTATCCGGAGATTCTCAACGACGTAGCGCACGAATTCTTCCAGGTTGACGGGACTCCCAAGGAGAGAAAATTGGTCAGGCTGTTGGAACAAATCGGCGCACGCCGTCCATATTGGAGGATAGCGATGGATTTAGTAAAGGGAGGAAGATCCGTGCTATGAAGATCGAGGATAAGCTCTACACTACAAAGTACAACGTGGATGAGAAATCTCACCTAATCCAGATCCAGGCTTCGGTCTGCGAGAAATGCGAAAATAAGCCCTGCTTGAATTTTTGTCCCGCTGAAGTCTATAAATGGGAGAAGGATCGCCTGGCGATTTACTTCGAGGGCTGTCTAGAATGCGGCTCGTGTCGTATTGGTTGCCCCTATTTCAACATCGAATGGCATTTTCCCCGTGGCGGCTTCGGGGTCGTGTATAAATTCGGTTGATCTCCGCCATCTCTAAAAGGGAACAACCGCGCTCGAAAGAGCGCGGTTGTTCATTCCGCCAATGGAGATGATAATGTTTTACTTCTTGGCGGAAAACAGGCTCAAAATCAGGGCAACAGCTGCGACGATAAAGAAGATCCAAAATAGCCAGGTCGGTATAACGGTTCCAATAGCTAAGAGGAGGAAGAAGAGGGCCAGAATGGCGGAGAGGAGGACATTAACGATCATCTGCACTTTAATCACCTCCTTTCTAAGAAATCATGATCTTTTATACCTTGGACTGCAAGCGAAAGCAAGAGGTTTCAATTAGGGGCGCCACTGGGAAGCCACCATTCCCAAAAACATCAGGGCACAGCCGATCACTGCGCGCAGGGAAAGGACTTCCCCCAGCATAGCCCAGCCCGCTAAGGCGGCAAAGGCTGCCTCCAGGCTCATGATAATAGCGGCGTGCGAGGGACGGGCTTCCCTCTGGCCGAAGACCTGCAAGGTGTAAGCCACCCCGACGGATAGCACTCCACTGTAGAGGAGAGATAGATAAGAGGCCCTGGCCTGTTCCCAGGTAAACTGCTCCAACAGGAAAGCGAGGGCCAGGCTCAGGCTTGCGCAGGTCAGGAATTGGAGAAAGGCCAGGCGGATCGGGTCCGCTCGGGTCGAGGCCCAGGCGATCCAGAGCACGTGCAGGGTGAAAGCGAAGGCACAGGCCAGAACCCAGAGGTCTCCTTCCCCGATTTTGAAGTCCCCTTCTACAGTGAGAAGGAAAAGGCCGGATAGGGCTAACAGGGCCCCGATGAGGCTACCGACCTGAGGGCGGTGTTTAAAAAAAATCCCAAGGAGCGGGACGAGGACAACGTAAAGCCCGGTGATAAAACCTGCCTTCCCGGCAGTGGTCGAAACAATCCCGATTTGCTGCAAGTTGGTGGCGACGAAAAGGATCAATCCGGCAACCGCACCCGCGAAGAGTTCCTTGCTTGAATTCCTTGCCGGGTACAATTTCCAGCTGATTATCGCGAAGGGAGCGAGGACAATTGTACCCAGGACAAAGCGGATCCCGTTGAAAGCGATAGGGGGAAGGTGCTCCATACCGGCCCGCTGAGCGACGAATGCCCCTCCCCAGATTAAGGCGGCAAAGAGGAGAAGGAGATCTGCTTTCAGGAGCTGAGAGGAAAACCGAAAGGACAAACTAAGAATCCAGCGTGTGAAGCTTGACCAGGGCTTTCCGCATCCGGCGAAGGCTTTCTTCCTTCCCCAGGACCTCGAGTACCTCGAAGGCCCCGGGAGAAGCGTCCTTTCCTGTCAGGGATGCTCGGATCGGCCAGAATACCTGGCCAGGTGGAAGATCATTTGCCCGGGCGTATTCCCGCAGCCTCTCTTCCAGGACAGGGGCGATGAATTCCTCCGTTCGAGAGATAACCTCGATCGCTCCCTCCAGAGCCCGCCCGACCTGAGCAGCCCCGGCTTTCTTCGGCAGAAGCAGGACGGGATCGTAAACTGGCTCCTGATAATAGAAAGAGAGCAATTCCGGAGCCTCGGACAGTTTCCTCAGCCTCTCCTGGACAGTTTTCAGAGCCTTGAGGAGAAAGGGATCTCCTGCCGATTCACTCTCCCTGATAATACCCCGGTCGACCAGGTAAGGCTTAACCAGGGTTGCCAGCTCCTCGACCGGTTTCCGCCGAATATAGTAACCGTTGAAGAAGTCGAGTTTCTCCCGATTGAAAACTGCCCCGGTGCGCGCCACTTTCTCCAGGGAGAATTGCTCAATTAACTCCTCGAGGGTAAAGATCTCCTGGTCGTTACCGGACGACCACCCAAGAAGAGCCAGGAAATTGATCAGTGCCTCAGGCAGGTATCCTTCATTCTTATAGGCGATCACCGATACGGCACCATGACGCTTGGAAAGCTTACCCTGCCCCCGCCCGGCCAGGATGCTGGGCAGATGACAGAGTTGGGGCATTTCCCACCCAAAGGCCCGATAGAGCAAGACGTGCTTGGGAGCAGAAGGAAGCCATTCCTCTCCGCGAATGACATGGGTGATCTGCATCAGGTGATCATCGACCATGTGCGCCAGATGGTAAGTGGGATAACCGTCTGACTTCAGAAGCACCTGGTCGTCGATATCCTGATTCTCCACGCTGATGGTCCCATAAACAACATCCTGAAAGGTCGTAACCCCTTCCTGGGGGACAGCGAGCCGGATCGTGTGAGGAAGACCGGCATCGAGCATTTTTTTCCTCTCCACGGGAGAGAGATGCCGACAATGCAGGTCGTAGCGGGGAGGCAATTTCCGTCGTTCCTGCTCCCTGCGCATTTGCTCCAGCCGATCCGGAGTGCAGAAGCAGAGGTAAGCAGCCTCTTTATCGACGAGGAACCGCGCATGCTTCTGATAGATCTCCAGCCTCTGCGACTGGAAGAGAGGCCCTTCATCCCAATTCAGGTTCGCCCAGCGCAGCGCCTCCTGGATGTGATCAGCGGAATGAGGGTCGAATCTTTTCCGGTCCGTATCCTCGATGCGGAGGACAAAGACTCCCCTGTGTCTGCGCACAAAAAGAAAACAGAAGAGAGCAGTTCGCAGGCCGCCAATGTGCAATTCGCCCGTAGGGCTAGGGGCGAAGCGAGCACGGACCGTCATACCTTCATCCTTTCATAGGGAAATTGATTTCTTGGCCTTGCTGATTATTTCCAGCGCTTTCTCAATATCCTCCTGGGAATGCGCGGCGGTGACCGTGGTCCTGAGCCGGGCAGTGAGAGGGGGAACAGCGGGAGGAAGGACGGGCAGGACGAACAATCCCTCATCCTGCAGGAGGCGGGTGAGGCAAAGGGTAGGCTCTTCCTCGCCGATTAAAATCGGCACTATCGGCGTCTCGGAGTTCAATGTGGAGAAACCCATATCCTCCAGCCCCTCCTTGAAGAAACGCATATTCGCCTGCACCCGATCAACCCGCCAGGGCTCATCCCGGATTACCTGGAGAGCGGCTCGAGCGGCGGCTGCGATCGGCGGCGGCAGAGCCGCGGAAAAAACGAAAGCGCGGGCGTTATGCTTGAGAAAGTCGATCAGATCTTTTTCTCCCGCGATATATCCACCTGCAGCCGGAATTGTCTTCGATAGAGTGCCCATCTGAATAGGAATAGTGCCCGGGAGGGAAAAATGCTCCTCAATTCCACGCCCGGTCGGCCCGAGCACTCCCAGTGAATGGGCCTCATCCACCATCAGCCAGGCCTTATAGCGCGAGCAAAGCTCCAGGATATCCGGCAAAGGGGTGACGTCCCCGTCCATGGAGAACACGGCATCGACTACCACGAGTTTTCCGCCATCCTCGTTCTTTGTTCTTTCCAGCTGATCCTCCAGGCTCAGGAGATCATTATGGCCGAAGCGCAGGAACCGGGCGCCGGACAGTAGGCAACCATCCACAATGGAGGCGTGGTCCAACTTATCGCAGATGACCGTATCGTTCCTCCCCAGGAGGGTGGAGATTGTGCTCAGGTTTGTGACGTAGCCGGAGGAGTAAGCGATGGCGGCCTCGGCTTTTTTGAAACTGGCTATTTCCTCCTCCAGCTGGTCGTGTACTGGCGTGGAGCCGGCGAGGATGCGAACGCCATGGGTACCGGTACCATAATCACGGGCAGCCTTCTGCGCCGCTGCCACTATCTTAGGATGCCCGATCAGGCCCAGGTACGAATAGGAGGCCAGCATCAACATGCGTCGGCCGTGTACGTAGGCGTAAGCACCGTCTAGGCGCTCAATGCTCTTCAGGTAAAAGTATAGATTTGCCTCTTGCGCTTGCTTTAAACGCTCTGCAAAAGCAGCGATTTTACTCTGGATTCTATCCATAGATCCTCTCTATCTTAGCAGAATTGGGAATCAGGGAACCAGGCACCTTTACATATAAGACTGGGGGAAATAAATTAGCGATACGAGGAAAAGGAGGAAAACTATGAAAAAGCAGCAGAGGCCGGCTTTTCTCAGGGAAAAGCTGAAAAACTCGGGGATCGAGGTGGAAATACCTGAGAGCTACAAAAATCTGGAAGAACGCTCCTTAGAAAAAGTGAGGGAGGCCATTTCCTCTAAACCAAAGGCGCAGCGGTTCTTCGAGATGCTGGAAGCAGACCACGAAGTGAGGGCTAACTGGGACATGGCAGATTATCTGGCCGTGGCTAAGTTGAAATATAACGATCACGGAGAGGTGCATGCCAAGGTGACTACCGCCTCCGCGCTCGCCATGCTGGAATTACTCGTCAAGCACAAAATACCCCTGGATTTACTCGAGGCTTCAGGTGGAGACTTGGACGACGAGTTCCTCGTCGTCATAGCTTCAAGCCTCCTGCACGACATCGGGAATCAGATTCACCGGGAGAATCACAACCTGCATAGCGTGATGCTCTCGGTTCCCATCCTGGATCGGGTGCTTCCCGAGATTTATCCGGATAGCGAAAAGCGCACGGAGATCAGGGGCTTCATCCTGCATGCTATCTACGCTCACGAGGTCGAAGTCCAGGACTTGACCACCGAAGCCGCCCTTGTGGGGATCGCCGATGCTACGGATATGACGAAAGGGAGGGGAAGGATGTCTTTCGACCTGGGCAATGTGAACATCCATTGTGTATCCGCCCTGGCTATCGACGAAGTGCTGATCGCGGAAGGGAAGGAAAATCCCATCGAAATCCTCATCAAGATGTCCAATTCGGCCGGAATATTTCAAGTGCAGGAGACTCTGGGTCGGAAAGTCATCGGAAGCCCGCTGGAGCCTCGTATCAATATCGTGGCTTATACCGCACCGGAAGAGATCGCTCTGGACAAAAGGGTCGTCCACAAGATCTACCTGGAGGGAAGGGAATTTCGACAGGGTAAATAGAGGCAAAACCTCAGGGCTTTTTTACCTGACCCCTGCGCACGAAAAAGGAGAGCAGCAGGGCCAGGAGGAAGGCAAAGAGGTAGGCGAGGAAGACCGTCTGATAAGCCTCCGGAGTGTACCCGCTGAGCGCCTTTCCCTTGATCTCCAAGATGTAGCCTGTAAAGGACTGAAACAGGGCTGCCCCTATAAAGGGCGCCATATTGAGCGTGGCTAATCCGGTGGCAAGCATTCTATGAGAAAAAGATTCCTTGGCGATGGTCTGGTAGACGAGGTAGAAACCGTTGGCGATACCGAGAAGAAAGCCGAGCAGGTAGAGCCAGAAGACAGGGAGCGAATCCACCCAGATCGCGATCGGGGCCCAGGAGAGCGCCATACCTAAAAGTCCGGCCTGAAAAATCTCCTTCCTGTGGCCGATACGATCCGAAACAATCCCTCCCAAAGGACATCCTATGACAACCCCAATCCCCACCATCATCAGAGCGCCTCCCGCCTGGGCTCTGCTCAATCCATAAACATCCATCAGGAACGGTCCACCCCACAAGCCTTGGTAAGCCATCACCACTCCATAGATCAGGAAAGCGATCGGGAAAAGGAGAAGGAAATCCCTGTTCCGCAGGAAGTTCCGCAACACCGATCCTGCCTCCCTTGCTTTTTCTTCGGAAGGGGCGGGAATTCTCCCCGCAGAAGGATGGTGCAGAGGATGATCCTTCGCTATGAGCCAGGAAAGGATCACAAGGGCGGCGAGCAAGAAGGCCATGACGACGAAAGAGAACCTCCAGCCCACTGAAGAAACGAGCCAAGCCAGGGGAGCGGCGGAGACGAGAGCGCCTACGTTCCCGACGGAGATGAGCAGACCGTTCACGCTGGCGAATTCGCGGGGAGAGAACCAGCGCGTGAACAGCTTCTGTGTGGGTACAAAAATCCCACCCGAGCCAAAACCCATCAGCGCCCGGCCCACGCTAAGCCAGAAGACATTGGGTGCCCAGGCGAAAAGGGCACAGCCCAGGAAGGCGATCGAGGCGAAAATCGTTATCGTCCAGCGCGGCCCCAGCCTGTCAGCCAGAACCCCCACCGGGGCCTGGGCCACGGCATAGGAATAGAAAAATGCTGATGACATCAATCCCAGAACGCTTGCACCGAGGAACAGATCGACCATGATGTCGTCGGCCACAACCGCGGTCGAGGTACGGAAAAAATAGGCGAGGAAATAAAGGGAGGAAAAAAGAGCAAAAATTACCCAGCGATTTTTCCTTTTATTCAATTTATTGAGCACCTTTCAGTCCCCAGTCTGCCTTTTCAGATTAATTGGCTCTCAGGACAAGTCCTGCCTCATGCAATGCGCGTAGCTCCCCGTTCACTTCCAGTTGGAGTGCCCCCTCTACCGTTACCCCTCGCAGGATTCCCTCCACTATCTCGTCGTCGGTTTGCAGGCGCACCCTTTCCCCTACGTAAAGCAAGTCCCGCTGGTATTCGAGCAGGAATGGGAAGAGGCCGCCCTCTTCAAATGAGGGAAGGAGGATCTCTGACTCTGAGAGTATTGCATCGAGCAGAGTCCGGACATCCACGGCACTTCCGTATAGCGAGCGGAGGGAAACAGCGGTTTTCTCCAGTTCCGGAGGGATGGGATTGTTCACGTTCACTCCCACCCCAATGAAAGCCCGGTCATGCACTTCAGTCAGGATCCCGGCCAGTTTCTTGTTCTCCACCCATATATCGTTCGGCCATTTAATCCTCGCCCCTCCCAGATATCTTTTGAGCGCTCGCAGAAGGGGGAGGGAGAAGAAAAGAGAAAGCCCCGCGACTCTTCTTACCGTCACTACTAACGTGAACCAGAGACCCCCCTCCGGGCTTGCCCAAGGAAGGCCCTTCCTCCCGTAACCGCCGGACTGCTGAGCAGCAATTACGACGAAGTCTTGAGGACAATCTCGGGCGATGTCCTTGGCAGTGAGCATCGTCGATTTTAATCGAGGGTAGGAAAAAATCCAGAAGGGCATCAACGAAAAGGGCTGGGAGAATTTCCGGAATTCACAGGATGGACAGGGAGCGCGAGATATCCTCAGCGAGATCGGCGAAATCCTCGAGCCCGACTGACAGGCGCAAGAGACCATCAGAAATTCCCCGAGCCGCTCTTTCCTCCTCGTTTAGCATCCTGTGAGAGGAGGAGGCCGGATGCATGATCAGGGTGTACACATCCCCCAGCGAGGCCACCCGCTTTATCAACTTGAGGGAATCCTGGAATTTGACTGCCGCGGCATATCCGCCTTCCAGCTCGAAGGCCAGGATCCCACCAAAGCCGGTCATCTGTTCGCAAGCGATGGCATACTGGGGATGGGAAGGCAACCCCGGGTAATGCACCCTGCGCACTTTACCCTGCTGTTCGAGGTTAAGAGCTAATTTCAGCGCTGTTTCTCCGCTCCTTGCCATTCTCAGGGCCAGGGTCTGCAGTCCACGAGCCAGGAGAAAAGCCTCAAAGGGAGAAAGGTTACCGCCCATCTGTCGATGGTAGACTTTCCGCATGGGCTCAATCAGTTCCTTTTTCCCTGCCACTACCCCTGCCATGAGGTCGCCATGCCCACCGAGGAACTTAGTGGCGGAGTGCACGACCAGGTCGCAACCGGCCTGAAGCGGGGTCTGGAAAAACGGGGTGGCGAAAGTTGAATCCACCAGGGAACAGATATCGTATTCACGGGCGAAGGAAGTCAGCTCGCGCAAGGGCAAGACCTTGAGAATGGGGTTTCCTGGGCTTTCGAGGAAGAGAAGCCTGCTCCTCTTCCTGAGGATTTTCCTGAGCCCCGAGAGATCGAGCGTATCTACAAAGGTCACCTCGATTCCCCATCTGGGCAGGATTTGCGTGAACAGGTTATGGGTTCCTCCGTAAATTGATTGCTCGCTGATTAAATGATCTCCCGCCTTAAGCTGGCTCGCGAGGGCCACGGTGATGGCGAACATTCCCGATGCACAGAGCAGCGCCTCTTCCGCTTCCTCTAAAGAGGCGATCTTCTCCTCGACATAGCGGACTGTGGGGTTAGCGTAACGTGAATAGACATACCCTTCGTCCAGCTGAAAGCGACGAAAGGCATCGTCGCTGGATGTGAAGGCAAATGCTGCGGAAGAAACGATAGGGGTAACCATCGTCCCCCAGTGATCCTCTTCCCTCCCAGCATGCACCGCCCGAGTGGAGAAACCGTATTTCTTGGTCATTTCGAGAACTCCTTTCCTTCGGACCTATTTGTTCACCAGATGAATTTCAGGGCGAACCCGGCAACGATGATAGAAAGAGCCGCAGGCAAGAGCAGCCGGTACAATTTGCCCCACTCCGCCTTGAAATATTCCCTGGTGAGGACGAGACAGAGATGGACCGGGGAGATCAGCACTCCCGCAAAGCCACATGCGTACGACAGAGCCACCAGGGAGAGGTTCACGGGGGTACCGTAAATGTTCAAAAGCAATGGAAAGGCGACGGCAACGAAGGCCTGGGTTACCCCGGTCAGGACTCCAACTAAGAAAGGAAGGAAGGAGGCGAGGAAAAGCGAAGGTACCTGGGTGCTGTGGAAAAAGGCGGAGAGTTCGTTTACCGCTCCACTGTTGAGCAAAGTATCTTTGAAGATCATCACCCCGAAGACCAAAAAGACGGTGTTCAGGGAGAAGGATTTGACAATAAGTTGCCAGAAGTTGGCCGGCTTCCATTTTTGGGTAAGGGCTGCCCAGAGAAACATCGCCAGCAGAACCCCGGTGAGAGAATAAAGGAGATCCAGATGGAAAGCCAGAACCAGAACGAGGACCGTGAGCACCGGCAGAATAGCAAGGAACAGATCAAGCAGATCTCTCCATCTCTTCTTTCTCCTCTCGATCGGAGCCCGGCGCATCTTCAGACCAGGAAAAGCTATAATTGCGCCAGCGATCACTGCAACCAGGGTTAGGGGGGCCTGGTGGAAGATGATATTTTGCACGGGAATAACGAGGAGAGCGGAAGCTAAAATCAAGCCGGGGTAGAGAGGGAATACGTATTCCCAGATGTGGCGGAACCAATAATTGATGAAGCTGCGCTTCTCTGCTGTGAGCTCATAGTCCTTGCTCGCTTCGGCCACCAGGGGGGCCGAAAACACGGCGCCGCCGGCGGAAGGCAAGAAACCTAAAAAAGCCGGGAGAAAGGACATTACAAGTCTATGATCGCTTATCAGCCGTTTCAGAGCACCGACCATGGATTCTAAAAGTCCAGTCCGTCTCAGGGTTCCTTCCAGAAACTGGATCAGGATCAGCGAACCTACAAGGTTTAAGGTCGCAAAATCAATGCAGGTGTGGAAGGCCATCACGATCCAGGGCCAAACCCCCATGGAGAAAAGCAAAGAAAGGATAAAAGAGCCAGCAAGCATGATCAGTCCAATGTTCCACCGCCGGGCAATGAGGACTATGATCAGGATAAAAACAGCAAGTACCTTGAGGAAGCTAATCATCTGGCGCCTCTGTATACTCCTTTCCTTGTAGTCGCCTTTTTTGCGCTTTTAAACGAAGCTCCTTTTCCAGGCGCCACGATCTCATGGAGCGGGGAGGCACCGGACGGAGTAGTTCTCGCAAGATTATATAGAAAATTACACCAAAAAGTGCCGGCCAGGCATAGAGGAGAAAATAAAAGAAGAGTCTGCCCAATAATATGGGTAGTCCCGCGTTTTTTAAAAAAAAGAGGTAATAGGCGAAGATTCCTACAAGATAAAGGGAGAGCGCAAATAAGAAAAATAGAGCGTTACCCTTCCGGCGGAGAATAATAAGGGAGAGGGAAAAGAAAGAGCTGAAGAGCAGGACGATGAACAACCAGGGCGAATCCAGAACCTTGGTGTAAGTGACTGCAGCAAGTTCAAATGCAGCAAGCGACAGGCCCAAGAGGAAGTACAGTACAACTTTTTTCATGACACAAAGATAGTATAATACAAGGCAATTCGGAGCCGTAGTTGAGCTTAATTAGCCGTTTCAAAGAAAATTCTAATTTGCTGTGGAAAGTGGGGCTGAGCGTGAGCCTGGTTCTGGCAATCCTCCTTGCCCTCTATCTCCTATTCTATCTTCTGGGAAACCTGGCTTCCATCATCAGCATTCTCTTCTTCGGCGCAGTGCTGTCCTTCCTCCTGCATCCTTTCGTCAACCTGCTGGCTCGTTTTATCCCCCGCACCCTGGCAGTCCTCGTAAGCCTGATCACCTTCCTCGCGATTTTTGTCGTTATTTTTTATTTTCTCACTCCCACCATCGTGCAGCAGCTGTTGATCCTGCGGGACAACATTCCTATTCTCATCGACTATCTGCAGCAATTAATGGGGGATCTTGACCGCTTTCTTAACTCCCTGGGCATCGGTCTCTCCCTCAGCCTGGTCTCACAACAGCTGACCGCCTACCTGCAGGGGGCGATTGCCAACATTGTCAGTCAGGCCCTGGCTTTCGGAGTCAGCTTGATCGCCCTGATCGTGCAGATCTTCCTCGTTTTGCTGGTGGCATTCTTTTTCAGCAGGGACTGGCCGCGAATTAAGGAGAGAGCGCTCGTTTTCCTGGGTAGACGCTGGAAAAGACTGAATAAGGAATTGCTTAACGCCCTCTCTACCACCATCAGCCGATATGTGCTTGCCCTGATCCTCTCGGCCTCTGTAGTCGGGGTACTCATCGCCACGGGCACCACCATCCTGGGGGTATCCTATTCCTGGATCCTGGGAATAATTGCCTTCTTCGGAGAGTTTGTCCCCTACCTGGGGCCTATTTTCTCCGCGGGCGCAGCCGTAATCCTTTCTCTGGGACGGCCGCCGCTTTTTCTCCTGTATCTCGTACTCTTCTATATCGTGGTACAGGCTCTGCAAAATTACCTGATCTCGCCTGCAATCATGTCCAAGCGAATGGGCTTTCATCCGCTCCTCGTGATCCTTGCGGTTTTAGCCGGTGGCGTTCTATTCGGTTTCTGGGGAGCAATTCTGGCCGTGCCGATCGTCTCCATTATTCGCAAAGCGTGGGAATTGCTGTCACTAAAGGAGGCGCTTCCCCTGAACCCCGATACCCCCAAAAGAGAGGAGTGTCATGACAAGCCAAGAACTGAGGACTAAATTCCTCGAATTTTTCCGCAAAAGAGGGCACCTCGTACGACCGGGTATCTCCCTCGTGCCGGAGGACCCCACTCTCCTCTTTACCTCCGCCGGGATGGTACCGATGAAACCGTACTTTCTGGGGATAGAGGAACCACCTGCTCGCAGAATGGTCACAATTCAGAGATGCTTCCGCACTTCGGATATATATAATGTGGGACACACGCCCCGTCATCTGACCTTCCTGGAAATGCTGGGCAATTTTTCCGTGGGTGATTATTTCAAAGAGGGCGCTATTCAATACGCATGGGAGTTCATTACTGAAGAAATGGGCGTCCCGCGCGAACGGTTGTGGGTCTCCGTATTCAGAGACGACGAGGAAGCTTTCTCCATCTGGCGTAACAAAATCGATTTCCCGACGGAGCGCCTCGTCCGGCTGGGAGAGAAGGACAATTTCTGGGGACCGGTGGGAACTACGGGAACAGGTCCCTGCGGGCCTTGCTCGGAGATTTACTTCGATTTAGGAGAGGGCCCTGCGCCCGTCTCCCGTCCAGGCGACGAGACACAGCGCTTCGTAGAGATATGGAACCTCGTCTTCATGGAATTCAATAAGGATGAGAGCGGGATTTTGATCCCTCTGCAGCAAAAGAACATCGATACGGGGATGGGGCTCGAGCGCCTGGCCATGGTTATGCAGGGCGCAAAATCGATATTCGAAACAGACCTTTTCTCTCCCTTAATCGCTTCCCTAGATAAAATGAGCTTGCAAGATGAGCAGGGTGTGCGCAGCCGCCTATCTGCCGGTCGAGCAGAACAGACCATGGCCAGCCACCTGATCGCCGATCATCTGAGAGCGATCACCTTCCTCGTGGCGGATGGGGTAATTCCCACCAATGAAGGGCGGGGTTATGTGCTGCGTCGTATCCTCCGCCGCGCCTTCCGCTTCGGCAGAAAGCTCAAATTATCGGAACCATTCCTCTATCAGTTAATACCCCAGGTAGTGGAGATTGTGAAGCCTGCCTATCCGGAACTCCAGGCGCGCCTGGCTTACATCCAGAAGATCGTCCAGACGGAGGAGGAGCGCTTCCGCCAAACTCTCGACGAGGGAATGGAGCTGTTCGAACAGCTAGCAAGAACTCAGGGAGAAAAGCTGTTGAAGGGGGAGCAGGTCTTCAAGCTCTATGACACTTACGGCTTTCCCCTTGAACTCACTCAGGAACTGGCCGAGGAACGGGGGTTAAAAGTTGACGAGGAGGGGTTCAGGGTGGAAATGGAGAAGCAGCGCCAGAGAGCGCGGGTCGCCTTGAGGAAAGTGGGGATGGAAGCCTCTCCCACGGCAGCTTTAAGGGAAGAGAAGGGTGCTTGCCTCTTTGTTGGTTACGAGCTCGAGGAAGTGGACACCGCCGTTCTGGCCATCCTGCGGCAAGGAAAGGAAATCCTCTCACTCTCCACAGGAGAAGAGGGAGAGGTTTTTCTGGAGCAAACTCCTTTCTACGGAGAAAAAGGAGGGCAGATCGGAGATCAGGGCTCCCTGCTCTGGGAGCAGGGAGAGGCCGAGGTTCTGGACACCCAGAGCCCTCTGGACGGGGTGATTCTCCACCGGGTGAAGGTAAGTCGGGGTAATCTTTCCACCGGTATCGTAGTCGAAGCAAGAGTTGATCACGCTCGCAGGGCGGCGATCGCCCGGGCGCACACCGCTACTCATCTGCTCCACCGGGTTATCAGAAGAATAATCGGAGAACATGCCTCTCAGGCCGGCTCATTAGTCGAACCGGACAGGCTGCGCTTCGATTTCTCTCATTTTCAGGGGATCGAGCCTGAGAATTTGAGGAGGATCGAAGAGGAAGTGAACGCCCTGATGAGAGAAAATCTGCCCGTGAAAACGCAGAACCTGTCCCTTGAAGACGCCAAAACATCGGGCGCCATTGCCCTCTTCACCGATAAATACAAGGATTCCGTGCGCATCGTAGAAGCAGGGCAATCCAAGGAGCTCTGTGGCGGAACCCATGTCCGGAGAACTGGGGACATCGGTTACTTTTTAATCCTTGAGGAGACAGGAGTGGGATCGAATTTGCGACGGATCGAAGCTTTAACCGGTGAATTGGCGGTAAAAAGAGGCCTGGAAGAAAGAGCAGTTCTGGCCGGGGTAGCGGAGATTCTCCACGCTCCACCTCTGAAGGCGGAGGGCAAATTGGTCAAGATCATGCAGGAAGAGGCGGAGGGGAAAAAGAAGGCCTTCTCTTTTCGAGAGCGCTACCTGCACGCCCTGGGGGTCAGTTTAGAACCAGACGCATCGATCAGTGAATTTCCTTCTGTAATTGCACAGCTGGAGGATTTAGACTTGGAGGCATTAACCCTTCTCTCTGATTTCGTTCTGGAGCGGATGGGACAGGGGCTCGTGATCTTGGGCTCCATCTGGGAGGAGAAGCCCCTCCTGCTCGTGCGTCTGAGCCGCGACCTAATTAAAAAGGGAATGCACGCTGGAAATTTGGCAAAGCAGCTCGGGGAAATTCTGGGAGGCTCGGGCGGAGGGAAACCGGAAATGGGAAGAGCGGGGGGGAAAGAAGCAAGCTTGCTCCCCCTGACACTGACTAAAGTCAAGGAGCTGATCAGAACTGAGAACTCTGGCTCTTGATGTGGGCGCTGTATACATAGGACTGGCACTCTCGGATCCTCTAAACTTAATTGCCCAGTCTTTCCCGACCTTGAGGCGCAAGAACCTGCAGGAGGACTTGGAGTATCTTATACGGCTCGTAAGAGAAAAGGGGGTTGAGGAAATAGTCGTGGGTTTGCCGCGCAGCCTGCAGGGAGGGGAGGGAGGAAAGCAAAGGGCGGAGGTTGAGGAATTTTCGCAGCAGTTGAGCGGCTGCCTGAAGATGCCAGTTGTCTTCTGGGACGAAAGATTCACTACTAAAATTGCTCTGGATCACCTGAAACTGAGAAAGCGGAAACCATCGAGGGAAAAGGGCCTGGCGGATCAGGTAGCTGCTGTGATAATCTTACAGAGCTTCCTGGATCACAAGAACAGAAAGGGCAGAAACGACAGTGTTTGACGAGGAAGAACTCAGAGAGATGACAGTGGCCAAATACGATGAGGTGGGGAGTCCTCACCAGTATCTGTATGCCGGTCGTTTCGGCCTGGACGAGAAAGAGTACGCAGTCTTCTATCCACTGGAGGAGGAACTGGGAGGCCCTGTGATCCTGCGCATCGAGGAAAATCGCCTGGTGGATATCTCCGATCCCAAGGAGGAGGAAGAGATCCTCGAAGCCCTGGAGGACTGGGAAGGAGAGCAGCAGTTTCAGGGGCATGAGGAGCTTTTCAACTAAAGCGCGGCTCCTTTACCCGGCCTTTCCATTTCTCCTCTCCGTTTTTCTTTTCATCTATCCTCTCTACCTTAACCCCCAGGTTCTTCTGGCTTTAATTGGCATAACTGAAAGGGCATCCCTCCGTGCGCTCGACTTTTTCTATGAGCCTCGCGCCCAGTTTCTCCTTGCCTTCACCATCCTTTTCCTCCTTTTCTGGGGGCTTTACTGTCTATTGCAAGGAGAATGGGGCCATCGAGATCGTGGCCTAGACTTACCCCTGGCCTTCCTCCTCATCGCCCTCTTGATCTCCACTCTGCTCAACCCGGAGGCCAAGTCATTTTTTGGCGAAGCGAGAAGGGCGGAGGGGTTCCTTTCGCTTCTCTCATATGCCGCCCTTTTTCTCTTCGCCGAAAACTTCCTCCAACATGAGAAGGCGCGGCGGCTTGCTCTGGCTTCCTTGACCGCCGCAGGGATAATTGTCGCCGCCTACGGCCTCCTTCAATTCTCCGGCCTGGAGGTGCTCCCCCGGGATTTCATCCGCCTCAAGTGGGATCGCCCCTTCTCCACGATTGGCAATCCTATTTTCCTCGGCTCATTCCTTCTCCTGCTGCTGCCACTGCCCCTCTATTTCTTCCCTCGAACCGGGCCAGCGGGAAAGATCATCAGCGCCTCGTCCTCGCTTTTCTTTTTAGCTACTTTAATCCTCACCGGCTCGCGAGGGACCTGGTTGGGCCTTATATTCCTCCTTGGCCTCTTTTTCACCCTGCAAAAAAACAGCCTTTTGAGGCGGGGATTTCTTGCTGCCGCTATCGTTCTCCTTATCTTATTGGCCGTCTATGCCAACTTCTCCGGCCTGAATCTCCTGGAGAGGATCGAACAGGCCTTCGCTGATTCCGAGGAGAATACCTTAATGCAGCGCTTATACATCTGGCGAACAGCTATGAGCCCTCTCTTCGAACGCCCTCTGTTTGGTTGGGGGCCGGACGGCTTCGCTGACGCCTTTCCCCAGAATGCTGGGGAAGAGAGCCTGAGACTATTCGGCTCACTGGTTTACGTGGACAAGGCGCACAATGATCTGCTCCAGACCGCGGTGACTCTCGGACTGGTCGGGCTTTCAGCCTACCTTTTTCTGCTGGGTCGTTTCTTTTGGCTGGCCCTGCGGGAACATCATAAGGATGACCTCCTCGTCTATTCCTTGCCCGCCCTTCTCGGCTATTGGATTTCTCTGGAGCTCTCGTTCTCCGTGGTGAGCGTAGCGCCGGTGTTCTGGATTATAATGGGGATGTCATCCGGGAGATTCGGAATTGCAAAGGCATAGGCGCGGCAAAATAAACATCCTCTATTTTATTCCCGCCCTTATCTTGATTGGACTTCTTGTCTCCGGCATTATCTTTTTTGGCCCGAGCAAGATGCCCATAACGGAGAAGGTGGTCCTCATTTCTTCCCAGCTTTCAGCAGAAAAGCTCGCCGATTTCCTGCTGGCTGAAGGATTAATCTGGAACAAGGTGGACTTCCTTATGGAAGCTCGTTCTCAGCATCTGGACGCTTTTTTTGAGGAAGGAGAGTATTTCCTCTCGAGCGAGATGGGCGTTTCCACTATTGTACACAGACTGAAGGAGCACGAGGTGCTGCGCTATAAATTCGTGCTTCCAGAGGGAACGAGCGTCGCCGGGATGGCTAAAATCCTTTCCCGCACACCATTGTTCTCCCTTGAGAACACGGCCTCCTCCACCCCCTTCATCAAAACGGAGGATTTCCTCGGGCTTGCCCTGGAATCAAAGGATAAATTCCGGCTTTCCTTCAATCGTGAGAACCAGACTGCGAGCCTGGAGGGCTACCTTTTCCCCTCCACCTATGCTCTTCCTCGCATGAGCGAGGAAGAGCTGATCCAGTTCCTTCTGGATACTCTGGAGCAGCAAATCGATCCGACCTGGCTTGATCGGGCGCGGAAAATGGGCTGGTCGTTTCACAAGGTGCTCACCCTGGCTTCAATCATAGAGAAAGAGGCGGGTGTGAGCAGGGAGATGCCGATTATCTCCTCGGTCTTCCACAATCGCCAGCAGCAGGGCATGAAGCTGGAATCGGATCCCACGGTGGAGTACGCCATCGGGGATCACCACTTCCCCTTGACACCCGAGGAGCTCGGCTTAGATTCCCCCTACAATACCTACGTCTATCCCGGCCTGCCACCAGGGCCGATCTGCAATCCTGGTCTGGAGGCGATTGAGGCGGCCCTATATCCGGCCGAAACCGATCTCTATTTTTTTGTGGCGAAAGGTGACGGTACCCACCTCTTCGCCTCCACCTACGAGGAACACCTCGCTAACATCGAGAGCCTCGATAGGAATTAGATGCGCAGAGCTACTCTGATCGGGATAGCCGGTGGTTCCGGCTCGGGCAAAACCACTTTAGCGGAGATGATCATCTCCCGCTTGAAGCCCGAGAGCGTGGTCGTAATTGAGGAAGATGCCTATTATCGCAACTTCCCTCACCTGACCCTGGATGAACGGCGAAAAATCAACTACGACCATCCGGACGCATTCGATCATGAGCTTCTGTCTGAGCACCTGAAAAAGCTCCTGAGCGGCGAAAGGGTGGAAAAACCGATTTATTCCTTCATTACTTATGAACGGACTGGCCAGAGCATCCCGGTGGGGCCCGCCCTTATTATCCTGCTTGAGGGTATATTGATCCTGGAAGATTCTCGTCTGCGGGAGCTCATGGATATTAAATTATTCGTTGACACAGACGCTGACATCCGTTTCATTCGCCGCTTGCAGCGCGATGTCAAGGAGAGGGTACGCTCGATGGAATCGGTCATTAGGCAATACGAAGAGACAGTGAGGCCAATGCACCTCCAGTTCGTTGAGCCGACCAAGCGCTATGCAGATCTGATCATACCCGAGGGAGGAATGAACGAGGTCGCAGTGGACGTGATCGTCTCGCGACTGAGAAGATGAATCTTGTTCGGGAAATTTGTTTCCAGATCATGGTACAGCGGAAAGAGGAGTCTTTCCTCCAGAGTCTCCTGGAGGGGTACGATGGCATGGTCACCATCCTCAATACAAAACCCGGAAACGGTGAAATAGAGATGATCATATCATCGAGCGAGGGCTTCCGGGAAACCCTGCGCTTAATACTTGATGATCTGCGAAAGACAGTGGGAATATCTTTCAAGGAAGAGGGATGCCCTTAGCAATTTTCTTTCCAAAGAACTATTGGGATAAGATTGAGGAGATCCCTGTGGATTTCTTTCGTCGGTCCGAAATCAGGGGGATAATCCTCGACCTGGACAACACCATTGCCCCTCGCAGAGCAGCCAGTGTCTCGCCAGAGGTGACTAAATGGCTTACGGCTTTAAAAGAAGAGGGGTTGCGTCTGCTTCTCCTCACCAATGCAGGCAGGGAGAGGGTTCAGCGTTTCAAGGATCAACTGGGCATCGAGGCCATTCCTAATGCCATGAAGCCCTTTCCCGGAGCTTACCGCCGCGCAATAAAGATGCTGGGGTTTCCCCCGGCCCGGGTCGCTGTAATCGGGGATCAGGTCTTTACCGATATCTGGGGCGGAAATCTGGCCGGAGCATATACGATTCTGATCAAGCCCATCTGCCGGAAGACGGATTTTTTCACCACAAAATTTGTCCGCTTTATGGAGAAAATGGTCCTCCGCTCTTATTTGAAGCAGGAGGAAAGGTAATTCGAACAAATTTCCACAACTTTATCCACACGATCCACAGAAAGATATTCACAATCCCAGTTTGCCTACCTCTTTGATCGGTTCAGGGGAGACCCTCGGAGGGAATCAGCCTTCTTCCACCCTCTAAACCGGCAGGCGTTCGATATTTGACCGCTGCCTTTTCCTGGCGGAAAAATAAGCGAGCGACCCCTGCGTTCCCCAGTCAGATCCCCGGGGCGAGTGGATTGTAAGGGTGGGAAGCAAGTCAGCCGATGGGGGCTTAGACCCGCTGACATTCAACTGAATCGCGCAGGCGTGCATCAGGCCAAGCAAAGGGGAAGAAAAACAAACACTTCCCAGAAAGCCAGGGAGCAAAAGGTGGCGTTAAAGAAGAAATGGAGACCACTTGCAAGGTCGTGCTCAGATTGTACAAAATAGATATCCAAATAGCGGAATCGGGCTAAACAATCTCTTGCTGCCTCTAAAAAGTAATTCAGGGACGACAACCGACAGGGCAAGTGAACACAGGCTGATTCAAGGAAAGACTTTCCCTTATCTCGCCCTGGCGCTAGGGGTATTATGCCTGGGAGCCTCCGGCATCCTCGTGGGATTGACCGACGCCCCTGGGCCTGTAATGGGTTTCTACCGCATGGCTGTGGCCATTGTCGCGCTCGCCGTGCCTTTCTTCCTGCGTATGAAGGGCAGGCCAATCTCATTACGAGAGCTACTCCTTTGTTTTCTAGGGGGAATCTTCCTCGCTTTAGATCTGGCGTTCTGGATGACGGGCGTCAACTTGAGCGGGGCCACGATCCCTACCCTCTTGGGTAACACGGCGCCGCTCTGGGTAGGATTGGGTACCGTCTTACTCTTCCGTAACCCGCTGAAAATTCAATTCTGGGTAGGTCTGGGGTTGGCACTCCTCGGAGCAGCTTTCATCATCGGCTTAGATTCGCTGAAATCGGCGTCTTTCGGTCTTGGCACCCTTTTCGGTTTGCTGAGCGGATTCTTTTACGGGGGATATATGTTGATTACCCAGGTCGGAAGAAAGACCATGGATCCCTTCAGCTATTTCTGGCCCGCCGCCCTCAGTGCTGCTGCCGTTCTCTTCCTGACCTGCCTCGCTTTCGGCATGCCGATCACCGGCTACCCTCTGCGCACCTACATCCTGTTTATCGTAATGGGGATTGTGGTTCAGGTTCTTGGCTACCTCTGTGTGAACTATGCCCTAGGGCACCTACCCGCATCCTTAGTCTCGCCTACCCTGCTGGGGCAACCGGTTCTCACCGCTATTTTTGCTGGGCCAGTCCTGGGGGAAGGTCTGAGCTCGTGGCAAATCTTCGGGGGGTTGGCCGTACTTCTGGGCATCTATCTCGTGCACAGGAGCAATCCCAAGCCCCCTCCTGTTGCTCCTCCTGCTTGAACCTTTTTGCTATGCTATCCTAATGGGACGAGAAGAAGCGACCCGGCGAATCGAAGACCTCCGCCGCCTGATTGAGTATCATCGTTGGCGCTATTATGTGCTCGACCAGCCGGAGATCCCCGACGAAGACTTTGACCTGTTCATGCGTGAGCTAGAGGGCCTTGAGGAGCAATATCCCGATTTGACCACTCCTAATTCCCCCACTCAGCGAGTGGGCTCAGCCCCAGCGAAGGAATTCAAGAGCATTCCCCACCTCCAACCAATGCTCTCTTTGGACAATGCTTTTCAGGAAGATGAGCTTTTAGCCTTTGACCGTCGAATCAAGAGGGTGCTCGGAGAAATCTCGATCGAGTATGTATGCGAGCTCAAATTCGACGGTCTGGCCGTCTCACTGCGCTACGACAATGGTGGCTTTCTCCGAGGAGCCACGAGGGGCGACGGATTTCAGGGAGAGGACATCAGCCAGAACCTGCGGACGCTCAAAGCCCTTCCGCTTCGGCTCCTTGAGGGAAAAGCCCCTCCTCTTCTTGAAGTCCGGGGAGAGGTGATAATGACCTACCACGATTTCGAAAGACTGAACGCGGAACGGGCGAGGAGGGGTGAGCCGCTGTTTGCCAATCCCCGCAATGCCGCCGCCGGGAGCGTGCGGCAATTAGACTCCAGGGTGACTGCCCAGAGGAAACTTGATTTCTTCGTTTATGGCCTGGGCGCTTTCTCTGGGTTGGAGATCAGGAGCCACTGGGAAGCCCTACGGTTCCTTCGATCCTGCGGGTTTAAAGTCTCGCCGCATATTCGCCTGGTCTTCTCTATCGAGGAAGCTTCGGCCTTCTGCCACGAATGGAAGGAGAGGAGAGGAGAACTTCCCTTCGGCACTGATGGAGCGGTGATAAAAGTAAATTCATTCGCTATGCAGGAGCGCCTGGGGTCAACTACCCACAGTCCACGCTGGGCAATTGCCTTCAAATTCCCCGCTTCGGAAAAAGTGACGAAAGTGGAAGAGATCGTCAGTTATGTTGGTCGCACTGGCGCCATCACACCGGTGGCCGTCCTCACTCCCGTGGAGATCGATGGAACCACTGTCTCGCACGCTTCCCTCCACAACGAAGATGAGGTGAGGCGGAAGGATGTGAGGCTTGGTGACTACGTACTCGTTCATAAGGCCGGGGCAGTAATCCCGGAAATTATCTCCGTCCTTGCGGAGAGGAGGACAGGTGGGGAGATGCCTTTCGAGATGCCCAAGGTCTGCCCCATCTGCGGGGCAGAGACTCTGAGATTAGAGGGGGAGGCCGTTACCCGCTGCACGAATATCTCATGTCCGGCTCAGGTCAAGGAGAGGATGAGACATTTTTACGCGGTAATGGAAATCGAGGGGTTCGGCTATGCTATCGTCAGTCAGCTCGTGGATAAAAAGCTTGTTCATGATCTCGCCGATATCTACTTCCTCTCCTTAGAGGAACTGATCTCGTTAGATCGAATGGGGCTGACTCTCGCGAAAAAGCTCCTGAAGAATGTGGAGTCCAGCAAAGATCGTCCGCCCAGGCAGTTGCTTTGCGCCCTGGGAATCCCCCAGGTGGGGTGGCATGTGGCCGACCTGGTCACGCGCAAATACAATTCCTTAGAGGAACTCTTCCAACTCAAAGAGGAAGACCTCACAAGTATTCCGGGGATAGGTCACTCGATCGCCCAAAGCATCCTGGTTTTTTTCCGGCAGCCGGAGACACGTAAGCTGATGGACAAACTGAAAAGGGCCGGCGTACGATTGAAAGAGGAGCCACAGAGGAAGATTAAAGCTCAGCCCTGGCGCGGGAAAATCTTTGTTTTCAGCGGAACGTTGAGATGCTGGTCGCGCGAAGAAGCCGAGAAGTTAGTGCAGTCTCTGGGGGGAGATACTACATCATCTGTCTCTAAAATGACGAGCTTTTTGATTTCAGGAAAAAATCCGGGTAGTAAGCTGAAAAGGGCTGAGGCGCTCGGCATAAAAATAATCGAGGAGGAAGAATTCATGCGTATGCTAGAGGAGGAGAAGGGATGAAAGAGCTCCTGGATCTTTTTCGGGCGTGCTTGAACAGCCCCCAGGATGTCGCTCTCGCCCTAAAGCGATTGCCTCAGAAACGGCTTTCGCTAATTGATGCGGTCCTTGTGTGCCTGCTCGGTCTCCTGGTCATCCTGGCCCTGGCCCTTTTGCGCAAGGAAGTTCAATTCATCACCCTGCTTGTCCTGCCCCTTGCTTTCCTCCTCTGGGCTCTGGTAGGATTCATCGCCTTCATCTGGTGCGTAAATTCGAAGGGTGAGGCCTCTCTGAAGGAAACCCTGCTCGCCACACCCCTTTCCCTATTTTTTCCAACACTTCTTACAATTCTGCTTTTGAGCCTAAACCAGATCTTTATCGGCCCCAGGATCGCCGAGAGTCCCGTTCCTTTCGAAATGAAGGCGCTTGACCTTTTTTCCGGAATGCTGGGGCCAGTTTATGGGTGGCTCTTCTTCTACAAAGTTTTGCGGAAGCTCCACCAGATTAAGCCGCGCTATGCCATGGGAGCAAGCCTGGTTGCACTTTTCCTCGGTTTGATTCTCGCTTACTTTGCAGGAACTCTGCTCCGATGAAAGTAAGTAGGGAGCTCGCCGCCCATATCGCCTTTCTGGCCCGATTGGATTTCTCAAGCGAAGAGCTGGAGATTTTACGCCAACAGATGGAGGAATTCCTCTCCTATTTCGCCCGCATCTCTGAATTGAAAACTGAGGAGGTCCCCCCTACCGGAGGAGTTCTTCCCCTCACGAACGTGGCGCGGGAGGACACCGTCGGCCCCTGTCTCTCACAAAGGGCGGCCCTGAATAACGCGCCGGCCGAGGAGAATGGGTTCTTCCGCGTTCCCGCTATCCTGGAGGAACCGTGAAAGAACTCCTCTCTTCCCCTGCCCATCTGGTCAGAGATCTGATCCAAAAAAAGGAAATTCGCGCGCAGGAGATCGTGCAGGCCTCCCTGGAGAGGGTGGAATCCCTCGAGAAGGACCTCAGAGCATTCATCACCGTAGACGCTGAGAGGGCGCTGAGGAGAGCCGGTGAAGTGGATAGGGAGGTTGAAAAAGGAAAGAACCCCGGCCTCCTTGCTGGAATTCCCGTCGCCTTAAAGGACAATCTCTGCACAATGCACCTCAAGACTACCTGTGGTTCGCGCATGCTCGAGAACTTTTTTCCGCCCTACAACGCTACCGTGGTGGAACGATTGGAGAAAGCCGGTGCTGTGATCCTGGGCAAGACGAATATGGACGAGTTCGCCATGGGCTCGTCTACGGAGAACTCGGCTTTCTTCTTCACCCGCAATCCCTGGGATTTTTCCCGGGTGCCAGGAGGATCTTCCGGCGGCTCCGCAGCAGCGGTAAGCGCGGCAGAGGTTTCTCTCGCCCTCGGCTCTGACACAGGCGGGTCCGTTCGCCAACCCGCCAGCTTCTGCGGCGTCGTTGGTCTTAAGCCTACTTACGGGAGGGTCTCGCGCTACGGGCTGGTAGCCTTCGCCTCTTCCCTCGATCAAATCGGCCCCCTGGCGCGAAATGTCACGGATTGCGCGTTGATTTCTCAGGTCATCTGCGGCCATGACCCCCTGGACTCGACCTCGCGGCCCGATCCCGTACCCTCCTTCAACAATGAGCTGAACGAAGGAAAGGGCCGGTGGCGGCTCGGTTTAATAAAAAACCTGGAGGAGTGGAGGATCGAGCAGGAGGTCAAGGAGGCCTATCGACGCTCCATCAAGCATTGGGAGGACATGGGCTGTTCCCTTGTCGAAGTGGAGCTCCCTCACGCAGAATACGCCCTCCCCACGTATTATTTGATCGCTGCTTCAGAAGCTTCAGCTAACCTCGCGCGTTACGATGGAATCCGCTTCGGCCTGCGTGTGGAAGGTGAAACCCTGACCTCCAGCTTGAAACAAACAAGAGCAAGGGGATTGGGAGCAGAGGCCAAGCGTCGCATCATGCTGGGGACTTATGCCCTTTCCGCAGGTTATCGTGACGCTTTTTACCTACAGGCCCTCAAAGTGCGCACTTTAATCCTGCAGGATTTCTCACGTGCTTTCGCAGGGGCTGATTTCCTCTGGATACCTACATCCCCCACCCTCCCTTTCGAATTGGGTGAGAGGATCGAGGACCCCCTTTCCATGTATATGGCCGATCTTTTTACAATTCCCATCAGCCTTGCCGGATTGCCCGCTCTTTCGCTACCGGTTTCACTCAAAGCTGGTTTGCCCGTTGGTATGCAGCTCGTCGGGCGGACTCTGAGTGAGTCGCAACTGTTTCAGGCGGCCAGAGCTTACGAGGAAGCAAGCGGAGTGCACGATTTGCAGCCTCCGCTGGGGAGAGGACATGCCTGAGCCCTTAATCGGTCTGGAAGTGCACGTCCATCTTAATACAAGGAGCAAGATGTTCTGCGCCTGTCCCGCTGAGTTCGGCCTGGAACCTAACACCAGGGTCTGTCCGGTCTGCTTGGGTCTGCCCGGTGCCCTTCCCGTTCTGAACAACAAAGCGGTGGAATTTGTCGCTTTGGTCGCATTGGCTCTCAATTGCGAGATTGCCCTCCTGTCCCTCTTCCACCGCAAGAACTACTTTTACCCCGATCTGGCCAAAGGGTACCAGATCACTCAATACGACCAGCCCTTCGCCAATAACGGCTATCTTCTGATTGGCGATGAAGACAGGGAGAAGCGGATTTCCATCCGGAGGGTGCACATGGAGGAGGATACAGCGAAGGCGATGCACGGGGAGAGCATCGGTCGAAGCATGGGGTACTCCCTCCTTGATTTCAATCGCTCCGGTGTCCCCTTGCTTGAGATAGTCTCCGCTCCAGAAATGCACAGCGGAGAGGAAGCCGTGCTCTACCTTTCAGAGCTGCAGGCAATTTTACGCACGCTCGGGGTCTCCGCGGCGAACATGGAGGAAGGGGATCTCCGCTGCGATGTTAATATCTCCCTGAAAGGGCATGTCCGAACTGAGATAAAAAATCTGAACTCGTTCCGCGCCCTGCGCAAAGCAGTGGATTTCGAGGTCCTTCGCCAGAATCACCTCCTGGAGTCAGGCCTGCAGATGAGACAGGAGACCCGGCATTTCGATGAGAGAAGCGGGGAAACCATCGCCGGCCGCACGAAAGAAGAGGCCGAAGATTACCGCTACTTCCCGGAACCGGACCTCCTCCCCCTGAAAATAGATCGAGGTTGGGTTGATACCCTGCGCGAGCGAATGCCGGAACTGCCCAGAGGCAAGTGCGGTCGTTACAGAAAGATGGGCCTTTCCCCGGAGCAGGCCCGTTTGATCGCCTACTCTCCCTCCCTCAGCGCTTTCTACGAACGAATGCTCGATGGTTGCAGGAAAAGCGCTGTCTCCTTGGCGAATCTGCTAACCGTCACCGTTCAAAAGCACCTGAACGAACTGCAACTGGAAATACAACGTGTTCCTCTCTCTCCCGGATGGCTGCGTCAGCTACATGAACTCTACGAGGGTGGGATTATTTCCTCAAAAATCGAGAAGGAACTGATTGATGAGGTCTTCTCGAATCAGGAATTCCTCAAGTTCAAGGACTTCATCATTGAGGCCAAGACGATCGAGGAAGCCGGAGCTTCCCCAGAGGGGAGGGTCCGCTTTCAACTCAGAACCCGGGATGAGCAACTCCTCCCCTACTCTCTGCCTTCCCCGAAAAAAATAGTAGAGGAGCGAGGGTTAGCTCAGATTTCTGATCCTGAGAAAATCAAGACGTTCGTGCAACAGGTCATGAAGCAAAATCCGGTCCAGGTGGAGGAGTATCGCCGGGGTAAAGAGCAATTGCTGGGGTTTTTCGCCGGTAAGGTGATGGGTCTATCGCGGGGAAAGGCCAATCCGGAGGTCCTGCGGCAGATCTTGCGGGAAACGCTGAAGGGTTAACTTCTTTCCCGCTCGGCCGCCTTCGATTGGCACCAGATCTGCCTGGCTAACCTCACAGCCTCTTCCGGAGAGGAGGCCAGAAAGAAATTCCTTAGCTCAATTCCCGATCTTTCCGGCACCCAGGAGTTCATGGAAATGACCGGTTTTCCCAGCTTCAGGGCAAAGCTCATCTCCGAGAGAGTGCCGAATTCTCCTCCCACGGCAATTATGAGCTGGGCTGAGCGTACTATGATCATGTTGCGGGCCTCGTTCAATCCGGTGACTATGGGGATATCGACGAAGCTGTTGGCCTCCCCGGCACTGATTCCAGGAAGCACTCCAATTGTAGCCCCTCCTCCTTCTTTCGCGCCGCGGCACACCCCCTCCATCACCCCGCTCAACCCGCCGCAGATGATAACGGCTCCTTCATGCGCCAATAACCTGCCCAGCTCTCTCGACCGCTGGTAATTTTCCGGGGATGACTCCTTTTCCCCGATCACTCCGACGACAAGGGCCCTCTTACACTTCATAGGTCAATCCTGGCTCCACCAGTTCAGCCTGGGTTCCAGATTCGCGCAGAAAATGAGCAAATCCTGCCGCGACCTTCTCCTCGCCGTGGTTTAAAATTACCCGCGCTTCCCCTGTTTTTGAGAGCCAGGAAAAAAGGGCGGCTCTATCGGCATGCGCGCTGAAACCATTAATTGTATAGAGGCGCGCGCGAACGGCAATCGGCTCCCCGTAGATATGCACCTTTTTTGCCCCGTCAATCAGGGCTCGGCCGAGGGTGGAACGCGCCTGGTAGCCGACGAAGATTACGGCGGAATCCGCTCTCCACAGATTGTGCTTCAGGTGGTGCAGAATCCGCCCGCCCTGGCACATCCCGCTCCCGGCGATAACGATGACACGGCTTTTTTCGTTGATGGCCCGCGACTGCTCCACTGTGCGGGTATATTCGAGCCCGGGGAAGGAAAAAGGCTCTTCTCCATGTTGCAGGAGCTCGCGAATCTCTCCGTCAAGATCGCTTGAATGCTGACGATATACCTCCGTTAAATTGATGGAGAGGGGACTATCAAGAAAAACCGGGCTCTGAGGAATATTTTCTTTCGCGCACAACGCCCTCAGGTAGAAAAGGATATCCTGGGCTCGTTCCAGGGCGAAAGAGGGGATCAAAACATTGCCTCCCGCCTCATAGGTCGCCCCTATCGCTTCTTGCAATTCCCTGATAGACTCGCTCAGGGGCTTATGATTTCTGTCTCCATAGGTGCACTCGGAGAAGACCAGATCGGCGGGGGGAGGAGACTCAGGATCGGGCACCACATTGCGCTGGGGACTACCCAAGTCCCCGGAAAAGAGGACACGTTTCCCATCTATTTCGAATTCCAGGAAAGCCGAGCCAAGGACATGGCCGGATTGATGAAAACGCACGAGAAAGCTGTCGCCGAGGCGGAGAGGTTCCCCATATCTGATCGGCTGAAAGAGCTTCATCGCATAAAGGGCATCTGCTTCGCTGTATAGAGGAGGGGAAGTCTCTTCGGCAGCGCGCTTTTTCTTCCTTGCCTGGCGCAGGTAATCCTCCTCCTGTACTTTAGCGGCATCCAGCAGGATGAATTGCGCCAGATCTCGCGTGGGATAGGTACAATATATCGGGCCGCGGAACCCCCGCTTGAAGAGCAGGGGGATCCGTCCGCAGTGGTCGAGATGGGCGTGGGTAACGAATAGGGCACTGATCTCCTCCGGAATAAAAGGGAAAGTCTCGTTGCGGACCTCGCCCCCTTCATCGCCCTGGAAAAGACCACAATCAACGAGAAACTGTTTTCCCCGGGCCTCGAGGTGGAAAAGAGAGCCCGTGACTTCTCTCGCTGCTCCAAGCGGCGTGATCTTCATTGCGTTCCTTCCATCTTTAATTGCTAAAATTGAATGTACCACTTCATCCGGCAGAAGAGAATCGGAGGATTTATGTGACTTTGCATCCGGGGAATAGAAGAGAGAAGAATGGGGGTCAGGGACAGAAGTTAAAAATGAAGGCACTGGTTCTCTGCGCGGGCAAAGGCGCGCGGCTCCGCCCGATCACTTATTCAATGCCTAAACACCTGATTCCTGTCGCCAACAGGCCTATCCTCGATTACGCCCTGGCGAAGATAGAGGCTTGCGCCCTGGAGACGGGTTTCGTCATCTCTCCGGAGACCGGACGGGAGATCGAGGATCATTATGGACCGAATTATCACTACATCCTGCAGGAAACCCCTTTAGGCATCGCCCATGCAGTCAAGGTGGCGGAGGGCTTTCTCGGGCGAGAGCCCTTTCTTCTCTTCTTAGGGGATAACCTTCTCGAGGAGTCTCTGGCAAAGGGAGCTGCCGAATTTCAGCTCCTGAACCTCGATGCCTTGATTTACCTGAAGGAAGTGTCGGATCCCCGTCCATATGGTGTGGCGGTTTTAGGGCCCAAGGGAGAGGTCCTCCAGCTGATGGAGAAACCGGCAATCCCGCCTTCTCGACTTGCGGTGGTCGGCCTTTATTTCTTTTCGCCCAGAATCTTAGAGGCTATCGAGCAAATCCGTCCTTCTCCTCGCGGTGAGTACGAGATCACTGACGCCGTTCAATGGCTAATTGATCACGGTTACCGGGTGAAGGGGAAGGTTATCTCAAGCTGGTGGCTGGATACGGGCAGAAAGGAGGACATCCTGGAGGCCAACCGCTTTCTCCTCGAGCACGAGCTTAAGCCGCATCTAAAGGGGCAGTTAGATGAACAGAGCAGGATTTCAGGAAGAGTGGCAATTGAGGAGGGGGCCTCCATCGTTCGCTCTCAGATCGAGGGGCCGGCAATCATCGGCAGGGGGGCTAGGGTCTTAGATTCAAAAATTCTCCCCTTCACTTCGATCGGGGACCGGTGCCGGATCGTGGGCTCTGAAATAGGGCTGAGTGTGATTATGGAGGACAGCCAGCTGCTGCACCTGTCCTCTTTGAAGGGCAGCATCATCGGGCGGCGGACAGTCCTACAGGGAAAGGGGATACCCCTTCAGTTCGAATTGCACGTGGGGGATGAGGCCGTGTTGAAAATCAGAGGTTGATTAGTTTAAAAAATTTTCTGTTTCAAAGAAAAGAAAGGAGAAGAAAATGAAAATTGCTGCCGTTATTCTCAGCGGGTTACTGCTTTTAACACTGGCTGGCTGCGGAGGGGGTGGGAGTCCACAAACTGAGACTCAGACTCCGTCACCTTCGCTGACCTCGCCGAGTCCGACAACTCAGAGCCCCTCTCTTGCGCCCTCGACCTCTCCCGCCCCAACTCCCTCCTCTCAGATCGATGGGGAAATTATCCCCTACCCTAATGCCGAGGAATCGCAGAGATACACCGTAGAGGACACCTCCCCTGAGGGAGAACCGGGTACCGTCCAAGTGATCATCATGCAGACGGGTGACTCTTATGAGCAGGTCAAATCCTATTATGAAAAAGCCCTGCCCAACCTGTGGAAGAAATCTCATTTCGGGGAGACAACGGACGAGGAGGGAAACAAAATCTTCAGCCTAGTAGCGGAGAGCCCTGACGGAAAAAGCTGGTTCCACCTGAGTGTCTTCGAAAACATGGACGAAGGCGAGACCGTTGGAATCAGCCACGCTCTAGGAAAGGCAGGCACGGAGCTCCCCTCCACGCCCGGCGAGGGCGAGGGGGCGATCCCCCCCTACCCGAATGCCCGGCTCGTCAATAGGTCGACCTATACTGGGCCAGGATCAAGCGGAGAGGAGGCCGCCTGGACCGTTCTCGCGCTGGAAACAGTTGACGATTACGACCAGGTCAAAGGCTACTACCAGGCGAACATCCCCGCCGGCTACACGAACAATTTCTCGGGAGAGTCCACGGATGACGGTATGAGAACCTACACCCTCTGGCTCAGTTCTCCGGACATGAGCGAAATTTACACCATCGCGGTGGCTGAAGATAGCGAGGAGGGAAAGGTGGAGATCATCCAGAGTTACGGTCACAAGTAGTTCCACCCTCCTTCAGTTTGCTCGGCATTCCGGATTAATCCGGAATGCCGAGCAATGAAGCACTCCATTCGCCCTGCAGTGAGAGAGGGCAGTTAATTAAGTATTTCTCAAGAAAAATGGCCCCATTGCTGATCGCCCTTTTTCCTCAAGCGGCTTCTTCTCAAAGAAAATCCGCTCTTGACAACATACTTGGAAGGAAATGTTAAAATATGGAACAATAGAGTTAAAACATGTGACAAAGTTCTGTTTTGAGCTTTAGAACTCCAGGTTGGCTGGTTCGGTTATTAAAAAACTCTGAGCGGAAAGGGGTGACATCGTTATGCTCTTTTGCTAGTGAGGGTGAGGGAGTTCTCTCAACGTGAGCGACTCTCGCATTTCGCAAAAATTCTCCAAATAGACCTGCTGGAGAAACCAAGAAATCCAAAAGGAGGAAGAGTCAATGTCTTATTACTACGAGTACGAATTGGGAAAAGCCAGTGACATTTTAATCCGGGAGCTCTTCAAGGCCAAAGAAGGGGAAACCTTCGTCATCACCGCCGACACGGAGAGCGATAAGCGCGTAGTTGATGCCACGGCTCGAGCTGTCTTCGCTGCAGGTGCCAAACCCATGGTCATCTGGTTGGCCTCCCCCTTGGGAGTGGCCAAAGCGGCTGATCCCATGCTTCCTGTGGAAGCTCTGACGGCGGTTTTAAAAGAAGCCGACGGCTGGATTGAATACAATAACCAGTGGCTGCTATACTCCACACCTTACGACATCGCCTACAATGAGAACAAGAAAATGAGACATCTCTGCCTGGTGGGAATGAATGTGGACATGATGGTTCGTTGCATCGGACGCGTGGATTATCCCAATCTGGAAAAGTTCATGAAGAAGATCACGGATATGACCCTCAAGGCGAAGCATATTCGCCTTACCACGCCATCGGGCGAGGACGTGGAGTTCGATAATGCTCCCGGTCGCAATCCCATCATGGAATTGGGCTACGCCAATACCCCCGGCTCCCACATGATGGCCGGACAGATCGGCTGGGCACCGGAATTGGAGAGCGTGAATGGAACTATCGTCTTCGATGGATCTATCGTTCCCCCCTGCAAGGGAATACTGAAAGACCCAGTCGTCCTGCACATCAAGAATGGAGAGATCACCAAAATAGAAGGCGGGAAAGAAGCACAGGAGTTCGACGCCTGGACAAAGAGCTTCAATCATCCTCAAATGCGCAAGTTAGCTCATGTCTGTTATGGCTTCAACCCCGGCGCCCGCCTGACCGGTGACATTTTAGAGGACGAACGAGTCTGGGGTGCCACGGAGTGGGGCATCGGCAATGTCGGCCCAATCTTAATCCCTGGCGGCATCTCTGGTCCCTCCCATTCGGACGGGATTTGCCTGAACTCTTCCGTCTGGCTCGACGGAGTCCAGATTATGGACAAGGGACAGGTCCTGGATCCCGAGCTTCAAGCCTTAGCTAAAAAACTAGGCAAATAGGAAGGGGAAGAAAATGTCCTTTCTCTATGAATACGAGCTCGGCAAGGCGAGCAGTGCTCTCGTTGAACTCTTCGGCCTCAAAGAAGGGGAAACCTTCGTCATCACCGCCGACACGGAGAGCGATGCCCGCGTGGTCGACGCCACGGCCAGAGCGGCTTTTTCCCGCGGGGCCAAGCCCATGGTCATCTGGTTGGCCTCTCCCCTGGGAGTGGGCAAAGCGGCTGATCCCATGCTTCCTCTCGGGGCTCTGACCTCAGCGTTGAAAGTCGCCGACGCCTGGGTGGAGTTCAATAATAAGTGGCTGCTCTACTCCACTCCTTTCGACATCGCCATGCAGGAGAATAAGAAACTCCGCTACCTTTGCTTGGTAGGCATGGATGTGGACATGATGGTTCGCGTCATCGGCCGGGTGGATTTCAAGATCCTCAAGGAATTCGAAGAACTGGTCACAGAAAAGACGCTGAAGGCGAAGCATGTCCGTCTCACCACCCCTGCCGGCGAGGATGTGGAGTTCGACAACGACCCGACTCGGCCCATCTCCTGCGAGACCGGATACGCCGACACACCTGGCCCGCATATGATGGCGGGGCAGATCGGCTGGGCCCCCGCCTTCGAATCCATCAACGGGATGATTGTCTTCGACGGATCCCTCGTTCCCCCGGTTGGCCTTCTGGAGACACCGGTGAAGCTGCATGTCAAGAAAGGGGATGTCGTTAAAATCGAAGGGGGGAAAGAGGCAGCCCAGTTCGAGGCATGGCTGAAGAGCTTCAACCATCCCCAAATGTTGAAGATGGCTCATGTGTGTTATGGCTTCAACCCCGGCGCCCGCCTGACCGGAAACATCTTGGAGGACGAGCGAGTCTGGGGTGCTACGGAGTGGGGCCTGGGTCAAGTCGGGCCGATGTACCTCCCTCCCAAGGGCATCGTTGGCCCTTCGCACACCGACGGGATTTGCCTGAACACTTCTGTCTGGCTCGATGGTAAACAGATCACCGATAAAGGCCGAGTCATTGATCCAGAGTTGGCTGCCTTAGCGCAAAAGCTCGGTAAAAAATGAATTAGAGGGTGACCCTGAAACTTCAGGGTCACCCTTGCTAAAATCTGGCGGAGGAGACAAAGATGAACGAGAGAATGATCAAGAATTTATGCGAGATGGTGAGTATCTCCAGCGAGTCCGGCGAGGAACAGGAGTTCATCAAGTATTTAGCCGAGAAATTGAGCAAAGAGCTAAACGCTCAATGCCAGACCGATTCCTATGGAAACCTGATCGCAAAAATCCCTGCCAGGAATTGCCAGGGCCGGGAACCGCTGATGCTCGCCGCCCATGCCGACACAGTCAAGCCCGGCAAAGGGATTAAGCCGGTCGTAAAAGATGGGGTGGTTTATACGAGCGGAGACACCGTCCTCGGCGCCGACTGCAAGGCCGGGATCGCGGAAATATTCGAGGCGATCCAGAGCGCGGACAAGCATCCGCCATTGGAAATAGTGATCACCAGAGAAGAAGAGATCGGATTCGGCGGGGCGAAGGAGCTGGACTTTTCCCTGATTCAGGCCAAAAAGGGCTTCCTCGTGGATATGGATGCACTCGACGTGATCGTCATCGGCGGTCCCTCTCACATGCTCATTGACGTGGAGATCACAGGCAAGGCCGCTCACGCCGGGATGGAACCTGAGAAGGGAATCTCGGCTGTCAAGGCAGCGAGCTATGCCATCTCCATCATCAAGGACGGGCGCGTCGACCACGAGACCACTGCCAACGTGGGCATCATTCAGGGGGGGCTGATCCGTAACGGTGTGCCGGAAAAGGTGACGATCAAATCGGAAGTGCGCAGCCTGAATCATGAGAAATGCATCCAGCTAAGCAATACTATTAAGGAGGTTTATGAAGTGGCCGCCCGCTCCATGGGCGCAAAAGCCGAGGTCAGATTGAATCTTGCTTACAAAGCGACTAGGATTGCCGATAACTCCCCTGGAGTCCAAATCGCCAAGGAAGCGCTGGAGAGCATAGGTATCCAGTCGAAAATAATGGTTATTACCGGTGGTCTGGAGTCCGCGATCTATAATGAGAAGGGCATCGAGACGATCCCTCTGGGTAACGGGGTAAAGGCCGAACACTCCTCTTCTGAGAATATCTCCTCGGAAGATATGGAAAAAGTCGTGAGAGTCCTGCACTTCATTTTCAACAGATTCTGCTCATAGGAGAAGGGTTAATTGGATACGTGGCAAGCAATTCAGAGCCGCAGGAGTGTCAGGTCTTTCAAGGCAGAGCCCTTATCGGAAGATTTGCTAAAAAAGCTTGTTCTCGATGCCGCAGTTTGGGCTCCTTCCGGGGGTAATGCCCAAACCTGGAGGTTCATCATCGTCAATGACCCTGAGATCATGAATAAAATAAAAATGGTCAGTCCGGGCCTTCTGGGCAACCCTCCCGCGGTGATCGCTATCTGTCAGGACCTTAAAGAGGCGAAGAGAAAAGGGAACGATCTCGGAGAAAAAATGCTGACCGTGATGGACACCTCTATGGCGGCGCAAAATATCATGCTGGCGGCACACGCCGAGGGGTTGGGCACCTGCGCTATCGCCTCCTTTCACCCTGCCGCTACTCAGCAAATCCTCGGCTTGCCGGAGCACATTACCCCCCAACTCTTGATCTCGATCGGCGTGCCCCGGACAAACCCCGTTGCTCCCAAGAGAAACACGGAAGTGCTGTGGATCAATGAATACCACTAATCAGGAAAGGGAGTTTTTCGAGTTAGTCTGCTACATGGCCACCAGTGCACGCAACCTGGTCCGCGAGACCAGGTTGTACGGGCCTTTCCGTCTGGTGGATTCCATCAGCCGCCTGGTGGATGTTTTGAACGAGATGGGCTCAAGCAGCGAAAGACTGCGAAAAGTCCAGGAGAAAATCGAAGCAGGTAAATATACAGTGATGGAGGACGAGGAGACTTTTACAGCCTTTCTTGAGGAGCTGGTGATGTCCCTTGTTCCCCTGATGGAAAAAGGCTAAGGGCTCCTTAGCACTCGTTTTAGAGAAAAGAGGAGGTGAAGAGAGGCTCATCAGAAAAGTGGATAAAGAGTAAGGAAAGATAGACCAGATATTCTAAAGGAGGAGAGGATGAAAGGTTTGTTAAAAAAGGTCTTAAGTATTGCGCTCGTGGCAGGGTTGCTCTTTTCGCTGCCCTTGATTTCCTCATGTGCCGGCCCTTCAACCCCTACCGCTACACCCACTACTCCCACGACCTCGGCCTCGCCTACGCCATCGCCCACACCCACGGCGCAGAAAGAGAAGATCATCCGCCAGACACAGTCCTGGCCCTGCTACATAGACCCGGCGGTGGGCTCAGATTACGCGAGCTCCACTGTCATATGCAACATCTACGACAGTCTCGTTTTTCCCCTGCGCGATGGTTCTGTAGCCCCATCAGTGGCGAAAAGCTGGCAGGTCACTCCGGACGGACTGACCTACACATTCGACCTCGTGAAAGGCATCAAGTTCCATAACGGGGATGAATTGACCGCTGAAGACGTCGTCTTCAGCATGGAAAGGATTATGACCATCGGCGAGGGCTATGGCTACCTCTTCACCACGACCGTGAAGGAGATCAAGGCGCTCGATCCATACAAAATCCAAATCGCCCTCAAGCAGACCTTCGGCCCGTTCCTTCCTTCTCTCTGCCGCCTCTACATTTTGAACAAGAAACAGGTCATGGCCAACAAGAAGGCTGACGGACCGTACGGAGAAATGGGAGACTACGGCAAGGACTGGTTGGTCACCCATGATGCCGGTTCCGGCCCCTATAAAGTGAAAGAGGCGAGGACCGAGGAGTACTACACCTGCGAAAAGTTCGCGAATTACTGGGCCGGTTGGGATAAGTATCCCGATGCTCCCGAACTCTTCACCCAGATCGGCACTACTGAGCCGGTCACGGTTCGCACTTTGATGGCCCGCCGCGAGCTGGAGGTCTCCGACCAGTGGCAGACGAACGAGGCCCTAACCTCCCTCGAGCAGATTCCTGGGATCGAGATCGCCACCGTCTACGCCGGCTCAGTGCTGAACATCACCATGAACACGAAGAAGCCCCCCACGGACGACCTCCACTTCCGTCGAGCTCTGGCCTATTGCCTCGATTATGAGACCGTCTGCAACAAGCTCTTCCCCGGTTGCAAGCAGGCGAAGGGTCCTGTAGCCGCCGTGACACCGGGTCACAACCCCGACCTCTTCCAGTTCACCCAGGATTTCGCCAAGGCAGAGGAGGAGATCAAACAATCCAAGTACTATGGTCAGCTCGATCAGTACCCCTTTGAGCTCCACTGGATCTCCGAGGTGCCCGATGAGGAAAAGATCGCCCTCATGCTCCAGGCTAATGCCGCCAAGGTCGGGATCAAGATCAACGTAACCAAGACGCCCTGGATCTCCAACATCGACAACTGTGCCCAGATGGAGACCACCCCCAACGGGATCGTCGTCTTTGTAGCTCCGCATTACGCCGAAGCCGGATCGATGTTAGAATCACGCTATCACTCTCGTTCCGCCGGAACCTGGGAGCAGGGGGAATGGCTGCAGGATTCCGAGATTGACGCTCTGATCGAAGATGCGATCGCCACAATCGACCAGAAAGAGCGCTTCCAGAAATACTATGATATCCAGGAGAAGCTCGTGGAGCTGTGCCCCACCCTCTTCATCTTCGACCAGGCGCAAAAACAGGCCATCCAGAACGACTACGTCGTCTTCCCCTCCTGGGAGGAGATTAAAGCCGGTCGGCCTTCTCATCCCGTCATGGGCTACGACTTCTACTTCCGTGAGTTCAAAGTATTCCCGGATAAGATCCCCGCGTCCTGACGAATAAGCAATTACAGAGAGTACTCGGTGGGGAAGGGCGATCGCCCTTCCCCACCGATAAAATCAGGAAAAGGAGAGCCATGCAAAAGAAAATCAAAGTGATCGTCCCTGTCTCAACCGAGATCTGGAATGAGCCGACTCTGAAAGAGATGCAGAAATACAAAGATTCCGAGACCTCGATCGACATCGTCAGCCTCAAGAAGGGGCCGGAGTCAATTGAAGATTCCTATGATGAAGCCTGGTCCGCATTTCCGACAATACAGGAAGTCCTGAAAGCAGAGAAAGAGGGCTACGACGGCCTGATTATATATTGTTACGGAGACCCTGCCCTGCGCGCAGCGAAGGAAGCGGTAAAGATTCCCATCGTTGGATTGGGAGAGAGCAGCGCCACCTTCGCTTCCTTATTGGGGCACAAGTTCGGCATCGTGACCGCCGGCCCCCCGGAGTCAGGGTCCTATCTCATGGATAACTTGAAGATATATGAGTTGGATCACAAATGCGTGGGTGTCGCGTCAGTGGGGATTCCTGTTCTCGATTTGAAGGAAGGGGACAAGGAAGAGGAAAGGTTGCTCATCAAAATCGGGGACGAGATGATCAAAAAGGGAGCAGAGGTACTCATCTTAGGATGTGGTAGTATGCTCGGGGTCGCGGAGACTGCCTCGCGCAAACTTGGCGTACCGATCATTATTCCTGCTGCCGCCGCGCTCAAGCTCTGCGAAGCCATGATCTCTATGGGAGTGGCCCAGAGCAAAAAAGCCTTTTATCCGCCCGCAGAAAAGAAGCGGACGATGTAAATTAAATTTAACAGGGAAAGGGGATGAAAAAGACAATCATCTTTAGCTTTGGAAGACTTTGGGGGACGAGGAATATTACAGTTTTTTGAGACAAAAGGAGGAGCAGATGAGTAAAGGAACCCCTAAGGCTTTAAGGGTCATTAGAATCAAGCTGGCGGCAGTGCTGGCCCTGGCTTTAGTTTTCGCCCTGCTGGTGTCTTGTGCACCGTCTCAACCCAGCACACCTACGAGCAGCTCTCCTACTAGTTCTTCCTCTCCCACGCCTACTTCGACAACACCCCCCAAGGAGAAGATCGTACGGGTTGTGCAGTCCTGGCCCTGCTACATCGATCCGGCCGTGGGACAGGATAATGTCGCCGCCATCGCTCACACCAATCTCTATGACCAGCTGGTCAAGATAAACGAGAAAGGGGAGGTAGCGCCTAAGGTCGCCAGAAGCTGGGATTTCGACGCCGCTTCCAATACCTATACTTTCCATTTGGAAAAGGGGATCAAATTCCACAATGGCGACATCCTAACTGCAAAAGACGCACTTTTCAGCATGAAGCGTCTGATGACTATCGGCGAGGGATGGGCTTTCCTTTTCAAGAGGGTGATCGGGGAATACAGTGCCCCTGACGCGGAGACGTTCGTGGTCACCTTGAAGGAAAATTACGGCCCCTTCCTCTCCACCTTGATCCATTTTTCCATCCTGAACGAGAAACAGGTCATGGCCAACAAGAAGGCTGACGGACCGTACGGAGAAATGGGAGACTACGGCAAGGACTGGTTGGTCACCCATGATGCCGGTTCCGGCCCCTACATGGTCAAGGCGATGAAAACCGAGGAGTACCTCTACGCCGTTCGTGTCCCTGACTATTGGGGCGGATGGGACGAGAATGCCCCGGATTCTTTCAAGCTGATCGGCACGACGGAGCCGGTTACCGTTCGCACACTGATGAACAGGAAAGAGATTGAGATCACGGATGAGTGGCAACCCACGGAGAATTACAAGGCCATGAAGGACATCCCTGGTGTAGATGTAGCCAATTTCCTCGCCGGGGGTGTGCTCTACCTCTCCCTCAACTCCGCCAAGCCGCCGCTTGACGACGTGCATTTCCGTCGGGCCTTGCTGCACCTCTTTGATTACAAGACCTGCCACGAAAAGATTTATCCTGAGGCCAAGCGTACGAACAGTCCGATTGGCTCAGCCCTTCCTGGATGGGATTCGACAATGCCTCTTTTAGAAAGGGATCTGGAAAAAGCCAAGGCTGAGCTCGCTCAATCTCCCTACGCGGATAAGCTGGACCAGTATCCTGTCGAATTCGCCTGGGTTTCAGAGGTGCCTGATGAGGAAAAAGTCGCCCTTCTTATGCAGAGCAACGCGGCCGATATTGGGATCAAAATAGAGGTCACCAAGAACCCTTGGCTTACAATGGTTGACCGGGCCGCGAGCCCCGACTCCTGTCCCCACATCTTCACCGAGATTAAGACGAGCATTCCTTATCCGGAGGCCGGAGCCCTGCTCGAAGAGGGATATCATTCTGCTGGAAGAGGGACTTTCGCCAATGTTCACTGGTTCACAGACGAGATTCAAAGCGAACTCGACAGACTTCTGGCCGATGCCCTTGGCACAATGAACAATGAAGAGCGGTACGCGAAATACAGGGAACTAAGCCAGAAGCTCATCGATCTCGCCCCCGACATCTGGGCGGTGGAGCTCCCGCAGAGACACGCCTATCATGCCGATTATCTAATCTGGCCTGATGCTGACGCAGCCAAGGCTGGCAAGGCGATCAACATCATGCCCGGGCACAGGATGTACTTCAAGAATATGAAGTTCATCCCGGAGAAAATGCCATAAGCGTTTAAGTATTTGAGCTTTAAGGAGGGGGCAATTAAAGCCCCCTCCTTAAAAAAAGGAGAAGGTTATGAAACTTGGCCCATTTTTACTTCGGAGAATCCTCCTTTCTATATTCGTGCTATTCGGCATTTCGGTCCTGATCTTCGTGATCGCCAGGGTAGTACCCGGAGACCCCGCACGCATGGCATTGGGACCAAGGGCCCCCCAGGAGGTGGTGGACAGACTCAGGCAGGAAATGTATCTGGACAAATCCCTGCCCGAGCAATATTACTACTGGATTAAAGGCGTCCTGACCGGAGACTTTGGCAGGTCACTCTTTACAAAGCGGGCGGTGATCGAGGATATCAAGGAGTACCTGCCCGCTACGATGGAGCTGGCCTTGCTTTCAGGAATACTGATGGTCATCTTTGCCATTATCCTGGGCTCGCTGGCGGCGCGTTACAGGGACACCTGGGTGGATACTCTAATTCGCACCATGGCCTATTTTGGCGTGGCCTTACCGGCCTTCGTAGTCGCCGTGCTTTTTTTGCTTCTTTTCGGCTACGTGTGGCCCATCCTGCCGGCATTAGGCAGGATCAGTGTGGGAGTCACGCCGCCGCCGACCATTACTGGGATGCTGACCTTGGACAGCCTGCTTACGGGAAATTTTGTCGCATTCTGGGATTCCTTCAAGCACCTCCTCCTCCCTGGGCTTGCACTTGCCCTGGGGAGCATCTTTCAGGAGGCCCGGATAACCCGTTCCAGCATGGTTGATAATCTGCATAAGGATTTCCTTCTCGCCGAGAGAGGCTACGGCATACCTGAGCGCACGATCATGCTCAAATATTTGCTGAAGCCCTCACTGATCCCCACTGTCTCAGTCATGGGGTTAGACTTCGCCTCCCTTCTGGGCAACGCCTTCCTCGTGGAATTGATCTTCAACTGGCCGGGGATTTCTCGTTACGGCATCAATGCCATGCTGCGCAAGGACCTTAATGCAATCTCCGCGGTGATCGTGGTATTTGGCTTGGTCTTCGTCGTCGTGAACATCGTCGTGGATATCATCGTCGCCTACCTGGACCCCCGTATTCGCTTAGGCGGCGTAAAGGGGACATGAAAATGGCTAATAATCCAAACAACGGTTCTGTAAGCCTGGAGGCCGCCCAAGCTCCATCGATAGCTGCTAGGATTAAAGAAGGCATGCGCAAGAACTGGTACAAGTTCTCACGCAATAAGCTTTCGGTGGTCGGTCTCGTCATTGTAGTTCTAGTGATCCTCCTGGCAATTTTCGCCCCCTGGGTCACTCCCTATCCGGAGCATGCCGGAGCTTTCGTGGATTACGACAACGCCGGCCTCGCTCCTTCCGGAACATACCTTCTCGGAAGTGATATTTTCGGCAGGGATATACTTACCCGCATCATCTACTCCTTCCGCGGAGCTCTGATCATGTCGATCGTCGTTCTCGGCCTCGCTGTCCCGCCCGGGGTGATCCTGGGGCTTCTGGCCGGCTACTTCAAGAATACCTGGATAGACACCCTGATCATGCGTATCACCGACATCTTCCTCGCACTCCCGCCCCTGATTCTCGCCCTGGCCATCGCTTCCGTGCTTGAGCCGAATCTGATGAACTCCATGATCGCCGTCACCTTAATGTGGTGGCCCTGGTACACCCGTTTAGTCTACGGGATGGCCTCTTCTTGGAGGAATGAATATTTTGTCATCGCCGCGGAGTTGACCGGAACGAGCAAGTTCCACATCCTCTTCCGCGAGATTCTGCCCAACTGCCTCTCCCCTGTCTTCACCAAGATGGCCCTCGATGTCGGCTGGGTAATTCTAATCGGCGCCTCCCTGAGTTTCGTGGGACTAGGAGAGCAACCGCCCACGCCTGCTTTAGGACAAATGGTCTCTGACGGGGCCAAATATATGCCGGACCTCTGGTGGATGACTATCTTTCCCGCTCTAGCCATAGTCATTATCATCCTCGGTTTCAATCTGATGGGCGACGGAATCCGAGACATGTTAGAGACAAGGATGGGCTGACGAAATGACTGAGAATTTGATCCTGAACATCCAAGACCTGCATGTATGGTACAAGGTATTCGGCGGTTATCTGAAGGTCCTCGACGGGGTGAATTTCACTGTCGGAAAGGGAGAGAAGGTCGGCCTGGTGGGCGAGACCGGTTGCGGGAAAACCACCACGATGAAGGCCATTCTCCGAATTTTACCCGAGAAGGACTCGCACATTCCTCAGGGAGAAATCCTCTTTAAGGGCAAGGATACACTGAAGATGAGAGGACACGAGCTGCAACGCGTTCGCTCGCAGGGTATCGCCATGATCTTCCAGGATCCGACGGCGGCTTTGAACCCTGTCTTCACCATCGGCACGCAGATGCAGGACGTGATCAAGTACTCGCTGGCCTCCCATAAAGGGGAGGAGGGCTCCGCAGATAAAAAAGAGAAGGAGTTGGTGCGTGATATCGCCATGCGGGCGCTTAAAGAGGTCTCCCTCCCAGATCAGGCCAGGATGCTGCATAATTATCCGATCCAGCTCTCGGGGGGGATGAGGCAGAGGGTTTGTATTTCCATGGCCATCACCACCCAGCGCGATCTTCTGATTGCAGATGAGCCCGGCACTTCGCTGGATGTAACGATCCAGGACCAGATATTGCGTCTCCTGCGAGAACTAGTGGAGCAGAAAGGGACTTCCATCATCCTCATCACCCATTCCCTGGGAGTCGCCCGCGAGATGACGGACCGTATCTACGTCATGTATGCGGGCAATATGGTAGAAGTGGCAAAGGCCAAGGAACTTTTCGCCCACCCCAGACACCCTTACACTCTCGGCCTCCTGGCTTCCATCCCCAAGATTTCCGGCGGAGGTATCGCTGCAGGAATAACCGGGCGCATCCCCAACTATCTGAATCCTCCCCCTGGTTGTCGTTTCCACCCGCGCTGCCTGAAGGCTATGCCGATTTGCTCCCAGGAGAAACCGACCTTCTACGAAGTAGGAGATGGCCATCAGGTGGCCTGTTTCCTCTACAAGAGGTGAATAAAGTGACACAAGAGATTCTGAAAATCAAGCAACTTAAGAAATATTTCCGCATCGGAAAGAACAAACAAGGACCTATTTACGTTCGCGCCGTGGATGGAGTCAATTTCACCGTGAACGAAGGGGAGACCTTCGGACTGGTAGGCGAATCAGGCTCGGGCAAGAGCACCCTGGCTTACACCGTGATCGGCATGTACAAGCCGACAGCCGGCCAGATACTGTTCAAAGACAATAACATCGGCATAGAAGCCAGCAAGCGGTCCTTGGCTCTCAAAAAGGATATGCAGATCGTCTTCCAGGACCCTGGCTCCTCGCTCAATCCGCGGCGCAATATCCGCCAGATTCTCTCCGTACCTCTGAAATTGCACCGACAGATCCAGCGTGGCCGGATGGACGAGGTGATCATCGAGCTGTTGCAAAAGGTGGAGCTGCCGCCTGATTACATGTATAAATCCCCTCCTTTGATCGGCGGGGGGGAGAAACAAATGGTAGCCATCGCCAGAGCTCTGGCTCCCGATCCCTCCCTGATCGTCTTGGACGAGCCGACCTCTGCTCTAGATGTCTCCGTCCAGGCGAAGATCATCACCAAGCTGATCGACCTGCAGAAGGAGATGAATCTCACTTACCTTTTCATCACTCACGACCTCAGCTTGATGAGGAATGTGGCTTCGAGAGTGGCCATTATGTACCTGGGGAGGATTTGCGAGCTGGCCAGCGCTGTGGAGTTTTTCCAGAAACCTCTTCACCCCTACACAAGGATGCTTCTCTCGTCAGTGCCTGTTGTGTCGGAAGAGGAAGAATCATTGAGACCCAAAAAGATCATCTCCACCGGAGAGATTCCCAGCCCGGTCAACATCCCCCCGGGTTGCAGTTTCCACCTCCGCTGTCCGGAGAAGGTTGCGACCTGCTCAAAAGACGACCCCGAGATGCACGAGGTGAGCCCCGGGCATTTCGTACGCTGCCATCAGTTCCCCGCGAACCTTGAGGAGAGCACTTACAGCGATTCCGATCTTCTGAAAAAATCCCGGTAAAGGAGGAATAAAATGGGCAAGATATTGTGGGTCAACCCTTTCGGCAATCCGAACTTCGACCTCCCGATCAAGGATTATTTGGCTAAAGCAAAGTCTCAGGCAAGCGAAATCAGGGTTATCTCTTTCCCTCGGGGGCCCAACCATCTGGAGTTCCATTATTATGAGTCCCTTCTCCTCTCAGATATCCTTCATGCCATAAAAAACGGGGAGAAGGAGGGCTTCGATGCGGCCATCATCGGCTGCTTCTATGACCCCGGCCTGAGGGAAGCGCGAGAGATCACGGAGCGGATGGTAGTGACCGCACCGGCCGAGTCCTCTATGCACATTGCCAGCACCCTGGGGAACAGCTTCTCCATCATCGTAGGCAGGAATAAGTGGATTCCTGCCATGCATGAAAACGTGGTTAAGTATGGCTTCAAGGATCGGCTGGCCTCTTTTAAATCGGTGGGCTTGGGGGTTCTGGAGTTTATGAAGGATGTGGCCGAGACGAACCGACGCCTGATCGAAGCCGCCAGGGAGGCCGTGGAGAAGGATCGGGCGGAGGTGATAATTTTAGGCTGTACAATTCAGTTTGGATTTTACCGGGAGCTGGAGCAGATGCTTGGCGTCCCGGTAATCGATGCCGTCCTCGCTCCTTTAAAGTACGTTGAATTCCTCGTGGAGATCCGCGACCGTTTCGGCTGGGGCCACAGCAAGAAGTATGGTTACGAATCTCCTCCTCTCCAGGAGATTGAGGAATGGAAAATTGCCGAGCAGTATAACCTGGAAAATCTCTGGAAAAAATAAAGGAGGGTGAAGAAAATGGCAAGGCGGATTGCATACATCACCCCGGCAGGTGCAGATTTTTTCGACGCTCTCTTCCAGGAATACTTAGATCCGGCGAAGGACCCCCGAACCGATTTGCAGACACTCTCCTTAAAAAGAGGGCCCCACCATCTGGAGTTCCATTATTATGAGTCCCTTGTGCTTCAAGACACCCTTCATCTGATCAGGCAGAAGGAGAAGGAGGGCTTCGATGCGGCCATCATCGGCTGCTTCTATGACCCCGGCCTGAGGGAAGCGCGAGAGATCACGGAGCGGATGGTAGTGACCGCACCGGCCGAGTCCTCTATGCACATTGCCAGCACCCTGGGGAACAGCTTCTCCATCATCGTAGGCAGGAATAAGTGGATTCCTGCCATGCATGAAAACGTGGTTAAGTATGGCTTCAAGGATCGGCTGGCCTCTTTTAAATCGGTGGGCTTGGGGGTTCTGGAGTTTATGAAGGATGTGGCCGAGACGAACCGACGCCTGATCGAAGCCGCCAGGGAGGCCGTGGAGAAGGATCGGGCGGAGGTGATAATTTTAGGCTGTACAATTCAGTTTGGATTTTACCGGGAGCTGGAGCAGATGCTTGGCGTCCCGGTAATCGATGCCGTCCTCGCTCCTTTAAAGTACGTTGAATTCCTCGTGGAGATCCGCGACCGTTTCGGCTGGGGCCACAGCAAGAAGTATGGTTACGAATCTCCTCCTCTCCAGGAGATTGAGGAATGGAAAATTGCCGAGCAGTATAACCTGGAAAATCTCTGGAAAAAATAAAGGAGAATTAATGAAGAACAATAGGCCAAATCAGATACGCGTAGGCTTTGACGTAGGTGGAACCTTCACGGATGGTGTGCTGGTCGCCGGCACAGAGGTTCTTGCCAAGACCAAGAGCCTCACCACGGGAGATGTAACATCCGGCATCGTCGCGGCCTTAGACCAGCTCTTAGAGGTATCAAAAGTGGACAAGGGGTCAATTGAGATGGTCTCCCTGGGAACCACTCATACCACTAATGCCATTATCGAGCGCCGCAATCTGAACAAGGTAGGCGTCTTCCGGCTCGGGGCGCCAGCCACTACGGCGATCCCTCCTCTCACCGGCTGGCCTCAGGAGCTGGTCGATGCCATCGGTGGGTATCATAACGTCTTTATCATCCGCGGCGGGTCGGAGTATGACGGGAGAGACATCGTTGCCTTGGATGAGCGGTCGATAGTCGAAGCCTGTCACAAAATAAGGGGGAAAGTGGATGCAGTTGCCATCACTGGCGTCTTCTCCCCTATCATAAACGATCACGAGGATCGGGCGGCAAAAATCGTCAAAGAAGAACTGGGCCCGAATGTCCATATTACCCTTTCCAATCGCATCGCCTCAATTTCCATCCTGGAAAGGGAGAACTCCACGATCCTGAACGCATCGGTCATCAATGTCATGCGCCAGGCGGTGAGCTCCCTGAAAAAAGCAGTCACCGACAGGGGGATCAAAGCTCGTCTCTTCATCGTGCAGAACGACGGCAGCGTGATGTCCGCTGATTACGCAGTCGACTACCCTATCTTCACCATGGCCTCAGGCCCTGCTGCCAGCGTGCGCGGCGCTGTATATCTCTCCGGGATCGAGAACGGGGTAGTGGTGGATATCGGGGGTACTTCCACCGATGTGGGTTACATCGTTAAGGGCTTCCCGCGAGAATCCTCGATCACGGTGAATATCGGAGGAGTAAAAACCAATATCCGCTGTCCGGACCTCCTTTCTATCGCCTTAGGCGGAGGAACAATAGTAAAGCAAAAAGAGGGCAAGGTTACCGCCCTGGGGCCAGAGAGTGTTGGATACAACCTTGTGCGCCTAAGCAGAGCTTTTGGCGGACCTCTGCTGACGGTCCATGACATCGCTGTCGCCACCGGGAGGCTCAAGGAAAAGTTGGAGGTTTTCGACACCAACTACATGGTGGACAGCAAAAAGATTCAGGAGCTGAAGCCCGAGACCGTGCAATCAGCCGATGCCCTGATTAAAGAGACTCTGGAGGCAGCAATCGATAAGATGAAGACTGCGGCGGATGCCGTTCCAGCTATTTTCGTCGGGGGCGGAGCTATGGTTGTTCCCAACAAAGATCTGCACGGGATCAGCAAAGTCTTCCTACCCAAACATTTCGAGGTGGGCGGGGCGATCGGTACTACCATCGCGGAGATCGGCGCTTACGCTGAAGGGGTTTTCGACCTAGAAAAGGAGGATCGGGACGAATCTATTGCTCGTACAATCGAGCAGGCCAAGGACAACGCCAGTCTCTCCGGAGCAATCCGTTCGACCATAGAGGTCATCGACATCGAGGAAATCCCCTTCACCTACATGCCGGGCAAACGAGAGAAGGTCCGCGCCAGGGTCAAGGGAAAGATCTTTGAGGGAGCGAAATAATGTCAGTCTGGGACGTCATCAATGAATGGAAATTAGAGAAAACGGACTTTCAGGTCATCGATCATCAGGCCATCAAAGAGATCACGCTCGGCGCCTCCATTCTAGCCACAGGGGGAGGAGGAGATCCGGAGATTGGCCTCCTCTGGACTTACAAGGTCCTGGATGAGCGAAAACCAATCGTGATGGTGGATCCAATGAAAATCCCGGATGACGTGCTCGTATCGAGCATGGCTTGCCTGGGAGCAGCTTTAGTGCTCACGGAGAAACCTCCCAACGAGAATGTCCTGAATAAAGCAATCGCCAAGTTGGAGACATATTTGGGCGGTAAACTCCAAGCCACGATCCCCATCGAGTGCGGAGGGGTAAATTCACCCGTCGCCTACGCCGCTGCCGGCGAGCTGGGGATCCCCGTGATCGACGTGGACGGAATGAACCGAGCCTTTCCCGAACTGCAGATGACTTCCTGGGTCACACATGGAGTCCATGCCTCTCCCACAGTCTCCGCCGACGACCGTGGGAATATCACCGTGATCGATACTGGAGACGATGACCTTCTATCCGAGACCATCTGCCGCAGGGTAGCCATGGCCTACGGAGGTATTTCCTGGATTGCCACCTATCCCATGCGGGGCAAAGAGGTGAAGGAGACCTCCATCCTTTACTCACAGAGTATCGCCTGGGCTGTGGGCAAGGCCGTCTGGGAAGCTCGTACGAAGCATCTGGATCCCGTGGAACAGGTAATGAAAAGCTTGAAGGAGAAAAGGAAGGTCGAGGGATTCAGCGTCTTCAAGGGCAAAATTGTGGACATTCACCGCGAGTTTGGCGGAGAGACCACAAAAGGATTCACCCTGGGCAAGGTAATCATGGAAGGGATCGATGAGCACAGAGGGAGTACCGCCACCCTTGATTTCCAGAACGAGTGGCTCAACTTGCTCGTGGATGGCCGTGTTCGCTGCATGCCCCCCGACCTGATCGCCATCCTGGACTCGGAAACGGGGGAACCGATCCGCACGGACATCATGAAGTACGGCTATCGAGGCACCGTCATTCTCATACCCGCTCACGAAAGGATGAGAACGGAGAAGGGTATTCAGATCTTCGGGCCACGTCATTTCGGCTATGACTTAGATTATCAGCCTGTTGAAAAGCTCTGCGCGGATCTGAAAAGATGAGGAGGGATATGATGGAAGAGATAATCGATAAGTTGATACAGGAGAGGGATTGCGGCAAAGTAATCTCCATCGTCCTCGAGAATCCTTATATCGAGAAGGGGGCTTTAGCGGAGCAAGCCTCCATGAAGATAGAAGCCCTGGAAGGCGTTCTCGAAAAACTCATAGAGGCGATGATCCTGCTGGAGCTGGCCAGCCAGGCTGATTCAAGCATGGAATCGCGCGTGCCCAAGAAGATCTACCTCGTGAATCCGGAGATCGAAGAAAAAGCAAGGCAATCGCTTTCATGACGGAAGAAAAGTCTTTTCCGGATCTCTCCGGCAGGCTGAACCTCTTCTATAGTGAGATGGAAAAGCATAACTGCGATGCCGCGTTAATTACGGGCAGGGGGAATTTGCGCTATTTTACTGATTTTCGTCTGAACAGGGTGACCTCTGCGCTTTTAGCCGTACCTCGAACAGGCCAGTGCGCTTTTTTTGTCGCCCGACTTGACCTGGAGCGGGCCAGGAAGGAGTGCCCGTCCCTGCGCATCGTCCCTTTTCCCGAGGACACGCTCTCCTATCTCGACGGACTGAGAGGGGTTTTCGACCCCGCTCGAATCAAAACGCTGGCGGTGGACTCTTCCCTGCTCAATAACCAGGCCCAATTCCTGAAGGAGCTTTTACCCCACACCGGGCTGGTATCGATCGATACTGCCCTGCTCCACCTGAGGGCTGTCAAGGAGAAGGTGGAGGTAGAGAGGCTGAGGAAGGCCGCAGAAATTGCCGACAAAGCCATGCAGTATGTTCTGGAGCAGGCTGCCGAGGGCAAAAGGGAGCTCGAGCTTGTCGGTCTGGCCAAAATGATCATCGCCCGACAGGGTGGCGAGGACGAATCCTTCGAGTCCTTCATGATGTCGGGTGAGCGTTCCTGGCTCCCTCAGAGAGTGGCTACGGAAAAGGAGCTGCGCAAAGGAGAACTCATCATCTTTGACATGGGAGCCATTTTTCGGGGCTATTGCTCCGATATCACGCGCACATTTGCCCTGGGAGATCTCTCCCCGGAGCAGAAGAAAATTTTCCAGGTTGCTCTGAGGGCGCATGATCGAGCTATTAAGGCCATCCGTCCCGGTGTGGAAGCTCAATACATCGATCGGGTAGCCAGGTCCTGCATCGAGGAAAGCGGGTATGGTTCCTATTTTCCTCACCTGACAGGGCATGGTCTCGGGGTTGAGATCCACGAGCAACCGATACTGGACAGAGGTAGTTCCACCAGGCTTGAGGAGGACATGGTGCTGACGGTCGAGCCGGGTATCTATCTTCCCGGGGCAGGAGCAGCCCGGATAGAGGACATGCTGCTCGTTACTGAAGGGGGAGCAGAATTCCTCACTCACACCCCCCGTGATCTGATAAAGTAAATAGGAGAAGCGGATGAGCGTCTATCAAATCTTGCAAAAATGGGGGGTCAAGGATTTCGAACGCCTTGACATCCAAGCGATTTCCGAAATTACGTTAGGAGCTTCTATTCTGGCTACAGGAGGAGGAGGAGATCCTGAAATCGGCTTCCTCTGGGCCTGGAATGTCTTGAATGAGGGCAAAGAGATTGTCATGATCAGGGCCGTTGATATGCCTGACGATAGCTTAGCCACCATCGCCGGATGTTTGGGAGCGGCTCTGGTTCTCACGGAAAAGCCCCCCAACGGCCGAGAATTGCTCTGGTGCTACGAGAAATTAGCCTCTTACATGGGTCGTCCCGTGGAGGCCGTCATCCCTCCTGAGGCGGGAGGGGTGAATACCCCAGTGCCCATGGCCGTAGCCGGAGCTGTGGGAATCCCTGTAATTGATGCCGACGGAATGGGACGGGCCTTCCCGGAATTGCAGATGACCTCTTTCTACATCAACGGGGTTTCTCCCTCCCCTACCGCTGCCGCCAACGAGAAGGGACATGTCACGATTGTGGATGCGGAAGAGGCTTTAATGGCGGAGGCCCTCGTGCGCAATGCCGCCATGGCTTACGGAGGAATCACCTGGATTGCTGGTTACCCGATGACCGGCAAACAATTGAAGCAAGCCGCTATACCTGGTTCAATCTCTGTGGCCTGGAAATTAGGTCGGGCTGTCCTGGAGGCCAGGCGGAAACACGCCAACCCCATCCAAAAGGTGGTGGAGATTACGGGTGGTCAGGCCGCCTTCGAGGGGAAAATTGTGGACATCAATCGTCAGTTTGGCGCTGAAAAAACCAGGGGTTTCTCCCTCGGACGCATTAAAATGGAGGGGGTCGACTCATATAGCGGGCAGAAGGCGGAGATAGATTTTCAGAATGAGTGGCTGAACTTCATCCTCAACGGAGAGGTCCTCTGCCTCCCTCCTGATCTTATCTGCATCCTGGACCCGGTTACCGGGGAACCAATCCGCACGGATATCGTCAAGTATGGATATCGGGGAACAGTGGTTCTTATCCCGGCTCATCCCCGCATGCGGACCCCCAAGGGAATTCAGACCTTCGGGCCTCGTTACTTCGGATATGATTACGACTACATCCCGGTAGAGAAGCTCTGGCTGAAAAGAAATGGCTGATCGAGAATTATTGATTCCCGTGATTGACTCGCATACCGCTGGGGAGCCCACCCGGGTAATCCTCCGCTGTCCCTGGCGAATTCCCGGCAAGACCATGGAGGAAAAAAGAACCTGGTTCGAACAACACTGCGACTCTTTTCGTCGCCTGGTGCTCTCTGAGCCGCGTGGACACCGCGACATGTTCGGTGCATTACTCTTAGAGCCGATCCACCCCGAAGCAGACTTCGGGGTGTTCTTCCTGGAAAATGAGTCCACCTTGCGCATGTGCGTACACGGCTCCATGGGTGTCGCCAGCACGCTCTTCGCCATGGGCTTCCCTGGCCAGGAGATGGCGCTTGATTCGCCATCCGGGCTCATTCATGCAAGGCTCGAGGGAAAACAGGGTGGGTTCTCCATCGCACTGCGGAACGTCCCCTCCTTTTTCGTCCAGGATCTGGAATTGGATTGGAGGAGCCACCGCCTACACGTGGATATCTCCTGGGGAGGTAACCTATTCGCTCTTGTCCGCGCTGCTGACCTTTCCATCTCGCTCGAGGAGAAAAATATTCCTCGTCTGATCGAGCTAGGTGCAGCCCTGCGAGAGGAGGTCAACAAGCGGATGCATTTCACCCACCCCCTTCTCAAAAGTGAAGTCCGCGTGGATCTGGTGGAAATCTACGACGAGGATTGCCGGCCGCCAAAAAATATCGTCGTCTTCGGCCGGGGGCAGGTGGATCGTTCTCCCTGCGGGACAGGAACGAGCGCTAAGATCGCCACCCTCTTCGCTAAAGGAAAACTGAGTCAGGGCGAGGAATACCGCTACAGAAGTATTCTGAACACGGAATTCAGGGCCAGGATTGTCGATAGGGAAAAAGTCGGTCCCTACGAAGCGGTGGTTCCAGAAATTCAGGGAGTGGTTCACCTCTCCTCCCATCAGTTCCTCACGCTCGAAGAGGGAGATCCTTTCCCGTCGGGCTTCCAGCTCGGCGGAGATCAATAGCCGGAAATCTGGTCAATTAAGCCCCTTCTCTTCGCAATGCCCTCCGCACTGCGAAAAACGGCAAAGGAAATCAATACCAGGGCGGCAATGGAAACCACCAGCCAGAGCAGCAGCTCCCCATTATTAAAGCCGGCCAGAGCCCGACTGAAAGAGGAGCCAAGCAGGGAACGGCGGATGAGTTCCAGCCAATAGGTCAGGGGCAGGGAGCGGGAAATAACCTGTAGCCATGAGGGGAGCACGTCGATCGGGAAGACAGCCCCGGCCAGCAGATAGAGGACAGCGGCTACAGCCTCGGCAATGGCCCAGGCGTGCCTAGCCAGGACGAGACAGATCCCGGCCAAGAGAAAGCCCAAGAGCATGATGGCCAATAATCCGAGGAAGAAGGAGAGAAGAAAGAGTCCCAAGTCGATCTGCGATAGAGAAAGCGCGATTTTCAACGGCCAGATGCCCAGGAGCACGGTGATCAGGACAGAGAATGTGGTGGTCAGGGTCTGGGCCATCCCTCGTCCCATGAGGAAGACAAATATTTTCAGGGGAGAGATATAGATGTACTTGAGCATCTCGTAGTGTTCCCGGTCGTCGATAATGGCATAGGAAATACCCATCATCACTCTGCCCACATACATGAAGAATGCGTTCCCCAGATACATGTGGGCGAAGAATGGGTGGGAAGTAGAGCCCTGTACGACCACAAGATACATGAAGACGAGGATGAAAGCGGTGGACAGGGGCCTGATCAGCGTGTATATGGCGAAGACAAAGGGGTCAGTCCAGTTGCTCTCGATCAACCAGCCCAGCCGGGTGGCGTTCTTGAACTGCAGCCAGATACTATGCCAGAAGCCAGGGATTGGTCGAGGGCTAAGCGCTATTGCCATCGTAAGGTCAACCTCCCCTCAATGCGAGCCGCTTTTTCCATTTTGGCCAGGGACTTCCCCGCCAGGTAGAGGAAGATAGGACACAACCCAAGAACAATCAGGGATTCCACAAGAGGAGAGAGAAAACCGAGGGTGGGGTCTGCCGGCACGATCAGTTGTCTCATGGCATCCAGTCCCAGCGTCAGGGGAAGGATCGAGGCCGCTGCTGCCCCCCAGAAACCGAGGCTCTTCACCGGAAAATAGAAACCAGAGAAGAGGTAAATCGGCTCCTGCAGCATATTGGAAAGGTTCCAGGCTTCCCGTCCAGACATCAGGAAAAGCGACGCTAGAAGCATGCCCATACCATAGAGCGCAACCAGGGTAAGGAAGAAGACGAGGAGCACTAGCCAGAGGCTGGCTATCTCGTAAGTGACGTCGAAGATCAGGCTCCCCATGAGGATCACAGCCGTCGCGCGGATCGTAGTAGAGAAGAGACCACCGACGCCCATTCCCAGAAGAATAGCCATGGGAGAGACAGGGGCCATAATGTACAGCTGTAGGTTCGCCGTCTCCTTCTCCCAGTAGAATTGGGAAGCCATGCTCCAGAGCATATTAAGCCAATAAGCGGTCATCGCCCCTCCCAGAACAACGTAAGCCACGAAGTACGAAGGAGCCTGCATCGCCTTGTAGATATAGACGTAGGCTGCAAGGCCTATGAGGGGCAAGAGGCTCTCCGTCACTAGCCAAGACAGCTCTCGGTTCGCCCCTACCACACGAGGATAGGCCCGGCCTATGATCGCCCGCACGAACAGCTCAATCGGGTTCGGAACTCGTTCCATTCGTCAGACCCCTTCCCACAAGAGTAATAAAAACGTCCTCCAAGGTCGGCTCCGTCGTGCGCATCGCTACGACGGGAAGCGCTCTCGCGTTGAAATCCGCGATAAGAGAGGTAATGGCTTCCTCTCCCTCGAGGACGAATTTGATGACCGTCCGGTTCTCCTGAATCGAAGAGACCACCTTAAACCCCTTCAGGCCAGCACTTCCCCGGATCCAATCGAAAGAATTATAGGTCCCGTTCAACTCTATCTCGAACAGAGTGCCACCCGAGACTTTCTTCTTCAGGTGGGCAGGTGAATCGCAGGCCAGGATTTTCCCCTGCTCGATAATCGCCACCCTATCGCAGAGCTCATCGGCCTCGGCCATGTAATGAGTGGTGAGGAGGATGTTGCGCTCGGGATGTTCCTGCATCCATCTTTTCACGTAGGATCGGATGTCCCTGGCGGCACCGACATCCAGCCCCAGGGTAGGCTCATCCAGAAAAAGGATCTTCGGGTCTGTGACAAAGCCACGGCAGAAGTTCATCTTCTGCCGCATTCCCGTCGAAAGCTTGGAAATGCGCGTTCGAGCCTCTGATTTCAATCCTACCACTTCGAGAAGTTCACTGATCCTAGGCAGAGCAATTTTATAGGGAATGCCGTAGAATTGCGAGAACATCCACAGGGTCTCCTGCACTGTGAGGATGCCGTAGCCGGAGAATTCTCCTCCTGAGACCATGTTGATTCGCTGGCGAATGGGGAGGACATCCTTTGTCACATCCAGGCCGTCCACGAGAGCGGTCCCGGAAGTCGGATAGAGCAGGGTGACCAGGATTTTGATCAGAGTTGTTTTTCCTGCGCCATTTGGCCCTAGAAGGCCGAAGAGCTCTCCCGGGTCAACCTGCAGGCTCACTCCGTCGAGAGCCCGGACCACTCTTCCTTCTCCGTTCTTCTTGCCTCGCGAACGAAACTCACGAACTAAATCAATTGTCTCAATCGCTTTATGCATTCTTTTCCTTCTTTTGGGATAAACCAATCAGATTAAATGGGCTTTTAAAGGAGATGAAAGGCCCCCGCAGCAAGATCCAATAATTAGATGTGCTGGACCCTCTGATAGTTCGGTTGTTTGCTGCGCTCTTTTCTCCGCATTTTAAGATAGAGGGCACATTCCATTCTTTTGCGGATAAGCAGGCAGCTCAATCGTTCGGGCTTCCGCAAATTACCACTCAGCAGATGGGCGTTCGCGTGGCAACCCCCGGAGCAGAGATAACGAGCCCAGCAGGAGGGGCAATCCTCATTCTCTAAAAAACTCAGGTGCCGAAACTCCTCCTGGATTTCCGGCTGCATTACACCTGCCTGCACCGTACCGAGCAGGAAGCCCTCTCTGCCCACGAACTGATGACAGGGATAGAGCTGGCCAGAGGGGGTCACAGCCATGTACTCGTTGCCAGCGCCGCAACCGCTCAGCCTTTTGGATAGACAGGAGAGTCCCGCGGTGTCCACCTCGAAGTGGAAAAAACGTAAGGGCCTCCCCTCCTCCTCGCGCCTGTCAATCGCGCACACTAAATCCTCATATTGCCGCAAAAGATAGGGGAGGTGCTCTTCCCGCAAAGCGTAGGGCTCCCCGGGAAGAGCGACCACCGGCTCCATGGAGATCTCGCAGTAGCCAAGGTCATGCAGGTAGAGGGCGTTTTCCAGGAAATTCAAGGTCCAGGCTGTATAGGTCCCCCTGAGATAGTAATTTTCATTTCTCCGCCCGGCGAGAAAATCGCGGATCCGCCGGAGCACGACCTCATGTGAACCTGATCCATTTTTCAGCTTTCTCAGCCGGTTATGGTCCGCGGCCCTTCCATCAATGGAGAGGACGACGCGCATGCTCTCCCGGTCGAGAAAATCATTCGTCTCCCGATCAAGCAGAAGGCAATTGGTGGTAAGGGTGAACCGAATCTCCTTACCCACACTGTGGGCTTTCTCCCTGCCGTACTCCACGGCGCTTTTGAGCACCTCAAAATTCAGCAAGGGCTCTCCGCCGAAAAAATCCACTTCCAGGCGATTGAGTGCTCCGGAGTTCCACAACAGAAAATCTATCGCCTGCTGCGCTACCTCCAATGGCATTAAATCCCGCTCCCCGCGGAAGGTTCCGCTTGCGGCAAAGCAGTATCCGCAGCGCATATTGCAATCATGCGCCAGATTCAGGCAGAGTGCTTTGAGGTAAGGGATGGGGGGAGGTCTCAGGGTGAGAGCAGGGTCAAGATTGAGGAGCTTGCCGGAAGCATGATAACTCTCCAGCTCCTCCTTCGCCCTCCAGACCTCATCGCCATATTCAGCTTCGAGGAGGGAGAGGGCTTCCGCCGTCTCGCATTTCCTGCCATAAGATAAAAAGGCATAAGCTACCGGTGAAAGGGAGAAGAGCGAGGATGAAGCCACATCGAAGAGAAGGAAGCGGCCTCCGAGCTGAAAAAGGTGGAGCTGCCCCTCATCCCAGGGAAGGGGGAGCATCTCGCTTAATCGGGTTACCTTTCCGGGGTTAACCGCTCGCAGACTTGATTTGCCAGAGTGCAACTTGTTTTACATGCGGACTGACAGGAGGAAGCGCAATCGCGGCAATCCCAAACTCTCTGGAGATCCTGCTCCGGAGAGTCGACCAATTTTACGTGTTTTGCTTGATCCTGATCTTTGTGCATCATAGTTATCACCTCGAAATCCAGAGGTTAATTGTATCATAGTGTTATCTATTGCCACAAGATCGATCCTCTCAACACCAGGGTAGTAAAACCTCCTCCCTTTCTCCCCTCATCAGGGGAACCTGTTAGCGGAATTACACTATCGCGGCTCCTGTTATAGAATGAAAGAGAGGAGGACGAAGATAAGCATGAATACAATCGAATTGTTGGAGACTGCTATCTATAAAGAGGCGGCCGCTTTCGATTTTTATCACGAAGTGGAGGAGCGAGTACAGAATCCCAAGGGAAAACACATTTTTCGCAAGCTGAAAGGGGAGGAGCGAGAACACAGGAAAATACTCGAAGGCTGGTTCCAGAAACAGACTAGTAAGGTTTTTTGCTTCGAATCCAATAAGAAGGGATGTCTCTTTCGTTTTCCTGAGAAGTTCGTACTCACGCAAAGTACAGCCTTAGAGGCCTTGAGCGTGGGGATCCAATCGGAAAAGGATTCGGTTAACTTCTATTCATCCTGGATGAAACAGGTGGAAGACTGCGAAATGAAGAAAATGCTCGAAGACCTGGCCCGGTTTGAGGAAGAACATTTTCTTCGTCTACGAAAGGAGTACGACGCGGTCTTAAACGACTTTTATTGGATTTAAATATCTCCGTCGCTCTGACCGCCCTTCCTCCTATAAGAACAAAGAGGACGGAAGCTATTTGTTACAATAGAGGTTGTGGCTGAGGAAAGAAAAAACTTTCATATCTCTGTAGAAGGTCCCATCGGCGTCGGAAAGACTTCGCTGACCATTTTGCTATCCTGGGAAATGAATCTGAAAGCCTTTTTCGAGCCGGTGGATTACAATCCCTATCTGGCGGATTTTTATTCCGATATGCAACGCTTTGCCTTCCCAGCTCAATTGTACTTCCTCGTGCAGAGGTTTCGTAAACAGCTCCGGCTGCAAAACCTGAAGAGAACACGATCCGTTATCTCGGATTTCTATTTTCTGAAGGATCAAATCTTCGCCCAGATGAACCTCTCGGAGAAAGATAAAGAGCTGTACGACCGCATTATCGGCGAGATGCTCCCCTTCACGGAGGAGCCGGACCTCATCATCTACCTTGATGCTCCATTGCCCGTATTGATGGAAAGAATACATCGTCGGAGCAGGCAAGCTGAGCGGTTGATTTCTGAGGATTACGAGGATAAGGTGGCGGAAAATTACAAGAATTTTTTCCGCGGCTTCCAGCACGCCCCGCTTCTACCTGTGGATACCACCTTCCTGGATTTCGTCAATCGGGAAAATGACAAAAAAGTTATTTTGCAAATCATCCGCGGAGCATTGAAGTGAAGGCCTCCCCGTCCCTGGCTCCGTTAATAGCCGTCTCCGGAAATATCTCCGCAGGAAAGTCCACCCTCGCCGAGATTCTGGCGGTCCGTTGGAAATGGGAGCTTTTTAAGGAACCGGAGATTTCCAACCCTTATCTGGTAGATTTTTACAGGGAACAGGAGCGCTGGGCTCTCCATTCGCAGATCTTCTTCCTGTTAGAAAGGTTCCGGGGCCATCTTTCCCTGCAGCAGCAAGGAAAGCCAGCCATTCTGGATCGAACTATTTACGAGGACGCCGAGGTCTTTGCCTACCTCCTTCTGGACTCCCGCGACTGGAAGACATACAGACATTATTATTATTATGCGCTCAGGCGCTTGCGCCAGCCCGCGCTGGTCGTTTACCTGCGCGCCTCGGCAGAAACCTTGCTTGAACGGTTGCGCCTCCGCGGTCGTTCCTATGAGAAGAACGTCTCTTTGGAGTATCTCGCCAAGCTAAACGAAAGATACGACCAGTGGGCCCTCAGGTTCCGCCGCGCCCCCCTTTTGACCATCGAGACAGATCACCTGAACTTCGCACATTCACTCGATGACCTGGAGGTCGCCATCCAGCAAATCGAACGGACACTGGATCAACAGGAGACTCGCTCGCTTTTTACACCCTCTCGACCGTGATAAAATCGGGAAAGTACACTTGAGAGGATTTTGTTTGGTTTGACTAAACCTGAGATTGTGGATGATCTGGCCGAACTGCTGGATGTCCTACCGCCTCCAATCCGGCAGAATCTGGATCAGCTAGATCAGCTTTCAGATTTGATCGAGGTCGTGCTCGACTTGGGCAGGGTCCCCGAGGCTCGCTTTCCCGATAGCTTTTTCTATCTGAGCGACACCGCCGTGACCCAGGAGGAGATCGACTGCGTGGTGAAAAGGGTGGGGCATTTCGGGCCAGATCACCGCGCCGGCATTACCCGGACACTTCATCGGATCTCCTCTTTCGTTAACCGCAAGGGTGAGGTGATCGGCCTGACCTGTCGCGTGGGGCGCGCTGTTTTCGGTACGGTCGATATAATTCGGGACGTGGTGGAATCTGGGAAAAGCATCCTCCTTTTGGGGAGGCCGGGAGTGGGAAAAACCACCATGCTGCGAGAGGTAGCAAGGGTGCTGGCGGATGAACTGAAAAAGAGGGTGATCGTGGTAGACACTTCCAACGAGATCGCCGGGGACGGTGACATTCCCCATCCTGCAATCGGGCACGCCCGCCGGATGCAGGTCCCTACCCCAGACCTGCAGCACGAAGTGATGATAGAAGCGGTGGAAAATCACATGCCTGAGGTCATCATCATCGATGAGATCGGCCGCGAGCTGGAGGCGATGGCCGCCCGAACAATCGCTGAGCGAGGCGTACAGTTGGTAGCAACGGCGCACGGGAACACACTGGAAAACCTGATCCAGAACCCCACTCTCTGTGATCTGGTCGGCGGGATCCAGGCTGTAACACTGTCTGACGAGGAAGCGCGCTTTCGCGGCACGCAGAAGACCGTACTAGAAAGAAGAGCTCCACCGACATTCCACATTCTAGTGGAGATCCACGATCGTGAGACCCTGACCATCCATCACGATGTTGCGGAGACGGTGGATCAACTGCTGCGTGATATCCTCCCTCAGCCCGAAGTCCGCTCTCGTTCCCCGCAAAAGGAGAAGGAGATGCGGGAAAGAATAGAGAGGGAGAGAGAGGAAGGGCAGGCGGAGGAGGAAAAAATAAGAAGTCAATTAGAAGAGTTCCCTCCCCGGGCTACAATTCACATCTATCCTTTCGCCATTTCCCGAAACCGCCTGGAGCGGGCTATCCAGGACATGAGCCTTCCTGCCCAAATTACGCGCAACCTGCAGGAAGCTCAGGCCGTGGTGACCGTGAAATCTCAGGAGAAGAGACAGCCCTACATTGTTACACAGGCCGAGGAGCACGGTATCCCAGTCTATATCCTGCGCAATAATACCAGCGCTCAAATCCGATCATTTCTGCGGAGGCTATACGGCCTGCCGGAGAGGGAATGGGATTACAAAGTAATGGAAAAAACCGAGGAGTTGATACTGAAGGTCATGCGGACCCACCAGCCTGTGGAACTTCCCCCGGAGCCAACGCCGATTAGAAGATTGCAGCATCAAATGGCGGAGAGGTACGGCTTGCGCTCAGAGAGCCGGGGCGAGGAGCCGTATCGTCGCGTGGTAATTTTTCCTCATTCGTCTAAGCCATGAGGGGAATTTTTATCACTTTCGAGGGGATTGATGGCTGCGGGAAAAGCACTCAGACCCGCCTTCTTGCCTGCGAGCTGGAAAAGCTCGGATACGAAATCGTCCTCACGCGAGAGCCGGGAGCTACCCCTGTTGGCCGACAAATTTCCTCCATCCTCTTGGACGGGAAAAACAGGGATCTCTGTCCATTGGCGGAAGCTCTGCTTTTCGCTGCCGACCGGGCGCAGCACGTGGAGAAGATAATCAGGCCGGCATTAAAGAGAGGCAAAATCGTCATTTCCTCCCGCTACATCGACTCCTCGCTGGCTTATCAATCCTGGGGGCACGGACTGCCTCGTCAGGACGTTGAAAGCATCAATATTCTGGCCACAGGAAACCTCTGGCCGGATCTCACGATCGTGCTAGATATTGCACCCGCACTCGGACTAGAGCGAAGCGGAAAGGACCGGATAGAATCGGAGGGCTTGGTCCTGCAGGAGAAAGTAAGAGGGGCCTACCTTGCACTGGCCGTTCTCTATCCGGAGAGGATCCGTATAGTTTCGGCTCATGGCCGAGAAAAAGAAGTCTTTTCCCACGTCTGGCAATGGATTTCTCTTTTCTTGAACAATCAGTCTCGAGAATCCTTAGGAAATTCGAGGAGAAGAAGATGAAACTGGTGATTTCGGTCGTACAGGACAAGGACGCGGGTGGATTGCTCACCGCCTTGATGCAGAAAGGTTATCGAGCCACGAAGATGGCTTCCACAGGAGGGTTCCTGCGCGAGGGAAACTCTACTATTTTCCTGGGAATAGAGGAAGAAAAAGTAGAGGAGGTGATCGCCATCATCAAGGAACGCTGTCACATGCGCGAACAGTACATCAATCCGGCTCCCTACGCACCGTCTGCTCCAGGAACCTACATCCCCTACCCTATGAAAGTAGAGATCGGAGGGGCCATGATCTTCGTGATACCGATCGACCGCTGGGAAAGGGTTTAATGGGGTTCGCTGATATCACCGGGCATCCGCGGGCGAAGTCCATTCTGAGGTCAGCGCTCAAGCGAAAACGGCCCTCTCATTCCTACCTGTTCTCTGGCCCGGAAGGGGTGGGCAAATGGCTTACCGCGGTTCGCTTCGCCCAGGCTCTGGCCTGCGCAGAGGGCGAGGAAGGGTGTGGTGCATGCACTTCCTGCCGCCAGGTGCAGGCTGGCTCTCACCCCGACGTCCATTTTCTCGCTTCTGAGGGTGAGAGCATAAAGATTGACAGGGTACGCCATTTGCAAGAGTTCAGCTGTCTCCAGCCAATTGTCGCCCCCTGGGTGGTTAATCTGATTGATGATGCTGATCGCCTTACTCCAGAGGCCGGCTCTTCACTGCTCAAAATCCTCGAGGAACCGCCCAGCTATGTAGTGAACATCCTTGTCTCTTCTCGCCCTCACCTGCTCCAGCCCACCATACTCTCGCGCTGCCAGGAAATAGTGTTTCAGTATTTGTCTTCAGATGAAATGGAACGAACCCTCAAGCAGCGTGGGACGGAACATGCCGAACTTCTATGCCGTTTGGCTGGAGGGAGAATCGGGGAGGCCCTGCGCTGGGGAGAGAAAGAAAACTGGAAAAGACGTCAGCGATTCCTGGAGCTGGGACTCCAGCTGGTAAGCGGAAATGGTTCCCCTCTTTTAATTTCGGAAAGTATCCTCAAAGAGAGGAGGGGTGTCCTGGATTTCCTTCGCGTCCTTCTCTCCCTGTGGCGTGATTTTGTCGTACTATCCGCGCTCAGAACCGCCATCGCCGGCGAGGATTGTCGCCTGATAAACCTGGATCAGGAGGAATGTATCCGCAAGATCGCTCATCAGCGCTCCCCCCTATCCTGGGGCGAGGGGGCGAGGGCGATAGAAGAGGCCACGGAATTGTCATTCACTTCCGTGAACATGAGCATGGTGCTCCCGGTTCTATTGCTGAAACTGGAGGGCAGGGTCTCCCATTGACAGGCTTTACTCGGAAAGATATTCGATCATAGAGGAGGGAGAATTACTTGCAACCAAAACAGGTTGTTGGCATAAGATTTCAAGAGGCTGGCCGTGTTCACATCTTTGACCCGGGCATCCTCCGTCTTTCCGTGGGAGATGAGGTGATCGTGGAAACTTCCCGGGGAGTGGAGATGGGTGCGGTTATTTATGGCCCGAGAGAATTGCTGCCCCAGGAGGCCTCCCAGCCGATTCATCGGGTAATCCGCAAGGCTACGCGCAAAGATCGGGAAAGGCTGGAAGAGAACAAGGAGGAGGAAAAGAGGGTCCTCCGCGTCTGCTCGGAGAAGATTAAAGAGCATCTTCTCTCGATGAACCTGGTCTCGGTTGAGTATCTGTTCGATCGATCCAAGTATATTTTTTATTTCACGGCCGAAAGCCGGGTAGATTTTCGGGAGCTCGTGCGCGATTTAGCCTCTGTGCTTCACAACCGGGTGGAACTCTGGCAGATCGGAGCGAGAGACGAAACCAAGGTCTTTGGCGGGCTGGGAATCTGCGGCAGGGCGCTCTGTTGCACAACTTTTCTCAAGGAATTCAACCCCGTAACTATCAAGATGGCCAAAGAGCAATCCCTGGCTTTAAACCCTTTGAAGATCTCAGGAGTCTGCGGGCGTTTGATGTGTTGCCTTCGCTACGAGTATGAAACCTACCGTGAGGCCCGTTCTCATCTGCCCAAGGAAGGGTCGTCTGTAATTACCCCTCAGGGGCGGGGCAGGGTAGTGGAAGTAAACGCTCTCAAGGAAACGGTGCTGATCGAGCTGGAGAATCAAGCACTAATAGAGTGCACTCCTCCTGAAATAAGAGGGGAGGGGAAAGACAAAATTGGCTCGGGTGAGAATTGAGGACTCCCGCTGCCAGTCGAAGGTGAAGGAACCAATGGAACCACTCACTTCCTGTTCGCGACAGGCGGGAGGAAGAGTTCTTCGAGTGTTATGGCGGCTTCCCGGCCGGGAAATCTTTTATCCGTTACTGCAAGAGGGGATCCCGGAGAGACAATTGAAAGGACGCGCTGCGTAGTAAAATAGTTTTTCAAAAAGAAAGATAGCCAGAAGGGGAGGCGGGGGAAGATGATGTACAACGTAGGTAATTTGTTATGCCAATTTATGAGCATCGCTGCCAGAGATGCCCCGCCCGTCTCGAGCACCTGGTTGGCGTCGGCAGCGGTGTCAACGATCCGCGCTGTCCTTCTTGCCGATCGCGCTCCGTGGAACGTTTGTTTTCTACCTTCCCCTTTTTCGACAGCTCCAACAGCTGGCGATCAAAAAATGGAGGTGAAGATAAGGCGAACAAGTCCCGGAAAGTCCTGGAAAAGAGGTAAAAGGCCCTATAAAGCAAAAGGCCGGCGGGCGCCGGCCTTTTGCTTTTTGGGAAAGCGGGGGAAACAAGGCAAGGGGTTTGTGAGGGCGGGGGGAGCCGCCCTCACACTAAGGAGGTGGGTGGTCAAATGGTATTATATACAGGTTGTCCTACAATTGCAATACTCCCTTGTAAATTTTTTTAAAGTAATCACTGTACAAACTCCGGCCCCTTGTTGGATGGGGGTCGAGCGGGAAGATTGATCGGTCCGAATTGATTCTCGAAGCGGCGAATGTTCTCCTCAAGAGCGTGCAGGAAAGCTTTGGTATGTTGCGGGCTCATTACAATACGGGTGATAATCCTGATCAGCTCAGCTTCATCCGGGGTAGTCCTGCCGAAATCCACCACGAATTCGAAAGGGGTGTGCGAGATGCGCACCGTATTCGAATAAACGCCAGGTTTAACCTCTGGCGCGATCTCCACTTTAATCTCCTTCATCCTGAGGCTCCTTTCTCTAATTTTCTTAATCTTCCCTCATTACCCCGTAAAGCGAAAATGGCTAACGCCATTTTCTGAGAGCATGATAGTCCGAGACCATCTTATTGAGGTCCCCCTCCTGGAGTCCTTTCCCCGAATCCTTTAATTTTTCCCGATAAAATCTCGCAGGAAGCCGATCATCCTCGAGGCTGAGGCCCTCCCTCAGGTTAAATTTCCGGGCCTGATTGAGGACATTCAGGGCGATGGTCTGCAGGTCCGCCCGCGACAGATCCCATCCCGTCAGCGCGAGAATCATCGTTCTGTACTCAGGCCAGAGATAGATGTCGCGGAAGAAACGGCAGAGGATGAGTGTGTCCTGGATCGTGAGCCGGTCCTCCCAATCGATAAAAGCCTCGGCTTTCCTGTCAATATCCTCCGGATCGAGCATTCCGCTTATTTCTGCCTTATAGATCGTCGAGCGCAGGTGACAGGCGCCGCGATCTGAGGTGGCATAGGCCAGGGCCATCCCCTTGAGCACACGTGGTTCATATCCCGGGGGATCCAAGCCCTTGCTGTGAACGGCTAAATCATCGAGGCCCCAGTGAGAGCTGGCGAAAAGAATTCCCTCCGCCAATACGGCACCGACGCCCTCTTTAGCGGCAATTTGCTCTATGAGTCGGGCGATCCCGTCTGCATCTCCGTATTCCAGCTTGATTCCGATCTTCTTTCTCCTGCTCGCCTCGATCGTAAAGCCGGCTAGATTCCCCGTGGTAATAGTGTCGAGGCCCAATCGGTCACAAAGGTCATTCAGATAGAGGATCTCGCGAATGTCGTCGATCAGGCAAATTCCTCCAAAAGCATTGATTGTCTCGTATTCTGGGCCCTCGATTCTCAGCCCAGCGTGCCTGCCTTCCCTGACTTGAGAGAGCTTTCCACAGGCCAAAAAACATTTAGGGCAAGCGTGTGAGACTATATCGCATTGCTCATGCAGTGCGGTGGAATTGATTCTTTCCCAACGCTCGAACTTACCGCGTGACCAGTACTCAGTAGGAAAGGCCCCCAGCTGGTTGGTGAGATCAACCAGCATCGGGGTACCCAATTTCTGGTATGCGGTGGCTGTTGCGCTCCTCGTTCCCCTCAGGGCGGTTTTTCGATAGAGCTGATCTAGAATATCAGGGTGAGCTATCTCCTTTTTCCTGTCGCCCCAAAAAGCCAGGGCCTTAACCAGCTTGGAGCCGAGGACCGCTCCGGAGCCTCCTCGTCCGAGCGAGCGCCAATGATCATTTTCGATCAGGGCGAAGCGGACCTTATTCTCCCCCGCGGGTCCGATAACGGCTACTCCGACATCCCTCTTCCCGATTTCTCCACGCACGGTATCCTCTGAAGAATAAGTATCCTTTCCCCAGACGTGGTGAGCATCGTGAAATTTAACCTTTCCGGGGGAGATCTCCAGGTATATCGGCCGCTCCGCCTGGCCCCGAAGGAGTACAGCGTCATACCCGGTGCGGCTAAGAGGCTCGGCCACCGATCCTCCCGCATATGACTCCAGATAGATACCGGTTAAGGGGGACTTGGTGAAGACGCCATAACGAGAAGAGCCGAAGACCCTGGTATCCGTTGCCGGGCCAGAGGCAAAAATCATGACATTTTCTCCGGAAAATGGGTCCGTTCCAGCCTTTGTGTGCTCTAAAAGAAGGTATGAAGCCAAACCCTTGCCTCCTAAAAACCGGCGGAAAATTTCATCGGAAATGTTCCGCTCTTGCCAGTCCTGTTTATCTAAATCAATCTGCAGGACTTTGTTATGAAATCCTAACATTAAACTCCTCTCCGGTAGATCCTGACTGTATTATGTCACCAAGCGCTTCTGCATCACAGCTTTTCCGTTTAAATGACCGAACCAGCGCCCTTTTGTATAATTCAATCATGGAAGAGATGCTGAAACCTGAGGAGTTCTTCGATTTATCAGAGTGCCCCTTCGCCTCCCTCTTTGAGGGAGTGAATTTTGTCTGGGAAATCCTTCCCCGTATCCCCGGCTTTCTTCGGTCTTTCCTCCGCCCGCAAATCTTGGGCGAGGTGATGGAGGGGGCTTTCCTCTGGGGAAACGACATTTACATCGGGCCAGGCACCGTTGTTGAACCTGGCGCTTTGATTAAAGCGCCAGTTTACATCAGCGCAGAGTGCGAAATTCGACAAGGAGCCTATGTGCGGGGAAACGTTCTCGTAGGAAAGCGTAGCATTATCGGCCACGCCACTGAAATTAAAAATTCTATAGTGCTCAATCATGCCTCGGCGGCTCACTTCAATTATGTGGGCGATTCGATTTTGGGCAATTATGTGAATCTGGGAGCTGGCACTCGCCTAGCAAATCTGAAAAACATGGATTCCGAGGTGATTATTCGCTACGGGGAGAGGGAATTCCCCACCGGTCTGCGCAAATTTGGTGCAATCCTGGGTGACGGAGTCAAGACCGGCTGCAATGCCGTCTCAAACCCTGGCACGATTGTAGGCAGGGACACGATCATTTACCCATGTTTATCCATCCGGGGGGTGATTCCGGCAGGGAGCATCTTGAAACAGAAGGAGCCTTATCTGATACAGATTCACACTAAGTCGAGGCCCTTAAAAACCGGACACAATTTGCCCTAAAGAACCTCATCCCATAGAATCTGGAGGGGAAGCTTGGATGGAGGGAAATGAGAGGACTCGAAGCCTCATCCTGGAAGCGGAAAAGCTGCTCGTCAGAATGAAGCAGCTCGAACCGCTCAAGCGCTGGGAGGAAATCTGCGGGTGCGCGCGCGAAGCCTGCGAGAAGATCCTGCTAAGCTACCTCCTGGCTGTCGGCTCCTCAGTCGGCGAGCATCGCTTCCTCACAACTTTGGGTTGTTGCGCCAGAGCATCGGAGCTGGACTTCGATTCCTTTCTTTTCGATCTGGAAAAATTGGACACCTATTTCTGGTTACAAGAAGACTTCCCTGAGTGCTACCGCAGGGGGAGGAGAAACCTTAAGCTCGCGCGCAGGGTCGCTAAATCAGCCATGTCCCTCACGGAGAATTTGTTGACCTTCGCGCGCGAAAAGCTCCGGGGGAATTTGTAAATGTGCCGGTTGTTGTTCGTCTCAGCCAAAACGAGAGTGGATCCGTCCTGGATTCACGCATTCCGCACCCTCAGCTTCCAGGGGAAAGTGCCAACCGGCTCCTCACGCGGCCACCTTGATGGCTGGGGTTTCGCCTGGTTCAAATCCTCTCGCGGTTGGGGGCTCAGGAAGGAGGCACATGATCCCAGATCTGCTTCCTTCCTGCAAGCAGCGGAGCGCCTGAATATGGACGAGCCTAACCTGATCATCGCCCATCTTCGTAAGGCCTCCCCGGGCATAGGAGTCACAATCTGGAACACTCAACCTTTCGAGAGAAACGGTTGGATATTTGTCCACAACGGCACTATCCAGAATCCCAGGCAGATCCCGCTCTCCAACTTAAGCCCGCGAGGAGACTCGGACAGTGAACGGCTCTTTCTTTTCTTGTTGGAAAAATTGGAAACGAGCGGGGCTGCTTTGACTATTGAACTCCTGGAGGAGGCCTTGGTGGAAATTGAGAACCTGTGCGCCTACTCCGCCCTCAATTTTATCCTGAGTGATGGTCGGACTACCGTCGCCTCTTGCCGTTTTTCTCATAGAAAAGAGGCGGAATATTACACCCTTTGGTTCCTCGAGGGAGAGGGTATCCGGGCAATATGCTCAGAGCCTATTCTCAAACTTTCCTGGAAACCATTGCAGAATAGAGCCCTTCTCTTTTGCACTGACGATCAGGCAATCCAGCTAAGATAAGGCGCTACTGTGACGATGTCCCCCGGCCAGCTCGATTGGGACGTGAGCGAGCAGCATACCTGTTCAGGCTGATCGACCCGCGGAGGAGATCGGCGTGACGCTCACACCAGTTCAATGATGAAACCGGTCAAGTCCGCGACTGGGGTGTCCGGGGCCGGGACCATCCAGGGTCCGGCGCGGCCATTTTGCCTGCGCGAGATATGTCCCAGGAGGGACGCCTGCGCGTATCGGGCCGAGAACGACCAGCCTGATTGATTCATAATGTTGATTCAACCATTTCAAACTCGACTGGACGCTGGATGATTTTCGCAGTTTCAGCGACAGAATATCAATTTGCGAGATAGCTTTTTGCTATAACCGCCATCGATTCGCCAATCTCTATTATATGATGATCGGGATCATAGGTCCGGACAACCCGCTGCTGCCAATCGTGTTTCTTGGGAGGAGGAACATATTCGATCTCCGAATTAGATTCCAACTTACGGATGAATTCGTCAAAGTCATCGACTTCAAAGTATAATTCCATGTTGTTGGATTTCTCGACAACGGTATTTTGCGGAAGACCGATAAGCCAGGCAAATGCTTGGCCTTGAAGTCCAATCCTGGGCTGCTGGAGTTGTGGAACAGGGTGTACGAGTCGACGTCCTTCTTCGTGGGCAAAGCCGACGATCTCACCCCCGTCATCCTGATGGATGCGATGGACGGAGCATTCGGCAAGGGTCGGGATCCAGACGCGGTGAGCGAAGACAACCGCTTGGAGTCACTCGTAGAAGCGGCGCGGAAGTTGCCCGGCCCGAGGATCAAGATGAATCTGATGGGGATCCCGGCGGACTGCAATTCAGGTTTATGGGTCAGAGGTACATCGCTGATTCGGAAGTTCTCCAGAACCTGCCGAAGTGGCCGGAGCGCACGTTTCCCAAGGTGGCGCCTTCCGAGATCAATGGACAAAGGTCGGTTACCATGCTCTCCTCCAGCATTTATTGACAATTTATCACTTCTAACTATATATAGAAGAAATGGGCGACTTGCAGGCCCGGATAGTGAAATTCCTACGCCAGGACCCGGTAAGGAATTTTGAAGCTCTCTACCACGTTGAACGCGGGGGGGAAGCACGTTTCTGGTATAGTAAGGATACCTTTCTGATCGAGCTGCCTGCAGCGCGCAAGGTCTTCCTAGATGGAGATCTGGATACCGCTCAGTGCCTCCTTTCCCATCTTTCTTTACCGGCTTACATCGTTCAGACCTCCTCCTGCTTGCTCCCCCTCCTGAAGAAGGATTTCTTCATCAAAGAAGTACAACTGAACCTTGTCTATACGCTGGAAAAGGAGGATTTCCTCCTGATCCGGGATTCCCGTGTCCGCCCCCTGATCCCCCGGGGTTTTCCTATCTCCTACTCCGTGGGCGAAGAAAAAATATCGCTGGAGACCTTCTTTGGCCTTTTCGTCGGCGATTGCCTCGTCTCCTACGGAGGTACGCAATTCGAGACCGAAGAATGGGCAGAGATAGCTTGGCTCAAGACGGAAGACGCCTATAAAAGACGGGGCTACGGGAGCAAGGTGGTATCCGCTATCGTCGAGGACCTTCTCCGAGCGGGCAAGCGCCCGCTCTATCGGTCCACAGCCGAGAATATTGCCTCGCGGCGGTTAGCGGAAAAGCTAGGATTTCACCTCCACTCGGAGTATATCTACGTGAACCTGCGAAAGTAAAAGGGCTACCCGCTGATCATTGCGCTCTTTGCTCGTACACAAAAAAGACTCCCGGTATGAGTCCCGGGAGTCTTTCATCCTAAAATCTAAAAGGCGAACCTTTTATATCTTAGTCACATTTTTCGCTTGCAGGCCCTTGGGCCCTTTAACTACTTCGAACTGCACTCGTTGTCCTTCGTCCAGCGTCTTAAAGCCATCATCTTGAATCTGAGCATAGTGGACGAAAACATCCTCACCACCATCGATCTCGATGAAGCCATAACCTTTCTGGGCGTTGAACCACTTGACTTTACCTTCAGCCACGCGGTTTCTCCCTTCTACAAAATTCGTCCCCAGCTCGCTGGCTGAGAACGATTCAGGATGACAGATTCTTTGCAGGTTGTCAAGGCAGGAAAAGATAAGCACGCCCCAAGCAACTAATTTTCAATTACCTTCCTCTTGTTTTCTTCGTCTTCCTGTGCTAAAACTCTGGAAATTTATTCGCTGAGGGGTACAAGGCGTTGCCAAGTAAAGAAGAAATAATCGCTACTTTGAAAAAGGAAAAAGCCCGTTTTGTCAGCCTCCAGTTCACCGATCTTCTGGGCATTATCAAAAACGTCACGCTGCCTGTAAGTCAATTTATCGAGGACTGCCTGGAGTTCGGAACCTGGTTTGACGGCTCCTCGATTGAGGGATTCGCCCGCATTGCGGAAAGTGATATGTTCCTGGTTCCCGACCTGCAGACTCTGGCCATCATTCCGTGGGATCGCGGCAATTTCACCACCACAGCGCGCTTTATCTGCGACGTGCATACTCCTCAAGGGGAACCCTTTCCCGGGGATCCCCGCTTTATCCTGAGGAGGGCACTAAAGGAAGCAGAGGAAATGGGATTGATCTACCAAACAGGGCCGGAATTGGAATTCTTCCTCTTCAAGTCCAATGGGGGAGACTCCTTCCCTGCAGAACCGCACGACCGGGCGGGATATTTCGACGTCTCCACCGACATGGCCACGCATATTCGGAGACAGATCGTGAATGCTCTGGCTTCCTTCGGCATCCAGGTGGAGGCCCACCACCATGAAGTAGCCATCGGGCAGCACGAAATCGACTTTCACTACGCGGATGCCATGCAGACGGCGGATAATGTGATCTCCCTTCGCCTGACAGTAAAGGCTGTCGCCCAGCACAACGGTCTCTACGCGACCTTCATGCCCAAGCCGGTTTACGGCATCAATGGCTCGGGAATGCATGTTCATCAGAGCTTGGTTGACGCCTCCGGCAATAACCTTTTTGTCGACGACAGGGATCCCTACGGACTCTCCGAACTGGCGAAAGCTTTTATCGCCGGGCAACTCCACCATGCCCAAGGCATGTGTGCCGTCCTCGCTCCTTTAGTGAATTCCTATAAACGCCTGGTCCAGGGATACGAGGCCCCTGTCTATATCTCCTGGGGATGCCGGAACCGTTCCGCTCTCATCCGTGTACCACGGCGTAATCCGCGCCGCACTGAGGCAACGAGGTTGGAACTGCGCTGCCCGGATCCATCCTGCAACCCCTACCTGGCTTTCGCGGTAATGTTGGCTTGCGGCCTCGATGGCATCAAGAGAAATCTGCCTCTGCCTCAACCTGCAGAAGAAGACCTTTATAACACAGTCAAGGACCCTCTTCTTCCTCACCTGCCAGGATCTTTGCGCGAAGCGCTCGAGGCTCTAGAAAAAGATCAGGTGGTGCAGGATGCCCTGGGGGAACACACCTACCATCGTTTCTTTGAGGCGAAGACGCAGGAATGGCAGGAATACAGAAGACAGGTAACCCGCTGGGAACTCGATCGTTATCTGCCCGTCTTCTGAGTAAGTAACGCCTACTTCGATTGAGCAGTAACCTCTACTCCGTTAGGGACGCGCTTTTCTTTCGCCTCAGGGGATAAAGAGAAAGCTCCCAGAGCTCAGAATTTTGTCGCGCTTTCCTCCCTGCGTTTACGGAAGCCGCCGCGCTTTGAGTAAATGATGGAGGCAAAAATCACCAGCGCTCCCAGCACGATCGTCACGATTACCCCGGGATCGGAATTCTTGTACTGGATGAGAACCGGGGCCGCAAGGAGGGAGACCAGGTTGATCACCTTGATCATTGGGTTGAGCGCAGGTCCGGCAGTATCCTTGAGAGGGTCGCCGACGGTATCCCCTACCACTGAGGCTTTGTGGGGTTCGGAACCCTTACCTCCATAGAGACCATCCTCGATGGATTTCTTCGCATTGTCCCAGGCTCCTCCGGAATTTGCCATGAAGACGGCCAGAAGCTGTCCGGAGAGTATCACACCGGCCAGAAATCCGCCCAGGGCTTCGACCTCAAGCAGCATGCCAATGACCAGGGGGGCAAGTACAGCAATTAGGGCCAGAGCGACCAGTTCCTTCTGCGCGGCGATGGTACAGATGTTAACAGCGCGGCCATAATCAGGACGAACTTTGCCCTCCATCAGGCCGGGGATACGGAATTGCCTTCTCACTTCATCCACAATCAGGCAGGCCGCCCGCGCAACAGAGTTGATCGTCAAGGAGGAGAAAAGCCAAGGAATCGAGCCGCCAATTAACATACCGATAAAGACCCTCGGATCAGATATGCGGATTCCAGTGTTGAGCAAGCGCAGGCTTTCCGCCAATCCCATCTGAGCCTGGACTTTTGTGATATCAGCCAGAAAAGAGCCGAAAAGGGAAACCGCGGCAATCACGGCCGAGCCTATGGCCACCCCTTTCGTGATCGCTTTCGTCGTATTGCCCACGGCATCCATGTCGGCCAATATCTGGCGCGCCTCTGGCTCCATCCTGGTCATCTCTCCGATGCCGTTAGCGTTGTCTACGATCGGACCATAGGAATCCATGGCCACATTATTTCCGGTCAGGGTGAGCATCCCGATACCGGTCATGGCCACCCCGTACAACACGAAGATCACGGGCTGCCCCCAGTAAATGATCACCGCGGCGAGGATGGTAAGGGCAATCACCACAATCTGCCAGACGGAGGCCTCGAAACCAACCGCCAATCCTCGCAAAATCAGCGTGGCTGATCCTGTCCGGGAGGCTGAGGCGATATCCTTGACCGGCTTGTGATGGGTGTCGGTGAAATACTTCGTTATCTCATCAATCACAATGGCCAGCACGATGCCCACCCCGACGGAGAGAAACGCCCTCCACTCGTGCATATAGAAAACGGCTAGGATAAGGAAAGAAACGATGGATATCCCGGCAGAGGTATAAAAGCCACGGTTAATCGAAGCCATGGCATTTCCGCGTTTTTCCTCTCTCCGCCCCCTCACGAGGTAAGTGCCGATGATAGAGGACAGGACTCCAATCCCGCGCACGAGCAGGGGGAAGACAATCCATTTCAATTCCTGGGTAATGGAGACGAGGGCAAGCCCAAGGATCAATCCGGAGACGATCGTGACCTCATAGGACTCGAAGATGTCTGCGGCCATTCCGGCGCAATCACCTACGTTGTCCCCAACCAGGTCTGCTACCACTGCAGCATTGCGCGGGTCATCCTCAGGCACACCTGCTTCAACCTTCCCTACAAGGTCAGCCCCGACATCGGCCGCTTTGGTGTAAATCCCTCCACCCACACGCATGAATAGAGCGAGGAGTGTCCCGCCGAACCCGAAACCCAATAGGGCGTCGGGGGCGGCGATGCCAAAGATAATGAAGATGACCGTCCCTCCCAGCAGGCCGAGCCCGTCCGTAAGCATCCCGGTAATAGTGCCGGAGCGGTAAGCGATCTTGAGCGCTTCGGAAAAACTCCTGCGCGAGGCCGCCGCTACACGTACGCTCCCCTGCACAGCCATCCGCATCCCGAACTGGCCAACGATGAGAGAGAAAAGAGCTCCCATAACGAAAGCTAAGGCCCTCCCCACTCCCACGATTAATCGTACCTGATCAGGGGTGAAAGAGACAAACCGCTCGAGTGCCTCTTCGGTGGGGGGAACAACGTAGACGGAGAAAAAGAGCACCACCGTTAGAACGATTATCAGAGGAAGTATGGTCTTGAGCTGCCTGCTTAAATAGGCATCAGCCCCCAGGCGGATGGCATCCCAGACCTCCTGCATTTTGGAGGTCCCTTTTTCCTTCCGCAAGATCTGCCTCCGAAGGAATAGGGCATAAGCCAACCCAAGAAAGGCGATAAAGAGAACGCTCCAGATGGCCACAATCTCAAAAGGGCTGGCATGAGTCAAACCTGCCATAATGATTTCATCCTTTCTTCCGAGTCTCGCACACAGAAGGTCAAGGGACATTCTACAAAAATTTGCCCCAGGAGTAAATGAAACCAGCTGGCGCACCAATTTGAGGAAAGGGTGGGATAGGAAGGGATTGAATATCGGGGGCTTTTTTTTGTTATGTTCTATGTAATACTGAGAGAGGCGGGAACAAATGAGACCATACATATATCTTGATAATTCGGCCTCCACACGTCTCGATGAGAGGGTGCTGGAAGCGATGAAGCCCTTCTTTTTCGAGAATTACGCAGTGGCGACATCGGAGTTCGCCTACTCACTGGGGGTCGAGGCGAAAGAAGCGCTGGAGGGAGCAAGGGAGAGGATTTCCCGACTGCTGGGGGCATCTCCGGGAGAATTCCTCTTCACCTCTGATCCTACGGAAGCGAACAATCTCGCCATCCAGGGAGTGGCCACTGCACTGGCGGAGCAAGGAAGAATGCACTTCATCACCTCCAAGATCGAGGACTTCTCCGTACTCAACACCTTCCGAGCTTTAGAAAAAAGAGGGGCTTCCGTAACCTACCTTGCTGTGGACGAGAGAGGATTTGTGGACCTCGATTTGCTCCGCAGGTCCCTGCGGAAGGATACAGCGCTCATCTCCATCCAGCACGCGAACCAGGAAATCGGCACAGTGCAGGACCTGGCGAAGATCGCGCGCCTGGCGAAGGAGCATGGTCTGATTTTTCACTCAGACTGCGCCCACACCTTCATGCGGGCCCCTCTTGATGTGAGCGCGATCCCGGCCGACCTGTTGACAGTCTCCGCTCATACTCTGCACGGCCCCAGGGGAATCGCCGGCTTATATGTCCGTAAAGGCACCCCCATTCGCAAGATCCTCGAGGGGGGGTTTCAGGAGAATAACCTCAGACCCGGGATGGAAAATATACCCGGTGTGATGGGCTTCGCCCGAGCCCTGGAGTTGATCACCCCGGAGGAAAATGAGAGGCTCAGAGAGATGCGCGATCGTCTGATCGAAGGACTCCTGTCCTCTGTCCCGGACAGCATCCTCAACGGGGATCGGTGGAAGCGGATTCCGCAAAACGCAAATATCACCTTCCGCTTCGTGGAGGGAGAGTCTCTCACCCTGCATCTGGACTTCAGGGGCATCGCCGTAAACACCGGCTCCGCCTGCTTCAGCAAGTCTCTGGAGGCAAGTCACGTGATCCTCGGGATCGGCGGTGACCACGAGAGGGCTCATGGTTCACTGCGTTACACCCTCTCACGCTTCAATACGATGGAGGAAATGGAGACGGTCATTCAGACCACAGCGGAAATCGTCTCCCGCTTGCGCAAGATCAGTCCCTTAGGAAAGGAGTGAGGATCAATGCCTTTTCCCTACAGCGAAAAGGTCTTAGAGCATTTCAAGAATCCGCGTAATGTGGGCAAGATGGAAAATCCTGATGGGAAGGCTATAGAGGGTAGTCCGGCCTGCGGTGACATGGTGGCCGTATATATAAAAGTGGAACCCGAGACCAAGACCATCAGCGACATTAAGTTCGAGTCATACGGCTGTGCTTCCAATATCGCCACCGGTTCTATCATCACCGAATTGGCCAAAGGGAAGACGCTGGAGGAGGCCAAGAAGATCACCTGGATGCAGGCCTCGGAAGCGCTGGGCGGCCTCCCTCCGCTCAAGGTCCACTGTTCGGTTCTGGCCGTGGAAGGTCTGCGGGAAGCTATCCGCGATTACGAGGAAAAGCACGGCCTCGCCATCTTAAAGGAGCCCACCTCCAAGGAGGTGGTGATTTCCCGGCTGCGCCACGTGATGAATCCCTTGACAGGGCTGGATCTGATCCGAACGAAGATTGTGAAAGATGTGACGGTTGAAGCCGGGATCGTAACTGTATCCATCGACCTTGCCGAGGACCATCCGTTTGCTAATTCCATTCGCGAGGATATAAAGGAACGGATCGGCAGGCTCCAGGACATCAGGGAGGTCAGGGTGCTCTTTCAGGGAGGAAAATGAAATGGCCGATTGGAAAATTGACGTAACCGGAGAGACCTGCCCCGTCCCTCTTGTGGAGGTGCGCAAGGCCATCCGCAAGGCCAGGGAGGGCGATGTAGTGGAGGTAACGGGAACCCATCCGGCCTCGAAGAAGGAGATCCCGATGGCGGCGGAGGCGATGGACTTGAAGGTACTGGAGATCAAAGAGGCAGGGGAAAAATGGACAATTCGCATCCAGAAGTAACCGCTTCAAAGAGGACCACCATCATAGTACACAGCTATTCTCTCGACCACCTGATGAGCGCCTTGATCATAGGAACGGGCTCCCTCTCCATGGGCATGGGGTGCTCCCTCTTCTTCACCTTCTGGGGGCTGAATGCCTTGAGGAAGGAGGGCTTAGAAAAAGCGCCCCTCTCGAAGATGAATATGCTGGGATTGGGACGCTGGATGATGAAAAAGAGGATGGGAGCACGGAATGTAGCAACGCTCAGAAGATTGATGGCGGATTTCAAGGAGCTGGGGGGAAAGATCATCGCCTGCGAGATGACGATGGAGATCATGGGGGTAAAGAAGGAAGACCTTGAGCAGGGCCTGATCGACGACTACGGTGCCGTTGGAACTTACCTCAAAGACGCCAGGGACTCGACCATCAATCTGATTGTTTAGAATCCTCCGCTGCCCCTTTTGCTACCCTCTGTAAAAGCATCCCGAGGACAAGAGGAGGCTTGGGAAAAGGGTCGAGAATTTCGCGTTTTCTATTGGATCGGCTGAATTTAAACAAAAATCTGAGAGATAGATCACCCATCTGGCCCGGGACTCAGCTTTGACCGATTCTGCAATCTGAGATACCATTTTAACCAGCCATGGAAGAGGGTAAATGGTTTTATTATCCTGGTCCTTTTTAATTCTGATCGCCGTGAGCTGGGCTTACTGGCTGGTCGTCCTCGGTACCGCTCTCCATTTCTTCAGTCAGAAGCGCCGTATCGATCCGTCTTTTCTCCCTCCTGTCTCCATTTTGAAACCGGTAAAGGGGATGGAGCGCGGAGCCTACGAAAACTTCGCCTCCTTCCTCGAGCAGGATTATCCGGACTACGAGGTGCTCTTCGGCGTCGAAGATCCCAATGATCCGGCCGTGCTTGTAATCAGGCAGATCCAGAGGGATTTCCCCTCCGCCAGGGTGGGACTCTACGTTACTCCTCCCCTGGGGGCAAATCGAAAAGTGGCCATCCTGCAGCATTTGCAGGAGAAAGCATCCAACGAGATCCTTGTCCTGAGCGATTCAGATATCCGGGTGCGCCGGGATTTCCTCAGCAATATCGTCGCCCCTCTGGCCGACGGTAAGACGGGGTTGGTCAGCAGCTTCTATCGCAGTGAGCAGGCCCTCAGTTCAGCGGCAAGGGTGGAATCGCTCCTGATCTCGACTCTGATGCTACCCTCGGGGATTCTCGGTTCGTACCTGATAGGCCTCCGCTATGCTTTCGGCGCCGCTATCGCCTTGAGACGGAGGGCCTTAGAGGACATGGGGGGATTCCTTGTGATCAAGGACCACCTGGCGGACGATCATCAGTTGGGTGCACTGATCGGTCGCGCAGGATGGGGAGTAGTGCTGTCGAATCATGTGGTCTCCAACATGATGAACCACATCAGCTGGCGAGGCTTCTGGGATAGACAATTGCGCTGGATGAGGGTAGCTCGCGTCTGCCGGAGAAAAGAGTATCCCGGCATGCTCCTGATCTTCACCTTCCCTCTGTCATTGGCCTTCGTTTTCCTCTCCCTCTTCTCTCCGCTCTCCGTCTGGCTTTTTATCGGCTCGCTGGCCCTGCGCTTCTCTTTTGCCTTCTGCTTCGCCGTCTACCTGGATCATCGGCAGATGAGACGCTGGCTCCACCTTTTGCCCCTTGCTGATTTTTTTTACTTCATCCTCTGGGTTAAAGCCATGTTCACATCTCAGGTCGCCTGGCGCCAGCATGAGTTCCTACTGCTTGCGGACGGCAGAATGAAACCCACCGGCCTCCAATCCAACGGAAAGGAAGAGGATTAGTTCTGTCCGGCCATACTGGCGCGAGAAAATTTGTTCAGTCTTTTAGGTGAGTGTGCGGCTGCTTCTCTTCCCAAGAAAGTGGCCAAGTCATATTGCGGTTGAAGAAAGGAAATTGAATTGCGGATCTGGAGAAAAATCGTCATCTGGTTGATCATTCTTGCCCTACTGGGAGGAGTGGCTTATTATTTCCTCTTCTTCAGGGAAAGGCCAGAGAAGGAGAGCACCCCCCTCCTGGTGAAAGTGGAGAGACAGGATATCGCTCAAATCGTGTCCCTTTCGGGTAGCGTGGCCCTTCTGAATCAGGTCAATGTGACCGCCCGACTGACAGGAAAAATAGCAGTGATCATGGTTCAGGCCGGGGATCATGTCGAGCTGGATCAGGAACTCCTTCGTTTAGACGCCTCCGATTTAGAAAATCAGATCGCCTTAGGCAGGGTGAATTTGGAAGTGGCCCAACTCAAGTTCCAGCAATTGAAGGAGGGGGCTTCTGTCTCAGAATTGGAGATTTTACGCCTCTCCCTGGACAGAGCGGAGAACGACCTCACGCTGGCCGGTGAAAATCTCACTCGCAGCAGGGAGACAGTCAGCTTGACCGCTTCCATCGCTCAAACCGCAATTTATACCGCGGAACGAAGGCTCGAAGAGGTCCGGGCCAATCTCGTTCTGACGGAAAAAAGCGCCAATCAATCAGTTCAGTCCAGCCAGCGCCAGGTGGATGACGCTGAAAAAAACCTGGAGAGCGGACTTCCCACCGAATCGGCGCGCAAGCAGGCTGAACAAGCAATGAAACTGGCAGAGGAAAACCTCGAGGCCGCCAGGATTTCTGCCGAGCAGCGCGTGGCGCAGGCGGAAGTCCAAGTGAAAATAGCGGAGGACGCACTGCTCCAGGCAGAGCAGGGGGCAGAACAGAGGGAGACCGCCAATCGTGATCTCATCGCCCAGGCAGAGGCTCAGGTAAAAGCAGCAGAGCTGGAATTAAAGCTCGCCCAAGCACAATATGACCAGAAAACTGCACCTCTATCTGCGACCGCCCTCTCCCTCGCGGAAAAAGCGGTAGAGCAGGCAGAGATAACTTTGAACAACTTGCTCAGTCAGCTCAGGGACTCCATTATCCGTGCTCCAGTCGCAGGCAATGTCGGCCAGGTGAACGTCAAGCCCGGCGACACGATTGCACCGAATATGGTCCTTTTGAATTTGATTGACACCCTGGCGCTCGAAGTGACAGCCAATGTCCCAGAGGTGAATGTGGCGCAACTACAGCCGGGCATGGAGGCCAGGGTCTCCTTTGATGCTTATCGAGACCGAGCCTTCAGCGTCAGCTTGTGCTCTATCAGCCCCTTGCCCACCATCACTCAGGGAGTAGTTAATTACATCGCTCATTTCTCCCTGAAGGGGGAGCCTCTGGAGTTTCTGCGCCCCGGGATGAGCGCGGAGGTCAAAGTAATCGTGTCCGAATCCAAGAATGCCCTTGTTGTGCCAAGGTCCGCCTTAAAGCTTGCGGGGATAGACTACTTCGTTCAATTCTGGGATGGAGAGAAGTTAACCTCGCGCAAGGTGGAGGTGGGCATCATCAGTGACGTCCAGGTTGAGATAACGAGCGGCCTGAACGAATTGGACGAGGTGGCCATCGGAAGCCAGGATCAGTCCGCCACTACCCGCATCACCATCCACCCCATGAGCACTCCGGATCGATGAAATTTTCTCACCCTCATGCATAAGGTCATCGCCGTCTCTAACCTGGTGAAAAATTATCGTCTGGGCAGGGATACCGTCGTCAAAGCGTTGCGCGGGGTATCCTTCGAAGTGGAAGAGGGAGAGTTCCTTGCTATCATGGGGCCTTCCGGTTCAGGCAAGTCCACACTGATGCATATCCTGGGATGCCTAGATATTCCCACGTCCGGCCAATATCTCCTTGAAGGAATGAATACCTCAACCATGACAGATAACCAGCTCGCTCGCCTGCGCAATCACAAGATCGGTTTTGTATTCCAGAGTTTCAATCTCCTTCCGCGCACAACCGCCTTGGAGAACGTCGAGCTTTCGCTGATCTACAATGGTTATGCCCGACCACGCAGGCTGGCGGAGGAAGCACTGGCAAAAGTGGGGCTGGCTGCCCGAATGGGGCATCGCCCGAATGAACTCTCCATCGGACAGCAGCAGAGAGTGGCCATCGCTCGCGCTCTGGTCACGAATCCCTCCCTCATTCTGGCCGACGAACCGACGGGCAACCTCGATACTCGCTCCTCGGAGGAAATTATGGCGCTTTTTCAGAGCCTGAACCAGGAAGGACGCACCATCATCCTCGTCACGCACGAGCATGACATCAGTCGTCATGCCGGGCGCTTGATCAGTCTGCGGGACGGCTGCATCAAATCAGATGAAGGGGTGAGGGATATCCTCGATGCCAAGTGGATCCTGTCCTCTCTCCCAGCAGAAGGAAAGGAATGATATTCCTTCGCAGCCTCCAGATTGCCTGGAGAGCAATCCTGCATAATCGAAGCAGAGCTTTCCTCACCATGCTGGGGATAATCATCGGTGTGGCCGCCGTGATGATGATGCTTTCCATTGGCACAGGTGCTCAAATTTTGGTTGTAGAGGAAATCCAGTCCCTCGGCTCCAACCTCCTGGTTGTGCTGCCCGGGGCGATAAGTATGAGCGGCATCAGAACAGCAGCGGGAAACGTGACCACCTTGACGCTCGAGGACAGCCAGGCTATCTCCACCCTGCCAGAGGTCTCAGGCGCAGTACCGACATTCGGCCGGCCTGCCCAGGTTATCGCCGGGAGCAACAATAGTAATACCCAGGTAATCGGCACGATCCCCTATTACTCCGTAGCCCTCAATACCCTGCCTTCCTCCGGCAGTTTTTTCTCCCAGGAGGAGATGGATAACTGGGAGAGAGTGGCGGTCCTCGGCCAGACTGTTGCCGATAACCTTTTTGGCGATGAAGACCCCCTGGGCAAATCGATCCAGATAGTCTCGGGCAGTGTCCGCAAGAGCTTTCGCGTCATCGGCGTCCTCGCGGCGAAGGGGGTGACCGGCTTCTTCAATCGCGACGATCAGCTCTTCGTCCCCATCACAGTGGCACAGAAGCTCCTGTTCGGGGTCAGGCACGTCGGTTCGATTTTCGTGGAGGTCTCCTCCCCTGAAAAAATGGACGCCGTCTCCACGGAAATTGCCACTCTCTTGCGACTGCGGCACAACATCAGTAAAAACTCTCCGAATGATTTCACAATCTTCAGCCAACAGGATCTCCTCGGCACCTTGAGCACCGTCTTCGGCTATTTCACGATCCTTCTCGCCGGAATTGCCGGGATCTCCCTCCTTGTAGGAGGGATCGGGATCATGAACATTATGCTGGTCTCCGTGACCGAGCGCACAAGAGAGATCGGCCTGCGTAAAGCCCTGGGCGCCTTGCGGCGCGACATCATTCTTCAATTCTTAGTAGAAGCCGTGACCCTCTCCACCCTTGGTGGAGGACTGGGAATCCTCCTCGGTTATCTGGGATCTATTGCCATTGCTGAGGCCGTGGGGTGGCCTGCGGTGATTACTCCCACCTCAGTGCTCCTCGGTTTCCTCTTCTCCATGGCTGTGGGTCTTTTCTTCGGTATCTATCCTGCACGCCGGGCGGCCAACTTGCACCCGATCGATGCCCTGCGTTACGAATAATGATGGCAGAGAGCGTGGTATACTGGGAGGAACCTAAGTAAAAGGAGGGCGCTGTCGGATGATCGCTTTATGGGTGATTTTAGGCATAATTGGCCTGATCTTATTGTGGGCGATCGCTATCTACAATGGACTCATAACTCTGAAAAGACGGATTGAAAACGCCTGGAGCCAGATTGACGTCCAGCTCAAGCGTCGATATGACCTGATCCCCAACCTGGTGAACTCGGCCAAGGGCTACATGCAATACGAACAGGAAACCTTGACCAGGGTCATGGATGCAAGGGCAAAGGCAGTATCGGCGCAGACGGTACCGGACAAGATTCAAGCAGAGGGAGTGCTAACACAAGCTCTCCGCGGCCTTCTGGCGGTTGTGGAGAACTATCCCGATCTCAAGGCTACTCAGGAGGTCATGAACCTCATGGAAGAGCTGAAGAATACCGAAAATTTGATCTCCTTCTCCCGCCAGTTCTATAACGATTCAGTCATGCTCTTCAATACGAGGATCTCTGTATTTCCCTCTAACATCGTCGCCAACATGTTCAACTTCAAGGCGCAGCCATTCTTCGAATTAGCCGCACCCACCGAGAGAGAAGCTCCCAAGGTAGATCTGACCTCTTAAAGATGGCGGTCATCCAATTTTACGAGGAACAGCGCCGCAACATCGTCAAAAGTTATGTCTTAATCACGTTTTTCATTATTTTAATGGCGACCTTCGGTCTGATTATCGATTACCTTTTTGAGATCTTCCCTCGCTTCACCTTGATCTTCCTCGGCATTGCCCTCCTTCAAGTCCTGGTCGCCAGCCTCGCTGGTCCCAACCTGGTTTTGACCTCCGTCGGAGCAAAGCCGCTCAATCAGGCAGATCCGGAACAAGCTCAGCTCAAGAACATTGTCACCGAACTCTGCATCGCTGCAGGAATGACCAGCCGACCGCAGCTATACGTAATCCCGGACGAAAAGACCATTAATGCGTTCGCCACGGGCCTACGGAAGGACAAAACCTACGTGTGCGTCACCTCCGGTCTTTTGAAGAGCCTGGATCGGGCGGAGACCCAGGGGGTGATCGCGCATGAGCTGAGCCACATCCAGAATCGGGACATGCTGTACATGACACTCATTTCCGCTATCTTAGGTGCGGTCGTGATCATCCAGGTCTTTGCCTTCAGGGGAGCCTGGTTCGCGGCAAGTTCAGGTGGGGGGAGTTCGCGCAAGGACTCGAGCGGCTGTGGTTACGCCATGATCTTCCTTTTAGTGGTGGGGGTACTGGCCTCGGTCTTTGCCTTCTTAGGGAGAATCGTCCTGTTCGCAGTATCCCGCCAGAGGGAGTACTTATCCGATGCCCACGCTGTAGAGCTCACTCGCAATCCTTACGGTCTTTCCTCGGCCTTGCGGAAAATCGCTATGGTGCCGAGTAAGGTCAAGACGGCCTCCATCGCCACCGCTCATCTCTTCATATCTGATCCCTTAAAGCGCAGGGTGAATGAAAGGAGCAGCGGCTTCTGGAACAACCTGTTCAGCACTCACCCTCCCCTCTATCAGCGAATTTCCCGCTTGGAGGGCAAGAGCCTCGAACAAGTACAAGGAGAATTGGGGCAGGCCTGAATTTTATTTTTTGGTCAAGCGGTAAAAGAAGAAAGAAAGAGGGGATGAAGAAATGAAGAAAAGCTGGAATCCGCCCGCAGATTGGATCAGGATTAGGACCATCGATTCTCATGCCGCCGGCGAGCCCCTGCGAGTTATTGTAGAGGGGGTGCCACCCATCCCTGGCTCGAGCATTCTGGCTAAGCGCCGCTATCTAAAAGAGAACCTCGATTTCCTCCGCACCTCCTTGATGTGGGAACCAAGAGGCCATGCTGACATGTATGGGGCGATTGTGACCGAGCCCGTGACCCCTGACGGGGACATAGGGGTGCTCTTTCTCCATAATGAGGGGTACAGCACAATGTGCGGCCACGGCATCATCGCATTAAGCACCGTCCTCCTGGATACAGAATGGGTGGAGAAACCGGGCGAAGAGGTTGTCCTCCGGATGGACACTCCGGCTGGAAGGGTCACAGCAAGGGCCCGGCGAGAGAGAGGGAGGGTGAAGGACGTCTCTTTCGTAAACGTCCCCTCCTTCGTCTACGCCCATGATCAGGTCGTATCCGTTCCGGGAGTCGGTTCTCTGCGATACGATCTCGCCTTCGGAGGAGCGTTTTACGCTTTTGTCAGGGCGGAGGATCTCGCTATCGGCCTGGAGGCCAAGGACTTTCGAATGTTGATCGACCTCGGCATGCGGGTCAAGAAGACCGTGATGGAAAGCCTCTCGATCAAGCACCCTTTTGAGGAAGATCTGGGTTTCCTCTATGGCACGATCATTGTAGGAAAGGCTCTGGATCCCTCTCATCATAGCCGCAACGTCTGTATCTTCGCCGATGGAGAAGTGGACCGCTCCCCGACCGGCACCGGTGTCAGCGCGCGAGCAGCAATCCATTTCTCGCGGGGAGAGCTCGCTTTAGCAGAGTCCTTCACGGTGGAGAGCATTCTCGGAACCTGTTTCTCCGGTCGGGTGATCGAGACGACTCGCTTTGGCCAATTTTCCGCCGTAATGCCTGAGATCACAGGGGCAGCATCAATCGTGGGGAGCGCGGAATGGTGGATCGACCCCTCCGATCCCCTGCGGCACGGTTTCATGCTGCGATGACTGGTCAAAGTAGAGGAAGTTGAAAATTGGCCAAAGCGACTCTATAATTTTTTCACAATGGGGACAGACAAGATGATAGAGAATGTGTAAACACAAAACTCTCTCGAGTAATTTTCTAAACTTTTATCCTGCCTTGCGATTCTCTCTATTCAAGGCTCAATTTCCACGAGCCGGGTTCTAAAACCTTGAAGGGGGGTTGAAAGCTGGAAAGCTGAAAAGATCGGTTGGCTGAGTAAGGAATCATATGGCAAAAGGAGGAAAGGTAATGAAGAAGGCTGTTTTAATTTTATCGATGGGAATCCTATCTCTGACTCTCCTGATTTCCGGTTGCGGGGGTGCAGGGACAGCTACCCCTACGCAGACCTCGGCATCCCCTACACCATCCCAGGCTGAGCCTGTCAAAATCGGCCTACAGGCCCCGCTGACGGGGAATTTCGCCGCTGAAGGAAAATGGGCTCAACAGTGTGTGGAGGTCGCGGCCGATTTAATCAACAAGAAGGGCGGCATCCTGGGCGGACGTAAAGTAGAGATTGTGGTGGCAGATGATGCCTCCAATCCCAAGGACAGCGCTACGGCTGCCCAGAAACTGATCTCCCAGGGCCTGAAAGAGGTCATCGCCTCTTACGGCTCCTCGGTCACCGCTCCCGCTGCCGATCTTTATGACGAGAACAAAGTGGTCTCAGTGGGATACGGCTGCACCGCCGTTCGTCTCACTATGGACAAGCAACGCCCTTACTTCTTCCGCACGGCAGGGCGGGATGACACTCAATCCGAGTTCTTCGCTAAATTCGCTATGGAGAAATTAGCCGCCAAGAAAATTGCCATCATGCATGACAACCAGGACTACGGCAAGGGGGTTGCCGAGGACGCCAAGAAGTTCCTCCAGCCCCATGTTAACGCCGGCAAGTGCGAGATCGTTTACTATGATGCCATCACTCCCGGCCAGAGCGATTACTCCGCAGCAATCACCAAGCTGAAGGAGATCAACCCGGACTGTTGGTTCTTTACCGCCTATTACAATGAGGCTGCCCTCCTGATCAAGCAGGCGCGCGAGATGGGCTTCAGCGTCACCTTTGTGGGCAACAACTCTGTCCCCACCCCCGAGTTCGAGAAAATCGCCGGGGTCGACGCCATCAAGGGGACCTACATGTTGAATGAGCCGATGCCGCAATTCCTCAGCTACCCTGAGTCGACCGAATTCATGTCAGCCTACAAGGCCAAATTCAATGAGATGCCCGGCTCCATCTGGGCCGTTTATGCTGCTGACGCCCTGAACGCCCTCTGTGCCGCCATCGATAAGGCTGGCTCTACTGACCCTGATAAGGTTGCCCAAACGATGCGTACGATGACTGACGCCAAGGGAATCACAGGTCCATTGAAGTTCACCGATCGCGGTGACCGCAAGGACATCCCCTACTATGCGTATATCTATACCGAGGAAGGGAAGCTGGATCTGTTCTGGCCGAAGTAAAAGTTAAAAACGCTCGAATGAGCTAACCGGGGGGAAGAGGTCACTGATGGAGACTTTTCTACAGCAGCTGATTAACGGATTGACTATCGGTTCTTTCTACGCCTTAGTGGCCATGGGTTACTCTATGGTCTACGGAGTGATGAAGCTAATCAACTTCGCCCACGGTGACCTCTTTACCTTGGGGAGTTACCTGGGCTACACCGTGCTTGTTATCGGTGCAGGCTGGGTCACTCAAACTTTTGGGATCTGGGGCGGTATGGTGGTTGCACTTGGAGCGGCGATGATCGGCATTGGCGTTGCCGGATTAGTAGTAGAACGCATTGCCTACCGCCCCGTTTATAAGGCTGGGCGCCTTCCTCTTGTCGTTTCCGCCCTGGGAATGTCTTTCGTCATCTCCCAGGGAATCATGGCCATCTGGGGGCCGAATCCACAGGCTTATGCTCCCACCTGGACGCCCAAGGAAAGCATCATTTTAGGAAATATTCAGCTCCCCCTTCTGCAGGTAGCCATTCTCATTTTAGCCCTCGGGTTGATGGCCCTCATTTACTGGGTAGTGGAGAGGACAACATTTGGTGCGGCGATTAGAGCGGCTGCCTTAGATCGAAACACCGCCACCTTGATGGGCATCAACTTCAACAAGATCATCTTCTTCGTCTTTGCCCTGGGTCCTGCCCTCGGTGGCATGGCAGGAGTGATGCAGGGTCTCAAATACACCCGCATCATGTTCAATATGGGATGGGGTTATGGCTTGAAGGCCTTCACCGCCTCAATTTTGGGGGGAATTGGCAACATTCCGGGAGCGATGATCGGAGGGCTTCTCCTTGGCGTGCTGGAGGCAATGTTTGAAGGTTATGTATCCGGCGCCTGGAAGGATGTTTTCATCTTTCTCGTCTTGATCCTTGTGCTGATCTGGCGGCCCACCGGCTTGATCGGTGAAAAGATTGCGGAGAAGGTCTAACCATGCCCGACTTAACATCAAAACTTACCCAAAGGATTCTACAATCCCAATCCAATAAGAGCAGGAGCAAGCTCCCCCGTTCTCTGCGATACGGCCTCCTGATCATCGCTGTCGTGCTTCTCGTTTCCTATCCCCTTCTTCCCATGGTGGACAATTACATGATCGATATAGGCTTCCTGGTAGGCATTTATGCTCTCCTGGGCTTGAGCCTGAATATCGTTCTGGGGGAAGTAGGGCTCTTCGATTTAGGTCATACCGCCTTTTATGCAATTGGAGCGTATACCACAGGGATTCTCTACACTCAATTCCACCTTCCCATTCTCCTCCTACTCCCTATCAGCGGAATCGTGGCGGCAGGATTCGCCTTCCTCGTGACTTCCCCGATCATCCACCTGCGCGGTGATTATCTCTGCATTGTTACCATCGGGATCGGGGAAATCGTCCGCTTGGCCCTGCAGAATGACCCGGGCGGTCTAACCCACGGGCCTAACGGAATAACGGGCATTGGGCGACCTGACCTGGGGCTTCTGGCCATCCAGACACCCGCGCAGTTCTATTATTATGTCTGGATCATTATTGGGCTCGTGATCATCGCTCTGGTAAACCTGCAGAAATCCCGAGTGGGAAGAGCGTGGAACTACATCCGGGAAGACGAGATCGCAGCGGAGGCGAACGGAATCGATGTCCGCTCTTACAAGTTACTGGCTTTTGTTCTGGGCGCTGCGCTGGCCGGACTCGCCGGCAATATTTACGCTTCCAAATTCATGTTCATCGAGCCGAACAATTTCAGCTTCTTGGAGTCCTCTCTTCTTTTCTGCATCGTCCTTTTAGGAGGCCTTGGCTCGATTCCGGGCAGCCTTTTGGGAGCTGGAGCAATCGTAATCTTCCCGGAAATATTCCGGCAATTCTACAGCTTCCGCCTGCTCTTCTTCGGCGTTGCCCTGATTCTGATGATGATCTTCCGTCCTGGCGGGCTCTGGCCGAGAAGGAGGGAAGGGGTGGGCTATGCCGGTCTGGGTATCCCCGGGTTGCCCGCCGATGAAAACAAAGTGCTGGAGAAAGGAATACCCAAACCAGTTGCCCAACTGCAGGAAAGACTAATCAGCTCGACTGAGACCGATCCCTCAAACGACGTTGTCCTCGCTACAAGCAAGGTCACGCAGAAGTTCGGCGGGCTCGTCGCGGTTAATTCTTTCGATCTCGTCGTGCGGCGTGGACTTATTACCTCACTCATCGGCCCCAATGGTGCAGGAAAGACCACCTTATTTAACAACATCACGGGGATCTATAAACCCACTTCCGGCTCCATCTCCTTCCTCGGGGAGCCCATAACCGGCTTGAAACCCCACAAGATCATCGACAAGGGGGTGGCCCGTACGTTCCAGAATATTCGCCTTTTCCCCTCCCTGACCTGTATCGAAAATGTTATGTCCGGGCCTCACTGCCATGCTAAGGCAGGCACATGGCCTGCTATCTTCCGCACACCCGGTCAGGTGAGGGAAGAGCGAGAGATTGTTGATGTCGCTTCCCATCGCTTAAACCAGGTGGGACTATGGCAGTATCGCAACGAGTTGGCCAAGAACCTCCCCTACGGTAAACAAAAGGTGTTGGAGATCGCTCGAGCGCTGGCCACCAACCCTCAATTATTAATCCTGGACGAGCCTTCCTCAGGCCTGAACGACAAGGAGACGGAAGAGCTCATGCAGCTCCTGCAGAGCTTGCTCAAGGAGGGCTTCACGATACTCCTGATCGAGCATGATATGAATGTGGTCATGGGTGTCTCCCATTCTGTAACAGTGATGGACATGGGATCAAAGATCGCCGAAGGACCGCCGAAGGCAGTTTACAATGACCAGCGCGTGATCGAGGCTTACTTAGGGAAGGAGGAAGACTAGATGGCGACCTCCATCTTGAAAATTGACAACCTTTCGGTCTCCTACGGGGCCGTGGAGGCGCTCAAGAATGTCTCCCTGGAACTGGGGGAGGGGGACATCATCACAGTCCTCGGGGCGAACGGCGCCGGAAAGACCACCTTGCTCAAATCCATCTCCCGCCTGCAAACCTTTAAGAGTGGCTCCATCTACCTTAAAGGCCGGGATTTGACCAAATACATGCCTCATCAATTATCCGCTCTGGGCATATCGCACGTACCGGAAGGACGCAAAGTATTCGCCACCTTAACCGTTGAGGAAAATCTCAACCTGGGTGCCTACGGAGTGCGCAGCCTGCCGCAGGGGAAAGAGTTAACTAAGACCAAGGAGTGGATCTTTCAGCTCTTCCCCATACTGAAGCAGAGGCGAAGGCAATTAGCCGGAACGCTCTCCGGAGGAGAGCAACAAATGCTGGCGATTGGGAGAGGACTTATCTCCAAGCCTCAGCTGCTCCTCTTAGATGAACCTTCTTTAGGACTCGCTCCCATCATCGTGCAGGAAATCTTCAGGGTCATTCGCCAGATTCACAAAGACGAGGGCGTTTCCATTCTGCTCGTGGAACAGAACGCTCGCAAGGCACTGAACGTGGCTCGCTACGGCTATATTCTAGAGATAGGGAAGGTCGCTATTCAGGGAGAGGCCTGCGATCTGAAGAACGATGAGCGAGTGCGGGCAGCGTATCTTGGAGGGGCCAGGGTAGTCTGCTGAACGTCTCAGGCTTAAGTCCAATCCTGTATTTCAGCCACTCTCTGGCTCTCATAATTCTGCCCTGGCCTCTGGCCTGAGGAAAAGGACCGACTGGAGGATAACAGATGACGCCAGATCAGGATCTTTTCGAATACTGTTTACAGATCCGTAGGCACCTGCATCAATTACCTGAACTGAGCTTCGAGGAGAGGAACACTCAAGCGTATATCGGAGAGCAACTAATCCTGTTGGGCCTCGAGGGACATAAAGTGGCAGGAACGGGTCTTTATACAAAGATAACCGTCGGCCGGCCAGGGCCCAGGATTGCTTTTCGAGCGGACATCGACGCCCTTCCTCTCGCGGAAAAAACGGGCGCGGCATACGCCTCGAAGGTGCCGGGGGTAATGCATGCCTGCGGGCATGACGGTCACGTCGCCGTGCTTTTAGGGCTCGCCAGAACGCTGGCGGCAAAGCCCGAGGAGATAAAGGGGGAGGTCCTGCTTATCTTCCAGCCAGCGGAAGAGAAGCCTCCCGGCGGTGCAGCACAGGTGGTTGAGAGCGGGGTCCTGCAAAATTTCGACGCGGTCTTTGGCCTCCACCTCTGGGATGGACTCCCGCAGGGAAAGGTGGGGATCAGCCCGGGACCTATGCTGGCAGCTGCCGACACCTTCACGTTGGAGATTCAAGGCCAGGGAACACATGGAGCTATGCCGCACAAGGGAGTTGATCCCATCATCATCGGAGCCCAGATCGTGAACGCCTGGCAAACGATCCCCAGCCGCCGGATAAATCCTCTGGAACCTGTTGTGGTGACTGTCGGCACATTCCAAGCTGGCACCAATTTCAATATCATTCCCGACACGGCAGTGCTTACCGGGACAGTGCGCTCACTCTCCGAGGAAGCGCGGACCGCTCTGGAGTGGAGTTTGAAAGAGATGGCGGAAAAAATCAGTGCTGCTTCCGGCGGAAGCGCTAAGTGGCTATATGAGAGAGGCTATCCGGTTTTAAGCAACAACCCGGAGATGACCGGGGTTGTGCTCAAAGCAGCCTCCGCCGCCCTGGGCGAGGGATCAGTCGCAGGAATTCCTCCCGTGATGGGTGGGGAAGATTTTTCTTACTACGGCCTTCACGTCCCCGCCGCTTTCTTCTTCCTGGGCATTCAGAATGTCGAAAAGGGATACATCTACCCCAATCACAGCCCCCATTTTGATTTCGATGAGGAGGTCCTGTTCAGGGGAGTGCAAGTGTTCACCGCCATTCTCGACCAGTTGAGTGCCATGGATCCGGCTGGCTGAGCGAGGAAGGAACTGTCGGAGCTCTCCGGCATTGGCTGAAGCCGTTGTCAATAACTGTATTGGCTCCTACTTCAGAAAGTGGCTACTTAAGTCCCACTCTGGACGGAAGATGTTAGTCATTCAGCCCGGTCGGACGACGATCAATGGGGTGGCGCGACTACCTCTCCCCAAAGGCAGATCCCTCGATCCGGGTTTGCCAGGTAGCGGAACCGCTCTGGCGCGCGGATAAAGCTGAGGTAGAGCGGAGTGCTCTTGACGATACCCATTTCCGGGAATTCCCTCGTTCCAAGGAATCGTAGCGGAGGAAGTTTAGCGTAGCGCGGATTCCTGAGGAAATTTTCCTCTCCGAGGAGGGCGTAATAAGCGGGCCCCTGTTCTTCAAAACGCCCGTATACGGATGTAAATAAGCTTTCCACCAGGTTGGATATCACCAAGATGTCCCCCGTCGTATTTATAGTTACATGCCCATAGCCAGGAGGGATCAGGACTTTCTCCCCCGGGCGGGCCTTTATGGCCACGACGTCTTCCACTATTCCTTCTCCGGCCGTTTTCTGCATGAGATAAATGGCCTCCCCTGCCAGCACTTCGTAGGCTTCCGGGTAGGTAAGGCCGAATGAGGAAGTAGGGGCCAGAGGGTGTTCGTGCCCGATCGTGCGCACAAATTCATCCCCCACCTGTCCGGGAAAGATCACGGTGATATCAAAACGGAGTCCCAGTCTGCGAAAAAGCCCCTCATCCTCCCTCCTCATCACTCCCCGATATATATAATAGAGTTCCTTCGGAGAGGCGGCATCAGGATTAAGGAAAAAGGATCGAGCATCGACAAGCCGACGAACATCGGGGTGAGTCGGGGTCAAGCATTCCGGGAAAATCATCTTCCGTGTCCTGCAATCGAATTTCAGAGACAAACCGGAAGGGGCAAGGTCAATTTCCTTTTTTATCCTCATCTGCCGCTCTCCTTATCCCCATTATAATATTTGGCATATTATCAGGCTCGAGCGAAAGAAAACCCCAGTTTGAGCGGTCGGAAGCCTCCCTGCTGGTCTTGAACCTTCCAGAGAGGGAAGAGGGAAATCCCCTGAATGATACGCTCAGATCCCTGCTCGGAGGAGGAGATAGTCTCCAAGGGAGCGAGGAAAAAAGCGGCTTCCGGGTCAAGGGTAACCTGGAGAAGAAATCCCTTATCAGGCCAGAAGAACTGCAGGGAGCTGAAGGTTTCCTTTTCAAAGTATGAGCTGTTCAGGGCCCACCTCTGACTTTCAGAGCGAAGCATAAAATGCTCCGGATCGAAACCGCTCATTGAAGCGAGGTTGATTTCCACCGCACACCAGAGGTTCATCGAAGTCGGCCCGAGATTTTCCAGGAAGAGCTCCATGCTTAAGCTGCCATCGGCCTTAGCCTGGAAAGTTTTAGTCGCACACACCAGGGTCTCTTTTCCTCCGGAGCTCACCCTGCCCTCCCTGGCGAAGGAGAGATTTACCCGGGAGGCGATTCTTTCCTTGATCTTCGGCAAGTAGGGACCAATAAAGTCGCCCCTTTGCGCCAGATCCTCTGGAAGAGGCTCCCGGGCGAAAAGATGAAGGAGAAAGGAATAAGGCGGTGAGGGATCTAGCGGGAGAGGTTCCCCCCGAAGTTTAACATCGGAAGGTGACAGCTCTTGGTAAGGCGACAAAGTAGCGGAGAAATTGAAGTTTAAGGGCTTGTAATCCCATTCGAAGAGAGAGCCTCCTATCCTCGGGGAAAAATAGAGGTTGGCCAAGGGGCCCTCGCAGAGAATCTCTTTCTCCCCGTCACAATTGAAATCGTACTCCTTGAGGAGGATCCCGGATTGGCCCCTTTCCTCGTCCGCTCTTTTCTCTGCCTCGATCAAGTGCTCGTAAATGCCGAACCTGAGGTGGGGAAGGAATAGCCCGCCGAATAACCCATGCCAGTAGGCGCAATTACACTGTCCGAGGAACAGCTCGCGCTTCAGCTCGCGCGAAGGATTCAAGCACGAGGCTACCTTCTCGCTCACGTAAAGCATTTTCTTGTGCATATTGTTCGCCTCCTCGAAGCGGGCCAGGAAATTTCGCCACAGCCCGCAGGGAGAAGCTCTCCCGGCTGCCGCCCTCTCTCCGGGAGAAAAAGATGACCATTCCATCATCTCCGGATAGGAAGCGGAGGGCAGATAAACTCTCCCGGCAGGAGGCAACAGGTCCCGTGCCTGTGACAATGTCCGGGTCTCGATCCAGGAGGAGTTTTCGAGCAGCAGATCGAAGAAATGAGAGAGCCATCCTTTTTCATAACATAGTTCGTAGGTGGAGGGCCAGAGGCCGAACTTCTCGCCGTCGTCCCCCATCACCTTGAGCCAATGCTCATCCTGCCATGCTCGCCGCAGGAAACTGATGGTTTCCTCTGCAGCCTGAAACGGTATCAGATAGCGCAGTTCCCTGTCGATGGGAAAGAGGGAGAGAATCTCTCCCTCCTCTTCCGTGAGCCAGTAACTCCGCAGCTGCTCCAATTTTATCCCGGTCAGGAGAAAGTGGTGATCGTCAAGCAGGGTGAATTCCAATCCAGCCCGGCGGATGACTTTGGGCAGATGAGGTTCCCAGATTCTTTCCGCGAGCCAGAGGCCGTTCGGCTTTATACCTAAGGCCCTCTGCAGGAACTCATTCATCTCCCCAATCTGGCCCAGAGCGTCTCGCTCGGGAATCGCAGGCAGAATCGGCTCCCCCATCCCTCCAGAGAGAACCTCCACCTGCCCTCGGTCGATCATGGCTCTGAGGCGGTGAAAAAACTCTTTGTGCCTGCGCTCCAGCTCTAAAAGAAGGCAGCCGGAGTAATGGAGGTTGACTCTGATCTGAGGATAGCGCTCCAGTATATCCAAAAATGGCTTGTAGGCGCGTTGATAGGCCTCCTCAATCACCCAACCGAGATTTCCCACCGGTTGGTGATTGTGGATCACAAGAAGAAAGAAAATAGGATTCACCCCTGTTTTTTCAAGAACCGGGCCGCCTCCTCCGGCGGCGTGGGATTGATGTAGAAATCGGTGCCCCACTCAAAGCCGGCGGGGGTAGTCAGGCGAGGGATGATCTCAATATGCCAGTGGTATTCGGGCCAGAAAAGGAGGCCCAGAGGGCTGGAGTGAATCATCATGTTATATGGAGGGTCATTGACCACTTCCTTGAGCCGGCCGAGGGTGAACAACAAAACCTGCGCCAGGGACTCGACCTCCCCGTTATCCAGCTCAGAGAAGGCTGCCTGGTGGCGTTTCGGCAGAATCAGGGTCTCGAAGGGGAAGCGGGAGGCGTAGGGTTCGAAGACGATGAAATCAGCGGAATCGTAGACCAGCCTTTTGCCTTGAGCCAGCTCCTCCTGGATCGAATCACAGAAGATACATTGTCCCGTGTGTTCCCAGTAGGTGTGCGCGGAATCCAGCTCTTCCTTGATGCGGCGCGGGACGATGGGGGTGGCAATCAACTGGGAGTGTGGATGAGAGAGAGAAGCGCCGGCTGACCTACCGTAATTACGAAAGATAAGTATATAGCGTAGATCTTTGTTTTTTGACAGCTCGCGGTAGCGATGGCGGTAGGCCGCGCACACCAGCTCCATTTGCTCCAGGGATAAATCAGCCATCGCCAGGTCGTGCCGGGGCGTTTCTACTATTACCTCATGCGCTCCCAATCCAGAAATGCTCGTATAAAGGTGGGAGTGAACATATGCCGGTTCTTCTTCTTTGATCAGCGCCGGAAATTTGTTATCGAAGACTCGCACGGACCAGCCCGGTTCATTGGCCCGAGTACCCGCTTTACGAATGGCAAAGAGCTCGTAGGGGGTCATGCCCTCGTGCTGTTCGCAGAAAGGACAGTTAGCTGTGTCGTTCGTGACATGCTGATCGGCCGGCACTTTGAAATCACTTGGGCGTTTGGTGCGTCCCTTGGCGATGATTGACCATTCCTCAAGAATCGGGTCTTTGCGGATTTCTGGAGAAATGATGGCCCCTTTCCTCTTTCCGTGGAAGAAGAGGGCCTTTCGATAGACCTTCTCGTAGCTGGGAAGGGCGGAACTCCAGGAGTGGTCCTCTGACATCCCCGTCCGCCTGATTTGGTCCCAATGGGTATGGAGGGCATAGTGCTCCAGGGCTTCCTCCAGAGAAGTTAGGAAGGCTCCGGCCTCATACTGATTGAACAGAAATCCGTTCCCCTCCCCGGTTTCCGGGTTATAGGGAGAGACTGTATCCGTCAGGCCTCCCGTCTTCCGCACAACTGGGACGGTTCCATAGCGGAGGGCGATCAACTGTCCCAGGCCGCAGGGCTCGAAACGCGATGGCATGAGAAAGATATCCGCTCCGGCGTAAATTTGCTTCGCCAGCTCCTCGTCGAAAGTTAAACGAAGAGTGAACTTCTGGGGGAAACGAGAGCTGAGGTCTCGCAAATATTCCTCGTAACGTCGCTCACCGGTGCCGAGGATTACGAGCTGAAGTGGTTTCGCCAGCAGCCGGTCCATGATCGGGGGAAAAAGGTCGAGCCCCTTCTGTTCCGTAAGCCTGGAAATCATGGCCAGCAGAGGGGCATCCCGATCAAGCGGCAATCCCAGCTTCCCTTGTAGTTCTGTCTTTATCTCCGGTTTGCGACTGCGCAGGTTGGACAGGCTCAACCCGAAAGATGCGGGATCGTATTCCTCAATATCGATCCCATTCGTGATCCCCATAAGCTGTTTTTTTCTCAAGGCCAGCGCCCCCTCAAGCCCCATCCCTAATGCCGGTGTCTGGATCTCACGCCCATAGGTATCGCTGACGGTGGTGATGAAATCGCTGGTGAGAATTGCCCCCTTGAGAAGGTTAGCCTTGCCGTAGAATTCAATCCTCTCGTCGCGGAAGGAAAGGGGCAAACCGATTCGGGAGAACATCTCCTGTTCCACCAATCCCTGGAAGGCAAGGTTGTGGATTGTTAGCACACAGGCCAGCGAGGAGAATTCGACCTTCCCGGCGAGAATGGTCTCCAGATAAAGGGGAACCGGGCTGGTGTGCCAATCGTGGATATGCAGGATTTCCGGAAATCCGAGCAGGGGAAGGGATTCTAAGGCTGAGCGAGAGAAGAAGGCGAATCGTTCGACATCGTCGGGGCAGCCGTAAATTATGTCACGGTCAAAATAACGGGGGTTCTCTAAAAAGAAAAAATCAATGCCGTGAAGCACCTCTCGGCGGATCGTGAGGGGCTCAATCCGTCCTTGCCATGCTATCTCGACCTCCCCTACTTTCTCCCGCTGTTCGAGATCAGGGATAGAGCGGTACGCTGGCAGGAAAACGTTAACAAGGTGTCCCTTTTTCGCCAGGACTTTGGAGAGGGATCCCGCGACATCGCCTAATCCCCCGACTTTAGCAAAGGGAGAGGCTTCAGCAGCAATTAACGAGATTTTCATGGTTGTTTGATCTTAGGTAAAGGAGGGGGAGCTGTCAAATTTCCCGTTGCGCCCTTTTCCCCTAAATTTGCCTCCCTACCAGGGTTTCGGCCCTCTCCATCAACAGAGGTTTTGCACTTCCGATGATCGCAATTCTGCTCTCGGTGAGCTCTGCATATTCTGGACAGGGGAAGCTGGGGGGCCTACAATTAAGTCGTATCATTCTGGTTTATCAACTGAATACTTGATTTTTAAAAAATTTTTTTAAGGTATCGAGGTCCGTGGCTTTATTTATTGCTTATTCGATTGTGGTGACTTTGGTCCTAATTTGGGTTCTCTGGAATTTCCGCAGAAACCTGCGTGATCTTATTCCGCTCTCCTCGTTTCACTGGCCCGCTTCCACGCGGAAACCCCTCGTTTCCCTGCTTGTTCCAGCAAGAAACGAGGAGCGTAACATTGAGCGATGCCTGTACAGCCTGCTGGCTCAGGACTACGAGGTTTTTGAGATCCTGGTGCTCAACGATCATTCCACTGACGGCACCCGAGCGATTGTGGAGAGAATCTCCGTCTCAGACGAGAGAGTGCGTCTCATCGAGGGAAAGCCTCTGCCCTCGGGTTGGGTGGGGAAGGGCTTCGCCTGTCATCAACTCTTCCAGGAAGCGCAGGGAGAATACCTCCTCTTCGTTGATGCCGACACCTGGCTCGCCCCCTTTGCTGTTTCCTCAAGCATGGCAGCGACGAGGGAAAGAAAAGCTGATTTCCTCAGCCTGATGCCCCACGAAAAAACGCAGACCCTCTCCGAGAGACTGTCCATCCCCTTCATAAACCTGGCGGTAATGTGGTTCTTTCCCTTGCGGAAGATCTGGGGGAGCCCGAATCCCCTTTTCTCCTTCGCCGTGGGACAGTTCATGCTGTTCCGCCGGGGTGCTTATCTGGCGGTGGGAGGACATGCTGCTGTTCGCGCGGAGATTTTGGAAGACATGGTGCTGGCCAGACGCGTAAAAGAGCTCGGCTTGAAGGCTCTGCTTTTAGATGGTCAGGGAGCGGTCTTCTGCCGCATGTACCAGAATTTACGAGAAGTCTGGAACGGTTTCTCCAAGTTCCTCTTCACCGTCTTCCACTTTCAGCTCTTTCCTCTTATGCTGACTATGGTCTTATTCGACCTTCTGCTCTTCGGGCCATTTTTCTTTCTGGCCTGGATACTCTATGCAGGGGAAGGAGTGTCTCTCGTCTTCGGCCTGACCGTGTTCCAGGTCCTCGTCTTGTTGCTTGCGCGCACCATTCTATCAATGCGCTTCGACTATAGCCTCTGGGAGGCAGCACTGCACCCTCTCGCTATGTTCCACATCAATCTACTGGCTCTCTATTCCGTCTACCTCCATTTGAGCGGTCAGGGATTGACCTGGAAGGGCAGGCGATATATCACGGAAACGTCTCTGGCCCAGGAGACGATAGATGAAGCGGCCGAGCAACCCAATGTCGATGAAAGGCAGATTCCTTAAACAGGGAGAGCGATAGGGATGGAGTGGTGGCAGATCATAGAGCTGGGCGGACTGATGCTGGGAGCTTTCCTCCTGGGGGGAATCCTGTTTTCCCTTCACTTAGGCAGGATCTCAGCCGGGAAGGACCTGCGCAACGTGGGGGACCACAATCCGGGTGCCTGGAATCTGATCTTCAATGTCAACAAGTGGGTGGGGATTTTAGGGGCCTTACTGGACGCCGGGAAAGGGGTTTTAGCCTATTACCTCGGCTTCTGGTTTTTTGGCGTCGGCCTGGTTCCCTACCTGACTGCCGTCTCGGCTGTGGCCGGCCACAATTGGTCTCCTTTCCACGGCTGGCGGGGAGGCAAGGGAGTAGCCACGACCATCGGAGCGCTATTCGCGGCAAACATCCTCACCCTGCCAGTCTTTTCAGCTCTGGTTGTGGCTCTGCTCTTCTTCACGCACCGCATGATCCTCGGAATCTTAGGGGGGGTGGCCGGAGCTTTAGCATTCCTCGTAGCTGTACAGCAGGAGCTCAATGTCGTAATTTTCGCCATACTCCTTCTCGCGGTCCTCACTCCCAAGTATATAATGGAGTCTCGCGCATTGAAGGAGCAACAAGAGGGCGACGATAGGCGCCCTCCTCTCGACCTCTTCACCGCCAAGCCGCGCTGATTAGAGCCAGACCAGACGACCTTTTCGCCTCTTTCCTCCGACTGATACAATGGGGGAAAAAGCGGGGGGCGAGAGCGATGAAAGCAGTAGTAATGGCCGGCGGGTTCGGTACCCGTTTACGGCCCTTAACCCTCCACATTCCGAAACCAATGGTCCCGATCGTGAATCGTCCGGTGATGGAGCATGTGATCGAGTTGCTCAAAACCAACGGATTTAAAGACTTGATCGTGCTCCTCTATTTTCAGCCCGAGGCGATCGAGGGTTATTTTCAAAGCGGAGAAAAATGGGGGGTTAAGATTCAATATATCCGCCCGGAAATGGACTTCGGCACGGCAGGGAGCGTAAGGCTTGCCCGGGACCTCCTCGATGAGACCTTCCTCGTTATCTCGGCAGACGTACTCACAGATTTCAGCCTGCAATCGGCCCTGGGATTTCACGAGGAGAACAAATCGCTGGCAACGCTCCTCCTCACTCGAGTAAAGGATCCCCGCTCATACGGAATCGTCGTTACGGAAGGGAATGGCAAAATCCTCTCCTTCCTGGAGAAACCGACCTGGGGGGAGATCTTTTCCGATACGGTAAACAGTGGCATCTACGTACTCCAACCTGAGGTTCTCGATCGCGTTCCGCGAGATCGCGAGTTCGACTTCTCCAAAGGGCTTTTTCCTGCCCTACTTGAGGAGGGAGCTCCTCTTTTCGGTACTGTAATCTCGGGCTACTGGAGGGATATCGGTAATTTAGAGGATTACTGGCAGGCCCACCTCGATGTGCTCCACGGCGAGGTGAATCTAAAAGTGGCAGGAAAGAGGATAGAGAAAGTGGGAACGGATGTCTGGGTGACTGAGGGAGTGGAAATTCATCCCCGCGCCCGCCTGCGCGGGACGGTGATTTTAAGTGAGGGAACAGAGGTAGAGGAAAACGCTTCCCTCTATAACTCCATCGTCGGTCGCGGGGGTAAGATCGAGGAGGAGGCCCAGATCGAGGAGTCCGTCCTCTGGGACCAGGTCGTAGTGGGAAGACGCAGCCGACTGAGGCAGTCTGTCATCGGCTCTCGCTCGAAAATAGGCTCCCTCGTCAATGTACAGGAAAAGGTGGTGATCGCTGAGGATTGCCAGATCGGGAGCGGTGCCATAATTACGAGTGGAGCGAGAATCTGGCCGCAAAAAGAAGTGGAGGGCGGTGCTACCGTCACGAGCTCCTTAGTTTGGGGCGAGAGATGGGGAAAAAGCCTCTTTGGCAACTACGGCATAACCGGGTTGGCAAACTCCGAGATCGTGCCGGAGTTCGCCGCCAAAGTGGGGGCGGCTTACGGGACGATCCTCAAGCGAGGAAACAGCATTCTCTCATCCTACGACGGCCACAGGGCTTCCCGGGTCATCCATCGCTCTCTGATGGCAGGCCTTTTATCCGCCGGGATCAACAACTATGATTTAGGGCGCGCGGCTGTCCCTGTCGCCCGCCATGCCATCCGTTCCTTAGAGGCTGAAGGAGGAGTGCATGCCGCCATCTCGCCCTTCAATCCCTCCGTAATCGATATTAAATTTTTTGACAGCGTCGGGCTGGATCTCTCCCCCGCCAGGGAGAGGGCGATCGAAGGTGCTTATTTCCGGGAGGAATTCAGCCGTGCGTCGACCGCGGATGTGGGCGGTATTTCTTTCCCGGCAAGGGTACTGGAGTATTACGAGGAAGCCTTCCTCCATGCCCTCGAGCTTGCTGCGATTGAGAGAGCGGGATTCCGCATCGTCGTAGACTACGGCTTCGGCACCGCCTCCACAGTTCTACCCAGTATTTTCGGCAAGACTGGGATCGAAGTCGTAGCCCTCAACGCCTACTTGGATGAAAAAAAGATCACCAAGAGCGAGGAGGAATACAGGCGCTCTCTGGAGACCCTGGCGGAAATCGTCCTCTCCCTGAAATGCCATGCGGGTTTCCTGCTCGACGCCGGTTCGGAAAAGATTTTCCTGGTGGATGAAAAGGGGCGGGTGCTGGACGGGGATTTGAGCCTGGCCTGCGTCTCCTTTCTGGTGTTCCGGCGCTATTCTCGAGCGAGCATCGCCGTCCCCGTCTCCGCCTCGTCAATCCAGGAAGAGATGAGCAGGAATTTTGAGGGTCGCGTGTTCTACACCAAGACATCCACCCGCTCAATGATGGAAATGGCCAGAAGCAAAGAGGTTCAGTTCGTGGGGGAGGTCAAGGGCGGCTATATCTTCCCTCAATTTCAGCCCTTTGCCGACGGTATGTTCGCCCTCGTCAAAATCCTGGAAATGCTCGCCTTAGCAAAAAACAGTCTGGGGGAGATCTCCGCGCTGATTCAGCCGAAGGCGATGGTTAAGGAACACTTTCCCTGCCCCTGGGAGATGAAGGGCACGGTCATGCGCCGACTGATCGAGGAGAGCAAGGACCTGGACACTCTTTTAATCGACGGGATCAAAATCTTTTTCGATTCAGGTTGGGTATTCATCCTGCCGGACAAAGACAGGCCGCTTCTGCACATTAACGCCGAGGCAGGAAAGGAGAGCGAGGCCCGCAGGCTGCTTCAGCTCTATTCAGAAAAAATTTCCCGCTGGTTAGGCTAAGCAGCGCCCTGGAGTCGATAGATATCCCCGTACTTCTGCTTGAGATAGGAAATGTAGGGCTCTGGATTGATCGGCCCTCCCGTTATTTTATGCACAAGCTCTTTCGGAAAATATTTCGCTCCGTGGCGGTGAATATTCTCCCTCCCCCAAGCGAGTAGATTCTGGAATTCCCCCCGGGCGAATTGGTCCAGAAGGTCCGGCATTTCCTTCAGGGCCAGGGCGAAAAACTGAACCGAGAGGATGTTCCCCAGGGAATAAGTGGGAAAGTAGCCGAAATATCCATAAGACCAGTGTACGTCCTGGAGGACTCCCTCCGCGTCGTTTTTCGGACGGTACCCCAGGTACTCCTCCATCTTCCTATTCCAGATCTCGGGAAGCTCCTCCACTCGAATAGTTCTCTCCAGCAATCCCTGCTCAATCTCAAAACGGAGGAAGACGTGCAGGTTGTAAGTCACCTCGTCAGCTTCTACTCGGATAGCAGAAGGGCGAACGACGTTCACCGCGCGGTAGAAATCCTCGACGCTTACCCCTCTCAGCTGGGCGGGGAAGGCCTGCTGGAAAAGGGGAAGCCAGTACCGCCAGAAGGTCAGGCTGCGGCCGACAAGGTTCTCCCACATCCGGGACTGGGATTCATGTACACCTAATGAGGCCCCGCCGGCGAGAAAGCTGCGGTCGTAGTCCGGGTCGTAGCCCTGATTGTAGAGGGCATGTCCTCCTTCGTGCAGGGCGCCGAAGATTCCAGTCCAGAGCTGATTGGAATAGAAACGGTTCGTCACCCGCACGTCATTGACGGAAAAGGTGGTGGTAAAGGGATGGGGGACTTTGTCCTGACGGCCCCGGTTGAAATCGTAACCGATGGCCCTCAAGAGTTCGATCGACATCCTCCATTGTTCGTCCAGGTCGAACTCCTGCTCGAGGAAATCCCTTTTTACCCTCAGTCCACTCTCCCGGATAGCTTTCACCAGCGGCACCAATTCAGCTTTGACCCGGTCGAAGATATCCTTCACCTCTGCCACCCTCATCTCCGGCTCATAGTTATCAAGCAACGGATCGTAGACGCTATCCTGGAAGCCGATGGCCTGAGCCATTTCCAACTCCAAGTTCACAATCTCCTGCAAAACGGGGGCGAAAAGGGAGAAATCACTCTTCCTCCGCGCTTCCACCCAAACCTGGTGGGCGAGAGATGTGGTGCGAGCAAGGCGCGCCACCAGGTCCGCAGGGAGCTTTAGGTTCCGCTCGTACTCCCTTTTTGCCTGGCGGAAGAGGGCGTAGTCATCATCGTTGGGCGAGCCCTGAGCCATCTGCTGCTCGAGCTCAGAAAGAGTCTCTCCCATCTCCTCCGCCACAAGCTTCTCGTGGGCAATCCGATTCAGGGTAGCGGTTTGTTCCGCGCGGGCCTCCGCCCCGCCCGGCGGCATGTAAGTCTGCAGGTCCCACCCTAATACAGCGATGGCATGGCGGATGTCCTGAATCTCCGCCACCTGCTCCTTCAAGGTCTTCAGGCTTCCCAATTATCTTCTCTCCTTTCTCAAGTCAGAATGCAAATAAAAAAAATACAGGGTAAGAATGATCGGTGATATGCTGAAGATCACCCTTTGAAAGTTTTCTCCACCTCCTTGCGGAATTCTTCCCGAAAGAGTACGAGGGACAGGATCGGTTGGCCATTTACCACGATCCCCAGGTATCCGCCTCTCTTTGCGATCTCTTCCGGTTCCCGATTCTGGTCGATCCAGCGAATGGTAAGCGCGGGGGCGATCTCGCGCAGTGATTGCTCGGCCTTCAAGTTGAAGGAATAATCCCAGGGACAAAAAGAAGGTCCGTGCAGGATCAGGGCCGTGCCCCTATCTTCCTCCTGAAAAATGTAGGACGGCCCAGGCTGTCTGAGGCCCGGTTCGTGAATGTATCCTTCCTCAAGCGGAAGATAAAAAGCGAGGGGATCGGCACCAATCTGTCGGAAATTGCGCCGGCGATAAAACCCCTCCTGGGGTAAAAAAGAGGGGTTCCCCGTAGAAAAAGCGTAGGTTCGCAGGGTTTTAGCGGGTCGATTGAGGTTCCAGGCCTGCGGTTTTTTCATATCATCAATCACGGCCTCAAGCAGTCTGGTGGCTACCCCCCTTTTCTGATGTTTTTCCTGGGGGACGAAGATGCATCGAATATTAGCCGCCTCCTCCTCGGGAATGGGCTCGAAATTAATGACACCGGCAAGCTCCCTCTGGAGATAGCCCAATTTGGCAAAGGGGACCCCTTTCTTAATCATCTCTCGCGACCAGGTCTCCTTTTCCTTCCGCCCCTTCTCCAGGACGGGGTTCGTTTTTCCCTCGGTCGGCAGACAGAGGCCGGCCAGATCACTAAGATTATTCCCTGCCGGATCGCAAATTTGAATCTCTCCCATTTCCGCTCTCCTTTATGTCCTTAACAGACAAGGCTGACCGGCTTCCCTTTTTCCGGAATGATCACCTGGGGGTGAAGTCCCCTGAAAAGTTCAGGATGATTGGTGTGCATTGGGATAAGGAAGCGGGGCTTTAACTCCCGGATCACCCCGATGAGTTCCTCGCGGGAAGCATGTCCTGAAGCATGAACCTGCAAGCGCTTCAGACCAAAGTGCTCACACCAGTTATTCAAGATCTGATCCTCGAGCATGTCCAGAGGGTCCTCGCTGAAAGCCTCCGACATGGAGTGGATGAAGACGCTGCCGGGACGAGGACGGCTCTCAGTCAGCTCATTAAAATGGTTAAAATCCAGGATCCAGATAAACTCCTCCTGCCGCCTTCCGATCTCCTCTGCTTTTATCATCCGGGGCATGTAAGGCCGACACCAGGAATCGTAATCTGCGTGGCAGTAGAGCCCTTCTCTCATCCGAGGGAAGTGTACGAAGACCCCTTCTCGATCCTCCCAGATCTGGGAGACGTTCAGTTTGGGATCGTCGCTCAATACATCCAGGAGGCAGGCCGTCTTCAAGGGAATGGCCAATTTTCGGTCGGTCTCCCGAGACACCTGCCAGAAGGTGCGCAGGCGGTCGTAGTCGCGCGGGTACTGACCAACTACAACCAGCGCCGGACATTCCTGCGCTATCTGAATGCTGCGCCCTAAAACTTCCTCCTCAGAGGATGTGCTCTCCCCCTGGATTCTCGTTCCTTCCAGGCAAAGTGCCAGGGGCTTGGCCTGTGCGGCCTGGGCGATGAATTCCCGTGACAGATGAGAGGCCGGTCCATGAAAACGTAGGTCGCCGGAGTAAACGAGCGTACCTGGGGGCGTCTCCACGATGAAACCGTATGCCCCGGGAATCGAGTGATCCACGTGAAAGGGGTGAACAATGATCCCTCCGGCACAGCAGATCTTATCCCCAGTGCGAAACTCGCGCTCAACCTGGTGTTCTCCCAACCTGATGGATCTCCCTGCCATTTCCCACGCCTCCAGGATTTTTTTGGTCGTCTCTCCCATGAGGAGGGGGATCGCAGGATGGAGAAAGCCAATATAGCCGGCGTGGTCCATGTGGGCGTGAGAGATGAACACGCCCTGAAAATCGGGGTCGATCCTCTCCAACTCCGTAAGGCGAAGGAGTTCCGGATTGTAAAGGCCGGGAATTCGAGGCACCATATCGAACTCCAGGTAGTCGAGCAATCCTGCAGCCTGGCGCGGTTGCAAGTGCTTGATAAAAAAATCCTCTCCGGCGGAGAAGCTCTGCCCGAAATCGAACATCAGGCGAGAACCCCTGACCTCAAGCAGGAGCTTGTTCCCTCCGACCTCTCCTGCCCCACCCCAGAATGTCAAATGCATGTTCAGATCAGCCACTTGCCGTCCTGCATGATCACCTCTTCATCCATGCGTATTTCAGATCCTTCCCTCAGGTCGCAGATGAAGTCCCAATGAATAGCGGAAACATTCTTCCCGCCAGTCTCAGGATAGGCGGAGCCCAGGGCGAGGTGTAGCGTACCTCCTATTTTTTCGTCCAGGAGGATGTCCCCCATGAATCTCTCGATCGCGAAGTTATTGCCAAAAGCGAGCTCTCCGAGATAGCGAGTGCCCTCATCCAGTTGCAGGACCTGGAGTAGGTATTCCTCCCCTTGCCGCGCTTCCGCCTTCTCCACTCTGCCCTCTTTGAAGGCCATGCGCACTCCCTCCACTTCTCTGTCCTGATAGATAGCCGGAAAAGAGAAGAGGATGTGGCCTTCGGCGCTTGTCTCCAGGGGCGCAGTAAAGAGCTCCCCGTCTGGCATGTTCTTCTGGCCGGCGGCGTTGACCCACTTTCTTCCTCCTATTTCCACGCGAAAATCGGTTCCCTGGCCCAGGACCCTGACCTCTTTTCCCTGCTCGAGGATCTCGATAAGCCTCTCCTGTTCACGCGAGAACTTCCGCCAGAAGAGCGCGGGATCCTCCTCATCCAGATGTACTGCCTGAAAGATAAAGTCCGTATATTCGAGCAGGGACATGTCGGCGTCCTGGGCATTGGCTTGATTGGGGTAGACAGTATAGGTCCAGCGCAAAGAGCCCTCCCCCTGTCTTCGCATAAAACATCGGGACAGAGGAGCTCGTGTTTTCTGCCAGGTGGCTTGCCGCCTTGGCTCCACTCCGCTTAAGGCCTTCGTATTGACAGGGGCCTGGATAGTCAATCTGGCATCAATCCGCTCCATTTCAGCCGAGTCAAGAGGTGAAAGAAATTGTAGTCCCTCTTCCGCAGCCTCACGCAGGAAAATTTCCTGCAATCCTTCCAGCTCCAATCGGCAGAAAGGATGAGCCCCCACCGCCAGGGACTCGCGATAGATCTCTCTCACAAATGGCGCAGCGAGGGGCGTTGTGTAGATGCCAAAAAGGTCGTCTTTCTTCAAGCAAAGGGAATGCTGGACAAGCAGCTGAGCGAATTTCTTCAGATGAGGGTCTCTCACGTTTTACCTCCCTTGCTCCTTCCGGTAGCAACGATTATCATGGAATCATCTCATTTTAGCATGCGGAAAGGACTCCGTGGCTACGTAGGCTTCTGGTGAAAACTTGAATGCATGAGTTCTCTTTGATGGAAAACGTCCTGCGCATCGTCAAAGCCGTGGCCAGGGATAATGGATTGAAGACGGTGAGCTCCATATCTTTAGTCGTCGGCCGATTGAGCGGGATCAACATTGAAGCCCTTCAGTTCGCTTTCGACGCTCTGAAGCGCCAGGACAATCTCCTGCAGAACAGCGAACTGATGGTGGAGGAAAAGGAAGGAGAGGGCAGATGCCCGCGCTGCGAACAGCTGGTCCCCGTATGGCATTATGATTTAATTTGCCCAGATTGCGGCTACCTGCCCATGCAGGTGGTGGGAGGAGATGAGTTCTACGTGAAATCTATCTCGGGAGAGCGTTGAGATGGCGGAAATCCTAGTAATGAAAGCGGTCAATGAGGAAAATGAGGCGCACGCCGAGAAAGTGCGGGAGGTTTTACGGCAACACGGGATCCTGATGATCAACTTGATTTCCAGCCCCGGGTCAGGCAAGACTACCCTCTTAGAGAGGACGTTGGAATGTATGGGAGGAGAGTTTCGCTTCGCGGCGATCGAGGGCGATCTCTTTACTGACGAGGACGCCAGGAGGCTGGAAAAGTATGGGATACCCGTCGTCCAGCTCAACACCGAAGGATCCTGCCATCTCACCGCGGTCATGATCGAGCGAGCCCTGGATAAGATCCTCCTTCAAGGCCTGGATTTCCTACTGGTGGAGAACATAGGCAACCTGGTTTGTCCTTCCTCATTTTCGCTCGGGGAACGGAAGAGGGTGGCCCTCCTGTCCGTCACAGAGGGCTCCGATAAGATCAGGAAGTATCCAAAGGCCTTTCAAACTGCCGACCTGCTGATGATTACTAAGGCGGATCTGCTTGAAGGCTCGAACTTCTCCCTGGAGACGGTGGAGGGCGATTTCTGTCGAATTAATGCTAAAGGCCTTTTCCTCCTGCTCTCCGCAATAACAGGGCAGGGGATGAACGATTGGGTACAAGTCCTCAAGAGCTGGAGGCAAGAGAGGAAAAAATCGCCGTGACCGCCGCCTGTCATCTGCCCGGAGAGGGCGCATTGCCTCAATATTAATGTTACTTTCAAAGAAAACGTTGGCTCATAAATAATGTTATCCCTAACGGGAAACGTTCAGAGATGCATTCTGACTGAATTCAATTTAATCTCTAAGCATCATGTCCGCTGGGTACATGATGCTCTGGATCGGCAACTGAAAGGTTGAGCCCGGACTTTCGTCTTGATGGATGAACCTTTTTCCGAGATGGAGAGGGTTTCTATTTCGCGTTAGAATATCATCGTGGCTTTTGTTCACCTTCATGTTCATTCTGAATATAGCCTCCTCGATGGCCTCTCTCGTCTGGACGATTTAGTGCGCAGGGCAGTCTCCATGGAGATGCCGGCCCTGGCTCTCACTGACCATGGTTCTATGCATGGAGTAATTCCTTTCTACCAGAAGGCCAGGGCCGCAGGGATAAAGCCTATCATCGGGTGCGAGGTTTATGTGGCTCCCCGGACACGGTCGGATAAGCAGGGAAAAATTGATCAGGCTTTTCACCTCGTCCTGCTGGCGAAGGATATCAGGGGGTACCGCCACCTGCTTCAATTAACCTCGCGGGCTCACCTGGAGGGTTTCTATTACCGACCGCGAGTGGACAAAGAACTGCTGCGCCATTACTCGCAAGGACTGATCGCCCTGACCTCCTGTCTCAAAGGGGAAATTCCCCATCTCCTGCTCGAGGGCAAAATGGAACTGGCGCAGCAGGTAGCGCAGGAGTATCTCGCCATTTTCGGGGAGGGCAATTTCTACCTTGAAGTACAGAATCACAAGATGGAGGAGGAGCGGGTCTTCCAGAAGGAAATGGTGGAGCTTTCCCGGAGAATGGGAATCCCGATCGTCGCGACCAATGATTCCCACTACACAAATCGCGATGACTTTCGCACCCACGAGATTCTGCTCTGCGTGGGCACGGGTAAGAGCCTGGAAGATGCTGATCGGCTCAGTTTCGAAAATGAGGAATTTTATTTCAAGAATGAAGAGGAAATGCGTGAGGCCTTCGCTCATCTGCCGGAGGCTCTCGATAATACTCTGGAGATCGCACAACAGTGCAACCTTGAATTGGATTTCGGTCATTTCCACCTGCCCAACTTCATCGTGCCTGAAGACCATAATGTTGATAGCTTCCTTCGCCTGAAGGCGGAAGAGGGATTAAAACAGCGCTACCATGACTGCGCCCTTGAGCAGAGAGAACGCCTGCATTACGAACTTGAGACAATCGGACAGATGGGGTTTTCAGCCTACTTCCTTGTGGTCTGGGACCTCGTCCACCATGCTCACGACAGGGGGATCGCCGTGGGCCCCGGTAGAGGATCGGTATGCGGCAGCCTCGTGGCCTATGCGCTGGGGATAACGGAAATCGATCCTCTGCGTTACAACCTCTTCTTTGAACGTTTCCTCAACCCGGAACGGATTACAATGCCGGATTTCGACATCGATTTCTGCTCCAAGCGTAGGGACGAAGTGATCCAGTACCTGATGGAAAGGTATGGCCAGGAAAATGTCGCCCAGATTGCTACTTTCGGCACCATGGCTGCCCGCGCGGCTGTAAGGGATTGCGGCAGGGTGCTGAAAGTCCCCCTCTGGCAGGTTGATCGCGTGGCGAAAATGATTCCCTTCGGCTCCTCCATCTCCGAGGCACTGGCCACAGTATCCGAGCTCCATTCCCTTTACGATTCCAACCCCCAGATCAAGGAGCTCCTTGATTCCGCCAAGGGACTAGAGGGAATTTCCCGCCATGCCTCCACCCATGCAGCCGGTGTGGTAATATCGGCTGAGCCCTTGATGAACTACGTTCCCTTGATGTTGGGAACAGATGGAGTGGTAACAACTCAATTCGCCAAGGATGAGATCGAGAAAATCGGACTCCTGAAGATGGATATCCTTGGCCTCTCTACTCTAACGATGATGCGAGTCGCCCTCGCTCTGATTAAAGAAAGGCGCGGTGAGGAGATCAATTGGAGTGAAGTCTCCTTGAGCGACGAGAGAACTTTCTCCCTCCTTCAGCAGGCAGATACAGCGGGGGTCTTCCAGCTGGAAAGTTCGGGCATGCGCCAGATCCTCAAGAACCTGCGGCCGACCTGCATTGAGGACATCATCGCCATTGTAGCTCTATTCCGTCCTGGCCCGATGCAGATGATCGATGACTTCATCAAGAGAAAATCGGGCGCTTTTCCCATTCAATATTTTCATCCAGAGCTGGAGCCGATCCTCAAGGAGACTTACGGCACAATCGTCTACCAGGAGCAGGTAATGCAGATCTCCTCTACTTTAGCGGGTTACAGCCTCGGGGAGGCGGATCTTCTCAGGCGGGCCATGGCGAAGAAAGATAAGGCGATCATGGATACCCAGCGGCCTGCTTTCATAAAAAGGGCGGTGGAAAGAGGGATCGCCAGAGAGACCGCCGGCAAGATCTTCGACTTCATGGCCGAATTCGCTCGCTATGGCTTCAATAAATCGCATGCCACCGCTTATGCCGTTCTCGCCTATCACACCGCTTACCTGAAAGCGCATTATCCCCTCGAATTTTCCGCCGCGCTGTTGAGCTCGGTAATGGGTGATGAGAAAAAGGTGCGTACATACGTGGAGGAGTGCAACCGCTTCGGAATGAAAGTGCTCTCCCCCAACTTGAACGAGGGTGGAGTGGGCTTCCTCCCGGGCGGAGATAACCAGATTTATTTCGGCCTCGCCGCGGTTAAGAATGTTGGGCAGGGAGCGGTGGAGGTGATACTGGAAGAGAGGGAAAGGGGCGGCTTCTTCTCCTCCCTCTCCGATTTCCTGGCAAGGGTCTCCTCCCATCTCGTAAACCGTAAGACCGTGGAGAGCCTGATCAAAGCTGGGGCCTTCGATTTCACGGGAAAGGGCAGGGCGGAATTGCTCTATGGCCTGGATGTCCTTCTGGGACAGGCGAAAAGACTTAATCATCGGGACCAGGCCGCTTTGTTCTCAACCGATGAGCTTTCGCCGGTTGAAGAGGTGAGCTGGGAGGGGGGGGAGTACTCTGATGCCGAGGTCCTGGCGATGGAAAAGGAAGTCCTCGGTTTCTATATATCCAACCATCCGCTCGCGCGTTATCAGGAAGTCCTCGCCGGCTACAACCTCACCCCGCTGGGTTCCCTGGCTGAGCTCGAGGAGGGGAAAGAGCTCACCGTGGGAGGGATGATCCAGAAGACGAAGGTGATTCCCACCAAAAACGGCGGACAAATGCTCTTTCTCACCTTAGAAGATCTCTCCTCCTCGCAGGAGGTCACTATCTTTCCCCGTCTTTATAAAGATGTGAGTCCTTTCCTCACTAAAGAAGGAGTTTTGATCGTCCACGGAAAAATCAGTCAGGGAGAGGATTCGGTCAAGATCCTGGCCGATAAGGTCGTGACCTTCCTTGAGCGCGAGGCCCTGGAGAACCGCAGGCGGATCAAGGAGGAGAAGGAGGTCTACCTAAACCTCACCCTACCCTCCAAGGCCGACCTGGATACCCTGATAAAGCTCAAGGACGTGCTCGAACAATATCCGGGGCGCTGCCCCGTTACCCTTTATGTCTCTCTGAATGGAAAAAAGGTGGTGTTATCACCTTCCACCCGGTTCTGGGTCAGAAGCGACGCTCGCCTGCTCGCCCGATTGCGGGAGCTCCTGGGAAAGGACAACGTTTGGATTTCGGACAACTGACAGTTCCCTCGCTCGTCCAGGAGCTGAGGGAGAAGCTGGGGAGAAAGGGGCAACTGGCATTTTTAGAGGTCTTATCCGCTCGTACTGCCCGATACGGTGAACTGGACGATCCGCTTCCCTCCCCAATCGCCGAGGAGCTCCTGCGCCGGGGAATCCGCCTCTACCTGCATCAGGCCGAAGCCATCCGGGTTCTTCGTCGGGGGGAGGACATCATCCTCGCCACTCCCACCGCCTCCGGCAAAAGCCTGGCCTTTCAACTGCCAGTGCTCGAGGCCCTGGTCAAGAATCCTTTCTCCACCGCTTTATACATCTATCCCCTGAAAGCCCTGGCCAACGATCAATTGAATTCCCTCCTCTTATGGGAGGAGAATCTTGGAACCCGCTTCCGACCATCGATATACGATGGAGATACGCCCACATCCCTCAGGCGAAGGATCCTGGAAAGGTCCCGGGTCATCCTGACGAACCCCTACGCCCTCCACGAATATCTGCCCTGGCACCATCTCTGGCGAAGATTCTTCATGAATTTAAAGTACATCGTAATTGATGAGGCGCATGTCTATCGGGGAGTTTTTGGTTCGCACTTTTCCTGCCTTTTCCGCAGGCTGGAACGATTACTGAAATATTATCGCTCATGTCCCCGGGTTATCCTCTCCTCCGCCACAGTCAAGAATCCGGAGGAATTCGGCGAGAAGCTGACGGGGAAGTCTGTGCGCGCTGTCACAGAGGACGGTTCACCCCGTGGGCAGAAGTTCTTCCTTCTCTGGAACCCAGCCTTGGCTGAAACCGGGGAGAGAAGGTCGTCTCATCTGGAGGTGCGCGATCTCGCCCTGTTCCTTCACTCGAAGGGCCTGCAGACCTTATGTTTCACCGGATCGCGCGCCCTGTCGGAATTACTGACGCGATGGGCAAAAAAACAATTATCCCAAAAAGGCGAACAGGCGGAGTGGGAGGTCGCCACCTACCGTGCCGGATACCTCGCCGAGGATAGAAGAGAGCTGGAAAGGCGCCTGCGTCAGGGCGAGCTGCGCACCATATTCTCTACCAACGCCCTGGAGTTAGGGATCGACATCGGCAGCCTCGACGCCGTGATCATCGCCGGCTATCCGGGGACGATGATTTCCACCTGGCAACAGGCCGGGCGAGCCGGAAGGGGTAAAAACGATTCCCTCGTGATCCTCGTGGCCTATCCCAACCCCCTCGATCAATACTTCATCAACCATCCTGAACGTTTTTTTTCGCATCGTCTGGAAAGCCTGTTCCTTAACCCCTCTAATCCCCATGTATTACGCGGCCACCTCCAGTGTGCGGCGCGCGAGCTTCCGCTGGAGGAAGCGGAGACCGCTCACGCTTTCGGTGAGGAAGCTCTCTCTTCCATGCGTGAGCTTGAACTTGCAGGGCTCCTGCGTATGGGTCATTACCAGGGGTCCGATGAGCGAACCTCCGCCATAGTCTCCCTTAACTCAATTGAGGGGCAACCTGTTCAGCTGGTCTCGCCCGGAGGGGAATTGCTGGAGACCTTGGACCTTCCTCGTGCCCTGCGCGAAGCTTATCCGGGAGCGATCTTCCTGCACCAGGGAGAGGCTTATTATGTGGAGAGACTCGATCTCAAGGAAGGAACAGCCATTGTCCGGCCGATAGAATCTGACATCTACACCCAAGTCAAGGAGGAAACATCGCTGAGCGTATTGGGGGAAAGAAGACACTACCTCATGCGTGAAGGAGTGGAGGTCTTTTTCGGAAAAGTGCGTATCCAGGAACAGATCCTGGGCTACTACAGGAAGAAATTCGACAGGATTCTCGATTACCGCGAGCTCAACCTCCCCCCTGTTTCTTATCTTACCGAGAGCGCCTGGTTTTCCCTCCCCCCTTTACTCGAAGAAAGGGCTAGGGAGAGGGCTTTGGATTTCGAGGGAGGTCTGCACGCTCTCGAGCACTCCTTAATCGCCATGATCCCCGTTTTTACCCTCTCTGATCGCTGGGATTTAGGCGGTATCTCTTATCCGCAGCACCCATCCATGAAAGGGCCGGCTGTCTTTCTTTACGACGGAGCCCCTGGGGGCGTAGGGATTGCGGAAAAAGTGCAGGAGATCCTGCCCGATCTCCTGCGCACCACTCTGGAGATGGTGAGGGATTGCCCCTGCGAGGACGGGTGTCCCTCCTGTATTCTCTCCCCCAAATGCGGGAACAACAACCAACCCATCTCCAAGCCAGGGGCTGTTTACCTTCTGGAGCAATTGCTTCAGCCATGAGGTCCCTGGTCCTCTACGTCTCCTTTCATCATTTAAATACGGAAAAAGTGGCGAGGGAGATCGCTATCACCCTCAAGTCCCCGATGGCCGACCTGTTCTCCTTTGATGGGGAGTGCTTGGAGGATTTTGACCACATTTCCTTCGGTTCGGGCGTCTATTTCTGGCGCACGCATCAACAGCTCCTGAGACTCCTCGAGGGATTCCCTCCTTGAGAAGGCACCGTTTCCTGCGCCGGAGCTTGAGGATGAAGAGCTTCAGCATTATCGGGGAGTTGCCTGTACCGGCTGGGATACTTATTATCAGCTGCTGAAGGCTTTTGGCGGCCTCAACCGGGGAAGACCGGACGAATTGGACTTAGAGAAGGCAGGATTTTCCGCACAGGAATTGCTCTCTAAATTGCAGGTGAAAGAGAAGCTGGCCTGAGGAAGACTTCAGGAATAACGCTCTTCTTTCCAGGGATCCGCCGAATTTGAGTATCCCCGCGTTTCCCAGTATCCCCTTTCCTCTCTTTCTAAGAAGCTCACTGATACCAACCACTTGATGGACTTGTAAGCATATTTCCCCGGTACAAAAAGCCGGAGGGGGCCGCCGTTCTCAGGAGGTATCGGCCGCCCGTTCAGTTTCCAGGCGACAATTGTCGGTTCCTGCCTCAAGTAGGCGAGGGGAAGATTGGTTGTGTATCCTGACTCGGCCTGAAACAGCAGGTGTTCGGCGCTCGGCAGGGGCTCGACAAGTTCCAACAGATGGGCTAAAGAGAGGCCTTCCCAGCTCAAGTCGAGAACACTCCAGCCGGTCACGCAGTGAAAATCTCCCTGCAGACGATCGCGGAAGGAGGCCTTGAGCGCGGAGACGCTCCAGGAAAAAGGATGGGACACCAGCCCCTTAACCTCCAATGTCCAGAGATCCGCCGATACCTGGAAAATGGAGTGTTCAACCTGCAGGGAGACCAGGGTCCGGGACAGTCTCTGTCCGGGGGGAATCCTCTCCCTCATGTCATCTCTTCCCTCCTCAGAAGTTCTCTCAGGTCCTTAATCAAGTAGGGGGCAGGGGGGAAGCGACCGCGGCGGTCCACAATATAAGCCCGCATACCGACTGCCTGAGCCCCGGCTAGATCTTCCTCCGGACAATCGCCCACGTAGAGGGCATCCTTTGCCTGAAAGCCGCTTTCCTTCAAGGCTAAGACGAAAGGAAGAGAGGAAGGCTTGATCTCTCTAACGCTCTCTCTGCCGATTACAAGGGAGAAGAAACCATTAAGGGCAAAAATCCTCAGTTTTCCCTCAACCCCCTCTAGTGGGCGCGAGGAGATCAACCCCAGGTATTTCCCTTCGCTTTTCAGGTGCGTCAGGACCTCTCTCGTCTCCGGATAGAGACGATCATTCTCCTTTCGATCCATGCCTCGCCGGATCTCTTCGACCAGGGAAATCGGCTGGCGAGAGATATCCAGTCGGAGCAAAACGTGATCTGCGAAGCGGCGCCAGAGCTCTTCCCCGGTTCTATAGGCATGAGGGCTTTTCCGATACCACTGCCGGGTCTGGGTATATGCCTGATAGACCTCCTCCAGGGAAAAGGGTAACCCGAGCTCGCACAGAGTGACGTAAAAATCCTCCTCGGGCGCTTTGAGCAATGTCCCATCAAGGTCGAAGAAAAAGGCTCTCCGCATTCGCACCTCTCAAACTTTCTGTTAGAATATCACGGGAATAGAGCATGCTCTATTTGGTCCTTTTTATCATTTTCGTTTCCTTGGTCTTTGATTTTTTGAACGGCTTCCACGATGCGGCTAATTCCATCGCCACCGTTGTCTCCACGCGGGTGCTCTCACCGAGATTGGCCGTGATCTGGGCGGCCTTCTTCAATTTTGTCGCCGCATTCGGCTTCGGCACAGCAGTGGCCCACACGATTGGGGCCGGTTTGATCGACCTGAGTATGGTGGATCTCTTCGTGCTTCTGGCCGGACTCCTCGGCGCGATCTTCTGGGATCTGCTCACCTGGTGGTTCGGGCTCCCCATTTCCTCCTCCCATGCTCTGATCGGCGGGTTCGCCGGCGCAGCTATCGCCAAGGCCGGATTTTCAGTCCTGATCCTCTCCGGCTGGCTGAGGGTCCTACTCTTCATTATTATCTCGCCGCTTTTGGGACTCGTATTGGGCTATACCTTCATGCTCATCACCTTCTGGCTTTTCCGCAAGAAAAGCGCATACCGCATGGATCGCATCTTTCGCAGGCTTCAACTGCTCTCCGCCGCCGCCTATTCCCTCGGGCACGGTACAAATGACGCCCAGAAGACGATGGGGATCATCGCCGGGGTTCTCTTTTCCGCAGGCTATCTTTCCACTTACGAAATTCCCTTCTGGGTAGTGCTCATGTGCCATGCGGCAATTGCGCTGGGCACCCTCTCCGGCGGATGGCGGATCGTTAAGACAATGGGCTCTAAAATCACCAAACTCCAGCCGGTGGGAGGATTCTGTGCGGAGACCGCTGGAGCTCTGACCATCATCAGTTCCTCTCTTGTCGGAATTCCCGTCTCTACCACGCATACGATCACCGGGGCCATCATGGGGGTCGGATCCGCCCGAAGGGTAAAATCTGTGCGCTGGGGGGTAGCCCGCTCCATAGTCTGGGCCTGGATTCTGACTATACCCGTATCCGCCCTGGTGGGTGCCCTCAGCTACTGGTTGATCCTGCTTCTTATTTGATCATTTATCACGCTATTGATTACTTATCGACCTAAAATTGGTTCGCCTCTTAAATAATCCATCGGGCACTAATAAGTGTTCCAAACGCAGTTTCCATGCCAGTCAGAGCCGGGGTGCTAGAAATACGCGGAAAGCTCCAATGCTCCGCAGAGCTGGAGGTCCTTCGAATAGATCCGCTCATCCGTTTTCCCTCAAATTGTCAATCGCCTTTCCCACTGCTGTCAAGATTTGAGCGAGTTGGTTTTCTTCCTCCTCCGCCTTCTTTTTCGCAAATGCTGGTTTTGGAGTTTTCGGCTCGGGTTTTTCCGGGATCTCTCAGGAGAAAGTGCAACCCGGACGATTGATCGACGGGAAGAGGGTTCCCCCGGGATCAGGCGTGCTTGATGACGATGCTCTGAATCACGTTGGCCACATCCTCGCACTTGTCCGTGGCCTCCTCCACGATGTCGTAGATTTCTTTCCATTTGAGAATATCCACCGGGTCATGCACATGATCCTGGAAAAGGAGGGCGATGGCCTTGCGATAGGTATCGTCGGCCCGGTTCTCCAGGCGGTGAACCTCGATCCAGTGGATGGAGAGGTTCTTGAAGGTGTGCAATTGATCGATTGCTTCCTTAAGCGCCTTCGTCATCTGCACAAGGATCTGCGACATGGCGATCATCGCCGAGTTCGTCTGGTTTACGTTGAAGAGGGCGAGGCTGTCGGCAGTAGCCTCGATGAAGTCTACAACATCGTCCATGGCTGAAGCCAGGGCATAGATGTCCTCGCGGTCAATCGGAGTGACAAAGCACTGGTTTACGGTGCGGACGATCTCATGGGTGAGGGAATCGCACTCGTGCTCGATCTCCTTGATCCGCCTGGCTTTCTCCACCACGTCTGTGTAGGTGGTTAGCAGATCATGCAGGGCCTCCGCCGCCTTGACCACTTTCTCCATTGTCGCGGAGAAAAGCTCGTAGAATCGGCGGTCCTTGGGAAAGAGATTGAGCCTCATACTCTAAATGTAGCCTAAGAGATGGAGTACCGCAACTCGGATTATAATAGCAGGGAAGCTATAAAAGGAGGTTGGAGATGCTCGAGATCGCAAATGACCTCTGGCAGGTCGCCGTTCGTACTGCGGTAATTTACTTCGTTGTTCTCCTGGGGTTGAGGCTCTTGGGGAAGCGGGAGATCGGCCAGCTGACCCCTTTTGACCTCGTCCTTCTGCTCCTCATCTCGAATGCCGTGCAGAACGCCATGACCGGGCCAAACGTGTCGCTCTGGGCCGGGCTCATATCCGCCGCGACCCTGCTCTTGCTCAATTGGCTAATCAACTGGCTGAGCGAGCGTTTCCCTCGCCTGCGCAAAGCAGTTGAGGGTCAGCCCACGATCCTCTTGAGTCGCGGCAAGGTCCTCAAAGAAAACATGAGCAAGGAGCGGATCACCCTGGAGGAGCTGGAAATGGCTGCGCGCGAGCACGGCATTGCCGATCTTGCCGGCGTAGAGCTGGCCGTGCTGGAGATGGACGGCTCCATCAGCATCATCCCTTTTTCCGAACAGCACCTGCGCCTGAAGAGGCACCTGCGCTACTTGCGCCATCGCTGAAAGCGAAAAGGGAAAGTCAGGTTCGCTTGTGGGCGATGAGGGCGGTGAAGAAAACCTTCAATCCCTCCTTGAGGGAGAGAATAGAGGCCAGTGGTGCCACCATCCGGTGAGTAACATTTTTCGCCACTTCCTCTGCGCTTTCTGCTTTATTCAGGACGAGCTCAAGCACGGTATCCGCTTTTTTCCTGGCCTTCCGGATAAAAAAGGAGAGGAAGGCGAAGAAAATAATCAAGAGGGCGAGGATAAACATCAGGAACAGGGCGAGGAGGAAAAGGGCCAGATCCCTCCAGGCAGCCAGGTCCATCTCAGCTTCCCCAACGAGCGAGCAGTTCCTGCTTTTTCTGGCAGGCCGCCTCGCGTGCCTTCTCGCAGGCATCCATCACTCGTTCACGGATTACTCTCTGTGTCTCTTTTCCCTCCCGCGGGGCGAAAAGAAGCCCTAGAATTCCGCCAGCGAGCAGGCCGGAAATCAGACCGCAAAGAAACCCTCTCATTTTTTCCTCCTCAACAACTTCCTCAGGAAACGCCATCCCTGCATAACCATGGCCGATCGCTTTCCTATCTTCGAGGCTTGCACAAAAGGAGTGAGGATGGCCTCCTGGGCCAATCCTATCGTCGCGCGGAGAGAGCGGAGGGTCTCTCCACCCGATTGAAGAAGGGGCTTTAGATCGCGTTGCAGGGCTCGAAAGAAGGAAGTGATGACAAGAACGAGATAGAGGAAAAGAAAGAAAGCCATGATCGTCAAAGCCGCGACCGTTATAATTGCAATATCCCTGACAGTTGCCAACGCTATCACCTGCCTCCGTAAGGTGCTTCCTTTATAGCACAGGGTGGCCTATCCTCGCTATACTCTCCTTAGAGGATGAATTCTTCCGCTGGGAAAGACCAGTCTAAATAAAAAAGCACGAGGGTCGAGATGAGAAAGCTGAAAATTCTAATAACCGGGGCATCGTCCGGCCTCGGGCTTACAACCGCTCTGCATTTGATGGCCCGGGGGCATTTCGTGATTGGGACGAGCAGGGACCCCGGGGGTTACTCCTTGGAAGATCTTAAAGCAAGCGTTCTACGCGATCACACCCGCTATCGCTTGGAGGAGGGGAAGCTGAAGGAAGTAGGTCTTAGGCTGCCGCAGGTCTTTTCGAAATTGGATGTTCTCTTAGGCCAATTTATCCTGCTTCCCCTGGATTATCGCGCTCGTCCCTCAGCCCAGCAGTGCGCGGTGCAGTACTTCGAGCGTGCGGGGGGAGAAATCGATGTCCTCTTTCTCAACGCCGGCCTCGGTATTTTCGGTTCGGTCGAGGAAACAGAAGAACAGCTTGCGGAGGAGCAATTTGCCACCAATCTCTTCGGCCCCCTCCGCTTGCTCAAGCATGTCCTTCCTGTCATGAGAAGGCAGGGTCGGGGAAAAGTAATATTAACCAGCTCCCTCGCGGCAGGGTTGACCGTGCCCTTTGAAAGCTATTATTCAGCCAGCAAATCCGCCCTCGAGCGCGTGGCTGAAGGACTGGCCATGGAGATAAAGCCCTTTGGTATTCAAGTAGCGGTTGTGGAGCCGGGCGATATCAACACGGCCTTTAATTTGACGACGGTCAGGAGCCTTCAAGCTATCAGAGGCACGAGCAGCGATCTTCCCCTCCTCCTGCATTCCTTCCCTCTCGGGGAGGGCTCCCCCTATTACAATCGCGCCCAGAATTCCTGGAACTACATTATGCGCACACTGCCTTTGAAACCCTCCCCTACTCTGGTAGCCAAGGTGATGGTCAAATTGGCGGAAAAGCCGCGAATCGGGTTCCGCTACAGAGCGGGGAGCCTCTGGCAGACCGTCGCCGCCTCTTTGGCCCAGAGAATCTTTCCTGACGCGCTGAAGGAATGGGCGCTTACCAAGATTTATGAGCTGGATAGGGATAAGAATGCGGGTCGGGCTCCTCTATAAGGCCAACTTCTCCTCGAGCGAGGAGGATAAAAAGAGAGCAAATCAGCAGAGCAGGACCATTGAGGCCGTAGTTCAATCATTGAAAACGGAGGGCTTTTCCCCTTTCTGCATTCCCCTTAACCCACCCGATCTTTCCCCGCTTATCAATTCCCGGGCGGAGGTTGTTTTTCACCTCTATTCCGCCACGGGAGAGGAGCAGGCGCACGTGGCCGCGCTCCTCGAACTCCTTCGCATTCCATACACGGGATCTTCTCCGGCCGGGCATCTCATCGCATTAGCCAAACCAGTCGCCAAGGCCATCTGGACTCAGGCCCAGATCCCTACGCCTCCGTTTTTCTGGCACTCCGATCCCGGAAAGAAGGATTTCCCCCTGATCGTGAAACCGGCCTTCGGTGGTTCCGGTGAGGGTATCTCCTCGTCGTCCGTCGTTGTCAGCCAGCAAGCGCTACGTGCACAAATACAGCGGGTGAAAACCTTTTCTCCGCTCTTCGCGGAGAAATACATCCCAGGGCGGGAACTGACTGTGGGGATCCTGGATAATCCTGTTCGTGCCCTTCATCCCTTGGAGGTTTCTTTCACTGCCCTTCCCCCCGAAGAGCGCCCGATCAATAGCTTCGCCGCCAAAACCAAATACAGCGATCGCGTGGATGTGAAAAAAGCTCGCCTGAAGGCCTCCCTTCTGCAAGAGGTGAAGGGTATTGCCGAAAGATCCTTTATCGCCCTCGGATTGCGTGATTACGCCAGAGCCGACTTCCGATTGGACGAAAACGACCGTCCCTACATCATCGAGATCAACAGCCTGCCCGGGCTCGAGCCAAGGTATTCGGATTTACCGAAAGCGGCGGAACTATCGGGTATCCCCTACAGCACCCTCTTGCGCATAATTGTCGAGAGCGCTCTCGCACGTATCGCTTAAAAGGAGGTTCCAATGGAAGAAAGGGAAGTCCAGTTCAAACACCCTGTTTACGTAGAGGTACGCAGGGACGGTCGCGCCATGGCTCACGCCTACACCCTGCCGGGCTGCATCAGCAAGGGGAAGAGCATGGAGGAAGCTCTTGCGGGAATTGGCAAGGAGATCGGACTGTATTATTCCTGGTTAAAATCGCACAAAGTCCCGCTCAAGGAGACTGAGGAGTGGGAATTGATCGAGGCCAAAGAAGGGATTGCCCCTTTCGAATCGGGAGACGCCGCTGAGCTTTTTACCCCGGACCTCGAGCCGCCAGAGGATGAGGAAGTGGAGGAGTACCTGCGCCGGATGTCATTTTCCCGCCAGGATCTCCTCTCCCTCGTGACTCCTCTAAGGGAGGAGGAACTGAAATGCACGCGGGAGGGAACGAGTAGGACCATCGAAGCCATTCTTTACCATGTCGCCCGGGCGGAAGAGTGGTACATCTCCCGGCTCGGCCCGATATCCGAGCTCCACCAATTCGCCAGCTTCCAGGGAACGGTCTTCAATTATCTTGCGGCCGTGCGTCGGATGGCAGTGAAGCGCTTGAGCGCACTCTCGCCCTTAGAAAGGGCGACCGTCTATCGTCTGCCAGAATTCACACAGCATCCGGAGGAACCTTGGACGATGCGCAAGGTCCTGCGCAGGTTTCTGGAGCACGAAAGAGAGCATACGCAGAACATTGTCAGGCTTTTAAATCTTCCCTCGCCTGCTTAACAGCCACCGCTTTTAGCCTGCGCCGCCTTCTGCTGAGCTGCATGGCCCTTTAAAATGAGGGCCTTGGCCTCCTCAGTACCTTTCCAGCCCAGAACCCTGGTCATCTTGTCCTCAAGGGTCTTATAAACAGCAAAAAAATGCTCGACCTCCAGGAGGCGGTGAGGGACAAGATCTTCCAGATGCATTACCGTGTTGTAGCGAGGATCGTGGACAGACACCGCCAGTACCTTCTCGTCCTTCCCCCTCTCGTCCTCCATCTCCAGGACGCCGATCGGTCTCGCCTCAACAATACAGCCGGCAAAGGTCCCTTCGTCGGAGATAACGAGGATGTCCAGGGGGTCTCCGTCCTCGGACAGGGTTTCGGCGATATGCCCGTAATCGTAGGGATATTGCAGGGGCGAGAACAGGACACGGTTTAGGACGATGCTGTCCGTGAGTGGGTCGAGTTCGTACTTGTTCCGGCTGCCCTTGGGGATCTCCACTATCGCCCGCACGACATCAGGGGCGCCCTCTCCGATCTTCACATCCTTAAAAGCCATACCTGGTCTCCATGCTCATTCTACGAGAAACCGAGCGCGAGCAGAAGTCGATAGAGCAAGCCGCTCGTCAACAGGGAGAAGCCGAAAAGGAGGAGAAAAATAAGCAGAGCTCGCTTCCATTTAAGTTCGCGCGCTAAAGCGGTGAGGGAAGAGAGGCAGGGAAAGGAGACGGTGACGAAATAGACGAAGACATAGAGCTGGACGGGAGAAAGAAGGCCCAAAAGATCGAATGTGCTGCGCCCGGTCTCTGCCGCAGCCAGGACGAACAGGAGCTGCAGCGACATCTCCTTGCGCAGGAAAGAGAAAATGAGGACCAGGCCAGCTACGACCGGCAGGCCCATCCAGCCTTCCACAAAGGGCCTCAGAGGCTCCAGCAGGCCTTGGATGGCGTGGGTCTCGTAAAGAGTGCCCAGCAGCAGGCTGCCCAGGATCATGATCGGGGTAGCGAAGAGGAGAAAATCGGAAAAGCGCGTCCAGGTCTTTTTTAGCACCAGATTCCATTGCGGCCACCGCATGGGAGGGATCTCGCTGATCATCACTGTGGGTTGACCACGATAGACGCGGTTGAGGAGAAGGCCGAAAAGGAAGACCAGTCCAATAGTAATGGCATAAAGGGAGAGGGCCGCACCCCACCCCAGATAGGGCCCCGCCGCTCCCAGGATCACCACCGTACGGGCGCTGCAGGGAACGAGAAGGATCAAAAAGGAGGCGATGAAACGCTCGCGCATTCCCGGGAGAATCCGGGTTCCGATCAGGGCGGGGACATTGCAGCCCGCTCCCGCTACGAGGTTCACAAGGGCTCTCCCGGGTAAACCGAAGAGCCTGGTCAGCCGCTCTCCCAGAAACGAGAGCACAGAAAGGTAGCCAGAGTCTTCCAAAAAAGCCAGGAGTACATAGAAAACAAGGATATAGGGAATCCCTACGGCCAGGGCAGCCTGGATCCCCTGGTCGAGGCCCCAGAGGATCACACGTTCGACTATGTTTGTTCCTACGATAGCGCGCACGAAAGCCTCCAGGCCCGGCGACACTGTGTTTGTCCAGAGCCAAGTGAAACCTTCGGAGAGCCATCCTCCCACGAGAAAGAGGATGCCGAAAACTGAGAGGAGGATGAGCAATGCGGAAAAGCTTCCGCTCATGGGGGCCGTGAGGAATTTCTCCATCCGCCGGGGAAAGTGCTGGTGCGGTTTCTGTACCGCCTGCCCAAGAAACCGAGCCAGGGAATGGAAGAAAGTGTAGAGCGGTATAATGAGTTCCTGTATCTGGTAGCTCTTGCGGAAAAGATCCAGTGCTGCCTGGGCTTTCTCCAGCTTTCCCTGTTTTTTCAACTCTTCTTTCAGCCTGGCGTCCCCTCGCAAGAAGAGAAAGACCGAGCGCCGGGGCGGGAGCTTGGCCTCCTCGAGAATTTCCCCAAGCACCGGGATCAAATGCCGCATATTGGCAGGATAGGGCAAGGGGTAGTTTATCATCGTCGTCCGGTTAAGCAGACGCCGGACCTCCTTTTTCAACTGCGGAATTCCCTGATTGCGGGTGGCGACAACGGAGACGACCGGCAACTCTAAGAGTCGGGAGAGCTTCTCCCAATCCACAGGCTCCCCCTCATGTTCGGCCTGATCGCCGAAGGTCCCGACCACGAGGAGAGGAAGGTCAAGGGCCATCAGGACGAAAAGGAGAAACAGGTTGCGGGAAAGGTTGGTAGCATCCAGCACCGCGACCACCAGGTCAGGTTTTTCCTCGAAAATATAGTTCCAGGTCGATTGTTGATCCTCAGAAAGCGCGTCCAGGCCGTATACGCCAGGCAGGTCCACGAGCATGTAGTCGCCCTCGTTGTCATGGATGACGGAACGGAAGACCTCTGCCGTGACGCCCGGGTAGTTGGCCACTTCCGTATGCGCGCCACTCAGGCGATTGAAAAGAAGTGATTTGCCAACGTTGGGATTTCCTACCAGGGCGACTTTCGGGAGGTGGCGCTGAGCACCATGCCTGAAGCGATGTCGGTGCCTCATACCCTCTGTACTATGATTTTTCCTACTACCTCGTCCCCCAGGGAGTAGCGGCAATTGCCCATGGCGATAATTCTCGTGCCGCCGAAGGGGGCAACTTCTTTCAACCGGACCTTAACGCCAGGGAAAAGGCCTAAAGAAGCCATATAGCGGAGAAAGCCTGGCTCCTCTTCATTGATTGCCATAATAACGGCCTCTTCGCCCTTCTCCAGATCAGCGAGGGTCAGGACGGGTAATTGTTCGCCCTGTTCGCCTGGGATTGGCTGGCCGTGCGGGCATGTGCTGGGGTGGTTCAGCCTGCGGTCGAGAGAATCTTCCATCTCGGCACTCATATTATGCTCCAAACGGCAGGCTTCTTCGTGGGCTTTGTCCCATTCCATTTCCAGTATATCGACGAGGAATCTCTCCAGCAGGCGATGGCGACGGATCACCTTCTCTCCGAGAGCTTTCCCATTTGCAGTCAAGGAATAGACTCCCCTGCCGGAGGCGCTCACGTATCCTTCTTTTATTAGCCTCTGCAGCATCTCGGAAACGGAAGGAGGGGTAACTTTTAAGAAGCGGCTGAGATTCGTCACGCTCAGCTCCTGGCCGCTATCCTCCAAGCGCCAGAGGGCCTCTAGGTATTCTTCAATCCTCTCAGTAGTTTTCTCCTCTGTGACCATATTAGGCATACCTAAATGAATATATAAGGTCTGCCTAACTGAATCAAGAGGGAAGAACGCCTCCGCTCAGAGTTTCGTGCTCGCGCGGTGCGAGGGAGAGACCCTCATTCTTTTTCCTCCGCCTTCTCCGCCAGAGCCTTTTCTATGATCCCCTCCGCCAACTGATTGGGCACCTCTTCGTAATGGGAGAATTCCATTGTGTAGTAACCCCGTCCCTGCGTGATTGAAGTGAGGTCGCTGGCGTAGGAAAGCATTTCCGCAAGAGGAACCTGGGCTTTTATCGCCTGGGTTTTGCCCGCCGAATCCATTCCCAGGATTCGGCCCCGCTTGGAATTCAAGTCCGAGATCACATCGCCCATGTAGGCCTCCGGTACTCTCACTTCCACCGAGACAATCGGCTCCAGGATAACAGGTTTAGCGTCCTGCATTCCTTTCTTGAAAGCCAGAGAGGCTGCAACTTTAAAAGCCAACTCCGAGGAATCCACGGTGTGATAAGAGCCGTCATATACCGCCGCTTTGAAATCCACTACCGGGAAACCAGCCAGAATTCCTTTCTCCATGGACTCGCGAATGCCCTTTTCCACGGCTGGGATATACTGCTTGGGGATTACTCCTCCCACAATCCGGTTCTCGAACTCGAAGCCCTTCCCCCGCTCGACGGGAGAAAACTCGACCCAACAGTGACCGTACTGTCCGTGCCCTCCTGTTTGCTTCTTGTATTTACCCTCCACCTTCACGCTCGTGCGAATAGTCTCCTTGTAAGGTACTTTGGGCGGTTCCAGGTTCACGTCGATGGAGAATTTTCGTTTCATCCGCTCCACCATCGCCTCCAGGTGAGACTGGCCCAGGCCGGAAACGATGGTTTGGCCGACTTCAGCATCCCTGCGTACCTCGATCGTTGGGTCTTCCTCCACCATACGAGCCAGCGCGTTAGAGATCCTGTCCTCGTCCCCCTTAGACCTCGGCTGGATGGCTGCAGAGATAACCGGTTTAGGAAAGCGCAGGGGCGGGAGGAGAAGGGGGTGTTCTTTCTCGCACAGGGTGTCCCCGGTCTTTGTCTCGGAGAGCTTGGAAATCGCTCCTATGTCACCGGCAATGAGCTCTGGCGCTCCTTCCTGCGTTTTGCCGCGGAGGAAAAAAGGTTGGCTGATACGCTCCTCCACCTCGCGTGTGGTATTCAGAAGGCGGGAATCCGGTCGGAGGGTGCCTGCATAAAGCCGCAGGAGGGTGATCTTGCCCACATAAGGATCGGCCATGGTCTTCCAGACAAGGGCGGCCAGGGGAGCCTCCTTATCCGGCTTGATCGTAACTTGTTCCCTCGTTTTAGGGTTGAGGGCCTGCAAATTACCCGTCTCCAGTGGGGAAGGAAACGAGTTCAGAATGAAATCCAGCAATGCTGCGCTCCCCTGATTCCTGAATGGAGAAGCGCAGAGAATGGGGAATATTTTCCCGGCCAGAATGGCCTTGCGCAACCCGGTGCGGATCTCCTCCTCATTCAATTCCTGACCGTCAAGGTATTTCTCCAGCATTGCATCGTCCGCCTCGGTAGCAGCCTCGACCAGCCTTTCACGATATTTCTCCGCTTCCGCGGCCTGTTCCTTAGGAATTTCCCTGACCTCCACCTGTCCGCTCCCCTCCGGAAAATGCAGGGTCTTCATCTGCAGAAGATCTACAACACCCTCGAAGGCGGCCTCCTTGCCTACAGGAAGATGCAAGGGAGTTACTGCCTTGCCGAAAGCATCCTCCAGATCTTTCATCGTCTTCTCGAAGCTGGCGTTCTCTTTGTCGATCTTGGTAACGAGAAATGCCCGCGGCATCCCCCTCTCCTCAAGACTCCCCCAGTAAAGCTCTGTCCCCACCTCCACCCCTGAGACGGCAGAAACAAGCATCAAGGCTGCATCTGCCGGATAAAGGGCACTCTTAACCTCGCCCACAAAATCGAGGAGGCCGGGGGCGTCGAGGATATTGATTTTCTGCTCCCGCCAAAACAGGTAAGCAACGGTAGCGGAAAGAGAGGAGCGGCGCCTGACCTCTTCCGGGTCGAAATCCGAGACCGTATTTCCCTCTTCCACCTTACCCAGCCTGGTGGTAACACCTGCTGTGAACAGAAGGGCCTCCAGAAGGGTGGTTTTCCCCGCGCCGGAATGCGATACAATCGCTACGTTACGAATATTCTGGGTCGTCAAGGCTTTCATTACATCCTCCCAATTGAAATATCGGCGCAAAACGATAATAATTGCACGAGCATCATACCACTTGGGAAGCTTAGGGACAAGGAAAAAAGATGGTTGAGAAGAACAGAGGAATAGTGTTGGAGGGCCTCGCCTTTCTGGGTCGACATGGAGCTCGGGCGGAGGAACGGGAGGGAAAACAGCCTTTCTCTGTCGACCTGGAGCTGCAGTTTCCTCTCCCCGAAAGCGATGAGCTGAGCTCCACAGTCGATTATGCTCAGGCGGTATCCCTGGTCCGTGCTCTCGTCGAGAGTCGATCGTTCACCTTGATCGAGACCCTGGCCCAGGAAATAGCTGGAGCACTTCTGCGGGCTCTTCCCCTCTTAGAGAGAGTGGGCGTGCGGGTACACAAACCACGAGCCCCTCTGTCGGTTGATTATGACGACCTCTATGCGGAGTGCTGGCTTGAGCGTGGTAGCCTGGATCGGACTGGGGAGTAATCTCGAAAACCGCCTACTAAAACTGCGGAGCGCCGTTCGCGCCTTGCGCGCCTATCTGGAAATTGAACAGGTGTCCTCTCTCTATGAGACTGAGCCCGTGGGGTATCGGAATCAGCCTTTCTTCCTCAATGCCTGTCTTCGCGGTCGAACACGGCTCTCTCCGGTCTCCTTGCTTGAAAAAATGAAGGGGATCGAGGAGGGTTTGGGCAGGAGGAAGACTTTTCCGGGCGGGCCCCGCGTTATTGATCTAGACCTACTGCTTTTTGACCGATCTGTTATCGATACAGGAGATCTCATCCTGCCTCATCCTCGCCTGGAGGAAAGAGGGTTCGTCCTCTTTCCCCTGGTCGAAATTTCCCCTCATTTCCTGCATCCTCGCCTGAAGAGGGAGCTTCTCGATCTCTGGCTGGACTGGAAAGGGGGGCAAACCCTGCGCTGGTTAAGTGGACCAGGATGGGAGCAGGGGGAGGTCAATCGGACCCCCCCTATTCTTCGCCTTCTCTCCGTCCCCAGCACCGAGAAGGTCACAGAGAAGCTCGCCGCTTGCGAATTCCCGCCCTGGACAGCAGTAAGGGCCGACAGCCAGAGGGAAAGCTGTTGGCATTCTCCAGGAAGGGGGCTCTATTTCTCCCTGCTTCTGCCGGCGATGAGCCAGGGGCTCGAACGAGCGAGCCTGGCGTGCGCGCTCGCCCTGGAGAAGAAAGGGATCTCGCTGGAGCTACTCTGGCCTCGCCAGCTCCTCTGCGGCGGCTCGGTGGTGGGCGCTCTTTCAATGCATCCCTCCTACAATCTACTCAATCTGGAGCTGAATCTTCATCTGGAGCGCTTTCTCCTCCGTCGGGGAAAAAGAATGAGTCCGCTCTACATCCCCTGTTCTCACCCTCGACAAGGAAGGGAGGGAATTTTCCAGGAGCTTTATCTTACGATTCAGCACACCTCCTCGCTTCCTTCTTCCTCGCTTAATGCCCTGTGGGCCGAGCGCGACAGTGCCCTGGGCAAAATTGTCCTCTACGAGGAAAAGATCAGGGGGATCGGCGGTGGGTTGACCGAGGAAGGCTATCTCCTTTGTACTCGAGCGGGGGATCTTCTACTAAAAGAGGGACTGGTCAGAATAGAGCGGGAGGGATCAGAACCCTGAGGAGGCGGGGGAGCCCCGACCAATCTTTGAGGATGTCAATTTCTGCGAGAGGGAAGTTCCTCCGGGCCAGATGCTGGAGTTCGGCCTGCTCGTCCCCGATCTCTAAGAAAAGAGCTCCCCCTTTTTCCAGCCCGGCTTTTCCCTCGTTCAACAGGCGCTCCGCAAGCTCAACCCCTGTCGCTCCACCCAAAAGAGCACATCGGGGCTCGAACATTAATCCGGGTGACGCTTTTAAAAGAACGGGGGAGAGGTAGGGGAGATTGGCGACAATCAAGTCCACCCGTTCTTCTAAAGAGGAGAGGAGGTCGCTCTGCTTAAGTATAATGCGGTTCTTGAGTCCGAATCTCTCCACGTTTCGCCTGGCTACGGCTAATGCTTCCGCCGAGGAGTCCAGGGCCCAGATCCTGGCCTCAGGCAGGGCGAGCGCCAGCGATATGGCAATGCAACCCGAGCCCGTTCCCACATCTGCAATTGAGATAATTCTTCGCCGGTGGGCCCAACCGATGGTCTTCTCCACTAAGAGCTCGGTTTCCGGACGGGGAATCAAGGCGCGTTCATCGATAATAAAGAACTGACCGAAGAATTCCTTGCGCCCGCTCAAATAGGCCAGCGGTCTGCCCTTACTTCTCTCTATCGCCCAGCGAAAGAGCTCGGCAGGACTTCCGGGAAAGGGGTCATCGGCGTGGGAAAGGATGAAAGCCAGGTCTCGCCGTAAGAACTCCACCAGCAAATAATGGGCCTCGCGCAAGCTTCCGAGGCCTTCTTTAGCCCAAAGCAACACTTCACCGATCTTCATCTCCTTAATTCTATCCTGTCTATTCCCTTCCCTTGCCAAATCTGCGTCCTTTCCGATTAAATATTTAAAGAAAGGCAGAGAGGAACATGCGAGCAATCGGTTCTTGCGCCATCAGTTTCGGGTTGGTAAATATTCCGGTAAAAATCTATCCGGCGACGGAGGAGAAGACGATCCATTTTCACAACCTTCACAAGACCTGCGGCTCCCGCTTGAAATACCTTCGCTGGTGCCCTTTTCATCAGGCGGAGGTCCCCGCAGAGGAAATCATTAAGGGCTACGAATACGCCAGAGGCCAGTACGTGATGCTGACGGATGAGGATTTAGTTTCGGTGCCCTTGGAGACAGTGGAGAACATCGAGCTGCTCCAGTTTGTAAATATGGAGGAACTCGATCCCATTTACTACCAAAAGACCTATTACTTGGGCCCTGCCGCGAGTGAGAAAGCCTTCGCCCTCCTGAAAGAAGCGCTGGTCAAAAGCGAGCGCGTAGGAATAGGAAAACTGACACTGAGGCAGAAGGAAGGGCTCATTCTCCTCCGACCCTACCAGGACATCCTAGCTTTAGAGATGCTCTACTATCCTGATGAGATCCGCTCTACCCACGAGATCCCTGAGCTGGAGGGGCTGCCCAAAGAGGTACAGGCCAAGGAGCTGGCCATGGCCCTGCAGCTCGTCGAGAGCATGAGTGAGGCCTTTATGCCTGAGAGGTACGAAGATCAATACCGAGAGGCTCTGGGAAAATTGATCGAGCAGAAAGTTGCAGGCCAGGCCGTGATCTCACCCCCGAAGAGAGAGGCCAAGGTCATCGACTTGATGGAGGCCCTCAAGGAATCCGTGGAAAAAATGAGAGAAAGGAAGGGGAAGGCCGCGCAAGAGGGCGCCTCTTAATGCTCTATTCCATCTTCCTCTGGATCCTGGACAATTTCAAATACGGTTTCCTCTTCATGTGCGGGTATCTGGCCTTCATTGCCCTGGGCAATCTGATTCCCCGCCGCCGAATTCCGCATGCAGCTCCTCGGACCTGCTTCGCCATTGTAGTCCCGGCGCATGATGAGGAGAAAGTGATCGGGGATCTGATCAAGAACCTGCGCGAGTTGGACTATCCCCAAGAGCTCGTCCACATCTATATTATTTGCGATCACTGTACCGACCGGACGGCGCTTATAGCTGAGGAGCGAGGAGCGATAGCCCTGCGCCGGGAAACGGGGGAAATAAGGGGCAAGGGCGCCGCCCTGGAGTGGGGGTTGGAGCAGATTTTTCAACTTAAGGGCAGGGATTATCACGAGGCCTTCTGCTTCTTCGACGCGGATAATCGGGTCAGTCGAAACTTCCTCTCGGTCATGAACAACCATCTGGCAGCTGGTCACAATTTGATGCAGGCCTTCCTCGATCTGAAGAATCCAAATTCGAATTGGATCACGCGTACGATTTTCGTCGAGCAACGCTCCACGAATTTCCTCTGGCACACTGGGAAAACGCGCTGGGGCCTGGGAAACTATCTCATCGGTACCGGCATGTGCGTGCGGGGGAAACTCCTGGCCGAGGAAGGATGGAAAGTACAATCCCTGACCGAGGACCTTGAGCTCTCCTTAAAGATGGCCCTTCGGGGGGAACGCATTCGCTGGGTGGCGGAAACGAAAACTTTCGACGAGGCTCCGACCGACCTGCGCACAATCTGGTTCCAGAGACAGCGCTGGTCTATCGGTGGTTGGCGCTGCTTCTTCCGCTTCTTCCTTCCTTGCCTCTGGCAGGGCTTGATCCAGAGAAACCTGCGCCTCTGGGACATGGCGATCTACCTGATTACCCCCGCCTGGCTGATTTTCGCTTTGATCTACGGCATCCTCAACGCCGTCAACACCCTCTTTTCCATCGTTCAGCTTCCTCCCAACCCTTTCATGACCATTTTTGGCATCACCTACGCCTTGCTCTACGTCCCCTCCGGAATCTTCTTCTCTGGCATCCCCGTCCTGCGAAATATCCCCTACATATTTGTCTATATCATCCTCATTCCGGTATTGGGAATGCTGGAGTGCGTGTTCGGCTTGGTCCAGGTGGGAAAAAAGGCCTGGTTTCACACTCCTCACAAAGCAAGATTAGATGAAGAGATCAAGCTTTAGTCTCCTTCTCCTTATCCTCGCCTTCCTGTTGCTCTCCTCTTACCATTTTCCCTTCACCTGGGCGGACTCTACCGTCGCGGCACTGGAAGACGAAGTTCGCCTCCGTTCTTTGCCGGGGAACGGAGGCGAGGTGTTGGAGACTATTCGCCTGGGAGATGCGCTTCTCGTCATCAAGGAAGGTCGCGATCCGACAGGAGCGATCTGGTTCTTGGTACGTTCTCCATCCGGGCAAGAGGGGTGGGTGGCCTCCTGGCTCCTCTCCTTCGGCGACCGTAAATGGGTGGTGACGGATGAAGACTATCTCAACCTGAGGGAGGGCCCCGGCATGAGCTTTTCCGTTATCTCTCAGCTTCCGCAGGACACGGTCCTTTTCCTGTTCGGGGAGGAAGCGGACGAGGACCAGCAGGTCTGGTACGAGGTAGAGACGCCAGCGGGAGAGAGTGGGTGGGTGGCATCATGGTATGTGCGATCCGGCCGCCTTTCCCCCCCTCCTCCGATCCCTGTGGAGATCGAGTCCCCTCAGGGAAATATAATCTTAAACGACATCTACTATCACTGGGCCAGGGAGAACATCGTAGAAATGGTGAGGGACGGCCTGGTCTTCGGCTATCCGGACGCCACCTTCCGTCCGGATAGCTCTCTCTCGCGCGCGGAATTCTACACTCTCTTGATTCGTTTCAAAAAAATCCCTCCGGAAAGTCCCCCCACTCCAAGCTTCGAGGACCTCTCTCCCGATCATTGGGGCTATCCTTACATGGAGACGGCAAAAAAGGCCGGCTATCTCGGATTTTCCCAATCGGCGCAGATCGAACCGGACTTGCCGATTACGCGGGGAGAGATCGTCCTCGCCGCGATACGAGCCTTGAATTTGGAGAGCGTAGCCCTCTCCCGCGCGGATGCCTTTGTTTCCTTCACCGACACCATTCCCTCATCCATCGCCCCCTTCCTGCAGGTGGGCTGCGAGGCCTCACTGGTGAAAGGCTACCCCGACGGGACCTTCCGCTTGAATGGAAGCGCCTCGCGGGCAGAGGCTCTGACTATTCTTGAGCGGATGAAGTCCCCTTCCTCCCTCGGCACCATTTACCTGGCATCGAAACGGGTACCCCTCTCCCCCACGGTGACGGTAACCGTGCTCTATGCACAGGTGGACCTCACCCGGCCCAATATTCAGGCCCGGGTCTTCATCGCCCGCGACCAGATAGGGAGGTTGGAATCACTTGGGGAACTGGCGGGGAGGAACAAAGTTACGGTGGCGTTGGCCGGGGCTTACTTCGATAAAAAATCATCTGACCCCCTCGATCCGGAGGGCCCCTGCCGTTATATATGGGGGAACTTAGAGAACGACGGCACCTTCATCGCTCTCACGAACCAGGGAACCTCCATCGGGTTTTCCTCCACCAATGATGTCTTCTTCGCCCCGCTTGAGGTAGGGATAACCGGGCGCATTCTGCCCGAAAACCTCGACGGTCGGGGACCCGATGAGCTCAGCTTTTACATATCGGGACTGAACCAACCTCTGCTGCCAGACTCCGTCCGTTTATTCACGCCCATCTACGGTGATAAGGTACGGGTCGGGGAAGCTAAGGCAATCGTATTCCGTCAGTACAGGGTGATCGAGATTAAAAGCGGCGATGTCGAGATCCCCCGCGATGGATTCGTCCTGACTGCTCCAGCTGGTTCCTGGCTCTATGCCCACTTTCGCGTGGGGGATCGGGTGGAGCTGCAGTACAAGTATCTGAACAATGTGACGAAATTGCTTCTCCCCTGGCAGGAGGTGAAGACAACCATCTCGGGAGGACCGCGTCTGCTCAAGGCTGGGCAGGTTGTCCTCCATAATACCGAGGAAAACTTCGATGCCTCCCTGCTTGCCACATCGGCGCGCCGGAACGCCATCGGCCTCGTCGGAAGTCGTATAATCGTCCTCGCAACTGTAATGGAGCCCGTCACCTTGGAGCAGATGGCCCAAATCATGCGGAATCTGGGCTGCCTGGAAGCGGTGAATCTGGACGGGGGTGCTTCCGCCGGACTCTATTACAGAGGCGAGGTTGTCGCACAGCCCAAGGGCAGTCTCACCAATATCATAGCCTTCACGGAGTACTGATCTGCCGCCAGGGATTTGCTACGAGGCGATCTCGAAAATCCCTCCGAGAAAAATGGCTACGCCTCCGCCAAAAAGCAGGTATCCGCCGTAGCCTAAACTCCCGAGAAAGCTCTGAAAAATATCCCAGGTGCCGAAGATAGACTGCAGACTGGGAGAGCCCAGTACCCAGTAGATCAGGTAAACAGCCCCGCCTCCCAGGATCAGATGAATCAGCCCCATAGCTTTAGAGGGGGCGATCATCAGGATCAGGGATAGGCCGGCAGCCACCAGCACAATCCATACCTTCCATGATTCAGGACCTTTGGTAGCATCCCAGAATGTGGCGGGGGCCACATTGAAGAAGGGTAAAAAGAAGCCAACGATCATCGCCACCGCACCAAGGGCGATTAAAACCCTTGCCAGAAATCTCATCTCTAACCCTCCTGTTTCTTCCCCTGAAAAATTTTCTACAGTATACAGGAAATATCACCTCTGCGCTTTTTGAGGTCTTTGAAAGGGTGGGTTAAGTCACGCCGCGCAGGGGGTCGGGGGTGATGATAATCGCGGTTCCCACCGGAGCCCAGTTGTAGACAATCCTGCCCTGCTCGGGGATCAAGCCTACGCATCCGTGGCTGCCGGTCCAGGCCGGGTCTTGCCCGAAATACTCCTCCGGTTTCCAGTAATTCCCGTGAATGGCATAGACACGGTTGATGAAGAAAAGAACCCAGGGGACATCCCGCACGTAATATTCCTCCACGCCGAGACCGCCGCGCATATCGACCTTTTCCAATTTTTCGATCACCCGATAGGTGCCGGTAGGGGTCGGCCAATCGCTCTTTCCCGTAAGTGTGGGGAATGTATAAACGATAACCGCTCCATTCGTGCAATAGAGCTTTTGCTCCGCCAGCGAGATCCAGATGCGCTTCACTGCGGGCTGATCGATCGCTCGATAGATAACGAGGGCTGCCAACCATCGCGGCAGGGGGCCTTCCGGCTGCAACTCCGGTTCGTCGATTAAACCGTAGGCCCAGGCCGCCAGGAGTTCCTGATACGCCCAGTGCTCCTTGGCTACATCCAAAAAAGGAGAGGAGGGCGTGTCCATCTTCTCCCACCCCTTGGCCCGGACGATGAGGGTCAGGGCTTCCGCCCTTGTGATAAAGGCGCTCGGTCGGAAAGTGCCGTCGGGGAATCCTTGAAAGAGAAAAAATGGACGCAAACTTAAATTTCTGCCTCCTTCGATGAAGGGGAAAGCCCAGTGCTCGATGGGGACATCGAGAAAGCTCCCCTGGTTGGGGCTCGTTGGAGTGACCCCGACACAGAGGTCGAGGAGCTTCGAAAATTCGGCGCGGGTGAGAGCCCTATCTGGCCAAAAAAAACCGTCGGGGAATCCGTCGATTAAGCCGCGGATGGCGAGGTGGCGGATGGCCTGTTCTGCGGGATGGCCCACGACATCGGGAAGAAAAACGGGGGTGGTGCTCGTGACCGAGGGAGTAGCAGTCGCGGAAATATCGGTTGGAGAGACTGTGGAGGCTATCGCGGTGGTAACGGTATAGGTCTCGCTCTGGGCGGAGGATGAGAAAATGGCTGACGAAGAGATGATGCTTGCCCCTGCTTCTTCAAGGGGAAGAAGCAAAATACCTAAGATGAGCGCGAGAAGCAGGAGGAGGGGAAAGCGCTCAGCTTGCAGCGGGGACAACCTCCCCTATACGGCGGAAAGTAATTGTAGAGTCCTCTAAATCGATCAATACAGTATCTCCGTGCTGAAACTCTCCCTCCAGGATTTTCTCGGAAAGGGGATTCTCCACCATGCGTTGGATCACTCTTCTCAGTGGCCGGGCCCCGTAGGCGGGGTCGAATCCCTCGCGCGCCAGGAGTTCGCGCGCGCTACCTGTCAGTCGGATGGAGAGGCCAAGGCTTTTTATCTCCTTCCCGATCGCCATGACCATCAAATCCACGATCCGCTCGATGTGCTCGGGTTCGAGAGGCCGGAAGACGATGATTTCATCCACACGGTTCAGGAATTCTGGCCGGAAGGTCTTCCTCATCTCCTCGAGCAGGCTCTTCTTCATTTCCTCAAAAGAAGGCCCCCTCTTCTCTCCTGTGCGGAAACCGAAAGGCCGGCTTAAGAGGAAGGTGCTGTTCACGTTTGAAGTCATTATCACTATGGTGTGGCGGAAGTCCACTTGCCTTCCCTGGCCGTCCGTCAACCTTCCGTCATCCATGATCTGCAGCAAAACGTTGAAGACTTCCGGGTGTGCTTTTTCGATCTCGTCGAAGAGGACCACGGAATAGGGACGACGGCGAATCATCTCCGTCAGTTGCCCCCCCTCGTCATATCCCACATAACCGGGCGGGGCTCCCACCATGCGCGAGGTTGTATGCTTTTCCATGTACTCGGACATATCCAGCCGCACCAGGGCATCCTCGTTACTGAACAGATATTCGGCCAGAGCTCGCGCCAGCTCTGTCTTTCCCACTCCGGTTGGCCCCAGGAAAATGAAGGAGCCGATAGGCTTTCTCCGATCTTTCAGCCCCGCTCGTGATCTGCGAAGGGCCTCGGCTACAGCTCTGACTGCCTCTTCCTGATCTATAATTCGCTCGTGGAGCGCTTCCTCAATGTGTAGAAGCTTCTCCGCGTCGCTCTGGCACAGGCGGGTCGCGGGGATTCCCGTCCAGAGAGCTACAACCTGGGCGATATCCTCGGCCTCTACCCGAGAGCTTTCCGTTTTTTCTAGACGGACCTTTGCGGCCGCTTCATCCATCAGATCGATGGCCTTGTCCGGAAGAAAGCGTCCGGTGATGAACTTTTCCGCCAGCTCGACCGAGGCTTCCAGGGCTTCGTCAGCGATTGTTACGTGGTGGTGGTCCTCGTAGCGCTTACGCAGACCGCGAAGGATCTCTCGCGTCTCCGCTGCCGAAGGCTCTTTTACATAGACTGTTTGGAAACGACGCTCTAAAGCGGCGTCTTTTTCCACGTAGCGGCGATAATCATCCAAGGTAGTCGCGCCGATGCACTGCAATTCCCCCCTCGCCAGGGAGGGCTTAAACATGGAGGCAGCATCAATCGCTCCTTCGGCGGCTCCAGCATGCACTAGGGTATGGAACTCGTCAACGAAGAGGACTATTTCTCCTTGTGTCCTCTTCAGCTCGTTTAAAATACGCCGCATTCTCTCCTCGAACTCCCCGCGATATTTGGTGCCGGCTACTACCGCAGCCATGTCCAGGGATACTACCCTCTTAGCTAAGAGGGGGTCGGGCACAGTGCCGTTCACGATTCTCTGCGCCAGCCCTTCCACAATAGCGGTCTTCCCCACCCCCGGCTCTCCGATCAGCGCAGGGTTGTTCTTGGTCCTGCGGCAGAGGATATTTATTACTCTCTTTATCTCCGTATCCCGATCGATCACCGGGTCGAGTTTTCCCTCTTTCGCCATCTGGGTAAGGTCGCGGCTGAACTGGTCAAGAGTGGGGGTGGTGCTCTTGCTACGTGGCTGTTTCTCGGGGGCAAGGAGGGTGTTCACCGCGGCTCTTGCCCGTTGAAGATCAACCCCCATCTCGTTCAGGACCTTGAAGGCAATGCCCTCCCCTTCTCTGAGAAGACCGAGAAGAAGATGCTCCGTCCCCACATAAGGATGATTTAGTTCCTTCGCCTCAGCGTAAGCCAGCTCGAGCACCCTTTTAGAGCGCGGCGTAAGCGCGATCTGCGCCCCTACATAAAAGGATTCCACCTGGTGGCTCGAGCGCAGGATATCCTCCAGCTTTGTTTTCAGATCGGTGCTGGAAACCCCTGCCCGTTCTAAAGCCTGAATGGCAATATTGTTGCCCTCGCGCAAAATCCCCAGCAGAATATGCTCTGTGCCGAGGTAGTTATGTCCCAGGCGATGGGCTTCCTCCATCGCCAGGGTTATGACCTTTTGTCCGCCTTCAGTAAAACGGTCCCACATGATTCTCTTTAATTATATCGCTATTGCGCTGACGTTGTATCTCTCTCAGATGGCTTGAATGGGGACATTTCTCTCAACCGACGCACCACTCGGGAGATAACAGTTAGAAAGCGCCTGATATCCTCCTCGTCGTTCTCTCGGCCAAGACTGATGCGCAATGAGCCCTGCGCGATTTCCGCAGGAATCCCCATGGCCAGGAGCACATGGGAGGGCTCCAGGTTGCCTGAAGTGCAGGCTGAGCCGGAAGAACAGGCGAATCCTTCCTGGTCGAGATAGAGCAACAGTGACTCTCCCTCAACAAACTTAACGCAGATCGAGACGTTTCCCGGCAATCGCTGGGTGCGATGGCCGGTGAGGATGAAGTGCTCGAGCACTTTTCCCAATCCCTCGATCAGTTGCTCGCGCAAGGCCAGGAGGTGTTGCATGCGTTCTCCTATTTCCAGGCGGACTAAACTAGCGGCCTTTCCCATTCCCACGATGCCCGGGGTGTTCGTTGTCCCCGCCCGCAATCCTCTTTCCTGTCCTCCGCCGTAGATTATGGGGTCGATCTGAATTCCTTTGCGCAGATAAAGAATGCCAACCCCCTTGGGGCCGTAGAACTTGTGGGCGGAAAGGGACAATAAGTCCACTCCCAGCTCTTGCACATCGAGGGGAATCTGTCCCACGGTCTGTACAGCATCTGTGTGAAATAGCACGCCTCGCTCGTGAGCGATCTCCACCAGCCGGGAGATAGGCTGTATTGTCCCCACCTCGTTATTGGCGTACATGATGCTGACCAGTACAGTCTCCTTCCGAATCGCAGCGGCGAGTTCCTCAGGATCGACGAGTCCCTGGCTGTCGACGGGCAAATAGGTGACGTCGTACCCTTCGTGCTCAAGGGCGCGACAGGTATACTCCACGGCGTGATGCTCAATCCGGCTGGTAATAATGTGGTTTCCCCGCGATTTAAATTTATGAGCCACCCCTCGTAGGGCGAGGTTGTCGGACTCAGTGCCTGAGCTGGTGAAGATAATTTCCCTCTCCTCGGCATTGAGAAGGCGGGCCACCTCTTCCCGGGCCTGTTGGCAGGCTCGGGCCGCCTCCTGCCCAAAAGAATGGAGGGAGGAGGGATTGCCAAAGCAATCCTGAAAATATGGCAACATGGCTTCTAAGACTTCCGGGTGGACGGGGGTAGTGGCAGCGTGGTCAAAGTATATTCTTTTCATTCACTTCCTCCTTCAAAGGGGCGCAGAATGAGATCCGCCAGGGTAGTTTCTTCCATCAGGGAGTCAAGAGATTTCTTGGCGCGTCCCCAGAAAGATCGTGAGGGGCATGACTCCGTGCGCTCGCATCTCTCTTTCTCTTTCAGACAGTGCAGGAAGCTCGTGTCCTCTTTTAAGGCCCGTAGGATCTCCCCGACCTTGATCTGGGCGGCCGGGCGGGAGAGAAGGTATCCTCCGTGGCTGCCACGCACGCTATCCACGAGCCGCGCTTTACGCAGGGCCGACATGATCTGGGCGAGGAAGGTTATGGGTAAGCGATCGGCCTGGCTCATCTTCTGAAGGGAAACCGGTGCCTCTTTTTCCCTCAAAGCCAGGAAGGCCATGGCCCTGATTCCATACTCGCCACGGGCTGTGAATTTCATAATTAAATATCTTACTATTTTAGTCAAGTTTTTTCTACTCCTGGACTGCTCTATAATTTTCTTTGTGGAATCCAGAACAATGAAAAAGATCGGCGTCCTGACCTCCGGGGGGGACGCTCCGGGGATGAATGCGGCAATCCGGGCTGTAGTGCGCATGGCTATCTACATGGGGAGCGAGGCTTACGGGGTCATGCGTGGTTACGAGGGCCTTATGTGCGGAGAGCTCATGCGCATGGACCTGGCCTCCGTGTCCGGCATCATCCAGAGAGGAGGGACTGTACTCCTGACCTCTCGCCCTAGGAGTTTTCTCGAGGAGGAGGGAGTAAAGGTAGGAGTGGAGCAGGCGCGACAGGCCGGGCTTGACGGCCTGATCTTAATCGGCGGGGACGGGACATTTCGCGGGGGGGTGGAGCTGGAAAAAGCGGGGCTCCCCACTCTGGGGATCCCCGCTTCCATCGATGATGACATCTGGGGTACGGATCATACCATTGGTTTCGATAGCGCGGTCAATACGGCACTGGAGGCTATTGACAAAATTCGAGACACCGCTACCTCGCATGAACGCTCTTTCATTGTGGAGGTGATGGGTCGTACTGCCGGTTACATTGCCCTCTTGGCTGGCTTGGCAGGCGGAGCTGAGTACATCATTCTCCCGGAGATACCCTTCAGGGTAGAGGAGTTAGCCCTTGCCCTGAAACGGGGCCACGAGCGGCGAAAACGTCATTTCGTAATCGTTCTGGCGGAAGGGGTCAAGGGAGCCTACCAATTGGCGCAGGAGCTTTATGAGCGCACCGGCTACGATGTCAAGGTCAGCGTGCTGGGGCACGTCCAACGAGGGGGTTCCCCCAGCGCCCAGGATCGGTACCTGGCTTCCCGCTTAGGAGCGCAAGCGGTGGAGAGCTTCCTCGCCGGAGAACGGGGGAAAATGGTCGGCCTCCAATCGGATCGGGCCATCCTGGTACCCTATGCGGAGGCTCTATCTCATAATAAAAAGATGAACCGGGAGGCTTACGATCTGCACAAAATCCTGGGGATGTAGGCTGTCGATGAGATCCTTTTTAACCCTCCGCTGGCAGCTGATCCTTCTTATTCTAATTCTCGTTTTGGCCATGATCATGGGGGCAGGATTCTTTTTAACTCGCCAGGCTCAGGACGCTTTAATCAACGAGAAGAACGAGAAGATTGCCGGCTTAACCCAGCAAATGGCCTTTTATTATGATCAGGTGATGGACAGCTTGAGTGCTGATTCTAAATATCAGTCCGCTGATAGCAAGGAGCGAAGAAAGATGCTGGAAGCGGAGCTGAACAAATTCGCAGAAATCATCGCTCAATCCTATCCTAACGTCTTCTATTTCTACCTGGTCTCCGAGTTTGGCGCTCCCCTGGCATCCAGACCCCAACCCGGCCTTAACTGGTTCTCCATTTCCCGGCAATATACGGACCTCGTGCGTAACGGAGAGGTCGTAGGGCAGGCCTATGCGATGGAGGATCAGGCCCTGGTTGAGGCACAATTGGCACAAATCCGCAACGTCTCCCTGGTAATTATGGGCGCGGTCTTCCTCATTGGCACCCTGGGAGCAGTGTTAATTGGCACCAATCTCTCTCGGGGGGTCGTGCGCATCAAGAATGGGCTCAATCGGGTGGAGCGGGACCTTTCCTATCGGTTGCCGGCACTCTCGGGCGAGATGGGGGAGATCGCCCGAGCCGCCAACCGCCTTGCCTCCGCCTTAGAGGAGGCTAAAGATTACACCCGCTACGTCTTAGAGAATATCGGCACAGGGATCGTATCCCTCGACGAGGAGGGAAATATCACAGTCTTCAATCCCGCCGCGGAAAAACTCCTCGGCATTAAGTCGGCTGAAGCCCTCGGGCAACCCTTCCAGCAGACCCTGATCCGCGCGTGTGTACCTCAGGCCGGCAAGATGGTCCAATTGCTGAAGGAGCACAGTGAGGGAGAGGAGGCGATTGTAATTTCCTCAAGTACGGGCGAGCCTGTAGAATTAGGGCTCACCGTTTTCTCGCTCATCACCTCCTCAGGAAGAACAGCCGGAAAGGTTCTTACGATCGAGGATCTCTCCCTCAAGCGCAAACTGGAGGAAATAATCCGCCGCTCAGACCGCCTGAGCGCGCTGGGACTTTTCACGACAGGCATTGCTCACGAGGTGAGAAATCCACTCGCCTCAATTAAGGGGTTCGCCCAGCTCCTTCTCTCGCGTAATCTGGTGAGCGAGCCGGGTAACAAATATGCGCAGACTATTGTCAAGGAGACCGAAAGGCTGGACGGTCTCCTTGCTGAGCTCCTCTCTTTCGCCCGGCCCTCACCTCCTCAGCTCGGCCTGAAACATTTAGGCCCTATCCTCGAGCGAACACTGGTGCTGATTGAAGAAAGGGCACGGCAGCAGGGGGTGGAGATGAAGAAAGTGCTGGCCGATGTCCCCCCTGTCCTGATAGACGAGCAGAAAATACAGCAGGTTTTCTGGAACATTCTCATCAATGCCCTCCAAGTCATGCCCAAAGGTGGAACGCTCTCCATCCGTCTGCAGCTCGAGAGAGGAGAGGTGGTTACAGCCATCACTGACTCTGGTTCCGGCATTCCTACCGAGCACCGGGACAGAATCTTCGACCCTTTCTTCACCTCCAAAGATTGGGGCAGCGGCCTAGGCCTTGCCATCAGCCATCGGATTGTGGAAACTTTGGGGGGGAGAATCGAATTCACAAGTGATCCGGGCAGAGGAACAACCTTCAGGGTATTCCTCCCGGTGATGAAGGTGGCGCCTTGACGAATAAAAAAAATTATCGTGCCCTCGTGGCCGACGACGAGGAATCGATCCGCGAGTTGCTGCGCGAAGTGCTCGAGGAAACAGGGATTGAGGTCGATGAAGCCAGCGATGGAGAAGAGGCCTGGGCTATCCTCAACCGAACTACTTTCGACTTGCTTTTTTTAGATATCCGTATGCCACGGAAGGACGGGATGACCCTTTTACGAGAACTGATGGAAAAAGAGAACAGCCCTCATACAATCATCATCACGGCTTACGGGGATTTCACCGTCGCTCTGGAAGCGATGAAGCTGGGGGCTTTCAATTATATTCATAAGCCCTTTGACCTTGAGGAAGTCAAGCTCCTGGCCGAGAAGGCACTGCGCCTCAAGAGCCTGGAGGAGGAAGTCAAAGTGCTGCGCGCTGAACTCTGCGAGAAGGGAAAGAATGAGCCGACCGTGATCGGACACTCCGCTAAAATGCTGGAGATCATGAAGACAGTGGGGCGGTTCGCCAACTCCTCCTCAACAGTCCTGATCACGGGTGAAAGCGGCACGGGCAAGGAATTGATCGCCCGCACGATTCATCTTGCCTCCCCGCGGGCCAAAGGTCCATTCCTGCCGGTGAACTGTGCTGCTATCCCCGAATCGCTTTTAGAGAGCGAGCTCTTCGGCTATGAGAAGGGGGCATTTACCGGTGCCCTACAGAGGACTCCCGGTAAATTTGAGCTGGCGGAAAGGGGAACCATTTTCCTGGACGAAATTGCGGACATGTCTCTCGCCCTGCAGGCCAAGCTGCTCCGCGTCCTGCAGGACTTGACTTTCATGCGCGTGGGGGGGAAAGAGCCGGTTCAAGTCGATGTCCGCGTGATAGCAGCTACAAATCACGATATCGGTGACATGGTCAAAAAAGAGGGTTTCCGCGAGGACCTCTACTATCGCCTGAATGTCCTTACCCTGCAGTTGCCTCCTCTCAGGGAGCGGCGTGAGGATATAGACGACCTCGTCCTCTTTTTTATGGCGCACTACGCCAGGGAAAATAATAAACCCTTGAGAGGAGTTACGACCGGGGCCCTGGAAAAATTAATTGCCTATTCCTGGCCCGGTAATGTAAGAGAGTTAGAGAATGCAGTAGCCCGGGCTGTCGCCAGGTCAGTGGGGAATATCCTGACTCTGGAGGATTTCGACCTCGAGGAAGAGACCTTGGCTCAGGAGGGCCCGGTCCCCATCATCCCTCTTTCCCGAGCTGTGGCCGAGCTGGAAAAAAAGATGATCCAGCAAGCTCTCCAGGTCTCAGGGGGGAACCAGACACAGGCCGCTCGCCTGTTGGAGATCTCTCGCCAAACGCTAGCGACGAAGATCAAGGAGTACGATATTAAGAACTGAAAAAAGAGGATCGCCTACTCCGCCACCCATTTGTAGAGAAAGCCGAAATCCTGGTTCTTAACCAGGGCTTGCAGGATCTTGATTCCGTTTGCACTCTTTAAAACGACGCGCAGTACATTCCCCTGGAGTTCTACCTGTGGTTCGCCCAAGAGGGAGAGGAAATTCTCGTTCCGGTATACAGCGGAGTAGGAAGTGCGCATCGCCCCCCCTATTTTTACCGCGTCCTCTCTGGCGCTCGTTTCATCACCATAGCGCAGAATGAAGGTCACTCTGCCCGCTTCCCGCAGACTGGAAAATGCACTGAAGTCGATGAAGGTCGGGTTCAGGAGGTAGCGGCCGCGTTCCTCCATTTTAGCTTTCCAGTTGAACTCCGAGGCCGCGGGATCCAGCGAGAGCAAACTCTCCAGGCCGGGATTGGGTGGTGCCGGCCCCAGGTAATAGGAGGGAGCCCCGCCTAAAAAGGGTTCATGCGCTTTCCAGCTCTCACTTTCCCCCACTCTTGGCAACTTTCCCTGAAGCGCCTGAACCGCTTCTCCGCGGCTGGGGGAAGAGGTTTGATTAGGAACGAAATGCTCCATGAATAGGGAGGACGAGGCAATGGCAGCCTGTCCCAAGTAAGAAAGTTCATCACCGCTCGGGGACGAACGATCGAGATAGATCACCCCCTCTTCCTCGCGTGAAGAATAGCCAGCCTCCTGCATCTTTTGCGCAAGCAGGGCGTAATCAAAAGATCCCCTTGCTGCTTCCAGTGAGGAACAGGGCGACCAGACCGCCTCCTCGATTTGAACCCAGCTCAAGCCAAGGGAGGAAGAGAGCTCGGGAATCCAGAAGAAGCGGAAAAGTGAACTCCCCAGCTCGAAGGGGGCGATGTGCTGACTGAAAGAGATTACCTCATCTCGAGCCTCTGCTGTTGGAGTGAAGGTCTGGCGCAGGAGCCTGTAATTTGTATAGAAGATTCCCCCTCCTTCGGTCAGTAGCTTCTCCGGCATCAACATGATTAAGCTGCTCGCCGCAGGTGAAATCTCTTTGCCGGGGAAAAAAGTGTAAAGCAGGAAGGCGAGGGCGATTCCCATCGCCACCAGAGGAATCAGGATCAAGCCCCTCCTCTTCATCAGTGCCTGCAGCTTGAGCAGGAAGAGCCCGAGCAAGAGCCGCAGCCCGAGGAGGAGGAAGAAGTTTTTGCAGAACAGCAGGAGAAACTGGACATGACGCGCTTAGTCTCCTGGCTCTGGCAATAAGGGCAGAAAGGTTCGCTGCTGCTTCCATCAAGGAATAGCAGCTCGAACTTCCCTCCGCATTGAGCGCAACGGTACTCGTAGATAGGCATATCTTCACTCCTCTCCTTATTTAAGGAGAATCGGAGGTCGACGTCAATGTTACCCCCTCCTGATCGGTAGCGGTCCAGAGTGGCGTGGCGGCGGGCCAGCCTCTCCGTCCAGAGGAAAAGGCCGAGGCCAAGCACCAGGTAGGCAAGGCCGACGAGAGCCTCCCGGAGAAGGAGCGGAAAGACGCGAAGAAGCCCCTAGCCACCAATGAGAAGTCTTCCGCCTCTAAACCATGGGGCAGGGGCAAAAAATAACCAATCAGTTGGAGATATGAGGGCATGTAGAAGATGGGAAAGTTCACCCCGCAGAAGAAAACAATAGGGAAAAACGGACGTTCATTACGATATTGATATCCCTGGCCACGAGCTCGATGGCTCCAAAAATTGTACCGAAGGAGAGCATGGAAAAAATCGTCACGCAGGCTGCAATGAGCAAGGCGCGGGTCGGCGCGCAGGAAGAGATCCACCCCGAAAAGAAGAACGCCGTAAAGCAGGGAGAGGGAGAAAGCGAGCAGGGCATCGAGAATGTGCATGAAGGCTCGACTGGAGAAAATCGGGATCTTATTTGTCGATATCCCGATCACAAATTTCAGGGTCCCCCGGACCTCTCCTGCCTGAAGGTGGAGACTACTCCATAGACGGTTTCCGCCGAAACCAAGCAGAAGGCGTTGCCGATTCCGGTGTATGTTGCCTGTTCATGACCCAGGGAAAAGCTGACCACGCGCAGAGAGCAGGGGCTTCCGCATTCAGAAACTTCCCAGGGTGCCCCAGAATTCTGACCATTTTCTCAATCAGGTGAAAGAGATTAGACCTTTTCGAGCAGGCATCGGTTCGGAAAAACTCCTCTCTTATTTGGAATAAAGGAGTCTCAGCTTATTCTGCTACGGACTTTTCCTCCAGCGGAGAATGGGGCTCCTGTTGGCCACTACATCATCGATGCGGCGCACGGGTGTTTTTTCTGGCGCTCTGCGAAGCAGTTCAGGCTCGCTCATGGCTTCTTTCTCTATCTGTATCAGGGCGCGGGCGAAGGCCTCCATGGTCTCCTTGCTTTCCGTCTCCGTCGGCTCGATCATTAAAGCTCCCTCCACGATCAGGGGAAAGGCAACAGTCGGAGCATGAAAACCGTAATCCAACAACCTTTTAGCTACGTCGACCACCTTGAGTCCACTGGCGTTGAGAGGTCGGGTGGACAGGACAAACTCGTGTTTGCATACTCGATCGTAGGGAAGCTCAAAGTGTCCTTTGAGCAGGCCAAGCAGGTAGTTGGCGTTCAGCACGGCGTCCTCTGTCATCCGTTTCAGTCCGTCCCCGCCCAAAGAGAGGAGGTAGGCATATGCTTTCACGGCCACGAGGAAATTACCAAGAAAGGAGCGCATCTGGCCGATCGTGTCGGGCCGATCCCAGTCTAAATCGAATTCGCCTTTTTCAGTCTTCCTCACCAAAGGTACGGGCAGGAAGGGTTCCAGGTGTTCCTTCACTCCAACCGGACCGGACCCTGGACCGCCTCCGCCGTGGGGAGTTGAGAACGTCTTGTGCAAGTTGAGATGTACTACGTCAAACCCCATGTCTCCTGGTCTGACATAGCCACAGATACCGTTCAGGTTGGCTCCATCGTAATAGAGCTGTCCTCCCGTCTCATGCACGATCCGCGCAATTGCACAGATATTTTCGTCGAACAGCCCCAGAGTGTTCGGATTCGTGAGCATCAGGGCAAGAACCCGCTCGGAGACCTTGCTCTTCAGGTCTTCGATGTTCACGCCGCCTCGCTTGTCGGAACTCACCTCGAGGACCTTGCAACCGGATAAGGTGGCGGAGGCCGGGTTTGTGCCGTGCGAAGAATCCGGGACGAGCACGATGTCCCTTTCTTCCCCTCTTTTGTCGAAATAAGCCCGGATCAGGAGGAGTCCGGTCAGTTCTCCCTGAGCTCCGGCGGAAGGCTGCATAGTGTAGCGTGACATGCCGGTGATTTCACAGAGTAAGCCCTCAAGTTCCGATAACAACTTCAATGCCCCCTGCATGGTCTCGGCAGGCTGGTAGGGGTGCAAAAAGGCGAATCCGCTGAGAGCGGCAAGATCTTCGTTCAGCTTTGGATTGTATTTCATCGTGCAGGAGCCGAGGGGGTAAAATCCTGTATCCACTCCGTAGTTTTTTGCGGAAAGGTTCACGAAGTGGCGAACTACCTCGGGCTCTGAAAGCTCAGGTAAGCCGATTTCGCCCCGCACGGAGAATGGGATCTCAGATGGGGGAACATCCAGTGGAGGAAGATCGCATCCAGTTTTACCGCGCTTGCTGATCTCAAAAAGAAGTCTGCTCATCTTTTCCCCCTCGCCCATGATTCTAAGAGTCTGGCCAAAAGCTCAAGCTCACTCGCATCATTGGTGTCAGTCACAGTAAGCAGCATGGCCTCTCCCAACTCCGGATAGTAAGGTTTGAGCGGAATCCCGCCCAGTACCCTGTTTTCCCAAAGATAGCGATTGACTTCCTCTGCGGGAGCGGGCAGGCGGAGGGCGAACTCGTTGAAAAAATAAGAGGGGAAACAGAGACTGACTCCGGGGATCTTCTCCAGTTCTTTTGCAAGAAAATGAGCTTTGTGGTAATTGTGCTCGGCTAACTGGCGCAAGCCCCTTTCTCCCAGCAGGGAGAGGAAAATCAGAGCACTGAGAGCACAGAGGGCTTGATTCGTGCAGATATTTGATGAGGCTTTCTCTCGCCGGATGTGTTGCTCGCGCGTCTGCAGGATCATGACAAAAGCTCTATTTCCCTCTATGTCTTTCGCTTCTCCGATTAGGCGCCCCGGCATCCTGCGCAGGAAGCCCTCCCTCGCCGCTAAAATCCCCAATCCTGGACCCCCCAGGCTGGGCGGGATCCCCAGGCTCTGGCCTTCCCCGGCGACAATATCCGCCCCCAACAGCCCGGGCGCGGGTAGGAATCCGAGGGAGATGGCCTCGCTGAAGGCGTAAATGAGGAGACCGCCTCTCTCGTGGATATAACGAGCCGTTTCCTCCACGGGTTCGATTACCCCGAGAAAGTTAGGGTTCTGGATGATCAGACAGGCGACGTCCCCTGGCTTCGCTTTATTCAATGCGGCTTGTCCAAGTTCGTTTAATGGCAGCTCCTCTAGTTCTAAGTCCAAATTGCGGGTGTAGGTGCTCAGCACTCTCCTGTACTCAGGGTGCAGCGAGCGGGAGTAAAGGATCTTCCTCTTCCCCGTTGAAGCGTGGGCCATCAAAGCTGCCTCCGCCACCGCGGAGGCTCCGTCGTACATTGAAGCATTTGAGACCTCCATCCCCGTCAGCTGGCAGATTGCCGTTTGATACTCGAAGATGGTCTGCAGAGTTCCCTGGCTCACCTCCGCCTGGTAGGGAGTATAAGCGGTGTAGAATTCCGAGCGCGAGATCAAATGATGGATGGCGGCAGGGATGAAGTGATGATAGATCCCTCCGCCGAGGAAAGAGGGTAACTGCTCAAGATCGGCATTGAGATCGGCGAGGCGTTGCAGGTGCCTTTTGACCTGGTTCTCTGATAGTGGAGGGGTTTTGAAGTCAGGAGAGAACCTCACTTCCACGGGGATATCCTGAAAAAGTTCCTCCAGCGAGGATAGATGGAGCGATCGAAGCATTTCCTTTCGATCGGAATCCGTGAGTGGAAAATATCTCATCTCTTACTGAGACAGGCTGGAGAGCAGATGCTCGTAGTCCTGTGCGCTGAGCAGAGAACTGACCTCAGAGGGATCGCTGATTTCCAGGATGGCAACCCATCCCTCTCCGTAAGGATCATGGTTCACGGCTTCAGGCTTTGAAGAAAGGGAGTCGTTCACCTCCACAATCTTTCCCGACAGCGGGGCGTAGACATCGGAGGCCGCCTTTACGCTTTCTACAACGAGGAGAGGCTCTCCCTGGTGAAATTCCTTCCCCACCGCTGGCAGATCGACGAACACGATATCCCCTAGCTGTTCCTGCGCGTAATGAGTGAGCCCTATCCGCGCCCGATTCCCCTCTATTTTTGCCCACTCGTGATCTCGTGTGTAATGCAATTCCTTAGGATCCATTATCTTCCTCCTTATCGATTTTTGCCGACGGTTCCTGACTTCCAGAATGGAGTCTCCGCCACCTGAGCAGGGACCGGCTTATCCCGAATGCTGACGAAAAAGGTATTTCCAGCCGACTGGAAGGCAGGCTCCACATAAGCAAGGCCGATCCCTTTCTTCAAGAGAGGGGAGAACATGCCGCTTGTAACCGTACCAATTTGCCGGTCATCTTTTAGCACCGCGTAGTGCTCCCTCGGGACACCGGGAGCTAAAAGCTCGAACCCCACAAGCTTACGTTTCAGGCCCTCGGCTTTCACTTTAAGCAAGGCTCCCTTGCCGATGAAATCTCCCTTATCCAACTTTACAATCCAGCCTAGGCCTGCCTCCAGGGGGTTTGTCGTCTCATCAATATCGTTGCCGTGCAGGGCGAACTTCATTTCCATCCTGAGCGTGTTTCTTGCGCCTAACCCGCAGGGTTCTACGGGCAAGTCCTTGCCAGCTTCCATTATGGCTTCCCAGATCAGGGGGGTATCGTCGGGTGAACAGAAAATTTCAAAACCGTCCTCCCCGGTGTAGCCTGTGCGGGCAATGAGGACCTCAAACAACTTAAGGCGGTCCGGCCGGAAGTGGAAATATTTCAGGGAAGAAAGATCCGATTGCGCCAACTTCTGCAATATCTCCTGCGCTCGCGGTCCCTGGAAGGCCACCTCTCCCCAGTTTTCGCCTTCATTCCTGAGCTCCTCTTCCCCCGTCTGGTGCGCCTGAAACCAGCGAAGTATTTTTTCCGCATTGGAGGCGTTGGGCACGAGCAGGAAATCCCGAGCTGCCTGCCGATAAACTATGAGATCATCGATAATGCCGCCGGTCTCGTTCAGCACGGCGGTGTATTGGGCCTGACCGACTTCTATCCGTGCCGCATCGTTGCTGGTTAAGCGCTGAATAAAAGAGAGGGAGCCGCGACCGCGTATCCGGATCTCGCCCATATGGGAGACATCGAAGATTCCCGCCCGCTGCCTGACGGCCAGGTGCTCTTCTACAATTCCTTTGTACTGGAGTGGCATTTCCCATCCGGCAAAAGGGACCAGTCTGGCTCCATACTTCTGGTGAATCGCGTACAGGGGTGTGTGTTTAAGCATTAATTCGTCCCTCCTTTTAACCAATTTTCTCGGGCTTTCTTTAACATGTCGCATACAGTTTGATCTGGGGTCTGGGAAAAGTCCTGATAAAATTGACCGACAGCCCAAAAATTCGGCGGTAGATAGAGCGCATGAAAATCGTCTACTAGGGGCCTTAACAGGGCGGCTGCCTCCTGCGAGGCTACGGGTACAAGAATGATGGTCGACGCAGGTTCCTTCCGCTTAAGGGATAGGATGGCTGCTCGCATAGTAGAACCCGTGGCGATGCCGTCGTCGGTAAGCACCACCCACTTGCTTTTAACCTCGAGGGGAGGAAGGCCATCACGGTAAAAGGAGAGCCTTCTTTTGATTTCCTCTCTTTCTTTTCGGCAGGCTTCCTTGAGATACTGCTCTGATACGTTCAGACGAGAGACCATTTGCTCGTCCAGAATTGGCTCTCCCTCTTCGCTCACCGCGCCGATAGCAAGCTCGAAGTCGTGGGGGGCGCCGATTTTTCGCGCGATGATAACATCCAAGGGAGCTCTCCATTTCAGGGCAAGGGAAAAGCCTACCTCAACGCCTCCCCGGGGAACGGACAGGACGATGACTTCCCGGCCGGAAAGATAGTTGAATTTTTCTGCCAGGCGATCTCCCGCCTCCGCTCTATTCTGAAAATACGTGGCGTTATCTCCTTCCCAGGATTGACTCCTCTGCCTTATGGATAGCCTTTTTTTCTTCCTCTGTCAGGGGATAATAAGAGCTACCATTTTTCAGAGGTTTTGCGTAAATACGGTATTCCTCACGGCCGTAAAGGCCGCTGATTACAGCTCCATTCCCCTGGCCATCGATCAGGGCGAGGGAAAAACTCAGCTCGCCGCTCGCATCGGGGAAGGCGTTATAGCGCTCCAGGGCAGTTCCTTGAACAAATCGCTGCGCCTTCGCCTCCAATTTAGACAAACGGCCTTCCAGTTCTCTGCCGCTCGTTATGATACTGTCCACTTCTCCGCCCAATTTCCCTAGAAGCTCCTCGAGGTTTGCTCCCTCAACGCCCCGGATCAGGGATCGGAGATTTAAGAGAAGACGAGAAGTGCGGCGCCGCTGAATTAAAAACAGTACAAGGAGGAGAAGGGAGAGCATAAAAAGGACAATGAGGATTACTGGCATATAGGCTTCGATGCTTTGCCACCAGCCGTAAAGGGTTAGCATTATCGCTTCCTCCCTATCTTAAAATCTGGAAAAAGTCTACCACCAATGGATTTTCCTTGACAATCTATCGTCGCTACGGGCGAAGTGCCAGTATTAGGAGGCGCTGGCTTTCCCAGCTGAACGACTCCCCACTGTAGCCGCCGAAGAGCTGTTGAACCTGGAAGCCGCACTCTTTAAGCATTCTAGTCAATTCGGCCAGGGTATAGAGCTTAATCCTCCTCTCCGATTCGTGCCGCCACTTTTCCCGCGTAAGGATGATCTTGCGAGTAATAAGGATACTCTCGTGGGAATCGAAACGATTTCTCTCCAAGATGAAGAAATCCTCTCGGTCCCTCCAGGTTTCCTTGAGGAAATGACGAATTATATAATCTCGATTTTCTAAGTCGAGAAAAAGAAGGCCGCCTGGTTCTAAAGAGAGGGATACATTGCGTAGCGTCTGCTCGTTCTCTTGATCGTCGAAGTAGCCAAAGCTTGACCAGAAGAAAAGGACGGCGGAAAAGGAAGCGGGGGAAGCGAATATGCGCATGTCCTCGACCCTGAATTCCGCTCCTAAACCCTGCGCCGCAGCTCTTTTCTTCGCCTCCTCGATAAAGAGGGGGACAATATCGATCCCCAGGACCCGATAATTTCTCGCGGCCAGGGCGAGCGAGTGCCGCCCGATGCCGCATCCCACGTCTAAAAGGGGGCTTTTCTTCTGAAGAGGGAGGAGTGGAAACAAAAAGGATACTTGCTCTTCCGTCCTCTCCGGTGTTATTTCCAGCAGAACGTATCGCAGGTAGTTCTCGTCAAAATAGCCCTCGAACCAAGGGGGCAGATCAGGTTTCACGTGAAACATCACGCCGCCGGGTGATGACCTCCCAGATACGGCGCAGGTCCGTATAGCTGTAGTACTCGATCTCGATCTTGCCGACAGTTGCTCCCTTTATAATGCGCACTTTTGTGCCGAGGATCAGTTTCAAATCGGCTTCCATCTTCTCCCGCTCGCCCTGAAAAAGATCCCTGTCCTCTGCCGCCGCCCTTCTCCCCTTGCCTGTACGCGATTTCACCAACTGTTCCGTCTCTCGCACAGAGAGCTTCCGCTCTTCCACGAGACGTAGGGCCTTGAGAATCTCCCCTTCCTGCTCAAGGGAAAGGAGGGCACGGGCCTGTCCGTAGGTGATTCTCCCCTTTCGGAGGCTTTCCTGCGCTCCTTGAGGCAGATGAAGCAGGCGCAGCAAGTTGCTGACCTCGGTCCGGCTCTTGCCAATACGCTCAGCCACCGCCTCCTGAGAAAGGGAAAATTTCTCGATTAGCTCCTTGAGGGCGCGGGCCACGTCGAGAGGGTTCAAATCTTCGCGCTGCAGGTTCTCGATTAAAGAAATTTGCAGTGCCTGCCCGTCCTCCAGCGCTTTGATCAGCGCGGGTATTTTCTCGACTCCGGCCAATTGGGCAGCGCGCCAGCGGCGTTCCCCCGCGACCAGTTCGTAATTTTGCCCGCGCGGCCGTACAAGAACGGGCTGCACAAGACCATGTTGGCGCACAGAGGAGACCAGTTCCTCCATGGCGCCTTCGTCGAAATCTTCGCGCGGCTGAAGCGGAGAGGGAAAGATCGAATCCACGGGGATTTCCAAAAGCTCGCCCCCGACCTCAAGCCCTGAGCCAGGTATCAGGGCCTCCAGCCCTTTGCCCAATCCTCTTTTAGTGATGTTCCAGCACCTCCTTCGCCAATGAGAGGTAAGCCTGCGCTCCCTTGGAATGAATATCGTACTCTAAGATGGACTTGCCGTAGGAAGGGGCTTCAGCCAGACGAACCGTGCGGGGGATCACTGAACGGTAGACTTTTCCGCCGAATACAGCGCGCACATCCCGTTCCACCTCCTGGGAAAGGATGGTGCGGGCATCGAACATGGTGAGGATCACCCCTTCGATCTCCAGCCCGGGGTTAAGCCGCCTTCTTACAAGGTTCACAGTATTTAACAGCTGATTTACTCCTTCCAGGGCATAAAACTCGCACTGGATGGGGATCAAGATGCTGTCCGCCGCTGCCATGGCGTTAATCGTCAGGAGGCCGAGAGAGGGGGGGCAGTCGAGCAAAATGAAGTCAAAACCTCCGCGAATTTCCTCCAGCGCCTCGCGCAGACGAAACTCACGCGAGACAGTTCCCACCAGCTCTATCTCTGCTCCGGCGAGGTCGATTGTAGAGGGAAGGACAAAGAGAGAGCGAAACCGGGTGGGGCGGATCCCATCCATCACGGCCCTGTCCTCTAACAGAATGTGGTATAAGCTCTCGCGAATTTCCGTCCGATCAAGCCCCAGACCGATGGTGGCGTTACCCTGTGGATCCAGATCGACTACAAGGGTCTTTTTTTGCCATTGGTCCAGTGCGGCTCCAAGATTAATGGCCGTGGTGGTTTTACCCACCCCTCCTTTTTGGTTCGCTAAGGCGATTACTTTGGCCACTCCGATTGCCATTATACTATTTTCTCGTCAGCTCGGAGCGGCCTTTTCCGCGGAATCCCTGCCCGGCGCGGGTACTTCTCCGGAGTACTCCTAATTTTTCTCACCAGTATCAGCAGCCGATCCAGGGACCAGTAAGGCAGAGCAAATGATCTTGTCTCTACAATCTTCCCCCCCAGCTCCTCGAGTGCCGCCCCGGCCTCTTCAATTTCACGAGCGACTTCTCCGCCCTTCCAGGCCAGTAAATGTCCTCCGACCGATAGAAGGGGAAGGGCCAATTCCAGCAATGTCGCCATTGGAGCTACCGCGCGAGCAAGCACCCAATGGTAACTTTCCCGCTCCTCGGTTCTTGCCCAAGCTTCCGCCCTCTGCCGCCGAACAATAGTATCCTTCAGTCCCAGCAGGCTCACCAGTTTTTCGAGAAAAAGACAGGGATATGAGCGTGATTCAAGCAGGGTAAGGTTCCAACGATCCATCACCATTTTTAGGGGAAGGCCGGGGAATCCAGCTCCTGACCCCAGATCGAGCACCCTTTCCTCCGCCCGTGGTTGAAAAAGAAGGACCCCGCTTAAGGAATCGAGGAAATGTTTGATCATCACCTCCTCCTTTGCCCCCCTCGCTGTCAGGTTCCCTCTCTGGTTCCACTCCATTAACAGGTGCCAGTACCTGTGAAATCGTTCTATATCTCTTTCCTCTAAATCCAAGCCAAATTGCTGCGCACCTTTGCGCAGCCAGGCGGCTGCCAGGCTCATTTCCGCCCTTCCAGATAAAAAATCAGGGCCAGGATGTCCGCGTCCTTCACGCCGGGGATACGCTGCGCCTGGGCCATGCTCAGCGGTTGGGCCTCCTGGAGTTTTACACGGGCCTCGCCGCTGAGGTTGGGTATTTCCGCAAAATTGAGATCGTCGGGCAACGATCTCTCCTCCCATTTCTTCAATTTACACCGCCAGGTCTCCTCACGTTCTAAGTAGCCCCGATATTTGATTTCGGTCGTGACTCTCTCCCAGATCTCCTCAGGTGCCTCCGGCAGGGGAAAGACCGGGCGAAGATCGGGCCAGTCCAGCTGCGGGCGTTCCAGCAATTTAGCCAGAGAAGCAGTTGCATGGAGAGTGCCCGCTCCTCTGGCTGCAAGAAAGGCCTGGATCTTTTCTGAAGGTCGAACGGTCTCACCTTCTAAAAAAGCTCTGCACTTTTCCTTCCACTTCATCCTTTCTTGAAAAATCTTCCAGCAGTCCTCGGACAGTAAGCCTAACTCGTAGGCCAGGGGAGAAAGCCTCTCGTCGGCGTTTTCCTGCCGCAGGCTCAAGCGATAGTCCGCCCGCGAGGTAAACATTCGATAGGGCTCATCGACCCCTGAAGCAGTAAGATCTTCAGCCAGGAGGCCGATATAGGACTGGCTGCGCGAGAGCACTATCTGCTTTCTTCCTTGCGTCTGCGCTGCGGCATTCATCCCGGCCAGAAGTCCCTGGGCCGCTGCTTCTTCGTAGCCGGTGGTTCCATTGATCTGTCCTGCGAGGAAAAGTCCACTCCATTTTTTTGCCTCCAGCGTTGGCTTCAGCTCAAGCGGAGAAACAAGATCGTAGGCGATGGCGTAGCCCGGGCGGATCATCTTCGCTTCCTCCAGGCCTTCGATAGTGTGCAGGATCTCTGTCTGAATTTCCGCCGGCAAGCTCGTGTAGAGGCCCTGCAAATATACCTCCGCCGTATTGTAACCCTCTGGCTCCAGAAAAATCTGGTGGCGGGTGCGCTCGGGAAACCAGAGTATCTTCTCTTCGATGGACGGGCAATAGCGGGGGCCGACTTTTACCATCTGCCCCCGGCGCGATGGCGTGAGATGGAGATTCTGACGGACGACCTCGTGGGTCCGCTCGTTCGTGTAGCCGAGATAGCACGGCTTCTGTTTAAAAGAACGCGGCTCGTCCCAGAAGGAGAAGGCCAGAGGACGATCGGCTCCGGGTTGGGGGGTCAGGCGGGAAAAATCGATCGTCTCTGCATTCACCCGGGGGGTTGTACCGGTGTTGAAGCGCAAGAGCGAAAAACCGAGTTCGGCCAGAGATCGGGAGAGGAATCGGGAAGGAAGCTCCCAGGCCCTGCCTGCCGGTAGCTGATAATCGCCGATGTGCACAACACCGTTCAGAAATGTCCCGCAACAGAGGACGACCGAGGTCGCGAGGAGCTCTTCTCCTGTGGCCAGACGAATCCCGACGACCCGGCCTCCTTCCGCCAGGACCTCTTTCGCTTCTCCCTGGAAAGTGGTCAGACCGGGCTGATGTTCAATGATTTCCTTCATGCGCAGGTGGTAGAGAGATCGGTCGCATTGAGCTCGCAGGGATTGGACGGCCCTGCCCTTCGAGGAATTGAGCATCTTAATCTGGATCATGGTCTGGTCGGTCACCCGAGCCATCCAACCGCCCATCGCGTCCACCTCTCGCACTAATTGCGCTTTGCCCGGTCCTCCAACCGAAGGATTGCAGGGCATCAGGGCTACAGAATCCATGTTCAGCGTCAATAAGAGCGTCCTGCAGCCCATGCGGGAGGAAGCCAGAGCCGCTTCGCAGCCAGCGTGGCCTCCTCCGACAACGATCACCTCGAATCTGGTCATCATTTGCCCAGGCAGAATTGAGAAAAAATGCTGTCCAGCACCTGTGAGCTCAAGTTCTCCCCCAAGAGTTCCCCTAATACGCGATGTGCCTCCCTCAGATCGGAACAGACGATGTCCAAGGGGGCCTCGGACAAGGAAATGGCTCGATCACATGATTCTAATGCCCTTTTCAGCAATTGTCGTTGCCTCGTGTTCAACCACCAAAGCTGCTCGTCTGTAGCCTCAGCCTCCAGCTGTTCCTCGATCAGGGAGCGAAGATGAGAGAGATTGGTGCCCTTTAACGCCGAGATCCTCAAAGAGACAGGAAGAGGAAACCCTTTCCACGAATCATCCTCGCCCAGGTCGACCTTGTTGCCTACAAGGAGGGGCTTCCTGTCCCTGAGCTCCTCTAATATGCTGCGGTCCTCATCTGATGGAGGGTGAGAGATATCCACGAGGAACAGTATCAGGTTCGCAGAGGAAAGCGCCTGTCGGGTTTTTTTCATAGCCAGACGCGGCAACACCCCGCCTGAATGGCTTAATCCGGCGGTATCCACGAGACGGATCGTCCTCCCTTCGAGCAAGAGCTCCCCTTCCAGGGAATCCCTCGTCGTCTCCGGTAATGAGGTGACTATGGCCTGTTCCCTCTCCAGGAGCGCATTTAACAGGGAACTCTTGCCCACGTTGGGCTTACCTGAAATAACAACTTGCCCCCGTTTAAATATTCCTTCCCCCCGCTCGGCTTTCTGCAAAAGCTTTTTCAGGCTCTCCCCTAATGCCTGGAGCGAACGATACAGCGTCTCTGCGGAAATGTCCACTTCCTCGGGAAAGTCAATGGAGGCCTCGACCTCCGCTAATGTCCTGACCAGTACTTCCTTGATTGATTGAATCTCTCGGGAGAACGAGCCCTTGAGTTGCTGGAGAGCATTTTCCACTGCCTGCGCATTTGGAGCTTCGATCAAGGAAGCCACGGCTTCCGCCTGCACCAGGTCGAGCCGTCTGTTTAAAAAAGCTCTGCGGGTAAACTCACCCGGCTGCGCCAGAATTGCTCCGCTGTCCAGGGCGGCGGAGAGAACGGCTCTCAGGACTGAGATTCCTCCGTGGCACTGGATCTCGGCCATGTCGTCGCCGCTATAAGAAAAGGGGGCGGGGAAATAGACTGCAAAGGCCCGGTCTATCAGCTTTCCCTTGCGGGAATGAACCCAGATCAATCTCAAGAGGCGGGGCTTAAAAAAGTCCTGGCTTTTTTTAGTCAGAGAGGAGAGAATGCTCAAGCTCTCCGGCCCGGAAATTCGCACGATCCCGATCCCGGCTGGATAGGGAGCGGTGGCGATAGAGGCAATGGTGGTGGAATCCAACTCCACGAGGTTGCAGTTATTTTTTGCGTGGCGGCGCGTAGCGTCGAGCGGTGTGTGGGGTAAGGGGGGAGCGTCTTCGTATCGGCGGCATCCATTTCTTCGTCGGGGCCAGGGGAGATGGGGTGGTATAGCGGGGCGCGGGGTTGGGACCATTATCACGGACCTGGGTTGGCTCAATGATCACCTTACGAAAGGGCTCCTCTCCCTCCGAATGAGTGGTGACATCGTCCCTTTCCTGCAGCGTGAGGTGAATCACCCTTCTTTCCATGGCCGGGAGGGGCGGCATCGTGTATGAACGGCGCAATCGCCTTACTCTGTCGGCTAAGCCCTTGGCCATATCCCGCAGCGCCTGTTCACGTTTGTCTCGGTAATTCCCGGTATCGAGAATCAGTCGAACATGAATTCCCTTGCGGGCGAGGAGAACCGAGAGGAGAAACTGGAGGGAGTTGATTGTCTCTCCATGCTTTCCGATGATCCTGCCTGGATTGGCGCCGGAAAGAGAGAGGTGATAAGCGCCCTCGCTCTCGCTCAGGGTCAGGGTGCAGGCGGATTCAAAAAGGCTAAGGAGCTCCTTCGCTGCTTTACTAACTTGCTCCCTCTCTGTTAATCGCCGAGATACCCTGACTCTCGCTAATTTTGAACCTAAGCCGAATAAACCGCTTTTAGGCTCTTCCAGTACTTCCACCTGGGCTTCATCAGCATTGATCCCAAGCTCCTCTAAAGCTGCAATGACAGCCTCATCTACGGTTTTGGCTGATTTCTCCAGTATCAATTTTCCATCCATTATAACTTGCTCTTTCCCTTCTTCTCTTCGCCCACAACAGCGACGGCCGAGGACCGCTTGGGGATACCTTTAAACATGATCAGCTGCTGCGCGATCTGCAACAGGGAGAATACAACCCAGTAGAGGGAAACGGCCACCGGGATGGAAATGGAGATCCAGCCGATGAGAAGGGGGAAAAGCAGGGTAATGAGGGCTCCCCCTCCTTGCTGTGGCGTTGTTCCCATAGTGCGTGATTGCAGGAACATCGTTCCCGCGACAAGCAGGGGCCAGATGTAGTAGTACCAGGGGCCCTGAGTGGGAATGTAGGCGAGGTTAAAGCCGAGAAACCACGCTCCAGGCTCCGCTCCTCGAACAAACCAGGCCAGACTGCCGTTGGCGGTAGTAGTGTAGGTATGATAGATGCTGACCGGGTCGGTGGGGGTCGTAGTCGTAAAGGTAAGGTTAGGCGGTACCTGGGCGATGGGCACCTCTACCAAGGAGACAAAGAACGCCTGCAGGGCGAACCAGAGCCCCCACATGATGATCAGCTGGGGAATCTGCAATAAGCAGGAGGAGGTAAAACAACCCATCGGGTTAATGCCATGCTTTTTGTAAAGTTGGGACATAGCCTTGTTCAACTGATCCGGGTCATTTTTAAATTTCTTCTGAATCTCCTGCATCTCCGGCGTCATCTTCTGCATTTTCAGCGTGGATTTGAGAGATTGCTGCTGCGGCCAGAAAAGGATGGCCTTGAGGACAATTGTCAGGAAGATGATCGCCACTCCATAATTGGGCACAATGGAGTAGAAGAAGTTGATTACTTCAGTCAGAATATCTTGTAGCCAAGCCAAAGCGATACTCCTTTCTATGGAACCGGGTCAAAGCCTCCAGGATGAAGGGGGTTGCAGCGCAAAATACGCTTCAGAGCCAACCAGCTCCCTCTGGCCGCGCCGTATTTCTCGATTGCTTGAATAGCATACTGCGAACAGGTGGGCACGTATCGGCAACAGGGTGGGGTGAAAGGCGAAATCCCTCGGCGATAAATGCTGATAAGAAAAAGAAGGACTCTTTTTGTCATCCCTCGACTATGCCTGCCCGCCGTAAAAGACACTGCAGGTCCTCGACCATCTCCCGAAAATTCAGCTCCAGCGCCGCCTTCTTGCCTACAATAACCATCTGCAAATCCCGGGGAAGGCTGTGCTTGATCTTTTTCAGAGATTCGCGCAGGCGCCTCTTGAGGTGATTGCGCGTCACCGCTTTCCCCACAGACCTTCTCACGGTGATCCCAACCTTTGATTCAGCGCCGTCCCTCACCCATCGAAGGACCATAAAATGAGAGCTCATGGTTTTTCCTTCAAGAAAAACCCGGTCATATTCTCGTCTCAGAAGCTTTCCCGCTTTCGGCAGGCGAAAAGAGGCGTCTCCTTCCCCAAATTATACAACCGCAACCCGATTGCGGCCTCGGGCTCTTCTTCTCTTCAAAATATTGCGGCCGCTCCGCGTCTTCATCCTCTTCATAAAACCGAATACACGATGCCGGCGACGGTTATGCGGCTGGAAAGTTCTCTTCATTACTATTTTGTCCCTTCCGGTTTAAGGCTCAGCGTTTCCCGATTATAGAGAAATCAACCGAAGTGGTCAAATGGCCTTCCCGGAGCAGCAAAACAGAGGTCCTGACCACGTGTGGGAGATGGCAGAGGAAGGTTTCTCCTCGAATCCTGTTCAACATAAGTCTATTGGCCGTTATATAATAAGCCGCGAGGAAAGGGGTTGTGCTGCCTCTTCCTCTCTGCTTTCGTGCCTGGAAGGAGCGCAAACTTGGTTGAGGCAGTTCTCACCCGTGATTTGGGGAAAAGATACGGCGACAAATGGGCTCTCCGTTCTCTGAATCTCTCTGTTCCTGTGGGCTCTATTTTCGGATTCCTCGGTCCTAATGGTGCGGGCAAGACTACCACCTTGAAGCTTTTGACGGGTCTTCGCAGTCCCACTACGGGTGCGGCCTACATTCTCGGGGTCGACGTGCGTAGGGGGTTGCAAAGTCGCCGCCTGTGTGGGTATCTACCGGAGTCTCCCGCTTTCTATCCCTGGATGAGTGCTCGAGATTACCTGTTATTCGCCGGCCGCCTGGTCGGTCTCAATGGGAAGGCCCTGCGGATGCGGGTCGAATATCTGCTGGAGCTGATGGGGCTGCGCAAGGCTCGGGGGCCGCTTCGCGCCTTCTCCCGAGGCATGCGACAACGCCTCGGGATCGCCCAGGCTCTGATCAATAACCCTCAGCTCCTGCTTCTGGACGAACCCACCTCTTTCTTGGACCCGATTGGACGCCGCGAGCTGCTGGACACGATTGCCGGCCTGGGAGGAGGGGTGACCGTCTTCTTTTCCACGCACATTCTGAACGACCTGGAGCGCATCGCCGATCGTGTGGCTGTTTTGAATGCCGGTCGCCTCCTGATCCAGGCGACCATGGAAGAGTTGAGAGAAAAATTCCCCTCGAGGACGATCGTCCTTGCCGCAGGAGGAGAAATTACGGATCTCCTCCTGCGCTTCCGCAAGGAGCATTGGGCAAGGAGTGTACAGGAGGAAGAAGGCGTAATCCGCATCAGCGTCGGCGATCTCGCCTCGGCGCAAGCGGGCATCCCGCGGATTTTAGCCGAAATGGGGTCGCCCCTCTGCAGAATGGAAATAGAGGAGCCCGATCTGGAGGAAATTTTTGCCGAGGTGCTGAAAGATTCACATGTCAGGATTTAGAGCTCTGCTATATAAGGAGGTCCTGGAATGGGTGAGAACTGGTCGCTGGTTCTTTTTGGCATCTTTTTTCCTCATTTTGGGCATCGCCGTCCCCCTCTCCTTCCGTTTTCTACCGCAATTTGTTCCGCTAGAGATAAAACCCCTCCTCCAGCAGGTTTTCTCCTCCTCCGCGCCGGATGTGGCGGCCAACACCTTCAAGAACCTGGCCCAGGTCGGGATCTTAATCCTGGTCCTTATCTCCGCCGGCTCCGTCGCACATGAAGTTTCTCACAGGCAACTGGAACTTGTCTTTGCCAAACCGGTCGGGCGCACAGCCCTGCTCTGGGCGAAATGGAGCACGCTCTCCGTTGCTTTTCTCACCTCGCTGGCAATTGGACTGCTGGCAAACTACTTTTATACTGCTGCCCTCTTCCCGCCACCCCTCCCAGCGATAGAGTATTGGCTTGGGGGAGCCCTCTTCTTTCTCTACGGCCTTTTCGCCCTTTCGCTTGTCTTCCTGGCCAGCACCCTCTTTCCTTCCATCTGGGCCGCCATTTTCTCGCTATCTTTATTACTTTTGCTTTCCTTCATTCCGGTTATCTTGCCTACATCCTCCGGCTTCTTGCCCTCAGCCCTCCTGGAATGCTCCAGCCTAGTCGCCCGGGGCGAGCTTCCGGTCGCGGAAGCCTCTACGGAGGTTTTATTGACGCTTTCCGCGACACTGTTTCTGCTTCTTCTGGCTTCCTTCGCCATTCGTCGTAAAGAGCTTTGAGCTTCCCGCACGGCTTTCTCCCTTCTTGCCCCCTCCTCTGAACTCTGTTAGATTAAATCTTGCCTCGCTGGTTTAGGTTTATCCACTTTCTCAACAGGCCCTGTGGATAAGTTAGAAATTGGAGGGAGAAATGTCAGAGATTTTGCGTGACGAAGCGGAGAGTTTATGGGAAAAAGTACTGGAATCCCTAAGAGCACAACTCAGCAGGCCTGCTTATGAAACCTGGTTAAAGGCCACAAGAGCCCTCTCTCTGAGCGAGAGTCTCCTGCTCGTGGGGGTCCCCAATGAATTTGCCCGGGATTGGCTGCAGACCCGCCTTTACTCCCTGATAAGAAGCACCCTGAGCATCGCCCGCGGGGAAGATACCGAGGTAGAATTTCAGGTCGTCCCCTTGGCGCGCAAGAGCTCTGCCGCACAGGTGTTGCAGGAAAGAGCGCCATCTTCTCGCCCGGCTTTTAATCCTCGCTATACCTTCTCCTCTTTCGTCGTGGGGAATTCCAATCGCTTCGCTCACGCCGCCTCCCTCGCTGTCGCTGAGGCGCCTGGGCGTTCATACAACCCGCTCTTCATCTACGGCGGGGTCGGGCTGGGAAAGACACATCTCCTTCAAGCCATCGGCAACCACGTTCTGAGCAAAAGTCCTCCCCTGCGGGTCTATTACATCTCCTCCGAGCGGTTCACGAACGAGGTTATAAACAGTATCCGCGATCACCGGATGGTTGAATTTCGCGAACGATACCGCACCACCGATGCCCTATTGATCGACGATATTCAGTTCATTGCGGGAAAGGAAAGCACCCAGGAGGAATTCTTCCACACCTTCAACGCCCTGCACGAAGCTAATAAACAGATCATAATTTCCTCCGACCGCCCTCCGCGGGAAATTCCCACCCTGGAGGATCGTCTCCGCTCTCGCTTCGAGTGGGGCCTGATTGCTGATATTCAGGCCCCTGACTTCGAAACGCGCACTGCAATTCTGAAGAAAAAAACCGAGGCCGAGGAGCTTTTCGTTCCTGAAGAGGTGTTGGAATATATCGCCGGAAACATAACGAGCAACATCCGTGAGCTGGAGGGCGCCTTGATCCGCCTGTCCGCTTATGCTTCCCTTTACAATAAGGAAATTGAGCTTCCGATGGCCATGTCTGTCTTGCGGGATATTATTCCCGTAGCGGAGCGGCCGATAAGCATTCTGGAAATTCAGCGCGCCGTGGCGACGTATTTTCAGATATCGTCAGAGGAGATGACCGCGAAAAAACGGTCTCGTGACGTTTCTTATCCGCGACAGATAGCTATGTATCTGTCGCGCGAGCTCACAGACTCCTCTCTGCCTCAAATCGGGGAGTCTTTCGGCGGCCGTGATCACACGACTGTCCTCTATGCCTGCGAGAAAGTGAGAGCTGAACTTGAGGCAGACATCAACCTGCGCACGGCTGTTGAGGAGATTAAAAAAAGCCTTTCTCCTGGTTCCCGCTGATTCTCCACAGCAGCGCTCCCCCTTCTTGCGGAAAGTGAGTAAAATAGAAGGGGAAAAAAATTCTCCACATAAGCCACAGAGAAATCCACAGCCACAACGGAGAAAAAGTAGCGGTCCGGAGAGCGGTAGAGGGGGTTTTCAACAGCGTTTGTTTTCCCCTACTACTACTATCTCTAAATAAGAAAAGATAATAGGAGAAGGTGAAAAAATGCGGGTGAAGTGTAAGAAGGAAGATCTAATAAAAAATATTGGAGCGGTACAACGCGCTGTGTCGGGACGAAGCACATTACCTATTTTGAATAATATCCTGATCGATGTAAAAGGGGAGAAGATTCGTCTTGTCGCTACCGACCTGGAGATCGGGATCGAAGCACTGTTACCCGCAGTTGTACAAAAGGAAGGTACTATTACCTTCCCAGCAAAATATCTTTTGGAAATCGTTCGCCGTCTTTCAGGGGAAGAGGTGGAACTTTATGTGGAAAAGGGAACACAAATTAACATTCAGAGTGAAAAAGCCCACTTCACAATGAACGGCCTATCGGCAGAGGAATTCCCGCTCCTGCCGGAAATTAAAGATGGAAATAAGCTGAGGATAGGGCAGAAGGAGCTGCAGGAGATAATTGAGAGAACCACCTTCGCCTGCTCTAAGGACGAGACTACCCGGCCGGAGCTGAGCGGGGTGCTTTTTTTAATAGCTGAGGATAAAATACAGGCGGTGGCTACGGATGGAAGCCGCCTGGCCCTGAAAGAACTCGAGTGGAAAAGCGGAATCGAAGCCAAACAGGACGTTCTTATTCCCAGCAGGGCGCTGGAGGAATTAGAGCGCATACTCCCGGACGGGGAGGGAGACGTAGAAATTATCGTGGGAAATAATCAGGTGGATTTTTCCCTTCCCTCGAAGAAGCTTGTTACTAGAAAAATTCAAAACCGCTTCCCGAATTGGGAGCAGGTTATTCCAAGTGAGTTTCAAATGACCTTTCTCGTGGAGACAGCCCGCCTGCAGGAAGCACTGGATCGCTGCTCTCTCCTGGCCCGGTTGGTAAACAACCGGGTTCGCCTGCAGGGGGAAGGAACAAGCTTTGTTCTCTCTGCCGCAGCGCCGGAGGTAGGAAGCGTGGAAGAGGAGCTTTCCTGGACCAAGGGCGAGGGAGAGATTGATATGGGATTCAACGTGCGCTTCTTACTGGACGGGATACGCAACATAAAGACAGAACATGCTTTTCTCGGTTACACTGGAAAGGAGCGTCCCCTTGTGATTCGCCCTTCGGACGAGAAGGGATTTCTCTACCTGGCCATGCCTCTCCGCACCTGAAGCCGCGTTTTGCTTCTCCTTCAGCTCGCCGCGCGCGGATTCCGCAACCTGAAAGAACAGACCCTAGGCTTTAAAGGAGGCCTCCAGGTTTTTGTTGGCGCCAATGCTCAGGGGAAGACCAATATTCTGGAGGCCATCTTTTGCCTCGCCTCGGGCCGCTCTTTTCGCTCCATCGACGATACTGCTCTATTGCAGAACGACGCCCCATCCTACCTCCTGGAGGGGCTGGTTGCCCGGGAGAGCGACCGGATCAAAGTCCGCCTCTCGTACGCCAGAGATGGCCGGCGCAAGACGGCGGAGATCAACTCATTGCCCCTGCGCAGGGCGGCAGACCTATGGTCAGAGGTAAAGGCCGTAGCTTTCTCTCCCGCGGACAGCCAGATTATAAAGGGGCCGCCGCTTTTAAGAAGACGATTTCTCAATCGTTTCCTTTGTCAGGCCTCACCTCGCTATCGCTTCACTCTCCTCCGTTTCGGACAGGCCCTGAGGCAGCGCAATTTTCTTCTGAAAGAGGAGCGTAGGGGAGGGAGAGGAGAGAGCCGACCGGCATGGGAAGAGGCCTACACGAACTTCGGACAGGCCCTGGTGGAAATGAGGGAGAGGCAAATTCTCTCCCTCGAGTCGGCTGCTCGTGGTTTTTATTCCCGCCTTGGGATGGACGAGGGCTCTCTTGGCTTGCGTTATGCTCCCTCCAGCCGGAACCTGAGAGAGGATCTGAGAAAGAACCAGAGCAAAGAACTCTGGGCAGGCACCAGCCTCTGCGGCCCGCATCTGGATGACATAGAAATTTGCCTGGGGGGAAAAGAGGCCCGCGTTTACGCTTCCGAGGGAGAAGCACGGATTGCCGCACTTGCTCTGCGGCTGGGGGAGTGGGACTCTCTTCTGCGCGAGACAAGCGAGGCCCCGCTCTTATTGCTGGATGACGCCCTTTCCGAGCTGGACGAGAAAAGGCAGGTCGCCCTCCTCGGCCAGCTGGTACAATGCCCGCAGGTTTTTTTGAGCGCAGTTTCTGCCAAGTTTTTCCCCGATCCTTATTCAAAGGAGGTTCAGTTCTTTTTTGTCCAGGCCGGAGAAGCGAAGAAAAAAATCCCTGACCGCCCTTGCTGAAGTGCTCGACACCGCTCTGGCGGAGATGGGGCTCAGCGCAAAACTGACTGAGGCCAGCGTGCGCTGCGCGTGGAAGGTCTGTGCCCCGGCCTCCCTCAGGGAGAATACGCGCTTCCTCAGGTTCGGCGACGGGGTGGTTGAGATCGCCTGCGCTTCCTCTACCTGGGCCCAGGCCCTTCGCCTCATCCAGATAGAGATACGAGATAAGATGAATCGCTTTCTCGGCAAGCCCACTGTCAGGGAGCTGAGGGCCGGAGGAAGTGGAAAGGGCCGCAGGGAAAAGGTAAAATAAAATCATGGAAAAGGCCAAATACGACAGCAACGACATCCAGGTCCTTGAAGGTTTGGAAGGGGTGCGCAAGCGCCCCAGCATGTATATCGGTTCCACCAGCGCTCAGGGGCTGCATCATTTGATTTACGAGGTGGTCGACAATTCAATCGATGAAGCGATGGCCGGAGCTTGCGACCAAATCGAGGTGACCATCACCGAGGATAACGCCGTAATCGTAGACGATAATGGTCGGGGCATCCCGGTCGGCATTGTGCCGAGGCTGAACCTCCCCGGACTGGAGGTGGTTCTCACCCGCCTGCACGCCGGAGCCAAGTTCGGCGGAGAATCCTATAAAGTTTCCGGCGGCCTCCACGGCGTGGGGCTCTCCGTGGTGAACGCCCTTTCGGAGAAAATGGATGTAGAGGTCCGGCAAAACAACCGCATCTATCGACAGGAGTTCGCCCGCGGCAAACCGGTGGCTCCCATGCAGGAAGTGGAGGGGGGCACCGAAAAAACAGGGACGCGCATTTTCTTTCGGCCCGACCCCCGGATTTTTGAGACGCTGTGCTTTGATTCCGATGCGATCCTTCAGCGCCTACAGGAGCTTGCTTTCCTCAACAGAGGAGTCCGCATTAGCTTCAGGGACGAGCGAAACGGGAAAACGGAGGAGTTTTTTTATGAGGGAGGCATCTCCTCCTTTGTCCTCCATCTCAATCAGGATAAGGAGCCGCTACACGATCCGATTTACATCGGTTCGAGCACGGATAAGGTGATCGTGGAAGCGGCAATCCAGTACAATGCGGGGTTTGCTGACCAAGTCCTCTCCTTTGCCAACAGCATCAACACCACCGAGGGGGGCATGCACCTCACAGGCTTCCGCGCCGCTCTTACTCGCTCCTTCAATGACTGGGCACGAAAGAACAACGTCTTGAAGAACGGGGATCAGCCTTTTTCCGGAGAAGATGTGCGCGAGGGACTTGCAGCCGTCATCTCGGTCAGACTCGTGGACCCTCAGTTCGAGGGGCAGACGAAAACCAAGCTGGGCAATTGGGCCGTGAGAGGGATTACGGAGACCATAGTTTCCGAGGCGCTGAGCGAACACCTGGAGAATAATCCCCAGACCGCCCGAAAAATTGTGAATAAGATCTTGTTAGCCATGCGAGCGCGAGAAGCAGCCCGCAAGGCCAGAGAGCTCACCCGGCGCAAGAGCGCATTGGAGTTTTCCCCTCTTCCCGGGAAACTGGCTGATTGTACAGAGCGAGACCCGGCCAAAAGCGAGATCTTCATCGTGGAAGGAGACTCGGCCGGGGGATCCGCCAAACAGGGACGCGACCGCTCCTTCCAAGCCATTCTGCCCCTCCGGGGAAAGATCCTGAATGTGGAGAAGACCAACCTGCACAAGATCCTGTCCAACGAAGAGATCCGGGCGATCATTACCTCGCTGGACTGCGGCATCACCGAAGAGTTCGACCGCACGCGCCTGCGCTATCAGAAGGTTATCATCATGTCCGATGCAGATGTCGATGGCTCTCACATTCGCACCCTGCTTTTGACCTTTTTTTACCGCTTCATGAAAGCCCTGATCGAGGAGGGCTACGTTTATATAGCTCAACCCCCTCTCTACGGCGTTCGTACAGGGAAGGAGACCAAGTATCTGTACAGCGACTCCGAGCTGCAGGCCTTTCTGTCACAGACGCCACGCAACATTGAGGTCCAGCGGTTTAAGGGTTTGGGCGAAATGAATCCGGAACAGCTCTGGGAAACCACGATGAACCCGAGTTCGCGCACTATCCTCCGTGTCACCTTAGAGGATGCTGAAGCAGCAGAAGAGATCTTCTCCGTGCTCATGGGCGACAGAGTGGAGCCGCGCAAAGAATTCATTTCAGCCCACGCCAGAGAGGTGCGTAACCTTGACATCTGAGCTATTTTCAGAGGCAGCCTAATTCATGGTTTTTGAGGAGGATGAAAAATGAGAATGGGGATCCTGACGGGAGGAGGAGATGCCCCCGGGCTAAATGCCGCTATCAGAGCAGCTGTAGCGAAAGCCGAGGAATTTGGCTGGGAGGTGGTGGGCCTGCACCGAGGCTGGGGAGGCCTGATGGATTGTGACTCAGAGCCGCTGACCTGGGATAAAGTGGCCGATACAATTTCCTGTGGAGGAACGATGCTTGAGACCTCCCGTACGAATCCATTTAAGCGTGAAGGAGACGAAAGGGTGGCCGAGGCAAACATCGAGAAGATGAAGCTGGACGCCCTGCTGGCTATCGGGGGAGACGATACCCTCACCGTGGCCTACAAGCTTGCCCAGGCGGGGGTGCCGGTTGTTGGCGTGCCGAAGACGATGGACAACGACGTGGCGGAAACCGATTTCACCATCGGCTTTGACACGGCGGCTTCTGTATCTACAGAGGCCATCGACCGGCTGCACACCACCGCCCGTTCACACAGGAGATTGATGGTGGTAGAGGTCATGGGCAGGGATGCTGGCTGGGTTGCGCTTACTGCCGGGGTAGCCGGGGGGGCGCACATGATTCTCATTCCGGAAATTCCCTACGATCTCGATGAGATTTCCCAGTTCCTCATGGAAAGGAAAGTGAGGGGTAATAGCTACAGCCTGATCGTGGTTTCGGAGGCGATTCACCCCAAAGACGGCACTCAACCGGAAGGGTATGAGAAAAGGGAAGTCGATGCTTTCGGACACGTCCGCCTGGGAGGCGTCGGGCATGTGTTCGCAGAGCTTCTGGAGAGGAGAACCGGACTGGAGACAAGGTCCACCGTTCTCGGCCACCTCATCCGTTCCGGAGCACCCACCGTCTTCGATCGCTTGTTGGCCACCCGCCTGGGCCTCAAAGCCACAGAGCTGATCAAGGAGAAAAAGTGGGGTTATATGTCCGCCCTTTCTGGAACAGAAATCGTGGCCGTAGAGCTGGAAAAGGCCATGGCCCAACCCAAGAGAGTTCCCCCGGAACTGTACGATTCTCTGAAGATCCTCTTCCAGAGGTAAGGCCATGGAGCGAACCTTCCTGATGATCAAACCGGATGGTGTGGGGCGAGGACTGGTGGGAGAAGTTGTTTCCCGTTTCGAGAGAAAAGGGCTGCGCATAGCCTCCATGCGCCTGCGCAGTTTTTCCAAGGAAGAGGCAGCCGTTTTTTACGCCGAACACGAGGGGAAGGGCTTTTACTCTTCCCTGATCGAATTGCTTGTAAGCGGTCCCTGCCTGGGTATGATCCTGGAGGGGCACAATGTCGTGCGGCTTGTGAGGACCCTGATCGGCGCTACCGATCCACAGGAAGCCCTTCCCGGAACGATCCGGGGAGATTACGGATCGGAATTGCCCGCAAACATTGTGCACGCTTCCGATTCGCCCGCGTCCTACGAGCGGGAGGCGGAGTTATTTTTCCAGGATTGCCCGGGTCATAATTAGGTCCTCGAGCTTATCCACATCAATTCCCAGGCCGGGAGACTTCACCCGAATTGCCCGGGCCGGACCGCCGATGAAACGAGCGACGACCTGTTCCAACTCGGGAATGGAGAGGGAGCCGGCGGCAAACTTAATCACGTATCTCCACCCCAGAATTCTGGCCAGTTTCCACAGCTTTTTGCGGCCGGCAATGACCTGAGCCATGAAGCGCTCCACGATCGGCCAGGATTCACTCTGGTATAGAAGCATGTTGCCTGCTTTAACTTCTCCTTCTCTGAGCCTCGCATAGGTGCGCTTGCTCCCGGGAAAACGGGCCTCGATGTCCTCCTTTTTGACAACCGGGAGATAGAGTGAGGCCGGGTTTTCCCCACAGGAAGCCACGATTTGGTCAAGGTCCCGGCTCTCTAAAAAAGGGATATCCCCCCCCAGGATAATGACGAGCTCAGCCTCCGCTTTTTGGGCGCCCCGGCTGATATTTTCCTCGATAGTTGCGCCTGCGGGTATGATGAGGTCTACCAGAGGACGGAGGCGGTCCGGCAGGGGAAAGTCACACACCAGGAGGTTCTTATTGCAATATGCAGAGCCCTTCAGAGCCCGGAGCGTGTACTCTATCATGGGCCTGCCGTCGATTTCGAGCAGGGATTTATTGGGAACCCCCTCCCGCTCCAACCATTCTTCGTGACCAGAACCTGCGAGAATTACTGCGTCAAATTTCATCGCTTCACCCTCGGCCTTTTATTTTTTTAGAGTACCGGGCGATATAATTTGGTTACGCTGAACTTTCATCTGAAGGAAGAGAAAAGGGTTTTATTTCAAGCCGACGATCTTGGCCGCGACTCGGGAACGAATCAGCGCATTTTCGCAGCCTGGCGCCACGGTCCGGTCAGGGGAGCATCCCTGCTGGTTAATTTTGCCTCCTTCTCCCGCGAGGCAGCCTTAATGGCCAGTTCGGAAGGGCTGTCTTGCGGTTTGCATTTCAATGTCAGTGAGGGCAGACCGCTTTCAGAATCAGATGAAATCTCCACCCTCCTCTCCCCCCGGGGTGAATTTTTTACTCCCTCCCAATTTCTTTTTCGCTTTAAGCGGGGCCTGATAGACCACGCCCATCTGGTGAAGGAATGCAGGGCTCAGGTCGCCCAATTCATTTCCTTTGGCTTGATGCCGCGCCGCTTTGACAGTCACCATCATGTGCACGCCATGCCGGGGGTCTTCCCTGTGCTTGAGTCAATCCTCAGCGAGAGCGGCTTTCGCTTTGTCCGCACTCCAAGCGAGCCCTTCTCCTGGCGCTCCCTCTTCCAAGCAGGAAGGGCGCTCGAAGGCGTATTTTTGACTTCCTGGGGCCGGAGCCTGCAGAGGTATTTACGGGCCAAAAAAGCCTGGCACACAAGCAACCATTTTCGCGGAATATACGCCCAGCAGCCAAACTTTTCCTGCGCAAGTTTAATCCGACAGCTCTCTGGCTTGCCCCCTGGCCTGACGGAGGTGATGGTACACCCCGGGCACCCCGGGGAAATGGAGGTCCTCACTGATGAGAGAATACAGCGGCTTATCGTGGAGAAAGATTTGGTTCTTGTTTCGCCCTAAATTCTGGCAGTTTTATGAATGGTTCTATGAGAGGCTTTTTTCTATAGAGCGAGTCGGCCCGCACGGCGAGAGTTTTTTGCGCGTGGGCCGCACTCATTATCGCGGGCCCGAGCTGAAGCTTGCGGGCGGGGTCGTCTTGCGAACCGGGCAAATTGTGGGGGAGATCCACCTGGACAACGAAGCGGTCGCGGCATTCCGCAGCAAATTCTCCACCTCGGTTGAATTTTACGGAGAATTCTTTCTCCGCTTCAGACAATCCATGCGTTTTCTTGCCGAGAAGGCAGAACGGGACCCTCGCTTCCAACAGGTGGCTGCTTTCCGGGGCACGACCCTGCTTCATCGAGGTTTAGAAAGGTTAGGCTTCGAGACTTTTCCCCTGGAGAGGAAACTCAACGAGCGGTGGCAGGCCCGCGTACAGTACTTCTTCCTCCGTCATTACTCGGAGGAAGAATGGCGAAAGAAGAGAGAAAGAGGAGAGCTTCCCCGCCGCATCTGGATTTCCCACCCTCGCCTGATGGAGCTATACAGAGAAGAAGGCTCAGTTAAGCGCGACGTATAGGTCCCTTGCTTCCCCCGCCACGTAAATGGACCCCGTGACAAGGATCAAGTCTTGAGCTTCCGCCTGATCTAAGGCCCAGCCCACCGCCTCTCTCACAGTCTTCTGCTCTATCCCGCAGAGCCCCATCTTACCGGCAATCCGCAGGATTTCCTTGGAGGGTAAGGCCCGAGAGGACCGGGCCTGTGTGGCCACCAGCAAGGGGGACATCTTAGCGAATGGAGAGAGAATGCCCGGGAGATCTTTGTCATCTGAGAGGCCGAGAACGAGAAAAAGTCTTTGAAAAGGCGGTAATTGAGCGAGAGCGGTCGCTACAGCCTTCGCCTTTTCTGGATTGTGTGCGCCATCAATCAGGAGCAGGGGTTCCTTTTGCAGCACCTCAAGCCGGCCGGGCCAATGCAAGGTCCTCCAGGCCTCCCGCAACTCTCCTTCCCTCCAGCTGAAGCCCCTCTCCTCTAAGAGGAAGAGGAGGGTGAAGGCGAAGGCCGCATTCTCCAGCTGGTGAAGCCCAAGCAGGGGCAAGAAGACGTTTTCCAACCGCAGGTCCTTGCTTTGTAAGGAAAAAAATTGACCCTCGAGGGAGCTGGAGATCGGCTCGAATTTGCAGGAAATGCTCTGATAGAGAGGAGCTTTAAGTTCGTTGGCCTTTTTCCGAATTACTTCCATCGCCTCTTCCTTTTGCGGGGCGACAACCACAGGAACGCCCGGCTTGATGATCCCCGCCTTTTCAGAGGCGATCTGACCGAGGGTATTACCCAGGTGAGCCACATGATCGTAGTCGACCGGCGTGATGCCGCAGATTAAGGGAAGAAGCACATTCGTGGCATCCAGGCGACCCCCCATGCCTACCTCCACTACTGCCAGATCCACCGTCCTTTCCGCAAAATATAGAAAGGCTAGAGCGACACCCATCTCAAAGTAAGTGGGATCGCCCAGTTCGCTTCGTCCCGACTCTCTCGCCTGGGGAACTATTCTCTCCACGATCCGGACCAGATCATCTTTGCCGATCAACTGTTCGTCCACGGAGACCCTCTCCCTGTAGCTCTGAAGGTGGGGCTTAGTCAGCAGACCCGTCCTCCAGCCGGCACGGGTGAGGACGCTCTGAATCATTTTGCAAGAGGAGCTTTTTCCGCTCGTTCCGGCGATGAGAATCGAAGGGAACTCTTTCTGCGGGTCGTCCAGGCGTTCCAGGAGGTGCTGGATCCTCGCCAGGCCGAGTTTTGGGGAAAAGCGGTCAGGCGACTCGAGAAAATCTAAGGCTTCCCGGTAATCCATTAGGTGCCTAAATCGCGGAGTATGCGCTGTACCCTCTCTAAGGAGAATTGCAGTTCCTGCGCAAGGGATTGCTGTTTTAGAACGACCTCCTGCGGCGCACGGGACAGGAATTCTTCATCCTTGAGCCGAGAACGAGCACGCTCCAGCTCCCCCTCTATCTTTCCTGCATCCTTTTCCATTCGGGAGATGAGCTGTCGGGCTCTCTCGTAGGACAGGGGAAGGAAGATCTCCATTTCTCGGGCCACGGTCGAGAGGGAGGTGGCTGGACGGCTCTCCACCCGCAAAAATTCCAATTGGCTCAGACGGGCCAGGGGAAGAATGTACCTTTCTTCCCGACGCAAAAGCTTCTCAATTTCCGGTTCAACGATCAGGGATGCTCGCATTTTCTCTCCGGGAGGGACCTGGGCTTCAGCGCGCAGGTTGCGCACGGCGCGAACCAACTCCTTGATGACTTCTATTTCCTCCTCGGCTGCCCGGTCCTTTAAGCCGGGATCCGGCAAGGGCCATGGCGCCACGATGAGGGCCTCGCCCCTTTTTTCTGGCAATTTCTGCCAGAGCTCCTCGGTGATGAAAGGAACGATCGGATGCAAGAGCCGCAGCAGGGCTTCCAGGCTTTCCCGCATTACGTATTGGGCACAGGCAGCCTCATCGCCTCCGGCGTAAAGATCGACCTTGCACATCTCGATGTACCAATCGCAGTATTCTCCCCAGAAGAATTCTTCCAGACCATGAGTTGCCTCACCGAAATCAAATTCCTCCAAGCGCTGAGTTGTCTCTTGAATCACCTGCTGCAAGCGGGAAAGGATGTAGCGGTGAGGGAGCCCCATTTGTTTGGGTTTTTGCGCGTGGTAATTTTCTAATCCCATTAAGACGAAACGGGAGGCGTTCCAGAGCTTGTTGGCGAAGTTTCGGGAATGCTCAAGTCTTTCCTCCGCCAGGGGGATATCCTGTCCACCCAGGGTGGCCGAGGAGGCCATCGTGAAGCGGAAAGCGTCCGTGCCGTATTTTTCCATCTTCTCCATTGGGTCGATGACGTTTCCCAGTGAGCGGGACATCTTCCGTCCCTTGCCGTCACGAATCAGCCCGTGTATGTAGACTTTGTGGAAAGGAACCTGATGCATGAAAAACAGGGAAGCCATGATCATCCGCGCTACCCAGAAGAAAATTATATCGTAGCCGGTAGAGAGCACCTGGTTGGGGAAGAAGTAGTGGAGTTCCGGAGTATCTTCCGGCCATCCCAGGATGGCGAAGGGCCAGAGGTTGGAGGAGAACCAGGTGTCTAAAGCATCCGGATCCTGCTCAATTTCTCCGGAGCCACAGGCCGGGCATTTTGTCGGATCCTCTTCCGTCACGCACATCTCGCCGCAAGAATTGCAGTAGAAGACAGGGATGCGATGTCCCCACCAGATTTGTCGAGAAATGCACCAATCGCGGATATTCTCCATCCAGTTGAGGTAAACCTTGGTCCAGCGGGAAGGAGCGAAGACCACCTCTCCCTTTCTCACGCACTCGATCGCCGGCCGGGCAAACGGTTTCATGCGCACGAACCACTGCCGGGAGAGAAGAGGTTCTACCGCGTCATGGCAACGGTAGCAATGGCCGACGGCGTGCGAGTAATTCTCTTCCTTTTCCAGCAAACCTTCCCTCTCCAGCTGCTCAATCACTTTCTCTCGCGCCAGATAGCGGTCAATCCCCCGGAAAGGGCCTGCTTCCTCGGTCATTTGACCATCCTCGCCGATTACAAGCACCGGCAGAAGGCCGTGCCGCTGTCCGATTTCGAAGTCGGTGGGGTCGTGGGCGGGCGTGATCTTGACCGCTCCGCTGCCAAAACAAGGATCCACCGCCCCATCTGCTACGATGGGGATTTTACGGTGCAGGATGGGGAGGGTAACTTCCTGGCCAACCAGGGCGCGATAGCGCTGATCCCCGGGGTGTACCGCCACCCCCGTATCCCCCAAGATAGTCTCCGGCCTGGTGGTGGCGACCGTGATGTAGCCCTCTCCTTCTGTGAAGGGATAACGCACGTACCAGAGATGCCCCTGCTCTTCCTCGTGCTCTACTTCGATGTCGGAGAGGGCTGTACGGCATCTGGGGCACCACTGGGTGATATAGGAGCCCCGATAGATCAGCCCCTCCTGGAAAAGACGAACGAATTGGCGGCGCACGGCCCGCTGATAAGAAGGGTCCAGCGTGAAACGGGTCCTCTCCCAGTCCGCGGAGGCGCCAAGCCGGTGCAGCTGTTCCACTACGTAGCTGCACTGTTCTTCCTTCCAGGCATAAGAGCGCTCCAGGAACCTTTCCCTCCCGAGCGCGAAACGGCTCAAGCCCTCCTTTTGTAATTGCCTCTCGACGGCATTCTGAAAGGCAAGGCCGGCATGGTCGAGGCCCGGCACCCAAAGGGCATTGTATCCTCGCATGCGATAAAAACGGGTGAGGAGGTCCTGCAGGGTCAAATTAAAGCCATGGCCGATGTGAAGGGAACCGTACACATTCGGTGGAGGCATGGAGATGACGAAGGGCTCACGCGCGGAATCTACCGATGCGCGGAACCATCCCCCTTCCATCCAGAAGTCATAAATTCTTCTCTCGACCCCTCTGGGGTCATAGGCTGCGGCAATTTCCATGGCTTCCTCCTTTAAAGAAAAAACCTCCGTCAAAGGGCGGAGGTCCGCGGTACCACCTTAGTTTCCAGAACGACACAGACTCTTTGTGCTTTTAACGCGGACAGCGGGAACGCTTACTCGGTTCAGCGTCCGACTCCAGGAACGACTTCGGCTTCGCCCGCCAGGGACCTCGCACCTTCCGTCCCCTCTCTGCGGCAGAGGGAAAGCCTACTCCTTTCCCATCATTGCCTTTTCATAGAATTATAAGGGGTCCTGTCAAGCTTTTCCTATCGAGGCCTCAACCGAGGGACAGTCCCCCATCCACCACCAATACCGCCCCGGTGATATAGGATGCCCGGGGCGAAGCGAGAAAGCAAACCAATTCAGCCACATCCTCCGGCTGCCCCTCTCTTCCCAAGGGGATCCGGCTCAGGTATTTCTCCTTCAAATTCTCCGGCAAATCCGCCGTCATGGCCGTTTTAATATAACCAGGCGCCACCGCGTTCACGCGGACCCCTCTGCCCGCCACCTCGCGAGCCAGGGAGCGAGTGAAGCCCACAATTCCCTGCTTGCTGGCGGCATAAACGCTCTGGCCTGTGGATCCCACGATGCCGATGATTGACGAGATGTTAATCACTATCCCCTGTCTCAGGTGCAGGAAATTTTTTAAAGCGGCCCGGGTGGTGAATATAGTAGAAAAGAGATTTACGCGCAGGGCCTCTTCGATCTCGCAGGCTCGGGCGGTGGCGAGGATGCTGTCGCGGGAGACGCCGGCATTATTTACAAGCACGTGCAGGCCGCCGAAATCGTTGATTACTCTCTCTACGAGGAGCTGAGCTTCATCTGGGTGAGAGAGGTCTGCCCGGTAAACAGAGGCCTCCCCGCCCCTCCTCTTGATTTCCTCAGCCACTTTCAGGCCCGCCTCCTCGTTTTGAAAGTAATGAACGGCTACCCTCGCTCCCTCCCTGACCAGGGACAGGGCAATGCTTCTGCCGATACCCCCCGATCCTCCAGTGATCAGGGCAATTTTGTCAGATAAGGCCCCGCTTTCCATTTCAGCTATCAACTTTCTTTAAGACCAGGCAGGCGTTGTGGCCGCCGAACCCGTAAGAGACCTTCAAGACCGTGCGCACCATCGCTTCCTGCGCCATATTTGGGACATAATTTAAGTCGCAATCAGGGTCGGGAACCCTGTAGTTGATTGTGGGCGGCACGATCCCCTTCTCCAGGGGAAGGAGGGAGGCGATTGTCTCCACCGCTCCCGCAGCCCCCAGCACATGGCCGATCATGGATTTCGTGGAGCTCACGAGCAATCGCCGCGCATGTTCTCCGAACACTCTTTTCAGGGCTAGGGTCTCCAGGCGGTCGTTTAAGAGGGTGGATGTGCCGTGAGCGTTGACATGATCGACTTCCTCTAGCTTAACCCTGCTCCTATCCAGCGCTTGCTCGATCATGGTGCTCACCGATCTGGCTTCTGGCTCCGGAGCTGTGATGTGATAGGCATCGTTGGAGCAGCAGTAGCCCGCAATTTCCGCATAAAGATGAGCATTTCTCTCTCTCGCGCTCTTTTCCGACTCTAAGATTAAAATTCCTGCGCCCTCTCCCAGCACGAAGCCATCCCTTTTTTGATCAAAGGGGCGCGAGCCTGTCCCGGAAAGAGCTCTCATATTGGCAAATCCGGCGAGGGTGAGGGGCAGGATGGGCGCCTCCGCCCCGCCTGCTACCATTAAATCAGCATCCCCTCGTCTGATTACTTCGTAGGCTTCACCCAGCGCGTTCAGAGAGCTGGCGCAGGCGGTCACGGGAGACGAGGAATAACCCCTCGCCTTAAATTCTATGGCAATAAAAGCAGCCGCGCTGTTGGCCATCATCATCGGAATGAAAAAGGGACTGACCCGACTCGCGCCCCTTTCCCGTAGAATCCCTTCCTGCTCAATCAGGGTCCCGATCCCACCGACCGAGGAGCTGACGACGACCCCGGCACGATAGGATTCCAGGCACTCCAGTCCGCCGTCCGCGAGCGCCATTTTGGCCGCCGCCAGGGCAAACTGGGCGAACCGATCCATCCTGGCGATGTCCTTCGAGGCGATGAAGTCCTCGGCCCGAAACTCTCTCACCTCGCTGGCGATCTGCACGGGCAAAGAGGAGGGATCGAAAGAGGAAATGCGACCGATCCCGGACCTGCCCTCGCTCAGAGAGGACCAGAAGCTTTCCTTCCCCATCCCGATACTGCTGATTACTCCAACGCCGGTGATAAATACGCGGGAATTCAAAAACTCCTCCCCCTTCTCATGCAGAGGGGCGGGCCCTGAGAAACTCGACGGCCTGGGACACGGTCTGAATTTTCTCCAGCTCATTATCAGGGATCTTGCATTGAAACTCGTCCTCGAGGGCCATGGCGAGATCCACCATGCCCAGGGAGTCCGCCCCCAGGTCCTCGACGAATCTTGACTCGGGCAGAACGTCTTCCTTCTTCACTCCCAGACGAGCGCTCACAACTTTCCGGAGTCTCCCTAAGATTTCATTCTCTTCCATCTCTGAAACCTCCATTAAAAAGATTATTAGTCCATCAGCTTGCGGAATAAATGCCCTCGACAGCCTCGACGTAAGCGTCGGAACATACCTTTTTCGCCAGAGTCCTTAATACGCTGCGCGGCCCGACTTCCAGGAACTCTTTCACCCCCTCTCCACGCAGCTGCTCCACGCACCCGATCCAGTTTACCTGCGACTCCATCTGCTTGCCCATGGCCTCCTTGATCGCCGCTCCCTCCGCGAGGATCCGCGTCCCGACGTTCATTAGGACAGGGGGTTGGGCCCGGCCATAATTGATTTTTTCCAGCTCGCAGAGGAAAAGCTCAGCCGCCTTTTTCATCAGGGATGAATGGAAGGGGGCCGACACCGGCAACGACTTGACTAATTTGGCGCCTGCGTGGCGCGCCAATTCCTCAGCCTTAAGCAGCGCCGGCTTTTCTCCCGAGAGGACGACCTGATCCGGTCCGTTCCAGTTGGCGATCTCTACGATTCCGGAATCAGAAGCGGCGCTAACGATCTCCTTTACCCGGGTCGTCCCCAATCCCACCACCGCGGTCATCCCCCCGCCCTTTTCCCGGGCCTGTTCCCTCATTAACTCCCCTCTTTTACGCACGAGCCTCAGGGCCTGGGAGAAGCCCATTACTCCGCTTACGACAAGTGCTGAAAATTCGCCCAGGCTATGACCGCAGCAGAAATCGGGTTCGATTCCCTTCCATTTGAGGAATTCAGCCCAGGCTACCGATGTCATCAGTATTGCCGGTTGCGCATTTTCTGTCTGGTTCAGTTCTTCCTCGGGGCCGATGCGGGTAAGTTCGTACAGACCGAGGTTCAAAATATGATCAGCCTCCTGGAAAATCCCTCGGGCAGCGGGGTATATCCTCTCTATCTTTTCCGTCATTCCCACATACTGAGAGCCCTGGCCGGGGAACATAAAGGCGCGCATTAAGTCCGATTCTCCTCTCCTACAATCTCCTTGACTATCTCTTTGACCGGCCTGATCTCCTTGATCAGGCCGGAAATTGCGCCGGCCATTACCGACCCGTTTTCCACATCCCCCTCCAGCGCGGCTTTTCTCAGCCTTCCTTCCCCCAGGCGCTCAAACTCTTCGCTTGGGCATCCCTTCCTCTCCTTTTCCTCGAGCAGGCGCGAAAAAGGGTTCTTGATTACACGGACGGGATGGCCGGTGATCCGACCCGTGATTACTGTAGCCCGATCACCGGCCTGGATGACCTTCTGCTTGTAGCGGATGTGCGCCTCACACTCGGAGGAGCAGATGAAGCGCGTGCCCACCTGAACTCCGGAGGCGCCCAGGGCCAGTGCCGCACGAAACCCCCTGTTGTCGGCTATCCCTCCGGCGGCGATCACGGGTATCTTTACCGCATCCACGACCTGGGGTATTAAGCAGAAGGAGGTCGTCTCCCCCACATGTCCGCCCGACTCCATTCCTTCTGCCACCACTGCGTGCGCCCCGCATCCTTCCATTCTTTTGGCCAGGGCCACCGAGGCCACAACAGGGATCACCTTCAGCCCGGCCTCACGTAACTGGGGCATAAAAGGGGAGGGATTTCCCCCACCGGTGAAGACGACCGGCACTCCCTCCTCTAGAACCACCCTCATCGCCATGGGAGCTGTAGGGGAAAGGAGGACGACGTTGGCCCCGAAGGGCTTACCGGTCAGCTCCCTGACCTGGCGGATCTGTTGACGAAAATCCTCCGGCTCCATCGTGCCGGCGGCGACCACTCCCAGCCCACCGGCCTCAGATACGCTGGCAGCAAGCCTCGGCGTGGATATCCAGGCCATTCCACCCTGAATTAGGGGATAGCAAATTTGCAGTAAAAGGGAGATAGGGTTGCTCATATTTCAGAAAATTGAGGGCCAGCGCAGGACGACAGAACCCCAGGTAAATCCCGCTCCGAACCCGGCAAGTAGCAGTTTCGTGCCCGCCCTGATCTTCCCCTCGTTCAGGCCCTCTTGGATTGTCAGGGGGATAGAGGCGGCGGAGGTGTTTCCGTATTTGTGCAAGGATATGAGGACCTTCTCTATCGGGATCGCCAGGCGCTCGGCGACGGCCACAATAATCCTTAAATTAGCTTGATGGGGCACGAAAAGGTCGATTTCCTCCTGTTTCAGGCCGGAATCCCTCAAAGCCTGAAGGCTGGCCAGGGACATTTTTTCAACTGCCCACTTAAAGACCTCTCGTCCCTGCATCTTGATGTAATGAAGCCCGGAGGCGACAGTCTCTCGAGAGGCCGGCAGGTAGGATCCTCCCGCCGGCAACTCTAAAAACTGTCCCCCCTGGCCGTTGGCCTCGAGTCTGAAGCAAAGAAACTGTTTTTCCCTGCCCCTGCCCAGAAGCATCGCCCCTGCGCCGTCTCCCATGAGCACGCATGTGGAACGATCTTCCATGTCCAGAAATTTGGAGAGGGTTTCAGCGCCGATAACGAGGATATAGCGGTAAGAACCCGTTGTTATCAATTGTGCGGCGACGCAGAGCGCATAAATAAAGCCGGAGCATCCGGCCGATAAATCAAAAGCAGCGGCCCGATAAGCGCCGATCTTTCCCTGCACGATGCAGGCGGTGGAGGGGAAAAGATGGTCGGGAGTGGCCGTGGCCACGATGAGGAGGTCGATCTCCTCCGGCTTGATCTTCGCCTTCGCCAGCGCGTTCAGAGCGGCCAGGCTGGCCAGATCCGAGGTGCATACCCCTGGCTCGACGAACCTCCTTTCCAGGATTCCCGTGCGGGAGCGGATCCACTCCTCAGAAGTGTCGAGCATGCGGCAAAATTCGGAATTAGGGACCACTTTTTCCGGTGCATAAATGCCCAGGCTGAGAATTCCGGCCTCGAAGCTCATCTTTTCTCCTTGAGTACCGCCAGGAGTTCAGCCTCCGCTACAACCGCTCCCTTTGCCCGCACGACTCCCCGGCAAAGGCCTGATCCTTCTCTCCAGCGGCCGATTCGAGTTTCGATGAGTAGTTCGTCTCCGGGCAGAGCTGGCCGGCGGAAACGAGCCTTCTCGACGCCGGCAAGCAAAACGAGTTTGCCAGCGCTATCTTTCTGCGTTAAAAGGGCGATAGCTCCTACCTGGCCGATACATTCGAGCAGGAGGACTCCGGGCATCAAGGGAAAGGAGGGAAAGTGCCCCTGGAGGTAGAAGTCCTCGGGGCCGACTGTTTTAATCCCCTCCGCATACTGGCCGGGGAGGAAATCTAAAATGCGATCAATGAACAAAAAAGGAGAGCGGTGCGGGATAATCTTGCAGATCTCTTCTCGGTTTAGTTCCATTTTCCTCCCTCAGGGGTTTTTATTATTAGAAGGTCGCAAAATACGAAATGGTTACAGGACAACAGCCGTGATATATTTACAGGAAATATCCAGATAGGCAGGGGTTGATGACAGAGGAAAAATCGGACTACGAGAGATGGGCAGGCGAGGGCTTCACTTTTGACGATCTTTTACTTGTCCCCGCTTTCTCTGAGGTTTTGCCGAGCGAGGTGGATACCTCCACTTTCTTGACCCCACGAATTTCCCTCAATGTCCCTCTTGTAAGTGCAGCGATGGACACCGTCACCGAATCGCGCCTGGCTATCGCTATCGCCCGCGAGGGGGGGATCGGGGTTATTCACAAGAATATGTCCATTGAGCGCCAGGCGGCGGAAGTCGATCGTGTCAAACGCTCCGAGCACGGAGTGATAACGGACCCCTTCTTTCTTGGGCCCCAGAACATCCTGGAGGAAGCGGTCAAGTTGATGGAACGCTATCGCATTTCGGGTGTACCCATCACCGAGAAGGGAAAATTAGTGGGAATCATCACCAACCGGGACATTCGTTTTGAAACGGATCTCTCCCAGCCGATAAGTGGCGTGATGACAAAGGAGCGGCTGATAACCGCTCCAGTCGGGACCACTCTGGAGAAAGCCAGGGAGATCTTGCGCAGACACAAGATCGAGAAGCTTCCTCTCGTGGACGGGGATAACAGGCTGAAGGGTCTCATTACTATTAAGGATATCGAGAAGACGCAGAAATATCCCCGCGCGGCGAAGGATGATAGCGGACGCCTCTTAGTAGCCGCCGCGGTCGGGGTGAGAAAGGACTTCCTCGATCGCTGCCGGGCGCTGCTCGAGGCTCAGGCCGACGCTATCTTTATTGATTCTGCGCACGGCCACTCGCTCCGCGTTTTAGAAGCGGTGCGTCAATTCAAGCTGCGTTTCCCTCAAGCTCAACTTGTGGCCGGCAATGTGGCCACGGCGGAAGGGACCCGCTCCCTCTTCGAGGCCGGAGCCGACGCCATAAAAGTGGGGATTGGGCCGGGATCGATCTGCACTACCCGGGTGATAGCGGGGATCGGTGTTCCTCAGATTACAGCGATTATGGAATGCGCCCGGGAAGGAAGACGATTCGGCCGGACAATCGTCGCTGACGGGGGGGTAAAGTATTCCGGTGATTTAACCAAGGCCCTCGCCGCCGGTGCTCATTCCGTTATGCTGGGGAGCCTTTTCGCTGGAACCGAGGAGAGCCCGGGGGATGTGGAGATTTTTCAGGGTAGGAGTTACAAGGTCTACCGGGGGATGGGGTCATTGTCCGCTATGCGTGAGGGGGAGGCGGATCGCTACTTTCAGGAGGGGGCAGCCAAGCTTGTGCCGGAGGGAATTGAAGGGAGAGTGCCCTTTCGCGGGCCCCTCTCCGAGATTGCCTTTCAGCTCGTGGGTGGTCTTCGCGCGGGCATGGGATATTGCGGCTGTAGCTCAATCCCTGAGCTGCAGAGGCGGGCTCGATTTATGCGGATCACCGCTGCGGGGTTAAAGGAGAGTCACCCGCACGATGTCTCTATCACGAAGGAGGCCCCCAACTACAGCATCGAGGAAGACGAAGGTTAAAGACCGATATCCTGGCGGTAAAAACAGCCAGGGAAATGAATCCGCCTTACGTTCTGGTACGCTTCTTCTCTTGCTCTGCTCAATGAATCTCCCAGAGCTGCGACCGCGAGCACACGGCCTCCATCCGTGAGCAATTGCCCGCCCTTCCTTTTCGTCCCGGCGTGGAAGATCAGGGCCTCCTCTACTTCCTCCAGCCCTGAAATAGGTATCCCCCGCTCATACTCTCCGGGATAGCCGGCGGAAGCGAGGACTACTGCGCAGGCGGTAGAGCTTTTCCAGAACATCCGCACCTCTGCCAACTCCCCGCTGGTTGCCGCCAGCAGAGCTTCCAGCAGATCTGATTGCAAAAGGGGAAGTACGACCTGAGTTTCCGGATCGCCGAACCGTACGTTGTATTCGAGCACCTGCAGCCCATCCGGGGTGTCGATGAGGCCGAAATAAATCACCCCATTGAAGGGGGATCCCCCTTCAATGATTCCTCCCAGAGTGGGTTGGAGGATGCGGCGCTCAAATTCGAGTTCCTTTTCGGGGCTGAAGCCGGGGTGGGGAGCGACAGCCCCCATCCCCCCCGTGTTCGGCCCCCGGTCACCGTCTCGCGCTTTCTTATAATCCATTGCGGAAACCAGAATTCGGATCGTTTTACCATCCGTGAGAGCGAGCAGGGTAATTTCCCGTCCCCTGACGAAGCGTTCAATCACCACTCTTTTCCCCGCTTCGCCGAAGAGGCAGCCGGACATCATTGCACGGAGTGCATCCAGAGCGTCATCCCGCTCGCTCACGATCACGACCCCCTTCCCCGCGGCCAGCCCGTCCGCCTTTATCACAATGGGGTATTCTCGGTGCGAACGAAGGAAATCCGCGGCCTTCGAAAACTCGGCGAAGGTCTCGAAGGATGGAGTGGGTATCCTGTGTTTGCACATCCACTCCTTGGCGAAGATTTTGCTTGTCTCCAGCCTCGCCACTTTCTGTTCCGGACCGAAGATCGGCAGCCCCTCCTGCTTGAAACGGTCTACCACGCCCAACGCTAATGGGAGTTCCGGGCCAACGACGGTCAGATCGATCTTCTTCTCGCGGGCGAAAGCAGCCATCCCCTCTGTGTCATTCAGCTTCAAGGGTAGGCACTCCGCTATCTCTGCGATTCCGCCGTTTCCCGGAGCACAATAAATTTTCTGCACCCGGGGATTCTGCCGGATCTTCCAGGTTAAAGCGTGCTCTCTTCCCCCTCCACCGATCACCAGGATTTTCATCTTCTCCTCAATGACGAAAATGGCGTAGGCCGGTAAAGACCATGGCTATCCCGTATTGATCGCACAAATCAATGGAATCTCTGTCCCGGATTGATCCTCCGGGCTGGATGATTGCCCTGATTCCTCCCGCGTGAGCCAACTCCACCGAATCCGCAAAGGGGAAAAATGCGTCGGAAGCCATCACCGTCGCCACCCCTGGAAACCTCTCCCTGGCTTGTTTCAGGGCGATATCTACGGCCTGGACCCGATTCGGCTGACCCATTCCGATGCCTGCTGTCTGTTCGCCCCTGGCCAGGACAATGGCATTCGATCGTGCATGCTTCACCACTTTCCAGGCAAAGATGAGCCCCTGCCATTCTTCCGCCGTTGGCTCCCTCTTCGTAACCACCCGGACCAGGCTTCTATCCAGAAGGGCCGAATCGCGCTCCTGCAGTAGCAACCCCCCCTGGATTTTTTTCCAGGATAAGCTTCGATTGGCCTCACTCTGCGGGGAAGGGTATTCTAAGAGGCGCAAGTTCTTCTTTTTTCCCAGGCTCGCCCGCGCTCCTCGCGAGAAAGAGGGTGCCATCAGTATCTCCAAGAAGATCTCGGTCAGCTTATGCGCCAGGTCCTCTTCCACCTCCCGGTTCAATGCCACCGTGCCGCCAAAGATGGAGACCGGGTCGGCTTCCTGCGCGAGACTAAAGGAAAGGCCGATCTCCCCGGAGCTGGCCACGGCGCAGGGATTGGCGTGCTTGATTACGACAGCGGTGGGCTTCTCGAACTCCTCTAAGACCTCCCGCGCTGCCTCAGCATCGACGATATTGTTATAAGACAGGGCTTTTCCCTGAAGCTTCGAGGCGGCGAGAAAGCCCCCGGATAGCGGAAATTCTTCACGATAGAGTGCCGCTCGCTGGTGCGGATTTTCCCCGTAGCGAAGTTCCTGGGAGAGCTCGAAAGACAGGGTCAGCTTCTCTTGGAATCGGGATTGGGGGAATTTTTGCTCTAAGTATTCCCGGATCAGACTATCGTAGGCGGCAGTGAGGGAAAAGGCTTTTTTCGCGAGGCTCACCCTCGTCTCCAGGGATACTGCTTCAGTCTCGAGCAGCTGGAGGATGAGAGGGTAATCCTCGGGGTCAGAAAGGACGAGCACATCTCGGAAATTCTTTGCTGCTGCCCGCAGTAGAGTCACCCCGCCGATATCAATGTTGTCCAGGGCTTCCTCAAGCTCGCCTCTTGCCGCGAGGGCGGTCTCTTTGAAAGGATAGAGATTTGCAGCCACGAGGTCAATCGGCGAAAGATCGAGTCGGGCGAGATCCGCCAGGTCCCCGCCCACGTCCCTTCGAGCCAGGATGGCCCCGTGAACTTTTGGGTGTAGGGTCTTCACCCGTCCCCCCAGAAATTCGGGCAATCCCGTGTATTCCTCGATTGTAGTTACTGGCAGCCCTGCTTGCCTCAGGTAGCTGGCAGTTCCTCCTGTGGAAAGGAGAGTAAAGCCCAGGCGAGACAGGCCCCGGGCGAAATCCGCCACCCCACGTTTATCGAAGACACTGACCAAGGCCAGTTTCATAATCCCTTTTCCTCCAAAATATGCACTCTCTTCCCCTCCAGCTTCAATTTCTCCAGGACGAAGAGACGAATAGCCTCGGGCAGGATCACCCACTCCGCCTCTCTCTTCACCCTGTCCTGCAGGGTCTCCGGAGTGTCATCCTCCCTCACCGAGACTGCTTTTTGCAGAACGATGGGGCCCCCGTCCACCTCCTCCGTCACGAAGTGCACCGTCGCCCCCGTCACCTTTAAGCCCTCGGAAATTACCCTGCGATGTACGTTGATCCCGTAGAGTCCCCGGAAAGAGGGGAGCAGCGAGGGATGGATGTTGAGGATGCGCTGAGGAAACGCCTCCAGCACGGCCCTTCCCAGGATAGTAGAGAACCCGGCGAGGACCACCAGGCCGACATTGTAGTTCCTGAGCTTTCGGATTAAAGTTAGATCGAAAGCTGCAGGGGAGGGAAAGTCCTTCTTATTCAGTATCTGGGCGGGCACACCCCAGGAGAGAGCTTTTTTCACTGCCGGGGCATGAGCCTTTTCCGAGATCACACAGGCCAGGCTGGCTCCGGGGATGCGACCGGCCTGAACTGCCTCCCAGACGGCCTGCAGGTTTGTGCCGCTTCCGGAAGCCAGCGCTCCTATTTGAAGCAAATTCTTTCCCCGCCTGTTTGTGCCTTAGTCCGGCCGATCACATAGGCCTCTTGTCCGGAAGTCCGCAGTTCGGCAAGCACCTCTTCCACGCTCTCCCTGCTGACGGCGAGGACCATGCCCACTCCCATATTGAAAGTTCCGAGCATCTCGTTTTCGTCCAGGTTCGCCCTCTTCCGGATCAGGGAAAAAATCTCCGGGATCGGCCAGCTCTTGAGGTGGACTTCCGCCTTTACCCCTTCCGGTAGGGCGCGGGGGATGTTCTCGATAAAGCCGCCCCCCGTGATATGGGCGATGCCCTTTAGAAGCCCCCTTTTTACTAGGGGAAGAACACTCCTGATGTAAAGCCTGGTGGGCGTCAGCAACTCCTCTCCCAGGGTGCGGCCTCCCCACTTTTTCTCTAAGCCCCTGCGGTTGATGAGTCTCCGCACGAGGGAAAAACCATTGGAATGGAGGCCGCTGGAGGCAAGCCCGATCAGCCAATCGCCCACCGCCCCCCTCTTCAGCAACAGAGCGTTTTTCTGCTCCACTATGCCCACGCAGAAGCCGGCGAGGTCGTATTCGCCCCGGCTGTAAAGGCCGGGCATCTCCGCAGTCTCTCCTCCAAGGAGGAGACAGCCCGCCTCTTTGCAGCCCAGGACAACTCCTCCTATGATCTGGTCTATTTTCCCTACTTCCAGTTGCCCCATGGCCAGATAATCCAAGAAGAAGAGCGGCTCTGCTCCCGCACAGAGAACATCGTTGGCGCACATGGCCACACAATCGACCCCCACCGTGTCGTGTTTATCGAGGAGGAAAGCGATCTTCAATTTAGTCCCCACACCATCCGTACCCGCGACGAGGACGGGCTTCTCGTACCCCTCTGTATTGAGGGGGAAGAGACCGCTGAACTCCCCGATAGGGCAAGCCGTTTCCCTGAAAAGAGAAGAGGCAATCGCCTTGATCCTTCTTACGGCGGCGTATCCCCGCTCAAGGTCCACACCGGCTTCGGCGTAGCTTATCTTTTTCTTCTGTTCAGTAGTCATCTCTGACCGGGTATTCCCCGTTGAAGCAGGCCAGACAGAATCCTGTCTTCGCCTCCCTGAGAGCCCGCAGGACGCCCTGGACAGAAAGGTAGTGAAGGCTATCCGCGTGAACTTTTTCCTGAATTCCTTCAATCGATAGACGAGAAGCTATCAAGCTCTCCCTTACCGGCGTATCGATACCGTAGAAGCAAGGGTTTTTTACAGGAGGAGAGCTGATCATCACGTGCACTTCACTTGCGCCGGCATTCTTGAGCATCACAACCAGGTTCTTCAGGGTGGTACCGCGAACGATAGAATCGTCCACCATGATTACCCTTTTCCCTCGCACATTGTCCTCCAGCGGGGCGAGCTTGATCTCCACGAACGCTTCCCGCGTCTCCTCTTGTGGTTGGATGAAGGTCCGGCCCACGTAACGGTTCTTGGCGAAAGCTTCCCCGAAGGGGATTCCTGAGGCGGCGGAGTAACCCAGCGCTGCTGTGGTGCCGGAATCCGGGATCCCGGTAACCAGGTCAGCCTGCAGGCCATGTTCATGAAAGAGTTCTCTGCCTAAAGCCAGCCTGGCCCCGTAGACGCCGAGGGAGCAAATGCGGCTGTCAATCCCGGCGAAATAAATGAATTCAAAAGAGCAGAGGCGTCCTCCTTCCGCTGAGGAGGAGACCTTTCTGGAACAACACCCTTCGGGGGAGACGATGACGATCTCTCCTGGGTCTAATTCACGTATCAGCCGCGCCCGCATTGGATGAAAGGCGCAACTTTCCGAGGAGAAAAAAAATCCGTCTCCCTCGCCCATTGAGAGGGGACGAATGCCGGCCGGGTCGCGGAAGGCGATGAGTGAGTGCTGGGTGAGGAGCAGCACTGCGTACCCCCCTCTCAGCTTTCCCATGGTCTTCACTATCCCCTCCTCCAGGTTTGAGTGGAGGGCAAGCTTCCGGATTAAAGTCAGGATGGTCTCCGCATCACTCGAGGTCTGGAAAACCATTCCCTCTTCTCTCAGCTGCGCGCGCAGCTGAGCATGATTCATGATGTTGCCATTGAAAGCCAGAGCGATTCTTCCCTCATTGCAGTTGGCAATGACTGGCTGAGCGTTCTCGAGCGTGGTGGAACCGGAAGTGGAGTAACGCACGTGCCCTATGGCGGACCGTCCTTTCAGATAATTGAGTGCCCCGGCCTGGAAGACCTCCTGCACCAACCCTAACCCGCGATAGTAAACCATCGTCCCGTTCTCGTTCAAGGCGATGCCAGCGCTTTCCTGCCCGCGGTGCTGAAGCTTGAACAGTCCCAGGTAAGTGTATTTGGAGGCGCTGTTTTCTTTCGCACCGAACACTCCGAATACGCCGCAGTTCTCTCTTAAACCGGTACTCATCCTCTTTCCCCGTCCACGCTTTGATAGCCCAGCGCCTCGGGCAATGCGCTGAAATAGGCTTTAACTGCTTTTTCCAGAGAAAGCGAGATCAGGGGCTTCCTGCCGATGCGGAAGATTATACGGTCTCCCTTGACCTTGCCGATTTCCTCTAGCGGCACCTCGTGCTGCCTGGCTATTTCTTTCACCTTCTCCCGCGTTTCCTGCTCGCAGCTGATGAGAAAACGGGACTGGGATTCGCCAAAAAAGAGGGAGTCAGGGCGGATCCTGCTTTTGAGATTAATCTCCGCGCCGATTTCGCCCAGGATGGAACACTCCGCGACCCCGACGGCCAAGCCCCCTTCGGACAGATCGTGAGCGGAGCGCAGCAGGCCGGAACCGATCATCTGAAGGACGGCCTCGCCCGTCCTTCTTTCCAGCTCCAGGTTCAAATCAGGCACCGCCCCCCGGACTTGGTGATGGATTGTCGCCAGATAGAGGCTTGCGCCCAGCTCGTTTTTAGTTTTTCCCAGGAGGAAGACGGCGTTCCCCTCGCTTTTGAAGCAGGGGGTGATGATCGAGCCCAGATCCTCAACCAGGCCCAGGGCGCCGATCACCGGGGTGGGCCAGATTCTCGAGCCCCCCCTCTCGTTATAGAGGCTGGCATTCCCGCTGATGATGGGAACTTTGAGGGCGCGGCAGGCTCGGCTCATGCCGAGGATGGATTCCCTCAGTTGGAAATAGATCTCCTCTTTCTCGGGATTGGCAAAGTTCAAACCATCGGTTACAGCTATCGGCCGCGCTCCCGAGGCTATGAGATTACGGCAGGCCTCAGCCACGCTGATGGCTGAACCGCGGCGAGGATTCAGATAGACATAACGGCTATTAGAATCGATCGTGAGAGCGATCGCCTTATTTCTTCCTTTCAAGCGTAAAAAAGCGGCGTCCGTCCCAGGGGGGATGACGGTGTTTGTCTGGATCATGTGATCGTACTGGCGCCAGACCCACTTTTTGGAGCAGATATTCAAACTGCCAAGCAGGGCAAGCAGGGTCCGGTTGAGATCGGAAGGGACAGGCAAACTCTCCTCTCTCAGCTCGGCAACCCTCTTTAAATAAGTGGGCTTCTTCACCCTTTTCCTGTAGGAAGGGGGGTGAACGAGGGAGCGGGCCGGCACTTCTCCCACTACCTTGCCTGCGGAGATGATGCGGATATTTCCGTCATCGGTCACCCGGCCGATGACGGAAGAATGCAACCCCCATTTGCGGAAGACCTTCTCCGCTTCTTCCTCCCGGCCTTTCTGGACGATGACCAGCATCCTTTCCTGTGATTCCGAGATCATGATCTCGGAGGGCTTCATTCCCGATTCCCTTAACGGCACTCGATCTATCTCCAGCTCGATCCCTGTCCCTGCCTTAGCCGCCGTTTCAGAAGTGGAAGAGATGATCCCGGCTGCCCCCATGTCCTGGATTCCGACAATAAAGTCATCCTTGAAAGCCTCATGCATCGCCTCGATCAGCAAGCGCTCCACGAAAGGATCGCCTACCTGCACAGCCGAACGCTCTTCATCTTTCAGTTCGCGCGAGGCGAAGCTGGCGCCGCCGATGCCGTCCCTTCCGGTAGAATTTCCCACGAGCAGCACGGAGTTGCCCGCTCCGCCGGCATAAGCTCTCCGGACCTCCCCTTCCCTGATCAGGCCGACGCACATCACATTCACGAGGGGATTCTCCTCGTAACCGGGAGCAAAGCGCATCTCGCCCCCTACCGTGGGGACACCCACGCAATTTCCGTAATCTGCAATCCCCCGGACCACTTCCTCTATCAGATATTTGCTGTGAGCGGAAGTGGTTCTGGGGTCGGCAAGGCAGAGGGAATTGAGCAGGGCTATCGGCATCGCGCCCATGGCCAGAATGTCCCGGATGATTCCTCCTACTCCTGTGGCGGCGCCTTGGTAAGGGGAAATCGCCGAGGGATGATTGTGGCTTTCCACCTTCATCGTGATCAAATCGCCATGGCCGATATCCACGACCCCGGCATTTTCGCCGGGCCCCTGGCGTACGCGCTCACCCTTTGTGTACAGGAAGCGAAAAAGAGGCCGGGAGAATTTATAGCCGCAATGCTCGGACCACATTGCCCCGTAGAGGTGGAGCTCGAGTTCGTTGGGCTCTCTCTTTAAATCCTTCACGATGCGGGCGTACTCGACCTGATTCAAGCCCACTCTCTTCCAGAGTTCGGCGTCGGGCATCAGTTTCTCTCCAGGGCGAGTAGGAGGGAACGGAAGAGCCTGACGCCGTCCGCTGAACCGAGCACGCTCTCGCAGGCCCTTTCGGGGTGAGGCATCATGCCGAGTACGTTTCCTTTTCGATTCACCACCCCGGCGATCTCGAAGATCGAACCGTTGGGGTTGGCCCTTTCGCTGATCGTTCCCTCATCGTCCGCATAGCGGAAGACGATCTGGTTATTCCCCCTCAGTTCGGCGAGGGCCGCCTCCTCGATCACATAATTCCCCTCGTTATGAGCAATTGGAAGCTGGATTAGCTCTCCTCTTCGAAAAAAGCGGGTGAAGGGAGTGTTCTCGTTTTCCACCCGGAGGAATTGCTTCTGACAGATGAACTTCAGCCCGCGATTGTGGATTAGGCTTCCAGGAAGAAGCCCGCTTTCCACCAGTATCTGAAAACCATTGCAGATGCCGAGGACGAGCCCCTCCTTGCCTGCGTGCTCAATCACCGAATCCATCACCGGGGAGAAACGGGCGATAGCCCCTGCTCGAAGATAATCCCCGTAAGAAAACCCACCCGGAAGCACGAATACATCGATGTCCCTTGCCCTCTCCTCGTGCCAGACCATCCGAACGTTCTGGCCCAATACGTGGCAGAGAGCGTGATAGGTATCCAGCGCACAGTTGGACCCGGGGAAGAGGATCACGCCGAACCTCATTTAGTCCTCGATCAAGACATATTCGAAGGTCTCGATGACCTGATTGGCTAAAAGCATCTCGCACATTTTTTGCACTTTTTGCTCCGCCTCCCGACGTTCCACCTGAAGGAGGGAGATCTCGATGAATTTCCCCACTCGCACGTCCTGGACGGAGGAGAAGCCCAGGGATGCCAGAGCATTTTTAATCGCCATTCCCTGCGGATCAGCTATAGATTTTTTCAGCATGACCTTGATCTGTGCCTTCAAGTTCAGGAACCCTCAAGTTCCATTCGGCGCAGGACCTCTGCGTAGGCAGATTCCACGTTGCCTAAGTCCCTGCGGAAGCGATCCTTGTCCAGTTTCTCCATTGTGGTCGCATCCCAGAGGCGACAGGTATCCGGTGAGATCTCGTCCGCGAGCAGTATTTGACCGCTGGATGCCCGACCGAATTCCAGCTTGAAATCGATGAGCAGGATGCCAGCCCGAGAGAACCTTTCCTTGAGTAGCTCGTTGATCCGCAGAGCCAGATTTTTCATCGTCTCTATCTCTTCCGCGCTGGCTAAGCCTAAGGCCAGGGCATAGGATTCGGGTATCAAAGGGTCCCCCAGGGCGTCATTTTTGTAGCTGAATTCGATCGTGGGACGGGAGAGCTCGAATCCTTCATCCAGCCCCATTCTTTTCGCCATGCTGCCCGCTGCCCGATTGCGCACAATTACCTCCAGGGGTATAATCTGCACCTTCTTAACCAGGGCCTCCCTCGTGTTGAGCTCGCAGATCAGATGGGTGGAAATGCCATTTTTCTCGAGGAAACGAAAGAGAGCGTTGGACAGGCGATTGTTCACAGAGCCCTTGTTCAGGATCACTCCTCGCTTTTTCCCGTTAAAGGCTGTGGCGTCATCTTTGAAAGAGATGATGCACTCGTCGGGGTTTCCGGTAGCGTACACTCTCTTGGCCTTGCCTTCGTAGAGCAGTTTCACGGGGCCTCCTCACTCAATTTATGCTTGATGACCTCTTCCTTCATCTGCGCCCGATACTGTTTGAGCCTGGCTCGCAGGGAAGGGAATTTGCCGGAAAGGATCTCCACGGCCAACAGAGCGGCATTTTCTGCGGCGTCGATCCCTACGGTGGCAACGGGCACGCCCTTCGGCATCTGGACGATGGAGAGAAGGGCATCAATGCCTTTTAAGCTGGCAGAAAGAGGCAAACCGATGACAGGCAAAACGCTGTAGGCCGCCACTACCCCAGGAAGATGAGCCGCTTTACCCGCGGCCGCGACGACTACATCAAACCCTCTCTCCTCCAGGCCGCTGACATAATCCGCCAGCTCTCCTGGGGTCCGGTGGGCGGAAAGCACCCTGATTTCCGGGCTGATCCCGAATTTTTTTAAGAGTTCGGCGACAGGACGAATTAAGGGAAGATCGTTTATGCTTCCGCAAATGAGGGAGACTTTGATCGCATTATCCATGCTCCAAAATTCTATAAGGAAATCGTCGCAATGGCAAGCCGGCTTCCTTTAAAAAGGAGTAAAATGAGGCCCTGAAGGAGGGATATAGATGCCCATAAGCCTGCGCAGGATTGCATTGATCGCCCACGACAATAAGAAGCAGGATCTGCTGGACTGGGCGCGCTATAATCAGCAGCTTTTGTCCAGGTATGATCTCTATGCCACCAGGACGACGGGAAAGTTGCTTGAGAAGGAGCTTGGGCTCAAGATCCGCGTCTTTTGCAGCGGTCCTTTCGGTGGGGATCAGCAAATCGGCGCCAAGATCGCCGAGGGAGAGATCGACTTCCTGGTTTTTTTCTGGGACCCGCTGGAGCCACTCCCTCATGATCCGGATATTAAAGCCCTCCTCCGCCTGGCAGTCCTCTGGAATATACCTGTGGCCTGCAATCGGTCTTCAGCCGACTTCATCATCTCCTCCCCGCTGATGTCAGGGGAGTATAAGCGCCAACTTCCCTGTTGCGCATCGTCCTCGGCTAAATGAGCTCTACGGGCGTTCAAACCTTGATTTTTCCGCCTCGGTGTGGTATAAGAAGGCTATGAAGAGGGAGGGCGCTGAAATAAGGCAGGCTATTGAGGAAAAGCTGAGGCAGATGCCGGGGGTGTTCTTCGCTTCGGTCTCACTGGGAGAGGAAGGCCGCCTGGAGGGAGTGCAGGTCCTTGTGCAGGATTCCCGAACAGCTCGGGAGTGGCGCGACGAGTTAACCCCTCTGCTCGAGGAGGTTACCGGCGGGCCTGTTCCCCCGGAACTCCTTACCCTCACGGTCTGGGATTCTCACGATCTCACCGCTCATTTGAATCGTCCACGGGTGGAAAAAATCCTCTTTCAGACCTCCCTAGAACAGGCAGAGGTCAAAGTCGGCCTCTCCTGGAAGGGCGATCTCTACTGGGGCGAGGCTTCCGGACCGAACACGGCTTCCTTCATGCGCATACTCATCGCCCAGGCCACCCTGGAGGCTCTCCACGGCTTTATCAAGCCCGGATTCTCCCTTTCCCTCCTAGGCTCGCAGGAGCTGATAATGAGTGAGCGCGCTTTGGTCGTGACCTGTGTAGCACTCTCTTCCTCTTTCGGCGAGCAAACGCTGACCGGCTCTTCATTTGTGCGCAATAACCATGTAGAAGCGGTGGTTAAATCTACCCTGGCCTCCCTCAATCGAATTTGGAGTAGAATTTCCATCTAATTTTTCCTGATCATTCCTTGCTTCTCCCCGCACTTTGCGTTAATCTAAAACAATTTCAGGAAGGAGGCCGCGCCAATGAACCAGAGGCAATTCCTTTTTACTTCTGAATCCGTCACCGAGGGGCACCCGGACAAGGTTGCGGATCAGATCTCCGACGCCATCCTCGACAGGATTTTAGAGGAAGACCCCTTCGCTCGCGTGGCCTGCGAGGTCATGGTGTCCACGGGCCTAGTTTTCGTCGCCGGAGAAATCACCACAACCGCCCGCGTGGATATGCCAGAGGTCGTTCGCAGCACTGTGCGGGAGATCGGTTACGACCATGCCGCCCTTGGTTTCGATGCGAATACCTGCGCCGTGATGATCTCAATCGACAAGCAATCCCCCGATATTTCCCAGGGCGTGAGCCAGTCCAGGGAGGCAAAGGAGGGAATCGCGCGGGATCATTACGATGAGATCGGAGCGGGCGATTCCGGCATCGTGGTAGGCTACGCCTGCCGCGAAACCCCTCAGTTGATGCCCCTTCCCATCTCCCTGGCCCATCAGATCTCCCTCGCTTTAGCACAGGAACGGAAGAACAGGGACATTCCCTATCTCCGGCCGGACGGGAAAACCCAGATTACGGTGGAGTACGCGGACGGAAAACCGCTGCGCCTTCACACCGTGATCATTTCCGCCCAGCATGACCCCGAGGTCTCCCGAAGCAGGATCGAGGCTGACATTATCGAGCGGGTAGTTAAGAGGGTGCTTCCGCAAGGAATGCTTGACGGGAAGACGATCATTCACATAAACCCCACCGGTCGTTTCGTCGTGGGCGGCCCGGTAGGGGATGTCGGACTCACCGGGCGAAAGATAATCCTTGATACCTATGGCGGGAGGGCCACGCACGGAGGGGGCTGCTTCTCCGGCAAGGATCCCACCAAGGTGGATCGCTCCGGAGCTTATATGGCTCGCTATATTGCCAAGAACGTGGTGGCGGCAGGCCTGGCCGACAGCTTCGAGATTCAGATCGCCTACGCTATCGGCGTGGCGCGCCCGGTCAGTGTTTTCATAAACAGCTTTGATTCGGCCAGAGTATCTGAGGAGCGGATCTATCAGGCGATCCTCGATACCTTCGATATGAGACCTCGTGCCATCATTGAACATCTCCAATTGCATCGCCCCATTTACAAAAAGACCGCTGCCTACGGGCATTTCGGACGGATTGATGTGGATTTCCCCTGGGAGCAAACAGACAGAACCAAAATTCTCCTTGAGGCTTTAGACAGGTGATACCGGTCACGGCGCGCAACCTCAGAGAAGCGGCCGGCGAAGAGGTGGTTCTCGATGGCTGGATCCACAGGATTCGCGAGATGGGTGGCTTCGCCTTTCTGCTCGTGCGCGATGCCTGGGGGGTGGCCCAGGTCGTGGCTCCCCGGCCAGATATCGTCCGCTCGCTAATGCTCGAGAGCGCGGTGCGCGTTAAGGGAAAAGCGGTGATAGAACCCCGTTCCCCCCTGGGAGCGGAGATTCACCTCACCTCCCTTGAGGTCCTTTCACCTGCCTTGGAGCTGCCCCCTTTCGAGTTGAACAAGAAAGAGCTTGAGGTTGGGCTCAGCTCTGCGCTTGATCACCGGGCGTTGAGCCTCAGACATCCGAAAGAACGCGCCATATTCCGTGTCCAGGCCGAACTGGTGGATGCTTTTCGTTTCTTCCTCCGTCAGGAGGGTTTCACCGAGATATTTTCCCCCAAGATCGTGGCCTCCGGTACAGAGGGTGGCGCTTCTCTCTTTCCGGTGGATTACTTGGGAAAGAGGGCTTACCTGGCGCAGAGCCCGCAGTTTTACAAGCAGATGATGGTGGGGGTTTTCGGCCGTGTATTCGAGGTAGGAAAGGTTTATCGGGCTGAGCCGCATTACACCTCCCGGCACATAAATGAGTACCTGAGCCTGGATTACGAGATGGGCTTCATCAGCGACGAGCAGGATGTAATGAGGATGGAGATACGCCTCCTGGCATTCGTTCTCGCGCGCTTGCGAGATCATTGTAGGGACGAGCTGGAGCTCCTCAAAGCACAGATTCCCGAGCTACGCGCGGAAATCCCGCAGATGACCATAGATAGCGCGAAGGAGCTCCTCGGAAAGAGATATGGAAAGGACCTGCAGGCCGAGGACGACCTAGATCCTGAATCGGAGAAGCTTTTGAGCGAGTACGCGACAAAGGAGCTGAATTCGGAGTTCCTATTCATCACCTCCTACCCGGTAGGCGTTCGTCCAATGTACGCCATGCCAGATAAGGACGATCCGGAGATCACGCATAGCTTCGATCTGCTTTTTCGGGGCTTGGAGGTCACGACCGGCGGGCAAAGAATTCATGATTATCAGATGCTCGTGAGAAATATCCGCCGCTTCGGCCTGAACCCCGACGACTTCGCCTATTACCTGGAGCCATTTCGTTTTGGCCTTCCGCCGCACGGGGGACTGGCCATCGGGGCGGAGCGTCTGACAGCCAGACTTTTAAACCTGGAGAATATTCGTCAGGCCTGCCTCTTCCCCCGCGATGCGAATCGCCTGACCCCTTGACTTGTGCCGGATCCTTATTCTCATTAGAATAGAAGAAAGGGGGGATAAGAATGAAAGCGTACGTCTTGATTGACGCGGAGGTAGGGTCGATTCCGCATGTGCAAAAGGAACTGCTCTCCATGCCGGAGATCAGAATCGCTGATGTGGTCACCGGCCCCTACGACGTCATCGCTGTAGTGGAGACCGACGATCCCTCTGTTATGTCCAACCTTGTGACAGCCAAGATCCATCAGATTGAGGGTGTTGTCGCCACGATGACCTGTATGGTCATGTAACTTCCTGATCTTTCTCCAGGATGGGGCGTGCTTTCTGGATGGCTTCTTCCCAGTGCGGCCAGGATGTCCATCCGGTCTTGCATAATTGAATTCTGTGTTCGTAGTCCTCTCCCACCCAGGATAGAAGGGCATAAAATCGCTTTCCCGGCATGCGCGAATTGAACTTTTCAAGCAGTTCTTCCGGTACCCTCAGGGAATTCAGGTAACGGGCGAAAGAACGTTCCACCATGCGCTGTAACTCTCCTTCGATCGTGCGCGTGCGGAAATTCATCCTCTTCTCATAGAGATAGTTCCTCAACTCACGAAAAAAGGGGCCAGGGCAGACGATGATCTGCTCCCGGCTTTTCAAGCGCAATCTACCCATCAAATCTTTGGCTACGTTCCTTGCCTTCAGCAGATATTCGCCGCGGCGAAAGGGCTCTCCCTGAAAGTAAGCGACCGGCACGATCCCTGAGACATACTCCCCGCTATCTCGCCGCAGGATCCCTATGATCACCCCACCCACCGGGCAGCCCCATCCAGAATCGTCAACCTCGAGCATTTCTACTCCGAATCAATCAGAGATCGATAAGAGCCGGGAGATCGGTACAATCTTCACCCCCTCCGCCTGCCAGTTTTTGGCGGCCTCCTCGATCATAGCCGCCAGAGCTGGGCACTGTACGTGGGCGATGCCGATGGCGTAGCCCTTTCTCCGGGCGATCTGCTTCAGCTCTTCGAGGCGCTCGTGGACTGCCTCCGGGTGTTTCTCGTTGTCGAGGAAAATGTTGTTCTCGAGCACCTGCACTCCCAGCTCATTCCCGATCTGCTCGGCCACGCTTTCCACAGTGACCTTGGAGTCGAGAAAGAACATCCCCCTCTCCTTGAGAAAACGGATAACGAAGCTCATTGTCTCCTGGCTACAGGTCGCTTTTGTCCCCATGTGATTGTTCACCCCGATCGCGCCGGGCACATCGTAGAGGTCGGCCTGGATTTGCTGATGCACCTCCTCCTCATTCATCGCGGTCATGACCGCTCCTGGTCCCAGCCAATGGTTCCCTCGGTGTGACTCCATCGGAAGATGCAGCAGTATTTCCTTTCCATGCTCCGCCGCCTCTCGGGAGATGTCGAGCGAATAAGCCAAGGAAGGGAGGACAGCCAGAGTCAGGGCTTGAGACGAGAGGATGACCTCCCTGGCCTCGGACAAACTGTAACCGAGGTCATCAACCACGATGACCACCCAGACCTCATCCTCAGGAGAAAGCGAGGGAGTGGAGGATGGTGTGGGAGTTAAAGAGGGCATGGAGGTCGGCGAAAGAGTCAGGGGGGCGCTGGGGGTTAAAGCGGAGGTAGAGGGGGTGGGAGCAAACGGACTCAGTCCTCTGCCGATCAAACCGTCGAGCTCAAAGCCGGCGAAGGGGGGCGTGGCAGGCTCCAATAAGAACGCCAGCAGCACGGCCAGAATGAAGAGGCCGAGCGCATAAAGCAAATCCCAGGGTGGTCTGTTAATGATCCCCCAGTTTTTTCGGGAGCACTTTTCTCTCATTTCGCAACCCTTTGATCCTGCCTTTAGTCCAAATTATAGATGAGATTGCCTGAGAAAATCCCCCAATAGGTGATGAAAAATGGAAAAGATCAGGATTGTGACGGATTCGACAGCTTATTTGTCTGAGAGCCTTCTGGCTCAACACCCGGAGATCACCGCCGTAATCCCTCTCTATGTTCGTTTCGGCGAGACGAGCTACCGCGAGGGGGTGGATTTGAGCACCGAGGACTTCTATAAGAAACTCGTCTCCTCCTCTCAGCTCCCCACTACCTCCCAGCCGTCGGCGGGCGATTTTAAGGAGATTTATCAACCTCTGCTTGAGCAGGGATACTCAATTATTTCCATCCACATCTCCGCCGAGCTTTCGGGAACAGTGGCTTCAGCCATCGCCGCCAGGGAAATGCTCGAGGGCAGGATTGAGGTCGTCGATTCCCGCTTCTCCGGCATGGGGTTGGGCTTCATGGCTCTGGAGGCCGCGCGGGCTATCCGGGCCGGTAAAAGCATGGACGAAGTGCTTGCGTGGATAAAAGCCGTGCGGGATGGGATCTCCATTATTTTTCTTGTGGATACCTTGCATTACCTGCATAAGGGCGGACGCATCGGTGGAGCGCAAGCCCTTCTCGGCAGCCTGCTCAAGATCAAGCCCATACTCTACCTGCACGAGGGACGGATTGAGCCACTGGAGAAAGTGCGCACGAGCCGCAGGGGTGTCGAGCGCCTGATCGAGATGATGGAGGAGATGAGGAACGAGCACCCGCAGGCGAAACTAAGGATGGCCGTTCATCACAGCGCCGCTCTCGAGAAAGGAGAAGAATTGGCCAAGGTCCTGAAGGACCGTTTCCAGCCGGAGGAAATTCATCTCTGCGAGTTGGGCGGGGTAATCGGTACCCACACTGGACCGGGCCTTCTGGCTTTCTGCGCTTTTTTCGAACAGGATGGCACAATCCTGCCCAAAAAACAGGGCAGGTAGGTCAGGGGATTCGGATCAACCAGGGCGCGCTGCGATCCAGGTTCATTCCCCAGAGGGAGCTGGAAAAGAGACAGAGGAGGGACTCTGGTTTCTTCTCGAGCGGCATGAAAAATTCCACAAGGGGCCCCTCGCGTTTCAGCTGGCTTCCCTCAGGCAGGCTGGATAGGTCTTGGAAGACCAGCCTCTCTTTCCTCCCCTTGTAAATCAGGAAAATATCGACATCCAGGCGCGTATTCTGCGGGAAGTCACCCCGGCTCCTGATCTTCATCTTTATCCCCCTGTCCCAGGAAAAGCAGATGGAGGAGAGGTCCCCGTTAGGCATAATGGAACGCCAGAAAGTATCAGCGGTCGGTTCCTCTCCCACAGCCTCGCTTGAAAGCTCCAGGGGGTTTCCCCGGAGGAAGAGCTCGTTCTCTCTCAGGAAGGAGAGGAGGAAACCGCCCAGGAGATCCATCTGGCTTTGGTGGGCCAGAATTGCCTGCTCTTTCCTCACCCGAGCTTCCTCACTCAGAGGATAGAGAAGCCACTCTTTCCCCGGGCCGAGGAGGGTATTTGGAGGGAAGAGAGGGGCATGGAACGCTTTTCCGTGCCTCCCCGGCCAGTTGCCGCGATGGGTCAGGTAGTAATAAAGCTGAGGATTAAAACCGTCCTGATCCAGGTGTATTTCCTCTAAGGCGAGCATGGTAAAGGCAGCGGTAGCCCTGTGGTCACTATGACTGTCAAAGGGGCAGGGAGCGAAGACGACAGTGGGTGAGAATTCCCGGATTGACTTTCTCAGATTATTCAGCAGACTCTCTCCGGCGAAGGGGGCCTGCGGTTCGTAAGCGGTGATGTAAGGGCAACGATCGCTGTCCAGCTGGCGGGAATAAAGAGGGGTGCGGATATCCCAGTTTTTCTCCCAGAGAAAACGCAATCCCCCATCGGGGTAGGAGAGAAAGAAGAGGGTGAAGTCCTCAAGCCCCAGCGCCTCCAGGGCCCGCCGCGTTTCCGCCTGCCTTTTGTAGCCCAAGGAAATGTAATCGGCGGGTGAAAGGAGAAAATGCTGGCTCTCCTCTTCCACCGCCCATTGGTATGATTCCCCGTTCGTGAGATAGAAGAAGGCGAAAGTGTTGTCGCTACCCGCAAGGTCGCTGAGCAGTCCTCCCCCCGCGAGCGCCTCGTCGTCGGGGTGAGGGAGAATGAAGAGAACGCGGGAGCCTTTGATGGGAGGCAATTCGCCAAACGCGCTGTTCTCTGGCCTCTCTCGCTCTATGGAAAAGGCGATCGCGAGAGCCGCCGCAATGAGGGCGACCAGGACGAGCACCGGAATAGATCGTTTCTTCATAAGGATATTTTATCTTTTTTTTCGAATCCGATATCATTTAGGAGGAAAGGAGGCCATCAGCATGTCCTGGAGAGGAAAATTGGAAAAAATCGATTCCTTTCGTTTTCGCATTCCCAGGGATTACAAGGTAGGGATGCGAGTTCCAGGCATCATCTATGCTTCCGAGGAGTTATTGGGGGAGATTCTCTCCGAAGATGCGCCGGAGCAGGTGGCGAATGTCGCTTGCCTTCCCGGAATCGTTAAGGCCTCCCTGGCTATGCCGGACATCCACTGGGGATATGGTTTCCCCATCGGGGGGGTGGCCGCCTTCGAGATGGAAAATGGAGTGATATCGCCCGGGGGCGTTGGCTACGACATCAATTGCGGTGTCCGCCTCCTGCGCACGAACCTGAAGGCGGAAGACCTCCGTCCAAGGCTGGATAATTTAATTTCCCGCATTTACACTAATGTCCCTTCCGGTGTGGGATCTGAGGGGAAGATTCGTGTTTCGAAAAGTGAGATGGAGGGGCTCATGCGCAAGGGTGCCCGCTGGGCGGTGGAGAGAGGGTTTGGCCTGAGCTCGGATCTGGCGGCGATAGAATCGCGGGGGGAGATGAAGGGAGCCGATCCCGCCAGCGTTTCCTCCCGGGCCAGAGAACGCGGTTTCTCTCAGGTGGGAAGCCTGGGAGCGGGGAACCATTTTCTCGAGATTCAGATCGTGGAGGAGATATACGATGCGAGAGTGGCAGGGACCTTCGGCCTCCAGGAACCCGGCCAGATCACGATACTCATTCATACCGGTTCACGCGGCTTCGGTCACCAGGTCTGCTCGGATTCGATCGAGGTGATGCTGCGGGCATCGAGAAAATACGGTATTCAGCTTCCAGATAGGCAATTGGCCTGCGCCCCGATCAAATCGGAAGAGGGACAATCCTACCTTCAGGCCATGAAAGCGGCTGCCAATTTCGCCTGGGCGAATAGACAGTTGATCACGCACTGGGTGCGGGAATCCTGTGAGGAGACTTTCGGACGTCCGAAGGAGGACCTGGGGTTGGAGATCGTCTATGATGTGGCGCACAATGTGGCCAAGATCGAGGAGCACGGTGTGGACGGACGGACGATGACCCTCTGTGTGCATCGCAAGGGAGCGACCAGGGCTTTCCCGACCGGACACCCAGATCTGCCGGAATGCTATCGCTCTGTAGGCCAACCGGTGCTGATACCCGGCGACATGGGTCGCTGCTCTTACGTCCTCGTCGGTACCGAGAGGGCGATGGTCGAGACATTCGGCTCCACCTGTCACGGTGCGGGTAGAGTGAAGAGCAGGAGCGAGGCGAAGAGGGAGGTGAGGGCAGACGAACTAATCTCCCGCTTGAAGTCTAAAGGGATTACCGTGACCGCCCACAGCCGCGGGACTCTCGTGGAGGAAGCCCCCGAAGCTTACAAGGACGTCACTCAGGTTGTAGACGCCGTAGCCGGGGCTCAAATTTCAAAAAAGGTCGCAAAAATGCGCCCCTTAGGGGTTATCAAAGGGTGAAAGAGAATTGAGATTCGGAGGTCCAGCATGATTGTAAGTTTCTGGCATTGGTTGATGATCGTGATTATTGGAGGATTGGTGGGGCTGGTTACCGGTTTTCTCACTACTAGGCAGGTTACGGGTGGGATCTGGCTTTTCGCATTCGTGGGGGTAGTCGGGGCTTTTCTCGTGGACTGGGTGGCCGGCACCATCCTCAGGCTCTACATCGATCTACCTGTTCTCTACCATCTCTGCCTGCTCTTGTGGATGCTGGCCGGATCTGTTCTCTTCACTCAGATCCTTAATCTCCTGGGAAAGCGGCCGACCTGATCAGAACTGCTATCTTCTCCCCCGTTGATTCTTTGATTCTCTATCTTTTTCTCTTGATTTGACCCTCGAGGTTCAATAGGCCTTGGCGAAGCAGGCGACATAGCGAGCCGGCTTCCCGCAGATAATGCAGGTGCGGGCTTGCGGTTCCTCCTCCAGCAGGCAGCGGATTGTGGCCGTTGTCTCCTCTTTAATCCTGTTCTCGCATTCTTCCGCCCCGCACCAGGGAGACACTAAGAAGCCTCGTTGTTCCTCCATGATGGACTCGAATTCCTGCCAGTTCTCCGTACGCCGGGTGTTAGCCTCTTGAAAGGCCTTAGCGCGTGCGAGGAGGGAGGTCTGTACCTCGTCCAGCATCCCTGAAATGCGAGGAACCAGTTGCTCCCAGCCCACACTCTCTTTTTTTCGAGTGTCGCGGCGTACAAGCACGACCTGGTCCGAGCTCAGGTCGCGGGGACCTATTTCCATCCGCAGCGGCACCCCGCGTAGCTCCCACTCGCTGAATTTCCAGCCCGGGGTGTATTCGTCCCGGCTGTCCAGCTTGACCCTCAGCCCTGCCCTTTCCAGATCCCCGGCCAGCTCTTCGGCTTTCTCGATGATTCTCGCCATTTCCTCCCCGTAAAAAATGGGCACAACCACGACCTGAATCGGGGCCACGCGCGGAGGAAGGATCAGGCCCGAATCATCCCCGTGCACCATCACCAGGCCGCCGATCAGCCGGGTGGAGACCCCCCAGGAGGTGGACCAGGCGTATTTCTGCTCGCCGTCAGAATCGAGGAACTTGATGCCGAAGGCACGAGTGAAGTTCTGGCCGAAGTAGTGGGAAGTACCGCATTGCAGCGCACGCCCATCCGGCATGATCGCCTCCAGTGCGTAGCTTGCCTGCGCGCCCGCAAACTTTTCCTGCGGGGACTTAGGTCCCATTACAACCGGAATGGCCAGCTCGTTCTCTAAGAGATCCTGGTAGATGGAGAAGATGCGCAGGGTCTCCTCCATGGCGTCCTCGTGCGTGCGATGAACTGTATGCCCTTCCTGCCAGAGAAATTCAGTCGTTCGCAGAAAGAGGCGGGTCACTTTCTCCCAGCGCACCACGTTGTTCCAGAGGTTTATCAGGATCGGCAGGTCTCGCCAGGAGCGTACCCATTTTGCGTACATGGGCATCACGATGGCCTCGGAGGTGGGACGGACGGCGTAACGCTCCTCCAAGATTTCTCCTCCGCCCTGAGTGACCCAGGCTACCTCCGGGGCGAATCCCTCCACGTGCTCGGCTTCTTTAGCGAGAAAACCCTCCGGGATGAAGATGGGGAAGTAGGCGTTCTGATGGCCGGTGGCCTTCAGGCGACGGTCGAGAGCCTCCCTTATCAGTTCCCAGATGCCGTAGCCATAGGGACGGTAGACCATGCAACCCTTGAGTGGAGTGTAATCCGCCAGCTCCGCCCTGCGCACGACCTGCACGTACCATTCCGAGAAATTTTCTGATTTTTTTGGGATCTCGGTGACGAACTCTTCAGTCATTTCTTTTCTACTCCTCATCCGGGACGATTTTTGCTTTTTGAGCCCGGAGGCCCACACTGTTTTTAAATCTGTCTGTCCGCCAATTTAGCAATTTCCGAATACATGGTCAATCCGGGAGGCCGGGAGGTGGAGCAGGCGGCTGAAAAGAGGCTCTTGGGGCGGCCGGCCTTTTACCGAGCGTGAAGAGCAGGGCGAGGAGGATTCCGGCGACAAAACCGCCGATGTGCGCCTGGATGGCGATCCCTTCTGAAGGAGCGATCAGGAACTGGGAACCGAACCAGATCAGGAGATAGACCCAGGCCGGAATAGGAAGGATGCGGGAGAAGATTCCTAGGGGCAAGAGGGTGATGATGGGGGCTTTCGGATATAGGTAGATGTAAGCTCCCATCACTCCGGAAATTGCACCGGACGCCCCGATCATGGGGACATGCGGGTAGCCGGACGAGAAGAGAATGTAGCCCCAGGCGGCCGCGACCCCCGAAAGCAAGTAGAAGAGGATGAAGCGTACGGGACCGAGATAGTCCTCCACGTTATCCCCGAATATCCAGAGGAAGAACATGTTGCCGATGAGGTGGAGCCAGCCTCCATGCAGAAACATCGAACTGAAGAGGGATTGCCAGTTCTGCCCGTCTAAGAGCAGGGCGGGGATCGCACCGAATAAGCTGATAAATTGCATGCCACGAGCGGAATCCAGGCCGATGCTCAACTGATAAAGGAAGATGGTGGTACAGCTCAGGATCAAAAGGAGGGTGAGCAGGGGGAAATAGCGGCGCTTGTTCAAATCGTAGATCGGGATGACCATTTTATTGCTCCTCCAGTTGAATGCCGAGAATTTTGAGTCGGTCCAGCTGGACCTTAAGATACTTACCCTCGGTTTGCTCGGCCTGGAGAGGGAATGAAGCCTGGTCGAGAAGCAAATCCTCCTTTTTGTACTGGAAGGAGAGTTCGTGCGGACCGGGGGTGAGGATGGCTTCCTGAAACTCCACGGCCGATGAGCTGAAGCGGCCGTCCATTGTCAGTTCCAGTGTGCGCCGCCCCTCCTCGAATTCCTGGGAGAGAACGGACCAATCGCTCGCCGTATCCGCACTCAGGTAGATGGAAATAAACAGGGGATAGAGCGAGGCAGGAAAGGCAAAGGCTACAACCAGCGCCGCGACCAGGATAATAGCGCCGATCGAGTTCTGGATCACCCTTCCGCTCACGTACCTCCTTGGTTCTTCCCGGATCACTCTATCTCCGTGACTCCCACGTCGAAATCCTCGTCATTCACCCGCATAATGAAGCGTCTCTGCGGATGCCCTTCCGGCGCAGCGGGAACGCCGCCTTTCTTCGCCAGTTCATCTCGCGCCTTCCTCTTTAAGGGATCGCGCTGGATCTCGAAATACTCCTTGGCCACGGCGGGATAAAGGGCATAGGAGAGGATGTCCTCTTCCTGATCGGAGATGCCCTCCATCTCCTTTTTCGCTTTTTCCCATTCGGGAGGGATGTGATTCGCCGGCCGATCGGCAACGGGTTTCTGATCACCGATGGCTTTCTTCATCACCAAGGGATCGATCGGGGCGGGTGTCCTTCCGTAGAGCCCCTTGCACAGGTCTTTGACCTCTTGGATGATGATCTTGTACCTTTCGCCCGAGAGCACATTAAGAGTGGCCTGAGTGCCGACAATTTGCGAGGTGGGGGTGACCAGGGGGACATAACCCAATTCCGCCCTTACCCGAGGAATCTCTTTGAGCACATCCTCGAACTTGTCCAGTGCATTCTGCTTCTCTAACTGGCTGACCATGTTTGTCAGCATACCGCCGGGGACCTGATAGACTAAAGCGCGCACGTCCACTCTCTCCGCCACGGGAGTTATCAGATTGCTATAGGCTCTGTCCTTGAGCTCCTGAAAATACTCAGCGATCTCCAGGAAATGGGATTTATCGATGGAGAGGGAAAAATCCGTGCTCAGCATCTCCACCATGGCCTCCGTGGGAGGCTGGGAGGTACCGGAACCGAAGGGGGAGATGGCGCAATCCAGGATATCCACCCCGGTCTCCGCCGCCTTGAAGTAGGATGTGGGAGCGATCCCCGTCGTGCAGTGGGAATGGAGGCAAACAGGCAACCCTACCTTCTCCTTCAGTTTGCTTACCAGCTCGGCCGCCGCCTGGGGGGAGATCAACCCTGCCATATCCTTGATCGTGATGATGTCCGAGCCGAGCTCCTTCAGCTCTTGCGCGAACTTGACGAAGCCGTCGATGGAGTGCACGGGGCTCAGGGTATAGCTGAGTGCTCCCTGCACGGTGGCCCCAGTCTTTTTGGCGGTGATGATCGCCTTCTCCATGTTGCGGGTATCGTTCAGGGCATCGAAGACCCGGAAAACATTGATCCCCAGCTCGGCCGCTTTCATGATGAAGCGCTCTAAGACGTCATCGGCGTAATGGCGATAGCCGACCAGGTTCTGACCGCGCAGGAGCATCTGCAGCTTGGTGTTTTTGCAGTGTTTTTTGAAAATGCGGATCCGATCCCAGGGGTTTTCGTCGAGGAAACGCAGCATGGAATCGAAAGTAGCCCCTCCCCACATCTCGAAGGACCAATAGCCCACTTGATCCATCCGCTCGATGATGGGGATCATGTCTGCAGTCTTCATCCGGGTGGCGATGAGTGATTGGTGAGCATCGCGGAAGGCGGTCTCGGTGATCTCCACCCTTCTCTTTTCGGGATTCTGTTGTTTTTTCATCCAGTTTTCTCCTATTTCACTCCATGAGAACCAGGGGGTCGCCGGCGGTTACGCTCTGTCGCTCAGCTACCAGAATCTCCTTCACCCTCCCCGGGAAGGGGGCGGCCATATCGGTCTCCATTTTCATGGCCTCTAATTTTAAGATCACGTCCCCTTCCCTCACCTCTTGTCCCACCTGGCAGAGGATTTTTATTACCGTCCCGCTCATGGGAGCGGGAACCTCCTTCCCGCCCTCTCTCTGTACCACTGGCTGAGGTGGAGTGGCAGTGACAACCTGGGGCGCCGGAACAACCGCCGGTCGCGCGGGAATCGCCTCCCTGAAATTTGACGGGGGTAAAGAAGCGGAAGAGGTAGCTTCCTCCACTTCCACCTCGTATACCTTATTGTTAACCTTGATCAAGTATCTACGAGCCATTGATTTATTTGCTCCTATCTCTATCTTCTCCGCAGCCCGGCCATGTTCTCCTGGCGTCCGGCCAGCCCCCAGATGTTCATCTGGGAGGTATGCAGCGGCTTCATCGCCACGACCTTGAAGGCCAACTTATCGTCCTTGAGGAACTTGGCCAGCGCTGCAGCTATGACGACCCGGATCTCCTCGGAAATTAGCTCTTCCTGACTTTCCTTCATATCATCTCCTATAGGGGCATGTTACCGTGCTTTTTAGCAGGGGCGCTCTCGCGCTTTGTTCTGATCAGGGCGAGGCCGGAGGCAATGCGACCGCGGGTTTCCTCCGGGCGGATCACGGCATCGACGTAGCCCCGCTTGGCTGCCTCGTATGGATTGGAAAACATGCGCTCGTATTCCTCGACGAGCTCCTGCCGGCGTTTATCAGGATCAGGAGAACCCTCAATCTCCCGGCGGAAGATGATGTTCACCGCGCCCTGGGCCCCCATGACAGCTATCTCGGACTGGGGCCAGGCCAGCATCAGGTCGCAGCCCAGATCCTTGTTGCACATAGCGATGTGTGCTCCACCGTATGACTTGCGCAATGTGACGGTGATCTTGGGCACGGTTGCTTCCGCATAGGCGAAAAGAAGCTTAGCTCCGTGGCGGATGATTCCCCCGTGTTCCTGCTGCTTCCCCGGCAGATATCCCGGGCAGTCCACGAGGGTGAGGAGTGGAATATTGAAACAATCGCAGAAGCGGATGAAGCGGGAGGCCTTGTCCGAAGCATTGATGTCCAGACATCCGGCCAGAACCTGGGGCTGATTGCCAATGATGCCGACAGTCTGCCCGGCGACCCTGCCGAAGCCGACCACGATATTTGGGGCGTATAATTCATGTACCTCCATGAAATTGTGATTGTCCACGATGCGCACGATCACGTCCCGGATATTGTAGGGGGCTTTGGGATTGGTCGGCACGATCTGGCGAAGCTCCCATTCGAGCCCACCCGCTTCTTCCCCTGATTCCAGGGCTGGCGGATCCTCAAGATTGTTGGCGGGCAGGAAGCTCAGGAGCCTGCGCACGCCGGCGAAGCATTGATTCTCATCCGGGTAGATAAAGTGCCCGTTGCCGGAGACGCTGTTATGCACCATCGCCCCCCCTAATTCCTCCACTCCGATATCCTCTCCGGTAACCGCCTTCACCACCTGAGGCCCCGTGATATACATGTTGGAGAGTTTATCGACCATGAAAACGAAGTCAGTGATGGCGGGAGAATAAACAGCTCCACCCGCACAGGGACCTAGGATGATCGAGATCTGCGGGATGACCCCCGAGGCCCGCGTGTTGCGGAAGAAGATCATGCCATAGCCGTGCAGGGAGTCCACCCCCTCCTGGATACGGGCCCCACCGGAGTCATTGATGCCTATGATCGGAAAACCGGTCTCGACTGCCAGATTCTGCATCTTGACGATCTTCCCGGCGTGGGCTTCGCCGAGCGAGCCGCCTGAGATAGTGAAGTCCTGCGAGAAAACGAGGACGGGCCGACCCTCGATCGTGCCGTATCCAGTAATCACGGCATCAGCCGGGATATCAACCTTCTCCATATCGAAATGGGTTGAGCGGTGCTGAACAAAAGCGTCGAATTCCACGAAGCTGTTCGGATCGACGAGCTGGCTGATCCGCTCGCGGGCGGTGAGCTTGCCTTTCTCGTGCTGTTTTTTTGCCCTCTTCCCCTCCGCGTCAATAATGACCGCCTTGCGGTCTTCTAATTCTTTGATCAGTTGTTCAATGGTCCGTTCAGCCATTCTCATTTACCTTTCTTTAATCAAGACATTGGCTGCGCGAGTAGACTGGGGTTTGCTTCATTGTATCTCCACCTTCAGTCTCCATCCTCGCACAATTCCAGCAGAGCCCCCTTGAGCGAGCGGGGATGGATAAAGGCTATCCGTTTCCCTCCCGCTCCCACCCGCGGCGAGCTATCGATGAGTTGCAGACCTCTTTTTGCGAATTCTCGTAGCGCCTCTTCGATGTCGTCCACCTTGAGGGATAAATGGTGGATTCCCTCTCCCTTCATCTCCAGATATTTACCCACGCTATTGTGAGGGGATGTAGGACAGATGAGCTCGATGCGGCTTTCACCGAGCGGGATTAAGGCCACCTGGACGCCCTGGCTTTCCACCTCCTCCACTCTCTCTGCTTTTAAACCCAGGGTACCTTCATAGAGGGAGAGGGCTTCCTCCAGATTCCGCACGGCAATGGCGATGTGGTCAATTCCCTTGATTTCCATAGGACTCTCCTTTAACTGCTTTTAGTTACGCTTATGGCTGAGGGGACGTTTGAACCAGATCCCCAGCTCCGAGATGATCGTTTCCGCGACGCTGTGAGGATCGGTTTTCTTCTCGAAGATCGCCTCGACCTCTTCCAGTTCCCGGATGCCCTGCCCGAATTTATGCTGGGCCCAGCGCTCCAGCTGATCTGTGATCAGACTGTAGACTTCTTCCCTGATGCGTGCCTTCCTTCTCTTTTTCCACTCGCCTGTGCGCATGAGGTATTCCCTGTGGTCCTCAATTGCCCGGGCGAGCTCAACAATCCCCTGGTTCTCCCTCGCCACTACCTTCACGATGGGAGGGATAAATGCCTCTTGATCCATCTCTCGTACGGAGAGGAGTTGCTCTATCTCCGCCACGCAACGCTCTACTCCCTCGCGATCAGCCTTGTTCACCACGAATATGTCAGCGATCTCCATGGTACCGGCCTTGAGAGCCTGGATGTCATCGCCGAGGCCGGGGACGATCACGAGCAGGGTGGTGTCCACGTGGCTGGCCACCTCCACCTCGGCCTGGCCGATCCCCACCGTCTCCATGATGATAATCTCGTAAGCGGCAGCGTCGAGGATTTTAGCGGCATCCCCTGTGGCTAAAGAGAGCCCGCCGAGATGACCCCGGTTACCCATGGAGCGGATGAAGACCTTGGGGTCGGTAGCATGTCTCTGCATGCGGACCCGGTCGCCCAGTATCGCCCCTCCAGAGAATGGGCTGGAAGGGTCCACGGCCAGGACGGCCACCTTGAGATCCTTCTTGCGGTAGTATTCGATCAGCTTGTCCACAAGTGTGGATTTCCCCGCCCCGGGAGGACCGGTGACTCCAAGCAGGTAGGCGTTGCCCGTGTGTGGGTGGAGCTCTTTCAGAAGGTCGATGGCTAATGAATCCTCGTTTTCCACTAGGCTGATCGCCCGGGCCACTGACCAAGCATCCCCACTTAGGACTTTCTCTTTCAGCTCCCGGAGACGTCTCATCCGCTGTGCTTTTAATGGTTTTGAACGAAGTCGACGACTTCTTGCGAGTACGTCCCCGGGCCGAAAATTTCCATAATTCCCGCCCTCTTCAACTGAGGGACGTCCTCCTTGGGTATCACTCCTCCGCCGAAGAACTTAATGTGTCCTCCGCCACGCTCCCTCGCCAGCCGTACGATCTTGGGAAAGAGTGAGTTATGTGCCCCCGAAAGGCAGGATAGGCCGATCCATTCGGCGTCTTCCTGGATAGCGGCGGAGACGATGGCCTCCGGGGTTTGCCTCAGTCCGGTGTAGATGACCTCGAAGCCAGCATCGCGCAGGGCGCGAGCTATATATTTGGCCCCACGGTCGTGACCGTCGAGGCCCGGTTTAGCAATGATAATGCGGACTTTTTTTGTGTTCATACGACCAGTGACTCCTCGTATTCGCCGAAGACCTCGCGTAAGACCCCGCAGATCTCACCTAATGTGGCATAGGTTTTGACCGCAGCGAGGAAATAGGGCATCAGGTTCTTTTCGCTCCCCGCTGCCTCGCGCAGTTCTTCGAGCGTCTGCTGCACCGCGGACTCGTTCCTTTCCGCCCTCAGCTTCTGGGTTCTCTCCACCTGCCTTCTTTCCAGGTCGGGTGAGACCTTGAGTAGCTTAGGCGGGGGTTCTTCCTCGATGCGGAACTGATTGAGCCCAACGATGATGCGATCTCCGCTCTCTATCTCCTTCTGATAGCGGTAGGCGCTGTCCTGGATCTCTTTCTGAATGAATCCCTTCTCTACCGCACGCACCATTCCTCCTAAACGGTCAATCTTTTCGATGTATTCCCACGCAGCCGCCTCGATCTGGTTAGTGCGGGTCTCGACGTAGTAAGAACCGGCCAGGGGATCCACCGTCTCCGCTATACCTGCCTCGTAGGCCAGAATTTGCTGGGTGCGCAGGGCGATGCGAACTGAATCCTCTGTGGGGAGAGCGAGGGCTTCATCGCGCGAGTTCGTATGCAAGCTCTGGGTCCCGCCAAGGATGGCCGAGAGAGCCTGAAGCGTTACCCGGACGATGTTGTTGTCGGGCTGTTGTGCTGTCAGGGTGGAGCCGGCCGTTTGGGCATGAAAGCGTAACGCCCAGGAGGAGGGCTTCTGCGCCTGGAACCTTTCTCTCATGATCTTCGCCCACATTCTCCGCGCGGCGCGGAACTTGGCCGCTTCGCTGAAGATGTCGTTATGCGCGCTGAAGAAGAAAGAAAGACGGGAACCGATCGCATCCACCCCTAAGCCGGTCTCCAGAGCGGACTGAACGTAGGCGATACCGTCCGCCAGGGTGAAAGCCACCTCCTGCACCTCGTTTGCCCCCGCCTCGCGGATGTGATAGCCGGAGATGGAGATCGTATTCCATCTCGGCACCTCCTTCGCGCAGTAGGCGAAGATGTCCGTAATCAGGCGCATGGAGGGCCGGGGAGGAAAAATGTAAGTGCCGCGAGCGATGTACTCCTTCAGGATGTCGTTCTGGATGGTTCCATTCAGCGCGCCTGCGCTCACTCCCTGTTTCTCCGCGACCGAGATGTACATGGCCAGGATGATCGCCGCGGGGGAATTGATGGTCATTGAGGTGGAGACCTTCTCGAGCGGGATCCCCTCGAACAGTACCTCCATGTCCTGGAGCGAATCGATCGCCACCCCGACCTTTCCCACCTCGCCGGCCGCCAGGGGATGGTCGGAATCGTAGCCGATCTGGGTAGGGAGATCGAAAGCGATGGAGAGACCGGTCTGACCCTGACCTAAAAGGTATTTGAAGCGGTGGTTGGATTCCTCCGCTGTGCCGAAGCCGGCATATTGGCGCATTGTCCAGAGACGACCGCGGTACATAGTGGGCTGAATCCCGCGGGTAAAGGGATACTCGCCGGGGAAGCCCAGGCTCTTTTCGTAGTCGATTGGGGCTTCCTCCGGAGGCGTGTAGAGCCTCTCCGTGACCATGCCGGAGGATGTAAGGAATTCCGCTTTCCGTTCGGGAAATTTGGCAAGGGCCGGGGCCAGCACTTCCTGCTCCCAGGCTTCTTTCTTCCGGGCGAAATCGCCCGCGGAACTTCGTTCTACCGGGTCTGCTCCCATTGAAGCCTGGTCTCTCTTTGCGCCAGCCCGGAGGAATTTCCTGTTTTGATTATCTCTTTTCATCGTTTTTCCCTTCGAATGATTCAGGGGGTTTTACTGGATTCGTGGGAATACCTTAGAGGAATCTTTCGATCTTTTCAAGTCGAACCCCTTCTTCCAATTCTCTGCAAGTTTGTGAGGATTATGCCGGAGATAACGAGCAATGCTCCAAAAAGGATTAACAGGCCCAGTTCCTCGCCCAGGAAGAGCCATCCGGCGAAGAGACCGACGATCGGCACCAAGTACAGATAGGAGGATGTCAGGGCGGCTCCTATGATGCCCAGCGCCCTGTTGTAAACGAAATAGCCGATAATGGTGCAGAATACGGCCAGAAAGAGCACCCCCGACCAGGTGGATGGGGAAAGATGGGGCAGAGACAGGTAGAAAGAAGCGTCGGTCCAGGGTAGAAGAAGGGGAAGAGCCAGGAAGTGCGTATAAGCGCTGACGAAAAGAGCGCCTCTCTCCTGCACTAGTGGTTTCGCCAAGATTGGATAAGCGGCCCACCCTATCGTGGCGCCGAGGACGGCGAGTATGCCCAGCAGGTGTTCAAAATGCAGACCCCCTCCTTTCCAGGATACAAGCACAATCCCGGCGAAGGAAAGGAAAAGGCCAAAGCTTCCTCGGAGGCCGAGCCTCTCCCGGAGAAAAAGGGAAGCGAGGATGGCGGTAAAGATGGGACTCGATGCCACAATCAGGCTGGCTGTGCCAGCGGGTACGGTCTGCTCCCCGTAGTAGAGCAGCATATGGTAATTAACCCCTCCTGCGAGGGCGAGGAGGAGAAGCGGTAAGAGCTCCTGCCTGCGCGGGCAGGATACAGTGCGCTCAGCAACCTGGAGGACTCCCAGGAAAAGCACGCAGGCCAGGGCGAAGCGCAATGTGGTCAGCCCGAGAGGAGAAAGCTCACTGAGGGAGACCTTGATCGCGGAGAAGGAAATTCCCCAGAACAAGCATACTAAAAGCAGCGAGAGGTGCGTAAGGACCAGACGCCCGTTTCCTTTTACCGTGCACGCCAGATCGTTTCGCCCCTCCTGCCTGTCCGTGCTCACTTCCTGCTTTGTCCTTTTCTTAGAAGCCGGTATGGCCTGATTCAATAAAGCCTCTCTCTTCAGTCCGGAAACCTTGGGGATTTTTAGAAGAAGCCAGTCTCCCCTGTGCACTGGAAGAGCTGGCCGACGAGAAGAGTATATCAAAAGTATTATCAATAAAGCAGGGGGATTTCCTTGCTTCCTGGTTTCTCGACGGGCACTCCCTTGAGACAGAGAGGGCATTCCTCAGACTTCCAGTTCTGGATCTCCAACCTCAGGAGGGAAAGGGTCGGCGCGGTGAAAGCCAGGGGCTGGAAGCTCCGATCGATGATCGCCCCGATCCCCTTCACCTCCACCTGAAATTCATGACAGATATCGATCACTTCCTGTACCGAGCCGCCGGTCGTGATCACATCCTCGATAATGAGGACTCGCTCCCCTGGCCGCAGCTTGAATCCACGACGCAGGTGCATCCGCTCTCCCTCTCGTTCGGTGAAGATGGCCCTCTTCTTCAGGTGTCGTGCTACTTCGTAGACGATGATGATCCCACCCATTGCCGGGCCGATCACCGTCTCGATCTTGATGTCGGAAAACATCTGGGCCAGCTCTTTTCCAACCCTGGCCGAGATGTCAGGGTATTGCAGGAGCAAGGCGCACTGTACGTAGCGGGAGGAGTGGAGGCCGGAGGAAAGGCAGAAGTGCCCTTCGAGTAAGGCCCCTGTTCTATGCAGAGTGTCCATCAATTCTTCCTGTGTCATGCTTGATTCGTCCTTTCCCTCAATGCGCTTAAGATTTTTTCTCTTTCCTCCAGGTAGGCGGCCCGACTGGCTTCAGCGAAACGCTCCTCCCCGAGATGCGCAAACGGCGGCCGCTGATAAGCGTAGAGAATCTGGCGAGAGGAGGTGATCAGGGTTCCATTGCCATTTGAATCAAAAGTTCCCACCACCTGCTCCGCCCCGGCTCCCTGCGCTCCGTAACCGGGAAGGAGAAAGGGGGTATGCGGCAGGAGGCGGCGAAGCGCCGCCGCCTCAACAGGATAGGTGGCGCCGACGACAGCTCCCAGGGAGCTGTAACCGCTTTCACCCCGGAAGGGAATCCCCCATTCCTCCAGTTTCCTCCCCACGCGTTTGAAGAGGGGTTCCCCGTTCACCGGTAGATCCTGAAAATCCTGAGCGGATGGGTTAGAGGTGCGCACAAGCACGAAGACGCCCTTCCCTCTCGGAAAATAGGAAAAAAACGGCTCCAGGGAATCGACTCCCAGGTAAGGGCTGAGGGTGACGGCATCGACATCCAGCCGACCCTCATGGAAGTAAGCCTTCGCGTATTCCGCTGCCGTGGAGCCGATATCCCCTCTCTTGACATCGAGTATCACGAGCAGCCCGCGATCGCGGGCCTGCCGCACGGACTTCTCCAGCGCGCGGATGCCCTCCGAGCCGTAGCTTTCAAAGCAGGCCGCCTGAAACTTGAGGGCGGGGAGAAGGTCGGACAGGTTGTTTAGGATCTCACAGGAGAAAGAGGCGAGGCCCTGCTCGGGGCCCAATAAGCGGAAGCGCTCGGGCAGCAAATCCCAGAAAGGATCTATTCCCAGGCAGAGGGGAGAGCCTCTGGCCCGTGTGGCCTGGAAAAGGCGATCGGCGAAATATTCAGTCATGGTACAAAACCTCCAATTAATTCCCGGGCGGAGGAAATTTTTTCCTCCCGCAGGAACTGTTCGAATTCCTCAAGGATCCTGAGCGGCAGGTCGTATCGCCGGAACGCGGCGGTTCCAATGGAAATGGCGGTGGCCCCGGCGAGCATGAATTCGGCCACGTCCTCACCGCATGCAATTCCTCCCACACCCAGGACCGGCACCCTGATGCGACCCGCGACCTCCCAGACCAGGCGCAGAGCCAAGGGCTTGATGGCAGGACCGGAGAGGCCACCCTGGCTGCGGCTGAGCCGTGAACGCCTCGTTCGGGGATTGATGGCCATGCCCAGGAAGGTATTCACCAGGGCCAGGGCATCGGCTCCTTCCTCCTCCGCCCTTTTCGCGACGGAGAAGATGTCAGGGGCATTCGGGGTGAGTTTTACGATCAGGGTACGGCGGAAGAGGGGACGTACTTCCCGTACCAGCTCTGCGGTTAAGGAGGGATTTGCTCCGAAGACCATGCCCCTCTCCACATTGGGACAGGAGACGTTCAGCTCTATCCCGTCCACCCGCTTCTCCTCCTCCAGACGGGAGGCCATCAGCGCGTATTCCTCCAAGGTCTCCCCGGCGATGCTGGCGATCAGAGGAAGGTCCACGGAGGACAGTTGCCCGAGGCCTTCCTCGAGGAAGGCCTCGAACCCGCGGTTCTCCAGGCCGATGGTGTTGAGAACTCCTCCCGCCGTCTCCGCGATCCGCGGGGGGGAATTCCCCGCCCGCGCTTTCAGGGTGATGGATTTGGTGATGAAAGCCCCCAGTTTCTCGAGAGGGAGGAGTTCTCTCGCCTCCTTCCCCCAGCCCCAGACGCCCGAAGCGAGGGTTATCGGGTTCTTGAGGGTGAGTTTTCCCAATTTAACCTCAAGCTTCATCTAAGGCGATCTCCTCAGCGGGAAGGATGGGCCCGTCCTTACAGATATGGAGAAAAGAATCCTTCTTCCGCTCGCGCACCACGCAGCTCAGGCAGATTCCCTCTCCGCAGGCCATCATCTCTTCCGCGGCCAGAAAACCCCGGATCCCTCGCGCCGTCGTCTCCCTCTGCACGCCCTGCAAAAGCGCCACGGGGCCTGAGGCCAGCACCACCAGGGGCGAGAGCCGATCGAGTAAGCGGGGAAGGTGTTCAAGCAGGGTACCCTTGGCCCCGGAGGAACCGTCCTCCGTCACCACCTCGCTTATCCTTTCCGGAAAGAATGAATTAAACCAGAATGCCTCCCGGTTCCTGCATCCGAGAAGGAAGAAGAGCTGCCGCCTCTCGGATTGCCCGAGATAGGGGTGGAATGTCGCAGCCCCCATTCCTCCACCCACAAAAAGGATCGGTTCCCTTTCGGGAAGGGGGAAGGGTTTGCCCAGGGGACCGTGCACTATCAGAACTTCCCCCACCGATAGACGGGAGAGAGCTCGGGTGAAGGGACCCCTGACCTGATAGACGATGGAAAACTTCCCCCTTTCCTCCTCGAAGATCACGAAAGGGCGGGGGAGGTAAGGATCGGAGTGGGCAGGAAAGGATAGGCGCACGAATTGCGGAGGCTCGCTCGCAAGGGGTTCCGCGAGCCGCAAACGGGCATAAAAAATCCCTGAAACCAGGGCCCTTTGCTCGTCGAGAATTGCTTCACGGATTCGACTCATCGGATTTTCCTCAATCCGGAAGGAACCGTGAGAGGAAAAATTATCCCCCTGTAGGTGCTACTTGACTTACTTCGGCTTTTCGGCAAAAGCCTTTCACCTCCAGGCGGGCAAAATTTTATGTATTTTACTACGCGAAGAATTTTTGGCAAGGGGTTTTGCTCAGAGCCAGGCATATTTTTTTCCGCGACGGCGCTAAGTTCGCTCGAAGGGGAAATGATCCAAAATCGTGCCCTCCGCTTCCCGTAATCTGAGGATCTCGACAAGGCCGCTGTATTTTCCGCCGAGCAGACCTTCTCCCAGGATGAAGGCACCCTCCGCTGCCTCTTTCGCTACCCTGGCCCGGCGCCTTACTTCCCTCACCATGCCAAAACGGGCGAGTGCCGATCGGAGTGCTCTCTCTATTCCCGGGATCCGGCTCAGCCTGCCCGATAGCAAAATCTCCCGCGGCTGCACGATGGCCGTGAGTGCAGCCACTCCTTTGGCGACGCTCTCGATCAGCATCCCCCAGGAGGCCGGGTATTTTTCCGGGTTTACGGCCAGTTCCTCGGGGGTCAGCTCCACCCTTCCGCTCAAGTCCCTGGCACCCCCGCTGAAGATCACCGTATTGGTGATTTTTCCCATTCTTGAGGCCAGCTCGGCGTCCAGCCCGCCCATCGCGATAAAGCCCGGCCCACCCGAGGTTCCACCCAGGCCGTCCACAATTCTGCCTCCCTCGACCGCGATCACAGCGGTGAAAGCGTAACCAACCTCCGCCAGGATTAAGGAGGTTTGCTCGTACCCAATACGGTGGAGCTCAGCCTGGTCCTTGATTGCCAGGGCAGCGCAACAGACCTTGTCCGCAGTGCCCAGGTCCAGCCTGTTCGCTTTCCGATGGAGGGGCACGGTCTTCAGATGGATGACGCCAGGGGTGAAGCAGATTGGGAACTTCCTTTCCTTCATCAGGAGCAGAGCCTTGCGTATGACTTGATAGAGGGGGATTTTACCATCATCGGGCACCATCAGGTCAAGTTCGCGCTCCGTCATGTCCTCGATCCTGCACAGGGGGAGGCCGTACCCGGAAGGCCCCACGATCAAATCCAGAGGTGAGATGCTCTCGATAATGGCGAGGAGGATCTGAGGGTCATACATGACCTCAGCTACGGGAAGGGTCCTGTCGATCAGTATCCGGGCGTCCTCCATGCCGAAAAAATCGAAGCTCCCAGTCCCCGGGTCAATCCCCAGGATTCTCATCCGATGCTCTCCATTGTCCACCCAGCGGGCAGACAGGGTCGGAAGCTGACCAATCACCCCTAAGGGAGAAAGTTCGGGACCGGCATCCCCCGCATTTAAGCAGGTAAGGACAGAACCGGCAGGGCCCGTTGCGTTTGTTGTTTTCTTTCAATTCCTTAAGGAAAGACGACTGCTGCATCTCTTCCCATATTTCCCTCAAGGATTTTGCCCTGACACAGCCGGAGGAGACGGGGGAAAAACTGCAGGGCTTAACCGACCCCTCTGAGTCGATGAAGATATATTCGCCGAAGATGCAGGCGGAAGTAGAACCGAGTAAAATTCCCGACTTCCCCTGTGCTTGCGGGAGTGACAGCCGCCGTTCCTCGAGGACAGCCTGGAAAAACGGCTCGTCGAAGAAGAACTCGACCCCTGTTTCCCCGCTGGCCCAACAGGCCAGCCCGATAGCCTCCTCGTACTCCTCAGGGGAGAGCAGATTCTCCTCGTAGGCCAGGCAGGGCTTCAATCCGAGGATGGTAACGGCGGGAGTTTCCAGGGAGAGGGCGAGGCGAAAGAGGCTCGGAATCTCCCGGTAGTTTGCCTTAAGCAGAGTGAGGTTTAACGACTCTAAAACCCCCTCTTTTGCAGCTTCCCGCGCTGCTTGAAGCACCGTGGTAAAGCTCGACCCTTTTCGAATGGATTCGTAGGTGGCCTCGCTTGCCCCATCCATGCTTATCATCAGCTTGATCCCATTTTTCCGGAGGAATTTAAGGCTTTCCCAGCTCAAGGCGAGACCGTTCGTAATTAGATGCACCTCCAACTGCGCTTCTCGCATCAGGGTTAAGAGCTGAAAGACGTCTTCCCTGAGCAGGGGCTCCCCGCCCTCCACGATGATCCACCCCGGCTCTAACTCCGCGATCTCCTGGATCAGGCGAAAAGCCCGCTCTGAGTCGAGATCACTACTACCTGGAAGACCGCGGCAATGCCTGCAGCTTAAATTGCAGCGGGATGTGATTGCCCAGTCCACAAAGTGAGGAGCTCGAAGTTGAGGGAGTGATTTCGCGGGCATCTTAACGAGAGTTCAAATCGGGCGGAGTTACCGCAGGCGGGAGCGGAGGCCGGCAAAAAAATGAGGGGAAAGGACCAGGCTTTTGATTAGGGAGACGACTCTCTCGTCAAATTGACTGCCGGCGTACCGTGTCATCTCCTCGATTGTCTCCTGTACGGTTAAAGCTCGACGGTAGGGACGGTCGGAGGTCATGGCATCAAAGGCGTCGGCCGCGGCGATGATGCGGGCTTCGAGAGGTATGCGATCCATTGATAGGGCCTCGGGGTAGCCCTCGCCGCTGGGTCGCTCGTGATGGTGGATGATCCAGGGCAATATGCGGCGGAGGAACCCCACCGGCCTCAGGATGTCGGCGCCGTCCGCCGGGTGGCTCTGGATTACTTTCCATTCCTCCTCGGTGAGGGCGGAGGGCTTACGCAGGATGGCCGGGTCGATCGTCACCTTGCCCATATCGTGTAGATAAGCGGCATATTCCAGGAGGTAGAGATGGGATTCGCTGAATCCTAACTTCTTGCCCACCTCCACCGCCAGGTAGGCCACCCGGTCGGAATGGCCGTGGGTATAGGGGTCGAGTGCCTCAATTACTCCGACTAAAGCCCGCAGAGACTGGGCGTAGACAGAGCGCATCTGCAGGTAGAGCCGACAGGCGAAGAAGAAGACGCCCAGAGGGAGCAAGCCGAGTAGAAATCCCAGGATTCCCATCTGCATATAGAGGGGAACTAAAAGCAGGGAGGTGATTCCGGTCATGAGAACCAGGCCGAAATACATCGGCCGGAGGTTCATGCGCAGGACTCTCGCCATGGCTTCCCGCGAGGGGATCTGGCTTAGAAGCGCCACGATATTCTTGCCCAGGTAGTAGACCACGAGGACGGAAGCCACTATCGCGACGAGGTTGAGGGAATAGGTCGAGAGGCTCTCCGCCGGCATCCGGGGCTGAAGCACATAGTAGAGAAAATACAAACTGCCGATTGCTCCTCCCAGCTCCACCGCCACCGCCGAAACCACATCCTCCAGGGATAGGCGGGTGATCGGGCGGAAGAGGAAGAAGCCCAATGAGGAAAGGAGGACGATAAAGAGCGCCGGGATGGGGCTGAAGAGAAAGAAGGAAGCCGCGACCAGGCCCCAGGCTGGGGAAGCGACGTGACCGAAAAAGGGAATATCGAAAAACCTTACGAGCAGAGTGGCCGCCCCGATCAGGAAAAGATCTAAAGTTGCCTGCCCGCTCGCGATGACCTGCACGAGCAGGTAGGAACCGATGAGGCCCAGAAGGAGAAGAAAGGGAATTTGATAGATGTTCTTTTTCGTGGCTTTCATGACGAGGCTTGCTGTCCCTCAAACTCGACGGTCAAGGCCTCGACTACGCGAGGATCAAAATCCTGGCCGCTCCTTGACCTGAGCATGATCAGGGCTTCCCCGCGGTTGACCTGATTCCGAGCTTCCTGGGCCTCCAGGTACTCGCTGGCGGCGATAATGCGTGCACCCAGGGGGATCCCTTCCCCCTTGAGTCCTTCCGGGCCCGAACCGTCCCATTTCTCGTGATGGTAGCGGATGTAAGGGGCTGCCTGGCGCAGGAATTCCACTTTTTCCACCACCTTGGAGCCCGCCCGCAGGGCATCGTCGATCACGCGCAGCTCTCGGAAGGAGAGAGCTGCGCCCAGCCCCTTCTCTATCGTGCTATTGGGGATGCTCAGGAGCCCGATGTGGCGGAGGTAGGCGGCATAGCCAAGGATTTGGGCATCCTCCTCCTTAAAACCCAATCTCAATGCTGCCCGGGTGGTGTATTCCGAGACCTTCTGGCTGCGCCCGGCTTGCCCGAATTTCTTGTCCACCGTGGTCATCAGGGAGCGCACGGTGTCGGTGTAGGTGTTCTTGATCTCCACGTAAGCCTGGAATATGTAGCGGGAGGCGAAAAGGGGCAGGATCAGGATCAGGAGCCCCCAGTAGCTCAGGTTGACGAAGAGGTAGGCCATGAAGAGAGCGAAGGGGATGGTGATCAGGAGGTTGGGCGCCTCCCAGCGGGAGATCTGAAGGAAGGTCTTTAAAAACTTTTCCCTCTGATCGAGGGCGATCACCCCCGCTGTCAGGGAGACGTTGAGGAGGAAATAGGCGATCCCCGCGGCGAGGACGGGCAGGAGGATCACCCCCGCGGCGGGAGCTTCCACTAAAAACGGTGCCCCGCCTGCCCAGGAGAGGACGAATGCGGCCAACCCGTAGGAGATGGCGAGCTGAGCGCCGTTAAAGAGGTAGACGTACCAGCGCTTGAGGGGGAAACCGTAGGGCAACGCCCCGGCCAAGGCGGGGATGAAGGCGGCGAAGGGGCCGAGGAGGAAGAGGGCGGCGAAGTTCAGGTGGGAGGAGACGGAGAGGTAGACGTTCAAGTTGGGGAGCTTCACTGTGAGCACATAGGCGATATAGCTCACGAGGAAGAGGACTGCTGGCAAGAGAAAATCCGGCGTAAACTGAAAAGCGCAGAAGACCAGGACAGCCAGCCCTCCAGCGCAGGTTAAGCCGAGAAAGAGCTTGAGCCTTCCGGAAATTCCCTTTGCCATTGCCTGTAATTAGACGGCGCACTCCCCTCAGTCGTTCGTTAGTGCCCGCCCCATCTTACATCCGCGCCAGAGGCGAGGATCAGCGAGGCGATCGTGGCGATAAACCACAGCGCTCTGGTAAACCAACGGGACATGAAACTACCCCCTTCCGCTGCTGATTGGCTAAAGCACGCTCCGCTTTAGGGAGTATCCCGCTTCAGAATGCGCCGTCTAATTGGAAATTATATAGGATTGGAGGGAAGGAGGAAAGCAAAAGGCCGGTTTCGGTCAGATTTTTTTTGATTTCTCCAGACCCAAAACCCGGTTGAGAGCGCTGAGGGTGGCCTTGACGGCGGCCTCTTCCTCGCTTTCCTTCACTAGGCAGCCCCCTAAGAGGACCTGGGGGCCCCTGGCCGCTTGCCAGATAACGGTGGCGAGGACAGCCGGCTGATCGAGGGAGGACAACCTGTGGATGCTCTGGGGCAGGAACCTTTCCTCCCCCAGAAAGGAATTGACCGCAGCCAAGGTAGCGGCGGAGGCGCTGGAAAGCTTTCCCCGCGAAGAGGTAGTCAGCCGTTTGCCGCTGTATTCCTCCGTGCCGGGTCCCTGCAGCACGACCTCGATCGCGTCTCCTTCCGAGGATATGAGGGTACGAATGGCCTGAATTTTCAGGCGAGAATCCTTGATAGACAGACCGGAAGCGGCCTGTTGCACGACGCCGATCTTCTTGTGATCGACCCTTTTATTGAATTTCACGAGCAGGGTGGACTCCACGTCGCGCACGACCTGCTTGGGGTTCCTTTCCTCGGTGGCCAATACATGCACCTCGGAGATCTCTCCCTGGGCGTCTGCCACTACCCGGGCGCCCAGCACAGATTTTATACGTAAAAGAGCTCCCTCTATCTGTTGCAGTAGATCCTTCAACGTCCCTTCCTCCTCTCGCTCATCGCCTCATATTTTACCACGGAACCCCCTCGCTTTTTCGACCACAACCAAAACCCCCTTTGCTACAATAGGGGAATGAAAACGACTCTCTTTCCCCACACAGCTGATCTGGGACTTGAGATAGTCGCTCCCACCCTGCGCGAGCTTTTCGCCCGGGCGGGAGAAGCACTGACTGCCTTGAGCGTGGAAGGCCCGATCCGTGGCCGAAAACGGAGGTGGATTGAATTGAATGCTCTCGACCGGCAGTCTCTTTTCGTGAATTACCTGAACGAGCTCATCTACCTTCTCGATCAAGAGCGGTTCCTGGTGAAGGAGACTTCGATCGAGAGCCTGGGGACGAGGAACCTGCTCGCTTCAGTTCGCGGGGAGACCTTCTCCCCCGCTCGCCACCGCTTCCGCCTTGCCATCAAGGCCGCCACCTATCACAATCTCCTGCTCAGGCGGGAGGGGCGCAAGTGGAGGGCGCGGTTGATCTTGGATATTTGAAAGGATCATGGAATGAATCAGGTTGAAGAACTGAAAGAGAGGATCAAGAGGAGGGATTTCCGCATTGCGGTCATGGGGTTGGGCTATGTGGGCTTGCCCTTGGCCATCGCTTTTGTCGAGGCAGGATTCCCGGTCTTAGGACTGGAGAAGGACCCGGAGAAGGTAGAGAAGCTGAACCGGGGCGAGAGCTACGTGGACGACATTCCCTCCCCCAGACTTAAAGAGGCGTCAGCAAAGGGCTTTAAGCCAACAGTGTGGGAAAGCGAAGCCCTGGGCCTCGCCGACGCGGTTTTCATCTGTGTTCCCACTCCTTTAAGAAAGACCAAGGACCCGGACCTGTCCTTTGTGATCCAGGCAGGGAGGGCGGTGGCGAGAAATCTGAAACTGTTCGAGATCGTCATCCTTGAGAGCACGACCTACCCGGGAACGACCGAGGAGGTCCTACTGCCCCTTCTGGAGAAGGGAAAACGGAGGGCGGGGGAGCATTTCTTCCTGGCCTTTTCTCCCGAGAGGGTGGATCCCGGGAACAAGGCTTACTATTTGCGCAACACGCCCAAGGTGGTGGGAGGAGCGACCGCGGCCTGCACAGAACTGGCTTCCGCTCTCTATGCCGCGGTCTCGGAAAAGGTGGTTCCCGTCTCCTCGACACGCGTGGCGGAAATGTGCAAGCTCTTAGAGAACGTCTATCGTGTGGTGAACATTTCCCTCGTGAACGAACTGGCACAGCTCTGCTCCCGCATGGGGATTAATGTCTGGGAAGTGATCGAGGCTGCATCCAGTAAGCCTTACGGCTTTACCCCCTTTTACCCGGGGCCGGGAATGGGCGGGCATTGTATTCCCATCGACCCCTTCTATCTCTCCTGGAAAGCCAAGGCCTACGATTTCAACCTCCGTTTCGTGGAGCTGGCCGGGCAGATCAACGACTCGATGCCGCAGTATGTTGTGCACCTTGTGGCCGAAGCCCTGAACCGGAAGGTCAAAGCGCTTCGCGGGAGCAAAATCCATGTTTTAGGAGTTGCCTACAAACAGGACATCGCTGACATGAGGGAATCCCCCGCCCTCAAGATCATCCCCATTCTCCTGAGCAAGGGTGCCGAGGTCAGCTACAGCGATCCGTATGTTCCCTCTTTCGATCTGGAAGGGAAAGTCCTGCAGGCGCTGCCCTGCTCGCGGGAGGTGCTGGCGCAGGCCGATTGCGTCCTTCTCCTCACCGCGCATAAGGCTTTCCCCTACCAGGAGATCGCCGAGCATGCCGGACTGATTGTGGACACACGCAACGCCTTTCGCCAGTTCTTGAGAAAGGACCTCGTTCGCTTGTAGATGGATCCAATATTCAAGGCCTACGATATCCGGGGGATTTACCCCGACGAGCTTGACGAGGGGAAGGCAGAGCGTATTTCCCGCGCCTTTGTTCGCTATCTGGACGCAAAAAAGCTCGTTCTGGGCTACGACGCCCGCCTCTCCTCTCCGCCTCTGCGCCGCTCCTTCATAAAAGGAGCCTCCCTGGAGGGGGCCGAGGTTACGGATATCGGCATGGTGGGAACCGATGTGCTCTATTTCGCCCTGGGTCGCTACGGATACGACGGAGGAGTGATGATCACGGCCTCCCACAACCCGAAGGAATATAACGGCTTCAAACTTCTTAAGGCAGGAGTGGTACCACTTTCCGAGGATCAGGGTTTGCCGGAGGTGGCTTCCCTTTACCAAGATCTCCCCGCGAGCACGGCTCAGCTGGAGGAGAAATGCCTTCACAGGGAAGTCTTCGTCGACTATGTCGATCACGTGCTCTCATTCGTGGATTCCCACCTGCTCCAGCCGATGCGGATCGTGATGGACGCAGGAAACGGAGTGGCCGGGCTTCAGGCGAGGGAGATATTCCTTCGCCTGCCCCAGGTGGAGGCGATCCCCTTAAATTTCACCCCGGATGGGAACTTCCCCAACCACGAACCCAACCCTCAACTGGAGGTGAACCGAGAACAGATCAGGCAGACGGCCCTGGCCATGCAGGCCGACCTGGGGATCGCCTGGGATGGGGACGGAGACCGCTGCTTCTTTATTGATGATCGAGGGCAATTCGTCGAAGGATACTACGTCACCGCGCTTTTGATTGAGGCTGTCCTGCGCAAGCAGCCGGGGGCGAAGGTGATTTTCGATAGTCGGCTGACCTGGGCCAACCTGGAAACCGCGGACAGGTTCGGCGGGATTCCAATTTTGAGCAGGGCCGGGCATTCATTCATCAAGGCCCGCATGCGCGAGGAGGATGCCGTTTTCGGAGGAGAGGTCTCCGGACACTATTACTTCCGGGAGAATTTCTACGCCGATAACGGGATGATCCCCGCACTTTTTATCATGGATCTGCTGAGCGTGCGCCGCACCAGAATGTCCGACCTTCTCGCCCCCCTGCGCCAGAAATACTTTATCTCCGGGGAAATCAATATCCCCATCCGCGACCCCGGAGCTATCTTTTCTAAGTTGCAATCCACTTTTTCCCGGGGTCGGATTACTCATATAGACGGCCTCTCCGTGGAATTTCCCGCTTGGCGTTTCAATCTCCGCTCCTCCCAAACCGAGCCGCTGGTGCGGCTGAACGTGGAGGCCAAAAGCGAAAGTCTGGTGCGAGAGATGACCGATCAACTGATGTGCCTTATTCACGGCGAATAGGGAAACCTTGGCCCCTGAAAGTCTCCCCGAGAGCTCCAGATTATCGGCCAGGTTCCTGGAGTATTTTAAAAGACAGACAGTGGCCCAAGCCGCCATCATCCTTACGATCATTTCCGCCATCTCCAAGCCGCTCGGCTTACTGCGGGAGATGGTCATCGCCGACAAGTTCGGCGCCACCGCTTTAACTGATGCCTTTGTCGTCTCACAGAACCTCCCCACCATTTTCGGCGGCCTGATTGCTGGGGCCTTAATCTCAGCCTTCATCCCGGTCTTCATCCGCACGAAGGAACAGAAAGGCGAGCTTCAGGCCTGGGTGCTGGCCTCCAGGGTCTTCACTATCCTCTCCTTCACCCTCCTTCTGAGCTGTCTTCTCCTCTATCTTTTTGCTGGCCCTGTGGTGAACTTCATGACCCCCGGCCTTGAGCAGTACCGTTTTGAGCTGACGGTCTACCTCACCCGCTTCATGATCCCTCTGATTTTATTCGGCACCCTTCTCGGCCTTTTCACCGCTATTCTCAATGCTTATCAACATTTCCTGCTTCCTGCCGCCACCACCCTTTTAAACAATGTCTTCATGATTGGGGCAGTCTTGCTTTTGGCCTCCCGACTCTCCATCGCCAGCCTGATCATCGGCTCGCTGGGAGCGGTTCTCGTCCAATTTTCGATCGTCAGCGGGGTGCTCCTTGGAAGAAAGCCCTACCTGCGGTTCAATTTCCGCTGGCGCGACCCCGATCTGACCAGAGTCTTCAAAATCCTGATCCCGATCGTCGTGGGCGGTTCGGCCGGGGTGATCAATATGATTGTGGACCGCACCGTGGCCTCGTTTCTTCCCGTCGCCTCGATCTCTGCCCTGAATTACGCCAGCAGGTTAATGGGCATACCCCAGGCCATGTTCATCGGCAACCTGGCGACCGCTGTCTACCCCGCGCTTTCCCTCCATGTGGCACGAAACGAGTGGGACTCATTTCGCCAAAAATTGGGAAAGGGCCTCTACGCCCTCTGGTATATTATTCTGCCCTCCACCGCCGGCCTCGCCTTCCTCGCCCGCCCGCTGATCGGGGCCATCTATCAACACGGCGCCTTCACAGCAGGGGCCACCGCTCTCACCGCGACCACCCTCCTCTATTATTCCCTCGGGCTCTTCGCCCACGCGGGAAACAGCCTCCTGAGCAATGCCTTCGTCTCCCTGGGGGACACCTTCACTCCGATGATGCTGGGCTTTCTGGCCGTAGGGGTGAATGTAAACCTCAACCTTGCCCTCGGCTGGCCGCTGGGGGCCCCCGGCCTGGCACTTGCCACCTCATGCGCCGCCCTGGTTAATTTTCTGCTGATGCTCCATTTCTTAGAAAGAAGAATCGGGGCCGGAATTATGCGCGAGCACTGGTGGGGAGTGATAAAATCGCTCGTCGCTTCCCTGCTCATGGGCGGGGCCTGCTTCCTTCTCTGGGAAGGAGTGGAAAGGTTCGTCGCCCCGCAGGGCTTCTGGCTACGCCTTGTCCTCACGGCGGCCGTTGTCCTCTGCGGCGTTTTAATCTACGCCGGCTTGAGCTTTCTCTTCAAGATCAGCGAGGTGCAGCGCTACTGGAATTACGTCCGGCGCATCTTCGAGAAAGTTCACTTGTGCAAGAGGCCCGGCTGAGAAATTTCTCAGTTCTCAGAGCCGAGCTTCAGTCAAGATTTGTAGGAAGTTTTCCACTTTCCCGGCGCCCGAAGAATTGGGGAGGAAGGGCAGCGGTTCGCTGTCGAGTTTGAGCAGCAGGACTGGTAACTCTTCGAAGTTTTCTCGAGTCAATCCGCGATTGTCGAAATCCAGGTCCTCGGAGAAGCGATCGCTCCTGTAAGCGATGCGGGGAGATGCCTTCAGCCTGTGCCTCAGGACGACAGAAGGGGAGACCCTCGGCTACGCCTCGGGGGTGACAAATGGGGACTAGCTTAACTTTTGATCGATTCTCCCTCTGCAAAAATGGGAAGCTCTATCACTGCCCTTGTTCCCTCTCCCTGGGCGCTCTGGAGGGAAATTTTACCTCCCATCCTCTCTACAAGAATACGACTGATGTACAATCCAAGCCCGGTGCCTCCCGCCAAGGTCCCATTCTCTGCCTGCCAGAATCGCTCGAATACTTTCTCAAGCTCCTCTTTTCTGATTCCGCTTCCCGTGTCTTCCACAATCAGATGGAGCCAATCCTCCTGCTTTTCAGCAGTTATGAGAACCGTCCCGCCTGAAGGGGTGTGCTTGAGTGAATTATTGATCAAGTTGGCAAAGACCTCCTCCAGTCTGAGAGGATCCGCGAGGACCCCCGGTATATCTTGCGGAAGATTCAAGCTCAGATTTACCCCCTTCGATTCTGCAAGGGGCAGGCAGGAGAGGCGGAGATCCTTAAGCAATTGCCCGGGAAGGGTTAGAACGGACTTTATCCTGAGCTCTCCCTCCTCGAGCCTGGATAAGCTAAGCAGGTTCTTCACCAGGCCATGCAGCCGCATGGCGTTCACCTGGATCATCTTGTAGTATTTGATGGCTTGGTCCTTGTCATTTGATGCTTTACTCAAATCAAGCGCTGCATTGATCGAGGTAATCGGGGAGGAGAGGTCGTGGGCAAGAGCTTCTAAAAGGAATTTTCTTTCCCTTTCCGCCAGGTAGAGCTCGGTCACATCATGGAAACTGACCACGCTACCCCACCTCCTCCCTGGGAGGGGAAGGGAAGAAGCACTGATGATGTATTGCCGACCCTGTGTCGGATTTTCAAATTTTCTCTGGACCTCATTCCCGGAGCAGAGGAAATTTGGTGCGCGGATCCGGGAGAGGAATTTTTCTCTTCCAGGCTTGAGCCAGGCATTCTGCTCTTTAAGAAAATCCTCTGCCGCCGGATTGTAATCCAACAGGTTATGTTCCATGTCCATGATCAAGATCGGATCGGAAATGGAATTGAGTATGGTGCGCAATTTCGTTTGGTCCCCCTCTGCCGCTTGCTTTTCCCGAAGCAGCTCGTCCGTGAGCGAGTTGAATGAGCGGGCCAGTTGCCCGATTGAGTCATCTGACTGGACCTGCGCTCTGGCGGACAAATCTCCCTGACGCAGGCGTCGAACGGTCGTGACCAGGGAAGAGAGCGGGGCTAAAACCCAGCGACTTAGCCCTCCCGCGAGGAAGAAGGAGAGAAGCAGCAGCGTGGAGGAGATTATAAGCAGGAACCAAATCGAACTCTTAGCTAAATCGTTCAGTGAGCGCGCCGAGTCGAACAGAGCCAACCCCCCCACAATATCACCGAAGGGGGAATGCAGTTGATTGAAAATCAGGAACCCCTCTTTAAAGGGAAGGACACGGGTGGGACCCTCACCTGAGGGTAGACTAATCTCGGAGAAAGTTATGCCGGGAGGGAACATCTCTGGATCGCCGCTGAGGAGGACCCGCTCCTCGTCGAAGAGGATGGGGACCAGGGAAGGAAATTGAATAGAAGCCAGCTCATTTTCAGTCAATAGACGAATTAGCAGCAAGGTGCCGGCAGATGGACCCGTCCTGTCGTTCCTCACTACCGGTCCCCCTGCCACAAAAGCTATGTTCTGCCCGAGATTAATCACCCCCGCGGAGAATCCAGAGCCCTCTACCGACCTGCGGAAAAATTTTTCCTTATCCCTTTCATTCAAGCCGGTGATGTCGCCATTTGAGATTATCAAACTACCGCCTGGGTCCCAGAGAGCCACTGCTTGCACTCCGAAATTTTCCGGGATCCAGTCGAAAGCGTTTTCCTTGAGCCACGGGATGTCCCTTCTGCGGCTGGCCTCGTAGAAATCAGTCCAGATGGCGTAGTCTTGGCAGATTTTCAACAACTCTTCTGCATTCCTTTCCAGGTGAGCAGCGGCATGCTGCATGGAGGCCTGTAAGTTCGATTTCTCCCCCTCTTCCAGGGTAACGCTGAGATAATGGGAGGCAATGAGGAAGAAAATCAAAAGAGGTATGACTCCGATTACAATGAAGCTAAACAGAAGTTTTATTGATACGCTCAGCGTCCGCATCTTACTAATTGTCATATGCCCGCTTTTCACTAAATGGCTATTATACTCCTTTTGCCAATTCTCTTTTTCTCAAGTTTTTAATGAGTTATCCAGATTTCTTTGCTCCCGCCTTTCTCAGCGGCTGTTTTGTTAATTGTCTGGAGCGGAGACAGTGGTTCCCGTTTGGGTACTTGCCTTCTTATTAGGTGTGCGTAATAATCAATGATATGTACACAAAGGGAAACAATGAGAAGAAATTCAATGCCGAGTTCCTGCGGCCGAATGAGGTGGCTGAGATCCTCAGGGTCCATATTGATACCGTGAGGCTGCTCTGCGAGCAGGGAAGGCTGCATTATATTCGTACGCCAGGGCGTCATCGGCGGATCCTGAGGGATTCCCTGGAAGCGTTCATGGCTCCCTCCTGCCAGATGCTGCCAAATATATACATGATTGCTAAAATACTCGAGAACTGCTAATGAAAAAGGAAATGAAGGAAAAGGAACTGAATGAATCAGGATTTTTTTCTCATCCCTCTGCGGAGATCTCTCTACAAGCAAGGATCGGGAGGGGAACCAAGGTTTGGAACCAGGCGCAAATTCGTGAGGATGCCGTTATCGGCGAGGACTGCATTATAAGCAAGGACGTGTATATTGATTTTGGCGTTCATATCGGCAACGGCGTCAAAATCCAGAACGGTATCTCTGTCTATCATGGGGTGACAATTGAGGACGACGTCTTTCTTGGCCCCCACATGGTCTTTACCAACGACCTCTACCCCCGATCATTTAATCAGGATTGGAAATTAATGAAGACTGTGATAAAAAGAGGAGCCTCCATTGGTGCCAATGCCACTATTATGTGCGGGATTACTGTCGGCGAATATGCCATGGTCGGTTCGGGATCAGTTGTTACCAAGGACGTGCCTTCCTTTGCCCTGGTAGTAGGTAATCCTGCCAAGGCCATCGGGGCCGTGTGTTATTGCGGACATCCGCTAAGACTGGCTGATCGCATGGAGGGCTCTCGCATAGAATTTAAGTGTTCTCATTGCCAGGAGTCAATCGAGCTCACGCTTACAGTGGCTAAGGAGATTAGAAAGTGAAGATAAACATTGCTCAGCCCGATATTGGCGACGAGGAGATACAAAAGGTAGCAGAGATTTTAAAAAGTGGAACCTTGGCATCTGGTCCGCAAGTCAAAGAATTTGAGAAGCAATTTGCAGCATTTGTAGGCACAGAAAGATCTTTAGCTGTTAGCTCTGGCACAGCTGCCCTTATGATAGCAATGCAAGCTATAGGCATCGGACCAGGTGACGAAGTGATTACGGTTCCTTTCACTTTTATCGCCACGGTCAATTCTATTCTATATGCAGGCGCACAGCCAGTATTTGTTGATGTTTTAGAGACTGATTTCAATATGAACCCTTCAGCCTTAGAATCGGCCATCACCCCTCATACAAAGGCAGTGCTGCCTGTTGACCTTTACGGCCAAACTGCGGATATGGCTCCCATTATCGTATTATGTCAGAAACGCGGCCTTGTCCTGATAGAGGATGCCTGCCAGGCGCATGGAGCCAGATACCAGGGACAAATGGCTGGCGGCTTTGGGATTGGCACCTTCTCCTTCTATCCGACCAAAAACATGACTACGGGGGAGGGAGGAATGATCACCTTGAACGATGCTGACCTGGCTTGGAAGTGCGATTTGATCCGCAACCATGGCCAGGTGCAGCGCTACTATTACGACTCCATAGGTTATAATTTCCGGATGACGGATATAGCCGCTGCCCTCGGGATAGTGCAACTGGGCAAGCTTCAATTTAATAATGCCAGGCGAAAAGAAAACGCCAGCTTCTACCTTCAAGCCCTTAAGAATATACCAGGGCTCATTCTGCCTGCAGAACTATCCGGCCGGGAGCATGTCTGGCATCAATTTACAATACGTGTTACTCCTGAATGCAAAGTAACCCGAGATACTCTAGTAAGCCAGCTTGCAGAACGAGGCATTGGGACAGCAATATATTACCCTCTTCCCGTTCACCAGCAGGCCTGGCTCAAGAGCCTTGGTGGCTGGGGGGAATTTCCTGTGGCGGAAAGGTTGTCCCGTGAAGTACTTTCTATTCCAATCCACCCCAGGCTATCCCAGACGGAATTGGAACAAGTGGTGGAGAGCATTTGGGAGATATGCGGTTAAAAGTAGGCGTCATTGGCGTAGGGGCAATGGGGGAGAATCATGTGCGCAATTACTCTCAGCTCCCAGTGGAGCTGGTAGGCATCTATGATTTTGATCCTGAACGAGCCACCGCGATAGCCCAAAAGTATGGCACCGAGACTTTCCCTTCTGCCAAGCAGCTTCTGAGCAAAGTCGAAGCGGTAAGCATTGCTGTCCCTACTACTCTTCATTGCATATGCACGCTGGAAGCATTAGAGGCAGGCGCGCATGTTTTAGTAGAAAAACCCATTGCTACTACCCTGGAAGACGCCCGGGAAATGAATCGCAAAGCGCTGGCAGTGGGGAAGGTTCTCATGGTCGGACATCTTGAAAGAATGAATCCTGCTGTGCAGGCCATTAAGAATTTTGTCGATGAAGGTGGCCTGGGAGAAGTTGTTTCCATCACTGCAAAGAGGGTCGGGCCACATAACCCTCGGATTCGTGATGTTGGAGTAATTCTTGATCTGGGCATACATGACATTGACGTTATCTCCTACATCTTTGGTCAAAAAGCAGAGAAGGTTTTCACCCTTGGAGGCCAAGCCACACAGTATCCCTTTGAGGATTATGCGCTTCTTTTGCTTTCCTTCCCGCAAAATAAGATCGGAGTAATTGAAACAAACTGGTTGACCCCAAAGAAAGTACGCACCCTGACAGTGGTGGGTACTAAAGGGGTGATCGAGGTAGATTATCCATCGCAAAGAGCTATTCTATTGCGCGACCCAGACTGCTCTGAGGGAATGGAGTTGAAAGTAGTTAAAGAGGAACCGCTTCGCGCAGAGCTGGAGGTATTCATTAACGCAGTAGAAGAAGGAAAGCCAGCAGCCATTACTGCCAAGGAGGCGATCAGCGCCTTAGAAGTTGCCTTAGCCTCCATGGAATCATTACGAATCGGATCGCAATGCCTTCTTTGATACAGGCCTGTGCCCTGACAGGATTGAAATGGAAGAGAGGAAAACCGAATGAGAGTACTAGTAACGGGCGGAGCCGGATTCATTGGCTCTCATCTTGTTGAGCGGCTGGTGAATCTGGAACACAAAGTGACCGTGGTTGATGATCTTTCCAATGGCGATTTATGCAATTTACATCGTGTAAAAAGTGAAATAGAGTTTTTTCGAAATGATGTATCGACTCCCTGCGAGACATGGTTCGAGGCTAGAAAGGCTTTTTTTGATGCAATCTTTCACCTCGCTTGCTTTCCTCGCAGTAGGAGCTTTGAGCGACCCGCACGAGATGTTGAAGTAAATGTTATCAGTACGGTTAATGTTATTCAGCTCGCTTTGCAATGCCAAGCTAGGGTGATCTTTAGCAGTAATAGTGGGATCTATGATACTTCTAAGTTGCCTATTGACGAGAGCGCTTCTGACAGCCCAAAGACTCCTTATGATCTTGATAAACTTCAGTCAGAGCGCTTTCTTGAACTATATCGGAAAACCTTCTCTTTGGATTATGTTGTTTTTCGCTTTGCGACTGTTTACGGACCGCGGCAGAGGGTTTCAGAGGAATGGAAGCCTGTAATAATGGAATTCATCACAAAACTTAAAGCTGGTCAAGCTCCGATAATTTATTGGGACGGTGAACAAACAAGGGATTTCATATATGTTGATGATCTCCTTCAGGCTCTTATCTCATCCATGGGGAATAATAAAGCGATAGGAGAGCGCATGATACTCGGCTCAGGAGTCGAGACTAGCATCAATGAAATCTACAGGACAATCAGCGCACAGCTCGGTGTCGATATTGAGCCAATCCACGAACGCAGACAACTGGGGGACATTGCTCGAATGAGATATAGCTGCGGCAAAGCGGAGCAAATTCTCGGCTGGAAAGCAAGAACACCTTTAAGTGAGGGAATAAGCCGAATCATTTCCTTTCTTGATTAGAGGCAGAATATGAAAATTTACGGATTGTCTCAAGAAATAATCACGAGGGCTTTGAAGGATGGCCTGGTGACCATTGAGATTTTCGGAATGGGCAAGATGGGCTTACCTTTAGCTGTAGCTTCGGCAGAAGTTGGAGCAAGAGTGATCGGAGTAGATCTAAACGCAGGATTAACAAACATGATCAATCAAGGTAAGAACCCTTACCCGCTCGAAGAGGGATTGGATGAACTCTTGAAAGAATTAGTAGAGACACATGCCCTCAGAGCTGTATCTGAACCAGAGCTGGCAGATGTCTACATAATACTGGTCCCTACGGTTTTAGATGAACGCAAACGCCCGGCCTTGAGCACCCTTGCTACTGTTACGGAGACTATTGCTAAGCTTTTGAAACCAGGCGATCTAGTGATTGAAGAAAGCACGGTTCCTCCGGGAACTTGTCAGAACATTTTGCTCCCCATGCTCCTGCGATCTGGTTTACAGCTGGGAACCTTTGGGCTGGCGCATGCTCCAGAACGTACCTCTTCGGGAAGAGCATTGAAGGATATCAAAGGTGCATATCCGAAAGTGATGGGAGGGATTGATCAGCCGAGCACTATAGCCGCGAGTACTCTCTACTCACTGATAAACTCTGCTGGAGTGATTGAGACCTCCTCGATTGCGACAGCCGAAGCCGTTAAAGTTTTTGAGGGAATTTATCGTGATGTAAACATAGCCTTAGCGAACGAGCTGGCATTATTATCGCAGCGCTGGGGAATCAACATTATGGAAGCGATCAGTGCTGCCAATACTCAGCCTTATTCTCACATTCATACCCCTGGAGCAGGCGTAGGCGGACATTGCATCCCAGTCTACCCTAATTTCGTCAGCCATCAGCCGGAAGCGGAAATCATCCGCCTAGCCCGCCGACGCAACGAAGAGATGCCTCTAATTTTAGTAAGTTTGGCTCTAGATGAAATAAAGAGGCTGGGAGTGATGCCTGAGGAGGCAAAGGTTCTGTTGATGGGGATCGCCTTTCGCCCTAAGGTGAAGGAAAATCGCTACTCCCCATTTTATGGGGCGCGGGATGCACTGAGAGAAGCAGGTGCCAGAGTTTTCGCTTGGGACCCTTTGTATACAAGAGAAGAAATAGCGGCATTGGGGGTGGAGCCTGCTGATTCTTTGGCAGGGATGGATGCCGCTATTTTGGTTACGGAACATACCGAATTCATAGAAATGAACTGGGAAGCGATGATACGAAAAATGAACCACCCCGTAGTGGTGGATGGACGTTTTGTCGTGCCGCTGGCATTGCGTGATTTTGGATTTTCAATTCGTCGGATTGATGGTTGCTGAACTAAGTAAAACGATAGTCTCTTTGCCAAGAAGGAACCAGCTGCCATTTTCTGCGAGAGGTGAGAGATCACGATAAAAGCACCATGCATAATCCAGCGTACCCGATACTGCTTAGGTATTTTTCAGCACCCGGAAGGGTACAGGATCGATGTACTTAGAGGTCAAGCACATATTAATTGTTAAGCTAGGGCCAGCATAAGTTTTGAGACTTGTTGCTGCTACCGCCGGATCACTTAGGCGGGCGAACTCAAACATTGACATCTTAGTATCCCCAGCAATATGAACCAGACCGTTGACCCTCCTCTCCGCTAAGTCATACAACGCAGTTGCAAGCTGATCCGGATAGAGATAGGTCCCGAATCGATCTGTAAAGGCAGCTGGGTATTTCCATTTTCCGCGCTCAGCAAAATTAGTACGAACGATTAAGAACTGGTCTATGAGCATTTCTTCTCTGACAACGCATTCGCCCAGAAGCTTAGTTAAAGCATAGAAGTTCTTAGGGTAAGGAAAATCTTCTTCGGAATAGAAAGCCTCTGGATTGTCCCCAGGGAAAACACAGGCAGTGGAGATAAAGATAAAAAAAGGCTGCTGAGTTGTCTTCTTCAGAGCCAGGCACAAGTTTCTCGTGCCCTGCACATTGACCCGATATGCCTCTTCTTTACGTTCCTCACACTCGCGCACACTTGTCATGGCAGCACAGTGGAGAATACCTTTAATGGCGTTCTGTTCAAGGTAGTTGTTCACCGCTTTTGGGTTTGTAATATCTAATTCGGAGTGACTGGGCGCTTTTGCATCTGTGAGTAAATGATGAACTGCTTTCCCGAGAACGCCCCTGCTACCGGTAATCAACCACACTTCAACCCAGCCTCTATCAGCAATTTGTGTATCTCAGGGATTGACAACTGAAGGGCGTTATCGCTTGTAAACTCGTCTATTAAGGAACTGCGATGGCGACCATGGGGATAGATGACAAAGTGTCTACCACGATCCATACAGCGCCGAACCTCTTCCTCTGATATTAAGACCTCTGCCAATTTTTCTCCTGGCCGAATGCCAACAACTTTAAGGGGGTAGTCGCTTCCAGCTAAAGCCGCTGCTAGGTCAACGATTTTGCAAGCGGGGTTCTTAGGAACAAAAATTTCCCCCCCTTTTCCCTCGATTGTAGCCTGAAAAACTATCTCCACGGCTTGGTCCAGCGTAAGTAAGAAACGACTCATGGCTTTGTCCGTAATCGGAAGAGTTTCGCCTCGGCCGATCAACTCTTGGAAATATGGTATTACAGATCCGCGAGAGCCGAGCACGTTGCCATAGCGAACAACGCTAAAAATAGTTCGAGCCGAGGACTTCGAGTCGAGCCAAACCCGTTCTGCCAGCGCTTTGGTCATTCCATAGGTATTCACTGGCTTCACCGCCTTGTCCGTGCTTATTAAAATTGCCTTGGGGACTTGATTTTGAGAACAAGCCTGGTGGATATATCTTGTGCCCCACACATTTGTCTTTACAGCTTCTAATGGGCATTCTTCGATATTAGGTACTATTTTTAACGCTGCAGCATGATAAAGAATGTCCACTCCTTCAGTCCACTCCAACAACCGCTCTTTATCCCTCACATCACCTATTACCCAACTTATCCGGTCGTCTGGAAATTCCCGACGCATCTCCCATTGCTTTTCTTCGTCCCGACTGTATACAATGATCTCCCGCACTGGGAGCCGCAGGAATTGTGAAATGATTGTGCGGCCGAAACTACCAGTTCCTCCGGTAACTAGAATTTTTTTTCTAACCAAAAAATTTGTATTAATCATTATCCTCCTCCCAGAATCTTTTGGTAATGTTGCAAGCATTTCTTAGCAATCAGTTGTGCGTCATGTCGTCGAACAACAAATTCTCTTGATTGCTTCCCCAACAAAGCCCGCGCGGCCTGATCTTGGGAGAGCTCAGCAATCGCAGCAGCTACCCCCTCGCGTTCTACGCTCAGAAAGGGACAATCCGGAACGAACTGTTCCTCAAATGAGCCGATCTGCGTGATAATTGGGATGCCCATAGATGCCGCTTCCAGAGCCGAAAATCCGTAAAAACAGTGTCCGATTCGATCGACCCAAATGTCAATTTGTGCGTAATATTCTAGCATTTGCTTATGGGAACAGACCTCCTTTAACGGATAAGGTATTGCCCGGCCTCCGCTCCGTCTAATTCCATCTTGAATTTCAAGGGTTGGGATAAAAGAAGCCTTCGTTGGATCAGTTCGCTGGGCGTTGTAACCGATGCGTACCCCTTCGTGTACGGCTCTGTGTTGGGGAGAAAAGAATTCAGTTTCGACCGGGATTGGCAGCCAATGAGCGCTTGGTATTACCTTGAGGATGTTTGGTAAAGAGGCCAGAGAAAGCACGCTCTCCTGATTGATAGGGTAATTAGTCTTGGGATCATGATAATGCTGAACCAATGCTCCCCGCCACTGGGACTGAACATAATGAGGGAGGGGATTATTGTCGTGGTTGTGCAAAATGTTAAATTTATAATAATAGCGCCAATCTTGCCGCCGCCAGGGTGTAAATGGGGAGCGGTAGGGAAGAAGGAAATCCGCTTCAAAACCAAAGGGATGAGCGCAAGAAGAAAGAACACGGCTTTCCACGCCGAGCCTTTGTAAGGCGGAGCTGAGAATAACACCTACGCCCATATGTTGGTAATGTAAAACCTTAATTATAACTCCCACTTTATTCCGAAAAGTATTATTGCACACAGCAGATGATTTGCGTCTCACGGATAGCCCTGATGAAAAAGGCTAACGAACAAAATGTGGAGACCGACCGCTTAATCCATGCTAGGTATCATTCAGTTGCACACTCATCGCCGCTTTGTTAAGCAGGAATAAAAAATTACTTACCCCTTTTTGATCGGTCTAGAATCTGCTCATAAGTTTTTATCGTATGTTTTGCGATCTTAATCGGGTCATGCCATTTTTCCACATAAGCCCGGCCCCGTTCTCCTGCGATGGGCAACATTTCACGATTACCCATCACTTGCTCTAAAACTTGGGTGAGGTTTGCCGGATCTGCCCGCAAAATTGGTAGATCCTTCCTCATATCTTCGGGAATAAATTGAAGATCTTGCTCTCTGATATAGGCTATCACTGGCTTTCCTAAAGCCATCGCCTCAACCGCGAATCCTCCATACCAGCCGAGAAGCAGCTGGTCAATAGCCAAATCGGCCCGCTGATATATTTCTCGTACCTGGTTGTGCGGTATCCCCTGAATTAATTTCAGCTCGACATTCGGATATTTCTTCTGAATCTCTTGTACTGCCTGAAAAATGAACCTGGTGCCCTTAACCGACTTATTTGTTGGAGCATGGACAATAAGGAAGGTTTCGGTTTTTTGCCTCTTTCCAGTAGCTGGCCGCCATCCATTGAGATCAATTGTTGTGTAGGGTAGGAACTCAGCGCTTGTTGGCAGCAGCCAGAGCAAATCTGGGTTTAAGGCATAAATTTTGTCGGCATAGCGAGAGAACATGCCGGCTTTTTTTGCTCGTAATGAGTCGATCTCTCTGTTGCAGATCCCCTTACCGCAATCAGGCTCTGAGCACGCCGAGATCTCAAAGTGGTTCATGCAATATTCTCTCTGCCTGATATCGCAGCCTTGGTAGGTGACCAGCATTCCCTTCTTAAGGATTTTTAACATTGGAAGATCAGCTTGGTTGAGTAGGGCCAAGGGACCAGGAAAATGGGAAAAGAGAGATTTTCCAAAATTGAAATGGAAAATATCATAGTGGGTGATGGCTAAGGTAAAAAATGAGAGTAAACTGAAAATTTTGCCGAAAAATGAGCGCTCTTTCAGCTGAAGATTAATATCGGAGTGATATTCAAGCCAATTACTCGTAAAAACCATTACATCGCTATTAATTCCCAGTTTTCTTTCGGCTCTAGACAGTATCCAGGCATTGTTCCCAACATCGCTCGGACAGTGGAGCACTCTAATTCTTTTATTTTTCAAATTAGGCCCTTTTCTTCATCGATGAACAACCTATTCCACCATTCAAAGCAAAGCAGGGACCAGATTAGGAGGCGGTGGTTAACTGTCCCACTGACATGCTGCTCAACGACATTTTGAATGTGAGCTGGATTGAAATAGCCCCGACCCAAAGATTTTGGATCGAGTAAAATCCTTTTTATGTAATCCATAGTTTCTCCGCGATACCAGGAGCTGTCAGGTGGGCTGAAGCCTTGTTTTTTCTTAGCGAGGATCTTTCCCGGGACTAAACCCTGCATTGCATGCCGTAATATGTATTTTCCGTCAGAGGAGCGAAATCGACCCTCAAGCGGCGAATTTGCTTTCTTAAGTTGCTCAATGTTGAGCTTGAACTGGACTGGCAAGCGAAGAGAGAAATCAACCAATTCATTGTCCAGAAAGGGTACTCTCGTCTCTAGGGAGTGAGCACTTGAGATTCTGTCCTCGACTATCAAGAGGCCATGAAGAAAGGTCCTGGCCTCGAAATACATAGCGCGATTCAGAGCACTTTTAGAATCAAATGAACCTGAAGGCCGTGGGAATGAGGCAAAAATAGACCTGAAGATTTCCTGCGGGGAATAATTGGCTGTGCTCTTGAGAAAGTCAGGAGTAAAGAATTCCCCCCTGTCTTTATCTGAGACAAGTCTTTGCCAGGATTTGTAGCATGTCTGTTCAAAATCGTTCACATTCTGGCAACGCAACAAAGGTAAGTACCTCCAGGGATAACCTGCAAAAAGCTCATCCCCGCCTCCCCCTCCCAAGACAACTTTGACGAATTTGCTGGCTAATCGTGCAATGTACCAATTTTGATATGACATGCCCACGCGTAGATCTTCGAGATGCCAGACTAGCTTGGGCAAGACCCAGGCCATGTCGCCAGAATGCAGAATCATTTCATAATGCTCAGTTTTGAATAAGCTGGACATGCTTTCTGCGACCTCTCGCTCGTCGAAGTTCAATTCCAAGCCAGTCACCGATGAAAGGTCAAAGCCGCCGGTAAAAGTCATCAACCGAGGCATGACCTGGCTGGCTATGGAGACAATGGAGCCCGAATCCATTCCTCCGCTCAAGTAGCTTCCCAAAGGTACATCGCTCATCAGCTGACGGATAACCGACTGTTCAAGGCGAAACCGCAGCTCTCTGGATGCCTCTTCAAAATTAAGGTTTTCATCGACCTGCGAAAAATCAAAATCCCAGAAGCGATGGAACGAAATGGAATGCTGGCCAGAAAAGATTGTTGCCCAATGCGCTGCGGGAAGGATCTGGATACCCGAAAATAAGGTCTCATCAGAATAAATATTCTGAAAGGTGAAATATTCTAAGAGCCCCCTTGGGTTGACTTTTCTGCCTATTCCCTTGCCCGCGCGAATTGCTTTTATCTCGGACGCAAAAACGAAAGCCGATCCATCAAGGTAGTAATAGAGCGGTTTTACGCCGTACCGATCACGGGCCAAAAAAAGTTTTCTCTCGCGTGAGTCCCAGATGGCAAAAGCAAACATCCCATTGAGGCGGCGAAGGCAATCCCATCCCCATTCTTCGTAAGCATGAAGTACTACTTCCGAGCTTGCTCTCGAATGAAAAACATGTCCCTTTGTTTCCAATTCACCTCTGATGTTTGAATAATTGTATATTTCCCCATCATAGGTGATGACAAGAGTACCGTCTTCATTTATCATCGGCTGATGTGCCTGGGGAGATAAATCGATTATTGCCAAACGACGATGCCCCAGCCCAATGTTTCCATCTATGTACTGCCCTTCCCCATCTGGCCCACGATGAGCCATAGCGCTACACATGCGTGCGAGCTCCTGTTTATCGATCGGCTTCGAGTCGATATTAAGGATTCCAGCAATTCCGCACATTCTTCTCTCGCTCGCCCCCTATCTTCCCTCGATCCCAAGAGAGCGGTTTATTTCTGCGAATACCTTACCGACTGCCTCCAGAGAGTGGTGCTTAACTACGTATTCTCTGGACCTTTTGCCAATTTCCAATATCTTCCCCTTCTTCAGTGCTAAATTCCTCAGAGTATCCTTTATCGTACGAGGAGTGCAGTTTATGATGGGGATCTCTCCAGCAGAAATAAGGCCTGAATTGATAAATAGATCCTCAAGATCTTTGCGCAAGAAACAAAGCACTGGTTTCCCCATAGCCATAGCCTCTATGGCGTAGAAAGCGTACCAGCCAACAATAAGTTGATCAGCTACTATATCAGATGCGTCGATCATTTCCCGGATTCTCTCGTTCGGCATTTTCTCGACGATTACCAGCTCGATATCCAGGCCTTCTTGTCTCAATTCCTGAACGGCTTGAGAAAAATATTGAGTTCCCTTGATATTGCGATGATTAGGAGCGTGGAGGATTTTCAGAGATCTACTCTCTTCCTTCTGAGCCGATTCTTCAATTGGTTTCCACAATTCCGTGTCGATTGAAAAATGCCCTAGCATGAGTGTGTCCCAATAGTACAAATAATCTACCCACTCACAGCCTGCAATGATGTGGTCGGCCATTTTTGTCCAGAGATCAATCCGCGAGGCAACCCCTCTGCGGCGGAATTTATGACGTGGGTAATCTCGGCGCATCGCATCCTTGAACAGGAGGTTCGGTGAGCGGGTCATCTCTTGTACATCTGCTCCATAAGGCAAAATCACTATTTTTGTACCAGCAATTTTGTAAAGAAAAGGTTCCACTTTCCAAAGAAATGAGGTAAAGCCTAACGGCCCCCCGTTAAAAGAAATATAGAGACAGCGATAGCGCAGGATCGACCAAAGAAATAAGTAATAATTCCTGAGGAGGGACAGAGGACCTCTAAACAGTACATCACCTCTCAAATCGAATTGGTCAGTGATGTAATAGACTTGATTCACGAAGGTCTCGGCGGTGAATTTCTGACCGAGTAAAGCCTTTTTGAAGTAGATATTGTTGATCATGGGCTCTGGGCCCAAACCCACATCTATCAGTCGGGGCACGATCCTGGCAATCAGTGCCAATAGGAGGAAGGGGATTAAGAAGATAAAATCAAGCACGAAGTAGGCAATGCCCCTGCACCATCTGAGAGCTACTTTAACTGGCCCCTTCATAACCATTACTGTAGCAATAACTGCTCACTCTTGTTGAGAGAAGTGAGCATACTTTCGTAGTTTTCTTTTAATCTTTCCGGAGAAAGATTCTTGAGGGCATACTCACGACCACTGAGCCCCATTAATTTGAGCGCTTGGGCGTCAGTTGCTAAATTCAGAATGGCGCTCGCGATCTCCGCTGGGTTTTCTGGAGAGATAGAGACCCCGCAACCCGCAAGGCTGATAAAATCAGCTCCTTCCCCGCGACCTATATAAAGAATTGGCTTCCCACAAATGAGGTAGTCTAAGATTTTGCGCGGAAAAGCAGACTCGTTGAGTGGAACAGGCTTAAGGCAAGACACCCCTAGATCGCAGTTTACAATTAGGTTGGCTACCTTTTCCATCGGTACATAGTCAATGAGCTGAATGTTTGTCAACTCACTTTCCTCTATCAGCTTTTTCATCTTGGTCAATAATGGCCCAGCGCCGGCGACGGTGAATAGTATTTTATGGTGTTCACGCAAAAGTTCTGCAACACTAACTAAGATTTCGGCACCGTGAAGGAATCCGACAGTTCCTGCATAAAGGAGCACGAATTTCTCAGACCAGCCTAAGCTTTCCCGATTAACTTTGGCTTGCTGTAGCTCAGCAAGAAATTCGGGCTCCCAGGCATTCTCATTAAGTAGCACCTTTTCGGGATCCTTTACTCTCTCTCTGATTTTCTCTTGTAGACCTCTCGTAATGGCCGAGATTACCGCAGCCTTTCGGTAAACAAAGCGTTCTGTAAATTTTAATAATCGACCAGTGAAGCCGCTTTCTTTAATTACTCCAGCAGCGAAGAGAGCATCTGGCCAAAGGTCTTGAATTTCTAGGATTAATGGCCTTCTCCAAATGAAGGAGTAAATATAACCCATCACACATACAAAGAGTGGAGCGGACATGGCCAGTATGACATCGCTTTTTCGAAGAAAAGGCAACGCCAAGAGAAAGCACAGGTTCGACGAAGCATAGCCTATCGCACGCCCCCAAAGATTCTTTCTCTGACTTGCGTAAATGTATGTATGTAGGATGGTTATTTTTCCGATCTTCTCTCTTCGGATGATGCGATAGCGATCATCAGCTCTCTTTATTCTGCGGGGATAAATAGGAAAAGGGGCCACAACAGTGACCTGATGCCCAGAATCCGCCAAAAGATTGGCCAGTAACCGCGTTCTTGATGCAGCTGCACCGTCGTCAGGAGGAAAATATTGGGTCAATATAGTAATATCCATGAATTTTATCCTTTCCTTAAATTCTACAGAATATTAAGTGAATGTAGGCCTGAAGATGAAATGGTTATAATACTTTTATGCCTGATTATCTAACTACAGGCGGGGCGGGCTTCATCGGCTCGCATCTTGTTGACCTCCTGCTCGAGAGAGGGAACCGGGTGCGCGTGGTGGATGATCTTTCCACCGGCTCGAGGAGAAATCTCAGCAGGAACCATGCTGTCGAGTTTCTCCAAGGGGACGTGCGGGACCCCGCCTTCCTAGCGAAGGCGATAGGGAAGGTCGATGGGGTCTTCCACCTCGCCGCCATCTCCTCGGTGGAAAGGTCAGTGCTCGAGCCGGAGCACGTGCACTCGGTTAATGTCTCCGGCACCTTGAGTGTGCTTGAGGCCTCACGTCGGGCTGGGGTGAAGCGACTGGTCTTCGTCTCCTCCGCCTCGGCCTACGGCGACTGCGACCGCCTGCCCCTCTTGGAGGATTGCTGCCTGCAACCTCTATCTCCCTACGGGGCCTCGAAGGTGGCGGGGGAGGTTTATGTGGGAGTTTTTCATCGTCTGGGATTCCTGGAGACTGTCATCCTGCGGCCCTTCAATATCTTTGGTCCCAGGCAGGATCCTGCCTCGCCTTATTCAGGCGTCATTTCCATTTTTGCCCGAAACGCAATTAGCGGCGAGAAACCTCAACTGTTTGGAGATGGGAAGCAGACCCGCGATTTCCTCTACGTGGGGGACCTCTGTCATGCCCTGCTGTTGGCTATGGAGACTGAGGGGGCGAGAGGCCAGGTGATCAATATCGCCTCGGGCAGGGAGACCACCATTCAGGAAGTCGGGGAAACGATTTTCCGCCTGCGAGGATCGAGGTTCGAGCCTCAGTTCATGCCGCCGAGGGCTGGGGATATCAGGCGTTCTCTCGCCTCGATTGAGAGAGCGAAAGAGGTGCTGGGATGGGAGCCTCGGATTTCTCTCGAAGATGGACTGCGGCGGACGCTGGACTGGCTGGAGCGAAGCGAGAAATCCCAGTCGCTTCAATGAGACCTCTCGCTGCGCTCGGGGCGACAAAAGGGAAGCCTAAGGATGACAGAAGGGGGTGGTCATTCCGAGGAGCGGCGACATAAAAGATGGTCAGGAATGGCGAATGGTAAGCCCCTCGCTGCCCTCGGGGTGACATGAGAGCGGGTAGCTCATTTCCGGGTCCCAAACATATACAATAGAGGGAGAAATTCACTCGAAGAAGGAGAAACCTTGAATTTCTGGCGACGCCATAGGCTGCTTTTGCTCATCATCGGAGACCTGCTGACATTGAACGCTGCGTTCCTCATTGCCTACCTCATCCGCTTTGGCCTCCAGATTCCGCCTGAAAATTTCCTGCCCTATCTGCGCTATTTCGCTCTTTATTCCGCTCTCTACATCGGGCTCGTCGCTGTTTTTGGAGCATACGAGACGGAAAAAGGGTTTAATTTTTTTGATCATCTTCTCGTCCTCCTGCCCACAGTGGGCCTCTTTATCTTCCTTCAGCTCGGTTTGATTTTCGTTCTGCGCGAGTTCTCCTTTCCTCGACTGGTGCTCATCTACTCGTACGTCCTCCTCTGGATTCTCTCCGCTGCTCTCCACTCCCTGGACAGCCTGATCCTACGGCGCACGGCCACAAAACCCCGGGCCCTGATCATGGGAAGGAAAAGGGAAGCGGAAGCGCTCCTGCCTCAATTGAGAAGGTCCGGCGAATTGGATGTGGCCGGAGCGATGCTCTTTGATGGGGGTGAATTGCCCGGCGTACGTTCGCACCAACCCGCCCCACTGGAAAGGCTGATGGCCGAGACGGAAGCGGACGAAATCCTCCTGATCTCCTCACCCGAGTTTGCTTCCCGGGCCCTGCAGGTACTCGTGGAGGCAAAAGAAAAGGACTTACCTGTTTTCCTGGTCCCATCGCTGTTCGAGATGCTCACGAGCACCCCCTCCTTCAGCCGGACAGGAAACGTGCCCGTGGTTGAGGTCTGGAGGAGCGGAGGAAGCTCTGCGGACAGGTTTTTGAAGCGAGGCCTCGATGTCATTGCCTCTCTCGGGCTCCTCCTCGTTTTATCTCCCGTGCTTCTGGTCGCGGCCCTGGGAATCCTGCTCTCTTCCCCCGGACCTGTTCTTCTACGACAGGAACGCGTCGGAAAAGGGGGGAAGGCTTTCTCGGTGGTGAAATTTCGTACGATGAAGCAAGATGCGGAACGGGAGACCGGTCCTGTATTTGCCAGGGAGAACGACCCGCGAGTCACCGCCTTCGGGCGGTTCCTGCGCCTTTTACGGATCGACGAGCTGCCTCAGATGTTCAATGTGCTCAAGGGCGAGATGAGCCTGGTCGGGCCCAGGCCGGAACGGCCGGTCTTTGTGGAGGAATTTTCGCGGAAAGTCCCCGGTTACGCCCTGCGTTTTCTCGTTAAACCAGGGATGACTGGTATGGCGCAGATCTATGGCACCTACGAGACTACCCCGGAAAACAAGCTGCGCTACGACCTTGCTTATATTCGTAATCAATCCTTCTTGCTGGATTTGAGGCTTCTCTTTTTGACGTTTAAGCTCATGCTGGGGAGGAAGGGAGCGAGGTAGGGCACTTAGATCCCGCGGCGGAGGCCGCGGGATGGCAGAAAAAGTGCCCCGGGATGACAAAAAAGAGCGGGTAGTGTTTAATTCCATCAGTATTCTTGCTATTCCATAAAATTGGGAGGGAGAAAGGAATGGTTCCCAAGGCTAAGGCAAAAAAGACGACCCCGCATCGCCTGGAGGGTAAAGAGCGACTGATCTTCTACTGCGACCAGGTGATTGAGTGGGGATTGATCCTCGTCGCCTTTTTCGTTCCTCTAATCTTCACCACCTCCACCGGCGCGGATATCTTCAATCTCCCTCGCCTCCTCCTCCTGCGCATCATAACTATCCCGGTGGCCCTGGCCTGGGTGATCCGGCTGCTCGAGAGTCGGGAATATTATCGCTTGCGCAACGCGATGCTCCTTCCTGTCCTGGCTGTACTTCTCTCCTGGCTCCTCTCCTCCATTTTTTCCCTCCGCCCCGAGGCCAGCTTCATGGGTAACTACTTACGGCAGGAGGGCTTCTGGACGATCGTCAACATGATCCTCCTCTTTTTCATTGTCTCGAGCACCTTCAAGACGACGAAGCAGGTAGACAACCTGTTGCGGGTGATGCTCTGGTCTGCCTTCTTCACCATGGCCTATGGCTTGATCCAGTTCGTGGGCCTCGATTGGATGCCCTGGGCGGCCTCGGGTAACCGGCCCTTCTCCACGTTAGGCAATCCTGATTTCTTCCCCCACTTCCTGATCATGCTACTCCCCATCGCCATTATGAAATTCCTCCATGCCCGCTCCCTCGAACTGAAAATCTACCTTTGCCTTTTTGTGGCCCTGATGGCCTTTAATGTAGTCGTGGCCCAGACTCGCGGTGCCTACATCGGTGTTGCACTCTCCATCCCTGTCCTCGCCTTCTTTGTTGGTCGTAAAACCTACCGCGAGAATCGCGTCTGGCTCTATTTTATTGGAGGGGCCTTAATCCTCCTTGGGGGATTCCTCATCTGGAAGATGGATTTCCTCGCCTCCATTTTGCGCGGAGGGCTGCAGCAGACCCGCTTCTTCATCTGGCTGGGAGGCCTGGGAGTCTTTCTCGCCTATCCGATCTTAGGGGTCGGGCCGGATGCCCTCCGCGTGGCCTCTCCCGCCTACAAAGTGCTGAAGTATTCCCTGCTGGAGCCGATGAATAACCCGGACCGTATGCACAACCAATATCTCGACGAGATGATCATGCGTGGGGCGATCGGCTTACTGGTCTATATCTGGATGCTCGCGGCCTTCTTCTGGAAAAGCTTACAGGTCTGGAGGCGCACCGCAGACCCTTACTGGAAGGCGATGATCGCCGGGATCGCAGTTGGGGTATTAGCCTTCCTGGCGCAGAACCTGGTGGCCTTTGGCGTCATCCCCACCATCCTTTACTTCTGGCTCCTGCTGGGGATGAACGTTGCCCTCTGGCAGATCGACCTTTCCCCAGCGCCGGCTGAAATAAAGAGCAAAAAGGAACTCGCTAAAGCCCAACAGAGGGAGACTCTTCCCGTTAAAGTCCCGCCCCGAAAATTGCCCGCTCTTATTCCCACTACCTTGCGCTGGGGAATTTGTCTTTTGGTGGCTGCGGTTCTGGTCCTTCACGGTTACTGGACGGTGCGCCTGTTTGCCGCGGACGTGGCCTACGGTTCCGGGGAAATCGCGATTCGTACGGCCCAGGCCTACAGCAAGCAGGCCAGTTCGGAACAGGATGCCACTCGCAAGGAGAAACTGCAGGCGGAGCTCAACCGCCAGGCCACGATCGCCCTCGAGTCCTATCAGAGGGCGGTGGACCTTAACCCCTGGGAGGCCGGCTATCGCACGGCAACCGAAGGACATACTTCCGGCCTGGGCAACCTCCTCTACCAATTCGCCATGGGTGCAGGGGACACCAAACAGAAGGAGGAGCTCCTGGCTAAGGCCAGGGCGCAGTGGGAGGAGGCCTTGAAGACGACGATGTACGTGGAGAACGTCTACATGCAGATTGGCCGTTCCTACCAGGATGAGGCGGAGGAAAAGCCCGACCAGCGCAAAGAGCTCCTCCGTATAGCGGCGGAGAACTTCGAGAAAGGCGCCGCCGCCGATCCCGGGGATTACCCTCTCTATTTCAACCTCTCCTTCATCTACTCCGAACTTGAAGATTATGAGAGATCGGTCTATTTCGCGGAGAAAGGCGTGGTCTACGCCCAGACCACGGAGAACCGTAAGGACAGCCTGATATACGCCGCGCAGTCAAATTATAACTACAGGGTGAACCTGACCCTGGAGGGAAAAGAGGAGGAGGCCGCCAAGTATCTCGAACGGGCCAGGGAGTTGGCAGAGGAGGTTCTGAAGATCGACCCGGAAAACACTACCGCTAAGGACATCATCAACCGCATCGGCTCCTCTTAGACAGAAAAGCAAACGCTTGTCAGTCACCCCGAGCGAAGCGAGGGGTCTACCCAGGAGTCCAATTTCTGGACAGGCCGTCCATTTCTTAACCAAAATTCAACCCCCACCAGCAGGACAAGAAGAGATCCTCTCTCAAAAAGGCAGCCCGCAGAGCAAGAACATCCGACTTTGCACTTTCGGCACGCTTCTTGCTTCTATAATTCTATGCGATGAAGTTTAAAGTTGTGGCCACAATTTTAGCAGTCGCACTCTTACTGGGGAGCGGAATGCCCACCCTCGGGCAGACCACGGACGCCCCCCAGCTTTTCTTTTCTACCTCCCTGACGCGTGAACTCGTGGTAACCATCACCGGCAGCGCGCCGGCCTACAGTTTCGTGGAGATTTATCGCAACGACCTCTCTTTGGGTTACGCCTACTCGGACGATAAAGGTCGCTTCTCCCTCACTACCTACCTGGACGAAGGGATCAATTCCTTCCGTGCCCGCACCCTCCGCGATGACGGGACTTTCAGCGAGTTCTCCACCCCCCTATTTATTACTTACGATTTGGTCCCCCCCGAACCGCCGGTCCCCGACTCCAGGAACCTTCTTATCGAGCCGACCCAATACCTCTATGGTTCGGCGGAATCGGACTCCGTGGTAGTGATCCTTGTTGACGGTCAGGTCGTCGCACAGGTTCCCGTTAGCAACGCCGGCCGATTCGAGACAGGAAATCTCGACCTCACTCCCGGCTGGCACGACATCCTCTACTACGCCGTGGACGGCGCCGGGCAGAAGAGCCTTTATTCCGCGCTGGTTACCGTCTATGTGCAGGCCTTTCCCGAGGAGTATGCCTGGGCTCTTAAGGAGCTTGGAACCCAGGGGATCATGCGCGGTTATCCGGATGGGACCATCCGTCCCCTGAATAGAGTGACGCGGGCGGAGTTCACCTGCATTTTGACCCGGGCGATGGAGAAAATTAAATCCAACCTCACCCCACAGCTGGAAAAGGCGAGTTTTTCCGACCTCCCCACTACCCACTGGGCCTTCGCCGCAGCGGAATGGGCGGCAGCCAACGGCTGGATGAATGGCTTTCCGGATGGTCTATTCCATCCTGAAGCATACGTGACAGGTAAAGAAGTGATCGCCGCCATCGTGCGGGCGGCGGGCTTGGAGAGAGAGGCGCAAGCCGCTCAGAGCCTGCTTAAGGACGCTCCCTGGTATTCTGGATACAGCGTGGTGGGAGCACAGCACGGTCTGCTGTATCCGGATTTCGCTCCCGATGAGGAAGCGTTGCGCGGGCAGGTGGCCCTATCCCTGTACGCACTTTTGAGCCTGCCCACCGCTCAAGGAGTAAGCAGATGAGGTTCCTTTATTTTCAGAAAGGAGGGATTGAGGCGAAAACCAATCAACCCTGGCCTGTAAATTGCGCAGGCCACAGACTTTCTTCCTCTTTGGTGGAGGAAGAGAAAAATCCTTTAAAGAAGGAGGAAAGAATTTGATCAAGAAACTCTTAGTCTCACTCATTGTAGCCGCCATGCTCGTTACGCTCGTGCCCATGGCTGCCCTGGCGGAAGAGACTACCACGACTACGACCACGACCGAAGAGACTACAACCGCCGAAGCGACCGCACCCACCGTCCCCTATTCGGATATCTTCGGTACGCCGTTCGAATCCGTCTTCATCAAGCTGCACCTGATGGGCATCTTCACCGGATACCCGGATCAGACCTTCAAACCGGATCGCCCGGTAACCAGGTCGGAGTTTTTGGCGGTTACAATCCGCGCCCTCAATTTTGAGAAGTACGTCGCTGGTTTCAAGGGCGCAACCAAGTATCCCGACACGGCGATTGACCACTGGGCCACGGGCTACATCAACATGGGAACCGCCTTCGGCATCATCAAGGGCTATCCGGATGGCACCTTCAAGCCGGACGCCAATGTCTCCTATGCCGAGGCCTGCACCATGCTGGTCCGCATGCTGGGCTACACCCAGTACCTGACCCCGGTGACCCCCGGTGGCGGGACTGAAGACTGGTTCGCCAACTTCGTGAAGATGGCCGTGGCGATGGGCGACCCTGCCGGATACGGCTTGAACGTACATGCGCCGGATCTGGTACTGCCGGACGGACTCCTCACCGGAGTGACGGCCTTCAACGCCTCGAGCCCGGCTTCCCGCGGCGACCTTGCTGTCATGGTCTACAACTCCCTCTTCGTCTATCCCTTGACCCAGTGGGAGTGGAGCACAGATGGCCCAGTTCCCGGCGGAACCTACTTCCCCTCTAACACCACCCTGATTGGTGCCATGGGCTTCCACGAGATGGAGACCTTCGTCACCGACGCCCCTCCCTACGACGTCTATGCCGGTGCCTCTCAGCTCGAGCTCTTCGAGGGCTGGACAACGGTCGTCAACAACAAGGAAGTGTTCCTTCCCTGCTTCGAGGACCCCCAGGCTTTCGCGGCAGCCAACGGTCTGAAGTACCCTAAGGATTTCAAACCAGTGCATCGCCTCTACGACATCCCGGCTGCCTCTATCTGGGTAGGCGGCAAGCCCGCTGACCTGACCACGATGATCGGCAAGCCCGTACGCGTGATCTATCAAGGTCCAGTCCCCTATGTTGGGCAGGATCCCTTCAAGAACCCCTCCAAGCTCTGGTACGTGCGCACCCTTAACCACGTGACGGAAAACTACAAGGTCGCTGCCAATAAAGTGCCTGACACGAAGACTGGTCACTGGTTCCCCGGCAAGACGGTGGGCGAGATCTATGCCGACCTGAAGTTGAACGTCTATCATCCGACCACAATAGCCAAGTCAGCCTCCAAGCTCCCCATCGATCCCCGCGCCGTCATCTTCCTCGAGGACACCCTGATCGAGAACCCGAATGTGATGCTGGTCAAGGATGCTGACATCACTGTAATCCGTGGTGTGGCAGAGGCTGAGTTCTACAAGGACTACGAGGGCCATCTCTATTCCGCCATCGTCGTCTCGAACCAGGTCTGGTCAATCCTGGCCAAAGTCTGGCCCGGCCATGTAGTCAAGGATGTGCAGCCGGCTTACGCCGACTCCGCTGTCTACGACAAGTGGGGCCGTGTCGTGGAATTCGGCACCTTGGGCTTCTCCTACACCGATGACAACACCTTCAACAAGAGGCTCCCCACTCCATATCCGACCGAGGCGGATTTCTGCCACGCTCTAGTCGAGGACAACGCCAAGTTCGTCCTAGGCGGTGAGGGCTATACCAACTGGAACTGGTATGCCGCATACAGCACGGGCTTCTCCGCTTTGGATTGGTTCATGACCAAATACTATCCGGTCGGCACAGTCAAGCTGGCCCCCGTCAAGAATCTCAATGAGGAATCCACTTTCTCCGTGGTCCGCTTCGAGGGCAATGAGGCTGTGCAGTCCGGCAAACTCGAGGACATCTACCGCGCTAAAGACCAGTGGGGAAATGACTGGATCACCGCGGTCAAGCTCTCCGGGAAGGTCTATGAAGTGCTCTTCCCCGGTCGGGGCGAGTTCCCCGTGATCGCAGCCTACGTGACCCCCGGCACTGTTGAGCCGGTCGATGTTATCGGCCAGGTGGGCGCCGTGGAATCTGGCGCCACTTTCTTGAGCACAACTGATGAGGAGCTGGTCTTCAATAACCTCTGGGACGAAAGGGAGGATTGGATCGGCCAGCCCGTGGACCTCTGCTTGAATCCTGATGGCAAGGTTCGCTACATGAAGATGGCTTCGGCCGCTTCTGCCGCTGCCGCAGTCGATTACGGCCTGGTCACCCGCGTGAACATGGTCACCGACTCCTCCGGCTACCACCTCTCCCTCGACGTCATGAAGGGCGACGGCTCTGTGGTCAACTACCCGCTGACTGAAGTCTCTGCGACCGATTTGATGCTCCGGGTCTACTATCCGCCATACGGTGATAAAGATTACAACCTGGTTCCTTACGAGGCCAGCATGGGCAAGGTCATTGTCGCCAAGTTCAGCTGCTACAACGATCACAACCGCGGCGCGAAAGAGATAATAAATGCTGCCGTCAAGGTCACCGACTACAACTCCATCTACGCTATCTGGCAGAAACTGCAGAACCTGGTACGCGACCTGATCAAGATCACCAAGGACAGCGACGGCAACAACGTCTTCTTCGAGCTCGCCACCAACCCCGGGCAGTACCAGTCCACGAACACCGAAGGCATGGTCGACGAGGTCGGTCGGGTCTTCGATGGCACCAGCTTCTCCTTGGAAAACACGAACCGCGAGCAGTTGGTCTGGAATTTCCCCGCCGCCTTCTGGAAGCCAGAAGCTGTAAGCAGCGATAAGACCGCACAATGGTTGGCCGCCAAGGATGTAATCACCGTTCCTTGGGAAAAAGGCACTACGCAGCAGCCTGGCACCGTGATCTACGACGCCACCCTTCCCGCTCCCAACGTTCCCACCCCGGATGGCAACATCCTGATCAAGAAGATGGCCGACCTGCAGCGCGAGCAGTTCGTACAGGTCTTCTTCCAGCCCGCTTTTGAGCCTGCCAACCCCTACATGTGCGACTGGATGCTGGTTAACGGCCAGTACGTTCCCGTCGTGAAATTCATCGTCATCCGTCCACTGATGGCCGGCCCTCTGGTCAATGTGGCCGATTCGCCCACCGGCCTGGTTGATCCCCCGGTCAATGAGATCTACAAGCAGTTCAACCAGTCCTTAGACACCGCTCGCTCCACGATGTGGGTCTACCAGACGCTTCCCGCTGCGAGCCAGGGGTTCCTCTCCGGCACCATCAGCTTCCGCACCAAAGTCTACCCCAACGACACCATCGTCTTCACCCCCAAGAGCCCATTGCTGAGGGGCTCCTTCCTCGTGAACGTGACCGGTTACGATGCGGCCACGGGCGGCACCCAGACCCTCAATCACTACTGGAACTTCGAGATCAAGGCCCCCGTCCTCACCACTCTGCTGCTGGAGCCCGCTACCGCTACACTGCAACTGCCCGACCAAACATCCCAGTCCTACACCATCACCGCCAAGGATCAGTACGGCAATGTGATGGAAGGCATCACCGGCACCATCGCCACGACCTTCGGCACTCTTTCTAAGGCGACGTTCACCACCAATGCCTCCGGCCAGGACACCTTCTCCGCCTCCTCGAGCGTTGCCGGCGAAGCCACGATCTCAGTCGCTTCAGGTGGAGTTTTCGACACGGCCAGCTGTTACTGGCTGGCTCCGCCCACCCTGGTAACGATTAAGGGCACTGTTACCTACTATGGCAATCCCGCTGCCGGAGGAACGATCACCGTGAAGGATGGGGCGACCACGCTCGCTACCACCCCAGTGGGCGCTGACGGCAAGTACCAGTGCACCTTCGACCTTTTCGCCGCCAAGAATTTGAATGTCCACCTCTATTACCTGCCGGCAGGGTCTCCTCCTCCGCCTCCCTGGGAAGACGACAAGACCGTCGCTGCCTCTCCTGGCGGAACTTACACTGTCGACTTCTCCTTGATTCTCTTATAGGGGAGGTGACAGATGACGCATTTGAAGCAGACAAAAATCTTCAAAGAAGGAGGTAACAGAATGTTGAAATTCGACCTGGCGAGAAAATATCTCGTAGGTTTACTCACCGTGGCCATGGTCATGAGCCTCTTCGTGCTGCCCATTTCCGCCGCTCCGGAACCGATCGTGAACGCTACCGGATGGACCGCCACGGTAGAGCCCGCCTCTGGCTACAACCCAGTGGACAGCCCTACCCACACCGTCACGATCTACACTAAACTGGACAACACCCTGGGCGACCCGGCGCAAAGCGTTTTTGCAGCGACAGCTGGCGGCACCCCCACTGTAGTAATCACCCCCTCCATTGCTGCAACCAGGACTAGCACAGGCGTTTACACCGCTGTAATCGTTTATGGCACGCACGTGCCCGCCACGCCTGGCACCTACATCATCTACGGCTTCATTGATGCCGACGGCTCGGGCGGAATCTCCGAGGGCGATGTGATCAGCGACGGGGTGACCAAGGAATGGGCTGTTCGTGTGGCTAAGGCAGTCACGGTCGAGCCCGCAAATGACACCAATGACCTCGGAGCGGGGAACACCCACTCCATCACCATCACCGTCAGGGATCAGTTCGGCGACCTCTTTGACACCACTGCCACCTTTGATGTGTCAGGTTTCAATAGTCAAACTTCTCTCTCAACCACCCGCAGCAGCACCGGCGTCTACACCGGCTCCTACACTAGCCTCTACCCAAGTGGGCAAACTCCTCCCTTTGTGGACCTGATTACCGCCCATGCCGGCGCTGCAACGGGAACCGCTACCAAGACTTGGATCTACACGCCGGTGTACACAAGCGCTGAGATCACCCCTCTGAGCGCCTATAACATGGTGGGCGACAAGCACGAGGTCACGGTTTCCTTCCTCGACCAGTACGGCTACCCTATCGCCGTCACCGCCACTGTTGATTTCACCGTCACCGGGGTGAACCCGACTTCCCAGACCGTTGCCGGTGAAGACGTCAAAGAGCTCTCCTTCTCCTACATCGGCGCAAAGGGTGGCAGCGATACAATTACGGCCGCCATCACTGTTAAAAACGGCACGCCCACGACCCTCACCGCCATTAAGCATTGGGCCTGGGAATGGGACGTGACTCCCGAGCATGAGGTCAACGCTCTCGGGGCGCAACACACATTCTATCTCTGGGGTGCCCCCGGGGATACGGTTCAATTCATACTCACCTCCGCCGGTGCCCTCAGCATGGACGACCTTTTTTACCGGACCATTACCGATTCCCCAGGCTATTGGCATCGTGCTTCAGAGCACTGCACTGGTTCTGTGACGCTCGATCAGTACGGTAAGGGCGAGATCATCGTCATGTCTCAGGCTCCCGGCAAGCTCTTCCTCGATGTGACCTTTAGTCCACTAGTGGGCAAGGGACTTGTGCTGCTGAGCAACGACGGATCTGATCCTTACGGCCGCACCACGGGCATTACCATCAAGGCCTCCAAGTCCTTCGCCCAGCTGACCGGCTTCGACATCACTCCACCCACCGCTATCAACCCCATCACCCAGGTGGCGACCTGGGATGTTCACACTATTACCGCCGTTGCTCTGGGTGAGTTCCCCGTGAAGCCATCACTTGTTGTCCCGCCTGTTGATCCGCCGGAAGGTGGCAAGTACGTGCTGGAAAGCGGCGTCCTCTGGGTCAAAGACGCCCCGGTCGCCGGTGTGAAAGTTGACTGGGAAGTCCTCTGGGACTACTGTGCCGATGGCGTAACTGTTGACGTCTTCGCCGACCGCCTCCTGGATTTAACCTACCTTGATGGCGGCGAGACCGACAGTTTCCATCAGGATGGTGACCCTCTGACCGTCACCCACTGGCTCCATGCCTCCAGCGTGACCGATGGCGCCGGCATGGCCTACCTCACATACCACATGAATTATTGGGGCAAGGGTGAGGCTACCACTTGTACTTACCACTTCCAGTGCCTCGTCGACAACATCACAGTGACAGGCGGCTACGGTATTCCCGCTCTCGATGACGAATACGGGAAAATTAGTAAGACCGCCGAGAAGGATTGGAGGGACTACGGCTTCAAGATTTACAAGTACCACGACAACACCCAGGATCCCAATAACTACATTGGCGGCGCCAAGTTCTTCCTGCGCAGGCTCGACCTGCCAGGCACCCCCACCTATGTCCCGCCGATGCCCGCAAATCATCCCTGGGTGATCGGCGGATTCACTGAGCCGGTGGAGGATCCTAACGGTCCCGGAAACGCTGCCTTAGTCGACCCTGCTGATCCGCCTGGAGTGGTGACCACTTTCAGCGACGGACCGGAAAAGGGTGCCGCGATCTGGTACCACCTGCCCTATGGCGAGTACGGCCTCTATGAGTATTCCGTTCCCCCACCCTGGGCTCCCCTGTCCGGTTGTCTGGACACATTCACGATCGATGAGAAACAACCCGTCTATTGGTGCGCCACCCCCACAAAGATCATCACCCACTATATCGAGAACACGATCTCCCCTGCCCAGGTCTACTTCTACAAGCTGAACGACTGCTGGTCAGTCCTCCCCGGTGCTGTCTTCCAGGCCACCAACCTGGACAACTATGTGGTCTTCGGTCCATTCACGAGCGACGCGTTCGGCAAGGTCGTCCTTGAGGATCTGACTTTCGATCCTGTGTGGGGCACCTGGTATAAGGTAGAAGAGATCGAAGCTCCCGCGGGATTCTTCCCCGTGGTACCTTTCTACTTCTGCCTCGACAAGAACGGGGTCTGGGACGACAAGTTCTACGACGCAATTTACGGCAACGAGGTTTACCCGAAGATCGCCCATCCTGAGAACGGCGCCGTCCAGCACTGGGTCAAGGATCCGTCTCAGGGAACCACTCCTGCTTCTGTCACCTTCAACCTCTTGCAGGGCTGGAATATGGTGACGCCTGGTATCATTTCCGACAAGACTGCGGCCCAGATCTTCGGCCCCAATTTCGTCCACGCCTATCACTGGGATCCTACTTTACCCGGACCCGACGGCTCCCTGGGCGGATGGCTCTTCTGCGACAACGCGGCCCTCATTCCCGGTTGGGGATATTGGGTGAGAATGAGCGGCGCAGCCGATGTCACGCTCTCCGGTGCCGTGGTTGCCTCTCCCGTTACCAAGGCTATCTACAAGGCTTGGGAGCAGATTGGTAACCCGTTTGAGACCGCCCTCTCGGTAGCCAACGTCAAGATCGTTCAGGGAGCAACCGAGAAGAGTCTGGCCGATGCAAAGACTGCTGGCTGGATCGGCAATGCCTACAGCTGGAACGGCACTTCCTACGATACTCTGGACTACTCCACGGGCACCCTGCCTGTGGGTAAGGGTCTCTGGCTGAGAGTCCTCGTCGACGGCCTGAGCATCAAGTACACGAAGTAAAAAAGCGGCAGGGATGCCCCCTGCCTCGTTAAAGAGAGGCGCCCCTTTGGTTTGGGGGCGCCTCTCTGTTTTTTATAGACCTATATTGGAGAGTGAAGGTTTTCGAGGAGGATTAGTTAGCTAGTTAGCGCGGGGCTTTCTCTATCTATCCCGGCGGAGGAGGAGGAAGATCCCCCTGCCGGAAGATCAAAATGCAGTTCTCTAATGTCCTGACCCAATAACCCTTTCCCCCTTCAAATTTCCCCAGATCCCTCACATTAGAATAATCCGTTCCACTCCATGTATAGAGATAGGGGGAAATGATCCCCAGAGAGCTGGCCTGGTCAAGTGTATATTCGTTAGCTCCCACCCCGATGCGCACATCCCCCCAGTTCATCGAGGTCAGATAGGGATAGCCCACCAGGTTCCATCCCCGAGAGAGGTTCAAGCGCATCTCCCCGGCGGAATAGGGGATGCCCTGAACGGTGATTGTCTGAGAGGATTGCACCCGCAGCCAGAGTCCCACTCCCGGTTGAAGTGAGATCTGGTCCTTCCCTCTATAGGACTGAGAAAGAGGGTCCCACTGATAGAGATACCAGGTACCGGAGATGCCCGCGAAGACAACAGAAGGATTGGTGTCTGTCACCAAGGGCAGGGAGATCATGTTCCAGCCCTGGGTAAGGTTGAAGGTAAAGCCGCTCAGAGCATGCCGGATCGTGAAGTTCCCATCTGAGATGTCGGAGATCGAGGAATCATTTAGAGAAGAAATCCTCACCCGGCAATTGCTCGACTCTGCCCCGGACACCGTCCAAGGCTGGCTGCCGTCATTTGCCGTGGAGGAGAAGAGGGTCTCCCAACCGGAGCCTCCATCACGCGAAAGTTCAATCCTCACGTCTCCCGAGACACCGGAGGAGTTCCACTGGATGGTGCGGCTCTCTCCTTCAGTCCAGCTTTCCCCCCCATTCGGGCTGATCACGGTGATGGTGCCGGCGATTGATTCAACCGTCACGTTCACCATTCCCTCGACGAATTTGCTACCGTCTGAGGTGCAGGATGCCCTCACCTTCAGCACGACGACTTGGGCGCTTTCCGTCGTATTCGGCGGGGCAGTCCAGCTCGGGTTCTGGGCATTTGCGTTGGAGAAAGAGCCGTCGCCGATGAAGGAAGAGAGCACCGACCAGTTGTAGCTGATGGCATGTCCTTGACTATCCACGGCGTTAACGGATAGGTTGGTCGTTCCCCCTGAGGAAATGGTGGAGGGGCTGGCAAAGGGGCCATTCGTGATATTGACAGCGTGGCCTCGGTTGATCGTGAAGTTTTCATCGGATATGTCAAATACCGAGGGGTTGCTGACACTCGATACCTTTATGCGGCAACGGCCGGAGGGCTGGCCGCTCACAGTCCACGCCTGGCTACCATCGTTGGCCGTGGTGGAGAATAAGGTTTCCCAGCTTCCCTCAGGATAATTGCGGTTCAAGCGAACCCTTATGTTGCCCGAGACACCGGAGGAGTTCCACTGGATGGTGCGGCTCTCTCCTTCAGTCCAGCTTTCCCCCCCATTCGGACTGATCACGGTGATGGTGGGGGATGGTGGGCTTCCGCCCTTAGTGAAGGCTTTGAGGCAGACGTTGGTATTGGCGTAGGAGTCCGTTAGATCTTCCCAGGACGCTCCATTCGAACTAACATAGCTCTCCCCGCGATGAGCGATGGCCTGATCGGAATAGTGGGAGAAGGGATATTCCACGGCGATAGGATAGTTATAGCCGGGGATTGTCAGCCTTACCACGACGCAAAAATCGTCACCCCCGCTGAAGGAAATAGGGGAATCCAGGGGGACGGTGTGATAACCCGGGGAGGAGATGGTGCCGGACTTACTGCCGCGCAGGCCGGCAAAGGAGGAGCCGTTGAAGCTATCGTAGACGAAGAGCTCGAAATTGGAATTTGGACGGGCCGTGTAGAAACCGATCGCCGCCAGCGATTCGTTGGATTGAGCTCGGAAGATGTTGGCGAACCAGGCCGTGTTGCTGTTATAGCCGAAAGAAGCGGTCCAACCCAGAGGATCATACTGGTAGATGGCATGGTAGTTGCTCGTTGACTCGGCGTTGTTGAAGATGGTGATTTCCTCGCCCAGCCAGGTGTCGTAGTAGGAGACGTAGAAGTAGCCGCCCTCTCCCCAGGAGGTTCCCCAGCTGTTGCGCACGATGTAAGCCCCGTTTCCCGGCGGGGTGCCATTGAAGCGGGAGGCGGGAAAATTGTCATCCCAGCCGACGATTGTCACGGCGTGGTTAGAGATTGCCCCCCCGCTGTAAAAATAGGCATAATACGTCGAATTGTAATAAGAGCTGTCCCACATCATGTAGGTGCCAACGGCACCATAAGTCATCACCGCAGACTTGATGGCATCATTGCTCAGAGGACTGGAACGACCGGGATAGGAGAGGACTTCCTGCACGTGCTTCTGCACCAGTAGACCGGAGGGGAGACCCGGGGTGGGATAGGGATCGTCGGATTCATTTATGGGGCCCGACCAGCGGACCAGGTAGGCGGTGGACATGTCGTAGTTACCCCCATGGTTATAGGGGCCCTCAGGATCGGAATAGAATCCGTGTCCGTTCACCATGTTGTCCTCGGAAAAATTCCAGTTCTCGCCCGGTAAAAGGCTCGATTCCAGTGATCCGTAAGTGGCAAAGGACCAGCAGGTGCCGTAGGGGCTCTGGTTTTTCACCGGGGTCAGCTTGCCTGTCGTGCGCAAATCGTAGGAGGAAGGAAATGACCTGAAGAGCGAGGTAACCTCGCTCTTCAGGTGAGACCGGTCGATTGGGGAAGGCACGACCTTGCTTGCAAGACCGTCCAGGGGAAGCGAAGCCCCCCTTTCGCTCGGGCTTTTCAGATATTGGAGGAAAGCAGGGTTCATCGCCGCCAGGGAAAGATGGGAGGTGGACTGAACCCCGAGTGCTTCACTGGATGGAGGAAAGGCCAGGGAAGAGAAGGCCAGAATGGTTGCTAAAAATACCGCTAAAGCTCCGCTTCTGTGATTCATATTTTCACCTTTCTAAACCGAGGGCTGGCTAACCCTCCGAACCTCGGCCGATTCGGCTTCCTAAACTTTTTCTCGTATATATTATACCTCACCTGGTGATCCTTTCCAATTCACAGGTCTGATATTATGTAATTTCCGGGTGCACTTAGATCAGTTCCAAGACCCTTTCTTGTTTGTGGAGATGGAGAGACTACAGCAAATGCTCAGGGGCTGCTGGGTTTTGCCACTACCCCATCAACTTTCCAGCCGTCCTCCCAGGTTAGGGTGTAGATTGCCTGTTTTTCTACCGGCTCCAGGATAGCGAACTCGGTCCTGATTTCAGCTTCGATGAAGGCTTTGTCCTGCTCCTGGGTTGTGCTGAGAATTTCCCAGGTCTGATCTGTAATCTGCATTTGCTCCCAGGACAGCCGGTTGATCTCACGAAAGTCCTCCAATGCCAAGCTCTTCTTCACTCGTTGCGATTGGAGGTGGTAGGCTTTGTCATAATCTTTATCTGCAATTGCCGAGAGGAATTGTCCGAGTGCTAAAGTCGGGTCTGACCTGCTGTCTTCCGGGGAGGTGGCGACGGATGTAGGTGAGGGTTGGCAAGCGCTCAACCCGATTGCCAGTGTCAGGAATATGAGGAAGAGGATCGTTCCTGCTTTCATTGGTCTATACGATAGAGAGCTCCTCGGTTATATGTCAACCTTAACTCTCTCCCCAAGCCTTCTGTTCTTGCGACCCTTTGCTTCAACTGTCCCCTCCAAATCACTCCACCCATTGCGGAGCGAGGAGGAACTTCCTCACTCCCATTTGTCTTCCGAACACCCCTTTTTGTCATTCCCAAACCCGAACTCCTTTTGTGTCATTCCGAACGTAGCAAGGAATCTGGGAGGCCCTCCTTCGGGTGAGGCAGGGATAAGGGAGTTCCCTCGCTTCGCTCGGGATAACGGGAATAAAAGCTGGCGCTCAGGAGCGGTAGAGCCTCGGGAGGATGGATCAGGGTACCTCGAGGATGACAAAAGGCCTCTTGGGCCGGCCAGAAAGGGAGACTCGGAGAAAATCAGAAAGGGCCCTGCGCAGGGCCCTTTCTGATTTTGTAACAGTTAGCGAATTATTCTAAAAGAGGGGGTTGGGGAAGACGAGGGTAAGATCTGCATTGGCGTTGAAGACGTAGCCATTCCCTGGTTCGAAGTCCATACCCTTTACGTTTTGATAGGAGGGTTCTCTCCAGGCGAAGACGCTCCGGATAAGTCTGTTGTTGATAGCCTCATCCAGCGAGTAGGAGGTTCCGTCCTTCAGCACTCTCACATCTTCCCAGAGAATCGTGCCTGGATAGGGAACCCCGACATCGTTACGCCCTTTAACCAGGGGCACGGAGAAAGAGGGGTTGACATCCAGCACTCCAGAGAAGGTAAGCTCGTAGGGTTTGCGCAATTTGAGCCAATAAGCCTCGCCCAGGTCCAGGGTGATTCCCTGCGCGCCCCACTTCTGCGTGAGATTGTCCCAGTACTTGAGGGTGTAAGGCGCTACCAAACCAAAAACCGCAGTTGGGTCAGGATTTGTTCGAACGGGGAAGGAGAGGAAGGACCAGCCCGGAGGAGATGAGAGCAGGAGGGCTTTGTAGAGATAGGCGGAGTAGAAGTAATTGCCAGCGTTGTCCCAGGCCACAACCATGAATTCATGAGCACCGGAAACCGGGAAGGTGTAGGAGGTGACGCTCGGCGGAACAGAGCCGATAAGAGCCCCGTCCTGGTAAATGTCGTAACCCCAGAGGCCGGAACGATCATCAGAGCCGGTCCAGTTTATGGTGGCGCTTCCCTCGGCCTCAGTGACAAGAGGGGAAATCAGAACCTCAGGCGCCACCGTGTCGATGATGAAGGGCAGCGCGAACCCGTCAGCAGCGCTTGGCTTAGTGACCTCAGTCACGTCCGTGGGGATCTGGGCATTAACCAGCAGCTCGTAAGTCCCGTCCATGAAGGAATCGGGAGGTGGAGCCCAGAGCCAATTATAATCCCAGCCTGTCCAGTAGGGATAGCGCGTGACATTCTTGTGCACCCAATATTCGTTAAAGAGAGGGAAGATCATCCCCAGGGGTGTCCGCACGAACATCGTCAGATGATCGGTAGAGCGCATCAGGTTCAGGATGGGGTGGATGTTATCCTGGACGCCGTCTCCGTTTGGAGAGAAGGCAATCAAGTCGCGGTAGGCGTCGCCATAGAAATCAAAGCCGAGGAAGTAGAGGCTGGAGCCGATTTGAGTGTAGAGCCAGGTGTTGCCCCACCACCACCACCATTCGTCTAACGGACGATCCAGAACCATATTATAGGCGTAGTAGCCGCCAGGGTGGAAGGAGACGTTCTGCCAATCGCCCACGAACATCACGTAAGGCAATTGCAGGGTGAAGCCGGTGCCCACGGGGGTAAGTGTCACGAACCCCTCAGCGAAATAGTTCTCCAGAGATCGGTTTGTTCCACTGGCATAGAGGTAAGCGTTCGTCACGTCGACCTTGACATCGAAAGAAGCAGTGGCGCCTGGAGCGAGGGTAATCTGGCTAAGGGGATTGGTGCTCCCGGGCTGGAAGAAGCTGATCGTGGCGCCGGAGAGCAAATAGTGAACGCCATTATGAGTCATCTCTACGGTCCCGCTGAGATCGAAGGTGAAGGGAGTGACCGTAGAGGAATTGGATACCTTAACCTGGAAAGTCCTCGTGGTGGCGCCCTCGGTGTCGCCCAGGGCGGCGTTGGGATTCCCGGCGCTGTCGGTAATCAGCACCTCGTTCAGGATCGCATTGAGGATATTCAGCCGACCCGAGCCCTGCAGCCGGGGGACGTAAGGGGCGTTGGTCGCGGGATCTGAGCGGGGCTCTGCCGTATTCAGGATTGCGGTCTTGATCTGCTGCGGTGTCCATGTCGGGTGGGCTTGTTTGATCAATGCCGCCGCTCCACCGACGTGCGGGGCGGCCATCGAGGTACCGGAAAAGTTATCATATCCGCCCAATGCCAGGGGTACGGTGGACCAGATCCCTCCGCCCGGGGCCATAACTTCCGGCTTCATCTCCAGGTAGGGGCTCGTGCCCCAGGAGGAAAAGTCCACCCTCTTATCCGGCAAGGGATTTGGGAAAGCAGCGGTCTGGCCGTCGAAGAGGATTTGGCTGTCCGGGTGGTTGACCAAATAGGTGCCGTAGCTGTAACCGGTAAACAGAGCCGGAAGAGGGAAACCTTCCGGAACGATCATGGTCATAAGGGCGTCTCCGCGAGCGGCATCATTCATCAGTAAGGCGCCCGAGGCTCCATGATTCCGGGCTAGGGTCAGTTTATTCACGAAGGTGGCATCTCCTGGCCCTCCGCGCAGAATCAAGGCTATCTTTCCTGCTACATCCTTGCCTGTGTAATAAGAATTGTCATTCCCGTAGCTGACATAGACGAAGGGTTGGGGCACACCTCCGTAAAAGCTCACCGGCTCCGCTACGCTGGAGGAGGTGTAGGGTCCGCGGAAGCCGGAGCCGTCTGTGACCAGGAAGCTTGAGTAAACCGAGTTAGTATTCCAGGAGGCGGCGGTGGCTATTGCTCCCGGGGTGACGCAAGGAGAGCCGACGGCCGCATTATCCGCCGGATACCAGGTGTATTTTCCAGTGTTGTAGTTCCTGTGGAACCACTGGTTGGTGGAGGTGGCTTCGTTGCCGGCAGAGAGCGATACCACTACGCCCGTGGCAATTAAGTTGGAGATGGCCAGCTGCTCCGGATCGCCGGGGTTGTTGATTCCGCCGGGAAAACCGAAGGACATATTCACGGCCACTAAGTTCATGCCGGAGAGTTTTTTCTCGGTCATCCAGTCGAAGGCGGCCGCGATGTCGGCGCTGGAGGCTGAACCCTCTCCTCCTTTAACGATCTTGGTGATCACGAGCTTTGCTTCGGGAGCCACACCCTTAACTACCCCATTGGCACACATAATGCCGGACACGTGCGTTCCATGACTATGGTAATCCATGGGATCGGAATCGTCCTCGCCGAAGTCATATCCATCGATGATCTTTGCGGTTGAGGCGCGGTGGGCCCAATCCTTGGTCTGGTCACCGTCTCCACCGAGATCGGGATGATTGTAATCCACGCCGGTGTCCACGACGCCAACAACCTGACCTTCCCCCTTAAAGCCCAGGGTGTTCCAGACATCAGTTCCCTTGACCAGGGGAACGCTATAATCCAGGTCGATTGTGTAGATCCTCTGAGGGTGGACGTTTTCCACTCCGAAGAGCGCCCGTACATCCGCCAGCATTTCCTTGGGGAAGCGCGCCACGAAGCCGTTTAAAGCATAGAAGAACTCCCGCTTGATCTCTACGCTGGTTCCCAACTGGACCAGCCGATCCTTGGCTGTTTTGTGTTCTCCCTGGATGACCTGAAGAGAGAGAGGAGACTTGACGTCAAGGTTCGCGGCAATTTGCGCGACAGGAGCCCCTCCTAAAGTGATGATGGCGGTAACCTTTCCGTCCTCCTCGACCGGGAAGTTCCCCTGCCTCACTACATCTGCTGCATCCTCGACCGGCATCTCCAATCCAGGCTCTGATGGAAGCGACTTGCTGGTCGCCGGGCCCTGCCCGAACTCCTTTAGGCTCTGCATATGGTTCTGGATGATGGCATTTCGATCTGGTAGTTGTGGCGTCCGTACGGCCGGATTGGCGGCATTGGCTGAGAAGGCAAAGCTGAAGGGGAGCAATGTAAATACTAAAACGAAGGTTATGATTCGGACCAAATTCTTACTCAAGACTGTTCCTCCTTTCGTTTTCCCTTGATTTCTTTTCCTTTAATTCCTCAAGCCAGATTTGAATCACATCCCCCTTCCACTTTTTTATGAGCGAGTTGTCATCTGATTATAATGTCAATTTCCATTATATGCTAATGTTCACGGCCCTTTAAAATATTTTTTTAATTTCTCAGTGGTCTTTTCGCCCTCTCTTTCCGAAGCCGCTCCTCATCTATTGATTCCGAGGCGGCCACCTTGCCTGTCCCCTGGCCTCCCTTTCGCTTTCTCCTCCTCTCTTCAGTTCACCTCTCCTTCCGAACATCCCTTCGTGTCATTCCCGAACCCAAACATTCATTTTGTCATTCCGAGGAGCGGAGCGACGAGGAATCCTAGTAAATTGAGTGAGGAATGTACGGAACCTGGAAAAGAGAAGCCTCGTTAACGCTGGAGATGACGGATTATTTCCTTCTTAAGATTCTCAAGTATTTGAGCGACTTGAGAATCTATCTCCTCCGAGAGGCTGGCTCGAGAGAGGTTGGTTTGGGTCACCTCAATCCCCACAGCCACGACATCCAGTTGAAGATCAGGATAAACTTTCTCAAGCAGCGCTACAGCCTCAGGCAAAGAGAGAGAATGTCCTGAAGCCACACGAAAGCTTATCCCCGGCCATTGATCACGCTCCAACCTGCGCACTGTTCCTGCCGGATAGAGACCGCTGACCATGGCATCGATCAGGAAAATCCGATCGTAGCTGTCGGCTAAGGCCAGGAGATCGTCCAGTGGCGACTGGCTCAAGCGCACCTCCCATCCTTCGGGAAGGTACTCCTCCTTGAGGTGTTGAGCCATGATTAGACCGATTGCGTCGTCTCCGCGGTAGAACTGACCGCACCCTAAAACGAGGACTCGCTTCTTCTCCACTTTTCCATTTTAGATCAATTTTTACGGGATTGATCCAGGTGTCCTGTATTACCCTCTTTGTCACTCCGAGCGCAGCGAGGGGTTTTACCCATTCGTCATTCCCATGCTCCTTCCTGTCATCCCGAGTCCGCAGGCCGAGCTCTCTTCTTCAATCCCTACTTTCCGTATCAAGGCGATCTGGGCGGTATCAGGCGCGATCCGGGTGAAGTCTCTCCCCGAAATTGGGCAGGGCGTCCCTCGAGGGACGCCCTGCCGTGCAAAGTTCGGCAATTTGCAGGAGAAAATCTCTAAGCAGGATTCCTCTTTATATTCACCTTGAGGAAGTGGCAGGAGCAGGAGAGGCAGGGGTCGTAGGCGCGGACGAGCTTTTCGCACTCTAAGGTCAATCTGTCCTCTGGAAGCTCAAGGTAGCCCGGCACAAAAGCCCAGAGATCCTTCTCGATATTGGCCTGGTTGCGCGCCGTGGGGGCGACGATATCCGCCTTGAGAACCATCCCCTTCTCGTCGAACTGGTAGTGATGGAAGAGGCTGCCGCGGGGAGCCTCGCTCACCGCCCAGCCCATGCCGGACTTAGGCGCTGCCTCGATCGGTCTATCTTCCCTGAAGGGAATACGCTCGATCAGCTCGATCATCCGCTCGATGGCGTGCATGGATTCGATCGCCCTGGCCATCATGGATTTGAAGACGTTGAAATCGGGCAGCTTCAGCCCTGATTCTGCATGCATTTTCTTGGCCTCGGGGGTGAGCCTGTCGGCGTTCAAATTCACACGGGCCAGGGGGCCGACGAGCATGGTGTCCCGGCCTTCAATGTAGGAGGAGAGTGTGTTGGAAGGGGGCACCTGCTTCTCCTTGATCACTTCCCGGTACTGTCTCAAGGGAGCTTTCATCCCCTCCGTGGAGACGAGGGTGCCGGAGCCGTCGGCGTTGATGGCATAAGAGTCCTCCTCGCGGATGGTAAGGTGCTCGCACTTGCGCACGAAGTCGGGCATCGGCACGGACTTGACCAGTTTGAAGGTCTCCCAGGCGTCGGCCTTCGCCTCCTCCAGGCGGGCCTTCAGCTCAAAGAGTTTTTTCTTCGAGGGAATTCCCCAGAATCCCCCCACTCTGGCGTTCACCGGGTGAACCTCACGCCCGCCCACCGTCTCAGTCAGATCGTTGCCCAGGCGCTTCAGCTTCAAACCCCGCTTAACCTCTTCCGGATATTTGCTGGCCATGGAGATGGCGTCAGCGAAGCCGAGGTAATCGGGCAGGGCGAGGAGATAGATATGCAGGGTGTGGCTCTGCAACCATTCGGAGAGGAGAAGCAATTCCCTCAGGTCTTTTGTCTGCTCCGACGGTTTGATGCCGAAGGCTTCCTCGATGCACATGATTGCCGCCAGCTCGTAAGGCACCGGGCAGATGCCGCAGATGCGGGCCACAATGTCCGGCACTTCTTCGAAACGGCGTCCGACCAGGAACCCCTCGAAGAAGCGGGGAGGTTCCACGATGAGAAAGCGCAGTTTTTTGATCTCGTTCCCTTCAATTTCGATGTCCAGGGCGCCCTCTCCCTCCACGCGGGCCAGGGCATCAACGGTGATCCTCTTCTCACTCATAGATTTTCGCCCCCTTTCGGAACTCCTCCGCGTTTCCGGTGATATAACGGAATTTGCGTACGATCTCGTCCGGCTTGAGCCCGATCTCCTCGAATTCCTTGGCTAAGGCCTCGACGTTGATATCCTGCGCGGGACCGAAGCAGCCGTAACAGGGCCGGCTAAAGGCAGGGCAGATGGAATTGCATCCGGCCCTGACCACCGGGCCCAGGCAGGGCTCCCTGTCCTTCACCAGTACGCACTCGTTGCCGTTGAGCTTGCACTCCACACACACCGGGTAGGACTTCAGGTTCGGCGTCCGGCCGATCAGGGCGGAAGTGACGAACTCTATGAAGTCGGTCTTGGAAATGGGACAGCCGCAGAGAGAGGCATCCACGGGCACATACATGTCGATACCGGTGGACCACTCCAGGCACTCCAGCATTTCCGGCTGGGGATAAACCCGCTCCTTCAACTCCCCTAATTTCCACCAATTCCGCAGGGCCTGGATACCGCCAACCGTGGCGCAGGCTCCCATGGCCACGAGGGTTTTGGCCTGTTCGCGAATTTTTTTGATGCGCTCCGCCTCTTCAGGGGTGGAGATGGAGCCCTCGACGAAAGCCACGTCGAAAGCCACGTCGAAAGCCCCCTGAGGGGGATGGGAGCGCACCGCCTCGAGGAAATATCCGATCTCCACCGCTTGCGCCAGGTCCAGAAGCTCATTTTCCATGTCGATGATCTCCAGCTGGCAGCCGGAGCAGGAGGAGAATTTAAAGACGCCGATCCTCGGTCTTGCTTTCTCTAATTCAATCATGCTCTTCCCTCCTTAATCGAAAATGCCTTCCACCTGGTTGTAGGTGAAGACCGGGCCGTCCTTGCACACGTAACGATGGCCTATCTGGCAGTGGCCGCAGAGGGCCACGCCGCATTTCATTCGCCTCTCCAGAGAGAGGTAGATCTGCTCCGGGGCAAAACCTGTCTTCAGGAGTCCCAAGACCACGAACTTCATCATGATCTCGGGGCCGCAGGTCAGCACCACGCTATCGAGGGTGGGAATGTCCAGCCGCTCGAAGAGGGTAGTGACCACTCCCACCTGGTGCTCCCATTTTTCCCCCTCGGGCACTGCATCGGCGGAGAGAAGGAAGGAGGTATCGAGCTGATTCCTCCATTCGGGGAATTCGTCCGTGTAGAGCATATCTCCAGGGGTGCGGGCGCCGTAGAGAATCTGAAAATGCTTGTAGGCGGAACGATCGTGGAAAACCTGCATGATGAAAGGACGCAGGGGGGCGAGGCCGATACCGCCCGCCACGACGAGGACATTCTTACCCTTCGCCTCCTCCACCGGCCAGACGCTGCCGTAGGGTCCGCGGATCCCGAGCGCCTGTCCTTCCTTCATGCGCGAGAAGAATTTAGTGACTGATCCCACAGCGCGGATCGTGTGATCGAAGCTTCCCGCGCGGTACGGCTCAGAGGAGATGGAGATAGGAGCCTCCCCCAATCCGAAGAGGGAGACCATGTTGAACTGACCTGGAGAATAGCGATAGGAGTCCTTGAGCCCTTGGTCAGCGAAGGAGACCCGGAAGGTGAAGGTGTCATAGGTCTCCCACTTCATCTTCTCGATCTTTGCCTCCTGGGGCAGTAGAGGATTATTACTCATGTCCAGAACCTCCTCTCACTTTGCGCGCGGCATCCTCAATCGAGATGCGCGTGGGACAGTAAGTGATGCAGCGACCGCAACCAACGCAGCCGTAAGTGTCGTACTGATCGAGCCAGTAGACCAGCTTGTGATACATGAACTGCTTCAGCCGCTCCACCCTCTCCTTGCGGAAGTTACCTCCGTGTACGGCAGCGAACTCCAGGAGCTGGCAGGAGTCCCAGTGGCGTTTTCGCGTCACCTCGTCCAGACGCAGGCTCACATCGTCCACCACGTTATAACAGTAGCAAGTGGGACAGACCATCGTGCAGGAGGAACAGGAAAGGCAGCGGTCCGCCAACTCCTGCCAGTAGGGATGGCTGAAGTTTTCCATGAGTTCTACGGGCAATCCCTCCCGCTCGATGGCTTTCTTCTGGGCGCGGGCGGCCCTTTCTCCCATTGTCTCCTTCAGGCGCAGATCCCCTTTCTCTGCTCGGGCGAGTTCTGCGGGCAGAATCGCTTCGCCCTTGATCGAGCCAGCTTCGAGGAGGAATTTACCGTTTAGGGGGGTGAGGAGGAGATCGAAACCCCTGACCGGGATTGGGCCTGTCCCCATCGAGGAGCAGAAGCAATTATCCCCTGCCTCAACGCAGGTCAGGCCGACGAAGGTGCTCCTCGAGAAGTTTCCTCCGTAGATGGGATCGGGGAAATTGACCTCCATCACCTGCTTCTGTCTCAGCATGGCCTCAAGATCGCAGGCGTGGATACCGAAGAAGAGCAGAGGGGAGGAGCTCGGCTTGATCTCCTGCGCGTGCACTCCGCCCGGTTCACGCCTAGCCTCAAACAGGGTCTGGAGAGAGGGATGAAGGAAATACTTGAGGGAGGAGAGCGGGCTGCCGACATAGCTCAGATCGCACCGTTCCAGATCCTCCAGCTCCTTAAGCACGAATGAATTTCTCTCCCTTTGCGGGGCGATGATTTTAAATTGCCCCTTTAATTTGGACAGCCAGGTCTTGAGCTTTTCTCCTGCGAGCAGGAAGCCGCCTGGCGATCCTCGATCCTTCATGCTAACTCTCTCCTTTCCGGGCCTCCCTTAAGGGAGGCGTGGTTCTTATTAAACCAAATCCTGGGTTTCCGGCCCTCACGAGAAAGCGAGGGCCGGAAACCACAGAAGGGTACAGGATAAAAGAATAGAGAAGTGCCCACGGGAAAAATGCCCTGGTCTTTTATGATTCTCCGGATCAGGATCGGCTTCATCGCGGTTCGATAGGAACATTATCCCCCATCTCGCCGATTAGTTCAATTTTTTCAATTATTCTTTTAAAAAAGTTCATTCCGGGCAAGGGAATGCAGCTCCGCCCGCGCCCATTGATCTGCCCAGATAATCTCATCCAACTGATCCCCCTTCAACGGTTCGTGACGCTCCATCACCCTTTGCACGAGCTCGACGATCTTGATAAAGGGGATCTTCCCCTCGAGGAAAAATCGGACAGCCACCTCGTCGGCCGCCGAGAGCACGACAGGTAGGGTACCTCCCGTCTCTAAGGCTCGATAGGCGAGGTCAATCGCCGCGAAGGAACCCCTGTCGATCTCCTCGAAATCGAGACGGCCGATTTCTACCAGGTCGAGAGGGGAAACGAGTGAGGGGAGCCTCTCCGGGTAGAGGAGAGCGTACTGGATCGGTAAGCGCATGTCGGGCCAGGAGAGCTGGGCCAGAAGGGAGGAATCGCAGAACTCGACGAGGGAATGGACGATACACTGGGGGTGGAGCACCACCTCGATCTGGCCCGGCCCCAAGCGGAAGAGATGGTGGGCTTCGATGATCTCCAGCCCTTTGTTCATCAGCGTAGCGGAATCAGTGGAGACCTTGGGTCCCATGTGCCAAGTGGGGTGCGCCAGGGCTTCCTCCACCGTGACCTTCTCCAATTCGTCCCTGCGCTTGTTGCGGAAAGGCCCACCCGAGGCGGTGAGGATTATCTTTCTCACGCGGGAGGGCTCCTCCTCTTTAAGGCACTGAAAGATGGCGGAGTGCTCGGAATCCACAGGCAGCAGTTTCCCGCGGCCAATTGAAGCAGCAGCCCCGATCAGCTTCCCTCCGGCAACGAGGGCTTCCTTGGTGGCCAGGGCCACCGTCTTCCCTCTCTTCAGAGCCTCCAGTGCGGGGACCAGTCCGGCGATTCCCACCACCGCGATCAAAACGAGGTCCACATCCTCCCGTGAGGCCAGGCGGGCCAGCCCTTCCTGCCCGAAGTAGACTTCCATCGGGGGACGGAGCGCTGGTCGGAGCGCTGCAAGGTTTTGAGAGGAGGGGCAAGCCACCACCCGGGGCGACCAATGGGCGAGGATGGTGCGCAGAGAGTCCATCTCGCGGAAGGCGGACACCCCGATTAATTGCAACCGGTCAGGGAAACGCTCGACCACATCCAGCGCCGCCCTGCCGATCGACCCAGTCACTCCGAGAATTGCCAACCGCTTCATGAACACATTCTAATTGAATTCAGAATAATTAGGTGTATCCGCGTTATAATCTTCATAGGGAAAGGAGGGGCAAGATCTCTCCGTTCCGCCTTTCCCCTGGCAGGAAGAAAAGGAGGAAGAGAATGGCAAGGAAATATGTCGTACTTTTTACCGTCTTTGCCTTGATTTTTACCCTCAGTTCTGTCGCGCCCATAGCCTCCGCGCACAATGAGAATTGGACGTTGAGCTCCGACTATGGGAGCGCGGTAAAAATCGACGGACAAATCTCAAGGGGCGAGTGGACCGACGCTCATGATGTGAAGATCAACGTGGCAGGCGGAGCGGTGACTGTCTTAACCAAAGCAATGCCGGGTGATTATCCGGGGGGCGGCAGGCTCTATCTCTGCTACATTGTCCCCAACGATATTTATTCGGTGAGCTTCCAGTGGTGTTCGCTCCACGACCTCGGCAAGTCGCCGCAGGCTGATGACAGGCGCATCGCGGCCGACGTGGCCGGAGGCGAATTCCCGGCGGCTTTCACTTTCGCGGTGGGTACAGGCGCCACCTGGCAGAATGTCGAACAGCCTCCGGGCTTTTCAGGTGTGATCAGCCAGAAGGGAGAGAAGACCTGGATCGTGGAGATGGGAATTCCTTATGCCTGGCTGGGAATTAAAATCTGCGACCCTGGCCCCAAGGGCTGTGCTTTCGACGCCTGGGGGATGGAGCCCGACGGAAAGCCATACGGCTATTACTGGCCGCCGAAAGAGGAAACCAGAACAGATTACCGCGTGCCGGACACCTGGGGGAACATGGTGCCCTCCGATTGCTGGGGAGCGCCGCGCGGGCGCCTGTTCGTGGAAAAAGGCCCTGCCTCTCCTGCGGATCATACCTGGTTGCCTTCGGCGGATGACCATTTTAACGAGATGATTCAGCTCATCCTACGGGCGGATGAGGATCAGAGCAAGGATGTAGTTCCGGAGGACGTCCTCTTGAAGAACCTGACGATCACGGCGACGGGGAGCGGCAACGACCAGACCGATATCAATAATGTTGTCGTTTTCCTCGATTCAAACGCCAACGGCCTGATCGATTCCGGGGAGAGCTTGCTCGCCTCCGGCGCTTATCCCGCCGACAACGGTTCCATCACCTTCACCTTCCCGGAGGGCGGAGTTCCCGTTCCCCTCAAGATCCCGGTCTACCTGGTGATTGCCTACGACATGAAAGAGAGCGCCCTTCCCGCTCCAGGTTCCAACTACCAGTTCTTTGTTCAAGACGCTGAAGCCTGGGGAATAATCTCAGGCACCCAAGTGCCGATAACGGGCATCTATACTGTCCCTCTCGCCACCCATCTGATCAGGATCTACTTGATCTATTCCGCGGTCAAGACAATCGGGCAGACCCCCACTCCCTCCGGCCCCTCCCTCTCCATCCAGAAGATCGCCACAGCGGACTCCGTGATGGCTGGGGAGGATATCACCTTCAACATCCTTGTATCCAATATCTCCACCCAGACGCTCTACTTTGTGAAGGTAACGGACCAGGTTCCCGATCACACCACATTTGTCGACGCGCCGGCCACTTCCTGGGGCCCTGCCGGGTCCTACGATGCCGGGACCGGAATCGTCACCTGGGATTTGGGCAACCTCGCGCCGGGGGATTGGAAGCTCCTGAGGCTGATTGTGAATGTGAAGGCGGACACCCCGGATGGCACTCTGATCCACAACAAGGCCATAGCCACATCCACCAGGCCGCAATTTACCGTGGAATCGGAGGACGAGGTGGTCGTAGTGGGCGGTGTCATCCACGAAGCCTACATCAAGGGCTACACCGGTGATCTGGGGAGCATCTTCGGGCCGCAGCGTAACGTCACCCGCGCTGAAATCGCCGCCATCATCGCCCGCTTGCTTCATCTGGAGAGCACGGTGACCGGGCAGCAATTCTATTCCGATGTCCCCGCCAGCCACTGGTCCTTCAAATACGTGGAGGCAGTGCACAGAGCGGGCATCATGACCGGATTCCCGGACGGGACCTTCCGCCCTGATATCCCTGCCACCCGCGCCAATGTAGCCGTGGCGATGATCCGGGCTCGCGGTATCGATCCAGTGGCCTTCCTGCCCACGATCCCCTTCCCCGATATCGGCGGGCACTGGGCGATCAAGGAGATCGAGACTGCCTACGTCCTTGGGATCATCGAGGGCCTGCCCGATGGCACCTTCCACCCTGATGATCCAATCATCCGTGCGGAAACGGTGACTCTGATCGATCGCGCTCTGGGCCGCGGCCCCTTGCTCGAGGGCCCGGTCACCCAGCACTTCCCCGATTGTCGACCCACAGACTGGTTCTACGGCTGGGGTGAGGAGTCCTTCGCTTCGCACAAGGGCGTGCGCGCCCCGAGCGGAAACGAACGGCTGATCGAGTACGTCGATACGGGCCCGGTTTGGTAAGCGAGGTATTCTCAGTCATAGTAAGAAGGATGGTAAAGAGATAGAGGGAAGGGCGCCTGCAGGCGCCCTTCCCTCTATCAAAGAGCTTCCCTCTATTTTTGGTCGCGAAATAAAGGCGGTAGAAGAGAAGGCTCACCCTCCGCTTCCTCTACCATGGCGTTGATGGCTCGATTACGATCCGCGATCAATCCCAGCTGAAGTTCGGTCAGCTTTGGTATAGCGCTCCAGCTCTCGTTGCTTGATAGGAGAGCTAGTGACCTGAAAGAAGGCACCCCGACAATCCATCAAGAGCGCGACGCAGTATCCCTTATACTGAATTTGTGGTTCCCTCCCTGTTGACAGGTTATTAAACTACTTTATAATAAAAAGTCGTCTAACCATGATTCAGGCTTTCAAACTATCAGTGACCAGGCTGGAGAGCATCCGTCGTCATGGGGAGCGGGCCGTTTGCGGCCTTGGAGACCTTAGGCGATGACCTATCTGACCATGTCCCTTCTTATCCTGTTCGCCTTCCTGGCTGTCTTCCTCAAAGATGTGCTCTTAAGCGTCCTCTCCCTGGCCAGCGTCTCCGCACTTCTGTCCATCCTCTTCTTTCAATTGGGATGTCCGGTGGCTGGCGTTTTTGAACTATCGGTGGGCGCAGGGCTGATCACGGTCCTAGTCGTCCTGACAATCAGTTTCATCCAGACACGCAGGGAGAAGGGACAGGAGCGCAGGATCCTCTGGGTGCTCGTCGCCCTCGCCGCGAGCGCTCTTGTCTTCTTCCTCTTCCAGACCGCGACTCGCCTGGCTTATCCCTCTTCGATTCCCCCCGCCGGCTGGGGCGAGGTAGGGGAGGTCCTCTGGAAGCTGCGCTCCTTCGACCTGGTGCCGCAGGTACTCGTGGTCTTATCCGCTGTATTCGGCATCCTGACCTTACTGCGGCGGGAAAAGGGAGAGAGCTGATGAACCTGCTGCCTTTCGTCTTCGTCCTTTTCGCCTTAGGCCTCTTCTGTCTCCTGACCCGCCGAAACCTGATCAAGCTCTTGATCGGACTGGAACTTTTAGCGAAAGCCACCACTCTGGCAATCATCTGGAGCGGTGTCCTTCAGGGAACCCCGGCCTACACCCAGAGCCTGACTCTGATCATCATCGCCATCGAAGTGATGGTTGTGGCGGTATTCCTTGCCTTGATCAATGTCTTCCACGCGCAGAGCAGGAACCTGGATACTGACGAGATGAAGAGGCTCAAGGGATGATCAGCCCCGAACTTTCGGGCTTCCTGATGATCCTTATCCCCTTCACCGGGGCGATCCTCGTTCCTCTGATCAGTCTCTTCGCCTCCCGCGCTGTCCCCCTCTTCGCCGTACTCGTGGGGCTCCTCTCATCTGTGTTCGCCTTTTTTATCCTCCCCTCTGCCGGAACGACGAGGAGCCTGTCCTTTGAATGGCTCCCCGGTCTGCTCAAGGCGGGCTTGAATCTCGACACCCTTTCCATCATCCCCGCCCTGATCGCTACCTGGATCGGTTTCCTCGTCCTTGTCTATTCCCTCGGCTATATGAAGCACGAGGAGAACCTCTCCCGCTACTATTCGCTCACCCTGCTCTTCGTTGGCTCGATGGTGGGGATGGCTCTGGCCGATAACTTCCTCGCCCTCTTCTTCTTCTGGGAGATCATGGGCGTTTGTTCCTACCTTTTAATCGGTTTCTTCTACCGGGACCCGAAGGCCGCGGCGGCCGGGGTTAAGGCCTTTCTCACGACAAGAATCGGCGATGTCGGGCTGTTGGCGGCAATCCTAACCCTCTACGCTTTTTCCGGCACCTTCTCTATCGAACCCAACTTGTATATCGCCACGAAGATTGCCGTTCCCATCCTCGGTTTCATTTCCTTCGGCTTCATCATGGGGGCGGTGGGCAAGTCGGCCCAGCTCCCGCTCCACGTCTGGTTGCCGGACGCCATGGAGGCGCCCACGACGATCTCCGCCCTGATCCACGCCGCCACGATGGTGAACGCCGGCGTCTACCTTCTGGCCCGCGTCTCTCCCCTCCTGGCGCAAATTCCCTGGTCTTTAGACCTGGTGCAATGGGTGGGCGCCCTGACTGCCCTCCTCGGCTCTCTGCTCGCCACCTTCAATTACGACCTTAAGCGCATACTTGCTTACTCCACGATTTCCCAGCTGGGCTACATGATCTTCGCTGTGGGAGTGGGGGCTGTTTTTGCCTCACAATTCCATCTTTTCTCCCATGCTATCTTCAAGGCCCTCCTCTTCCTCTGCGCCGGAGCGGTAATTCACAGCCTCGGGACACGCGACATCCGAGAGATGGGGGGACTGCAGAAACTGATGCCCTCCGTGGGTACCCCCTTCCTCATCGGCGCCCTCGCCTTGATGGGATTGCCCATCCTGAACGGGTTTTTCTCGAAGGACCTGATTTTAGAGGAGGCTGTGCTTCACGGTTCCTGGGGTCCCCTGATCGTCGCCAGTCTGGCCGCCCTGCTCACCGTCTTTTACGCTCTGCGCACCACGGCCTGCGTCTTCTGGGGAAAACCGCGTTTCCAGAAGCATCCCCACCCTACTCCCCGGGTGATGGGCCTACCTCTGGCCCTCCTCGCCCTCGGCTCGGTCCTCTCCTGGATCCTGGTCGGGCCCATCACCCGATCCTGGACTGCCTCCGGCCTCGAGGGCAGGATGATCGATGCCTGGGAGCTGATCAAGGAGACCTTCTCCTCCGGCGCCTTCCTCATTACCCTTTTGGCCCTCGGAGTTGGTCTTCTACTCTTCCTCTATCGGAAACCGATCGGCTCCTTCCTCCGCCTGAAGGCCGCCGGATTCTTGCGAGCAGTCGCCCTTGGTCTGGGTTTCGATATCTTATACGGCTGGCTCTCGCGCATCATCTATAGCCTGGGAGGGCTCGCCGAGCGCTTCTGGGAGGAGAAAGTGATGGAAGGGATCAACCGTGGCGTGGGCAAGGCCAGCCTGACTCTGAGTGTCCTCAGTCGTAAGATGCAGACCGGGGACATCCACTGGAATCTTCTTTACGTAATCATTGCCCTGATCGTGATCGTGGGGGTGCTTTTCTGGTGAGCCCAACCATGCTTTTGCTCATTCAATTCCTTCCTCTGGCTCTCGCGCTCTTACTCCTGGTCTTCCCGAAAGATAAGGTGAAGCCGGCCGCGATCCTCGCGCTGCTGTGCACGCTGCTCCAGCTTACCCTCGTCGCCATCCTACTTCCCGGCGAAATTGGTTTCGGCAAAGATCTGGGAATGGGGATGACCGTCGCTTTTGGTTTCGACCCCCTCACCGCCCTCGCCCTCATCGTGATCACCGCGGCAAGTTTCATCGCCATCCTCTACTCTTTCCGTACCAGGCAAACTCCCTCCACCAGCCCTTCCTTTTATGCCCTCATTCTCCTCGTCCTCTTCGGCACAACCGGAGTGGCTCTCTCCCGCGATCTGATTCAGTTCTATCTCTTCTGGGAGGCGATGCTGATCCCGGCCTGGGCTCTGGTATTGCACTGGAACGAGGAACCGGCGCGCGCACGCTATATCGGCTTGAAATTTTTTATCATTACGCATATCGGCGCCGTTCTGATGCTCGCATCCATCCTCTGGATCTATTCCCTGGCTGGCACCACAAATATGGCCGCACTCGCTTCCTTCCTACCCACCTTGCCTCCGGGCATTCTCATCGCCATGGCTGCCCTTTTCATCATGGGATTTATCGCCAAACTGGCCATCTTTCCCTTCCACACCTGGCTGCCTGATGCCTACACCTCCGCCGTGATGCCGGTGACGCTCGTTTTGGTAGGGGTGCTGACGAATATAGGCGTTTACGCTCTCGCCCGCTTCCTCCCCTTCTTTCCTTCCTCGGCCCTCTCCGCTCTTTCCCTCCCTCTTCTGATCGCCGCCCTGGTAACGATGTTCTACGGAGGGATCAACGCGCTTGCCGGGAGGAACGTGAAGCGGGTTGTGGCTTATTCCTCCATCTCGCAGATGGGATACGTCCTCTTCGGCTTTGCCACCCTGCTCCCGCTGGGATTTGCCGGATCCGTCTTCAACCTCTTCAACCAGGCCGCCACCAAGTTAGCACTCTTCATCACCCTGGGGATGGTAGCCGAGGAGGCCGGAACCTGGCAGATCCAGGAGCTGGGCGGCTGGGCCCGCAGGCTCCCCTTGGCGGCCGTCGTAGGGACTACGGCCATGCTATCGCTGGTCGGCTCTCCCCCCACTTTAGGGTTCTGGCCGGAGTTTCTCACTTTCTCGGCCGCTTTCTCCTACGGGAACTACCTGCTCGCTTCCCTGGCGCTGGTTGCTTCTATTCTCACTGCAGCCTACGGCCTTCGCCTCGTGCGCTTTGTCTTCTTTGGCCCCTTTCGCGGAACAGATGAGAGGCCGCTGAGCCCCCACTGGACCACCGTCCTTCCCTTGATAATCTGTTTTCTCGCTCTGATCGCTTTCGGCTTATACCCGGGCTGGACTTTTGCGCTCGTCAGGAGTGCTATCAGCTCCCTGGGCTTTTTAATAGGAGGATAAATGCAGGCTCAGACACTAACAGAGACAACGCTGGCCCTGCTCGTTCTGGGGGCCCTGGCCAGCTACCTGGGAGGTGCTTTTTTCCGCTCCCGGGAAAGACTCATTTCCGGAATCATCGCGCTTTTGGCTCTGGCCGGGAGCCTGGCCTCCTCTTCCTTGCTTTTCCCTCATCTTCAGGCCGGCTCCCAGCCGCTCACTCTCTTCGGCTTTCTCACCCTGCGGGTGGACCTTTTAGGCTGGATCGTGATCCAGGTGGGGCTCGCTCTTGGCCTGATTGTCACCCTCTATTCGCTTGCCTACATGAAACAGGATACGGGAAACCACACCTTCTTTCCTCTCCTGCTCTTACTTATTTCCTCAGTGATGGGATTGGCTTATGCCTTTGACCTCTTCAACCTCTACCTCTTCTTTGAGCTACTCGCCGTCAGCTCCTTTACCCTCGTATCCTTCCGTAAGGCTCGCTGGGAGCCTGTGGAGGCAGGAATTAAGTTCCTGGTGATGTCCGTCACCGGTTCCGCCCTGGTTCTCCTGGGTATCGCCCTGATCTATTCTTATTACGGCACCCTCGACCTCGTGGCCTTAGGGGCCGCTGTCCTTACCTCGAGCGCGGTCTCTCCCTTGAGTCTCTGGCTCCCCCTCTGCCTTTTCACCGTGGGCTTCGGCATCAAGGCGGCGATGTTTCCCCTGCACACCTGGCTGCCCGATGCTCACGCTGAGGCTCCCTCCGGGATCTCGGCTATGCTCTCGGGCATCGTGATCGAGACCGGGCTCTTCGCTCTCCTGCGTATTTTCCTCACCCTGGGCGCTTTCCTCCCCTGGGGAGAGATGCTGATCTGGTTCTCCCTCCTGACGATGACGGCGGGAAACCTGATGGCGCTGACCCAAAAGCAGATGAAGAGGATGCTCGCCTATTCCTCCATCTCCCAGATGGGATATATCCTCATGGGTCTGGGCATCGGAGCCGCCTTCGCCGTGCCGAGCGGTACCACGGGCGGAATGTTCCACGTCGTCACCCATGGTTTTATGAAAGGACTAGCCTTCCTCTGCGCCGGAGCCCTGATATTTCGCCTGGGAAGCGGAGAGATGCAAGAGATGCGCGGAGCTGGCTGGCGGATGCCGCTCACGGGGGTAACATTCTCCATCGCCGCCCTTTCCCTGGCGGGGGTCCCGCCTTTTGCCGGTTTTATGAGCAAATTGCTGATCTATCAGTCCGGGATCCAGAGCGGAACCACCATCGGTTGGATCGCCTCCTTCGTGGCCATTTTTAATTCAGTGCTCTCGCTCGGCTATTACCTGCCGGCCATCGGCATCCTTTACTCGCGCGAACCCGGGGCATACCTCTCGCGAGCGCGGGAAGTCCCCCTGGCTATGGCCTTTGCCCTCCTCCTCCTCGCTCTTTTGACGATCTACTTAGGCGTGATGCCGGAGCCGGTACGAGGCTGGGTAAGCCAGGCCTTCTCCCTGCTTCAAGGAGGATTCTGATGAACATAATTCCTCCTCTGGCGTTCTTGTTCTTCCTTTTAATTGCCGTCCTGATGGGGCTGGGAGCTCGAAAAATGGCTCCCAGGGGACCGGCGGACCCTGAAGCGGAAACCTCATATGCTGGAGGAGAGGACATCCCAGGAGAGAAGAGACACCCCGGTTACCGGGCCTTTTTCCTGGTGGCGCTCTTTTTTACCATCCTACACGTACTGGCGTTGATTCTCGGGCTCCTGCCGGCAGGAAGCGCCTGGATCGGACTCATCTATGCTGGAGTGCTGGCCTTCTCTCTGGTAGCATTGACTTTGAGGTGAAACATGTCTAAAGTCGCGACCTGGTCGAGAATTACCTCCCCCTGGATCATCCACTTCAACGCCGGCGGATGCAATGGATGCGATATCGAAGTGCTGGCCGCCCTGACGCCGCGCTTTGACGTGGAGAGGTTTGGCATCCTGCTCAAGGGGACGCCGCGCCATGCCGATGTCTTAGTCTGCACGGGGCCGGTAAACGAGCAGATAAAGAGCAGGCTGCGCCGCATTTACGATCAGATGCCTCACCCCAAGTTCGTGATCGCGGTGGGGGCCTGCGCCGTCTCCGGCGGGGTTTTTCGCGGTTGCTACAACTCACTGGGAGGCATGGACGAGGTATTACCGGTCAGCGCTTATGTTCCCGGTTGCCCGCCCCGTCCTGACGCGATCATCCAGGGCGTTTATGAGCTTTTGAACAAGCTGAAGAGAGGAGGATGAGCGCATGTCATCTTGGTTAGAGGTAGAGCCCCTCGCAATTAAACGCTGGGTATCCCTGCTCTGGGATACCGGCTACATCAGGCACCTTTCCACGATATCGGGATATCAGGATGGTGAGCAAATTTGCCTGGTTTACCACTTTCTCGGACGGGAAAACCGCCCTATGAATATGCGCACCTGTATTTCCATTAAGGTTCTCCGCGTTCCCTCCATTACCGGTATCCTTCCGGGGGCAGTCCTCTACGAGAGGGAGATCCAGGATCTTCTCGGCGTTCACTTTGAGGGAATTACGGATGGACGTCGCTTGATCCTGCCTGAGCATTTTCCGAAGGAACTTCATCCTTTGCGCAAAGATTTTCAACCTAAGGTCTTCACCCTGCCAGGGGGAGGAGAGGCAAAATGAGCGAGAGGCTGACTTTACCTATCGGTCCCCAGCACCCCCTCCTGAAAGAGCCGGTACATTTCCGCTTTCAACTCGAAGGGGAGAAGATTGTCGATGCCGATATCAGGCTGGGTTATAACCATCGAGGGATTGAAAAAGCAGCTGAGGAGCGGACGTACATTCAGAGCCTGTATATGGTAGAGCGGATCTGCGGCATCTGTTCGCACACTCATGCCACCAACTTCGCCCAGACCGTGGAAGGGCTGATGCAGGTGGAAGTTCCACCCCGCGTGCGCTATTTGCGCACGATCATGGGCGAACTGGAAAGGATCCACAGCCACCTGCTCTGGTTAGGGGTGGCAGGCCACGAGATCGGCTTTGATACTCTCTTCATGGTGGCTTGGCGGGACCGCGAGATCGTGCAGGATCTGATGGAGATGATCAGCGGAAACCGAGTGAACCACAGCTTGAATATCTTCGGCGGCGTCAGGAAGGATATCGACGAGGGCGATAAGGATAAGATCCTCGCCGGGATCAAGACACTGGCAGAGCGCACGCTGTATTACGAAAAAGTCGTGGCCGAGGAGAGCACTTTCATCGCCCGCGTGGCCGATGTCGGCTACCTGCCCAAGGAAATCGCCATCTCCCACTGTGCGGTGGGCCCCACAGCTCGCGGTTCCGGTGTAGCTTATGACGTGCGGAAGGATGTCCCCTATGCCGCTTACGGAGAGATCCCCTTCAAGGTGATCACCTCGGAACGGGGAGACGTGCTGGGCAGGGCCATCGTCCGCGTGGAGGAGACGCTTGAGGCCGTCCACATCATCGAATACGCGCTGAAAAATCTACCGGACGGGCCGATCTCTATCCGAGCACCGCGCAGGGTACCGGCAGGTGAGGCAGTGGGTCGGTACGAAGCGCCGAGGGGAGAGTGCTTGCACTATGTCCGTTCCAACGGAACGGACATCCCCGATCGGGTGAAAGTTCGGGCCCCAACCCTGGCCAATCTGACCTCGATTCGTCACTGCCTCTTGGGGGAGCAGGTGGCGGATATACCCATCATTATCGCTGCTATCGATCCCTGCCTGTCCTGTACTGATCGCACGGTGCTTCTACAGCAGGCCGGCGAAACGAAAGGGGAACTCCTCAGTTGGGAAGAATTGAGACAAAGGAGCATTGCTAAGAGAGGACAATGAGCGTCTTTTTGGCCATCCTACAGGTTTTATTTTTCCCCGGGCTGCTCTTCCTGATGATCTTTTCCCTGTTTATCCAGTGGCTGGACCGGAAGCTCTATGCCCGCATGCAGAACCGGCTGGGTCCCCCCTTGGTCCAACCATTGGCTGACCTGCTAAAGCTCTTCTCCAAGGAGAGCGTGATTCCCCGTTGCGTAGATCCCTGGTTTTTCCGCTTGCTCCCTTACTTCGGTTTTGCCGGCGTGGCCACTTCCTACCTCTCGATCCCCGTGTGGACCACAGCCGCGCTCTCCTCCTACCAGGGAGACCTGGTCATCGTTGCCTACCTCCTGACGATCCCTACTTTAGTAATCTCGTTGGCGGGCTGGACCTCCTCAAGTGCTTACAGTATCCTGGGAGGAGTACGCTGCCTGACACAGCTTTTCGCCTACGAGGTTCCCTTCTTCATCGCCCTGCTTACTCCCGCCCTCCTTCTCGGCACCTGGAATATCTCCGAGATTTCCACCCGGCTTCCAGCTTTCCTCCTCGAGCAACCCTTCTACTTCATCCCCGTGCTCCTCTCCTTCTTCATCGGCATCATCTCCCTGCAGGGAAAGTTGGAGAGAAAGCCTTTCGACATCCCGGATGCCGAGACAGAGCTTGTTGCCGGTCCCTTTACCGAGTATTCCGGCCGCTTCTTAGGAATTTTCCGGCTCACCCTCGATATGGAAATGGTCGTAGGGGCCTCTCTCCTTTCCGCTGTTTTCCTCGGAGGCGCACGGTCCTTTATCGGTATCCCCGCTTTCCTTTCTTATTTGATCAAGACGCTGTTTATTGTCTTTATTCTCTCCTTTGTTAAGGCCGCGCTCGCCCGCATCCGCATCGATCAGATGATCAAATTCGGCTGGCGCTACCTTGCTCCCTTGAGCCTCCTGGGACTGCTTTTAGTGGTGATTTTTTCCAAGGGAGGGATCATCGTATGAGACGGCCGGGAGCGATCTGGCGAGAGATCACCAAAAATCTCGGTCGTAAGCCGGCGACCGTACGCTACCCGAAGCAGAGGCTGCCTCTGCCAGACAATTTCCGCGGGAAACCTGTCTTCGATCCCAAAGGCTGTGTTGGCTGCCTGATGTGCGTGCGGGACTGTCCGGCCCGCGCCATCCAGATCGACAAGATCGCGGAGAAGACTTTTGCCTGCACGTTTTATCTCGACCGCTGCATCTTTTGCGGTCAGTGCGCGGACTCGTGCCCGCGCAAAACCATCCATATGAGCCATGATTACGAACTGGCATCCTTCGACAGGGACGGCCTGATCGATAGAAGAAAAGACGAGAGCCCGCGGGAAAGTGCGGAGGCACCTCCCGGGAAAGACAAGGAGTGTCCGCCGGGCTCTTAAAGGTCGGGAAGAAGTGCCATCCGGGCTTGTAGAGATTTGTCGCCCGCGCCCCCTTGTCATCCTGGGCGTGGGATCGGAATTGCATGGAGACGATGCCTGGGCTTTCCATCTGATTTCTTTCTTAAAAGGAAAGAAGATCCCCGGGCTGCACCCGATATGGGGAGCCACCGCCCCGGAAAATTTTCTCTCCCCGATCGAGCGCATCAAACCAAAAGTGGTAATCATCTGCGATGCTGGGATGATACCAGCATCCCCTGGGGAATATGCGATTGTCATAGAGGGAGAGCTGATGCCGGAACCGGTCCTTTCCCATCGAATCCCATTGAAGAGGATCGGGGAGATGGTGCGGAAAAGGACCGGGGCCCCGGTGTACTTTCTGATCCTTCGCCCCCAGAGCCTCGATTTCCTCGCGGTGCTTACTCAACCAGTGATGAGGGGCTTGAAGAGCCTGAAAAGGGAGTTACTTAATGCTCTGATTTGAGTTACAATGGAGGTGAAGGAGGGGGAAAAGATGAAGTGTCCGCACTGTGGCCAAGATAATGTGTTCGGTGCGCTGACATGCACCACCTGCGGCACGAAGATGACGGAACCATGTTCGCGCTGCGGCCAGGAGAACGTGATCGGCGTCTGGGCATGTCAGAGTTGTGGTACTTTTTTGCGTACTCCTTCGCGACCTGGCCCGATTGCTCCCGAAGACAAGTCCTCGAATTCTTAGTAACCTGACAAAAAAAAGATTGACTCATTCCTCTTTCAATACTGTTGGAGGCATTCATGACCCGTTGCCTCAATGAACTTGACAAACTTTTGACATATTTTCCGGAGACAGTTATTTTGAGATAGTCCTTCCCCCAATTATCAATGGAGACGGAAATGAAGAAGCTGGTGGAGAGGAAAGAGGAGGCCTTCACAATTGAGGAAGTCGCAGAACGAGTTGGGGTCTCACCCCGCATGCTCCGTTATTGGGAGGACCTGGAACTTATCTTCCCTAAGAGGACGGAAGGAAAGCAGAGGCGTTATTCCTCGGAGGAAATCCGCATCCTCTCCTTGATCAGGCAGTTGACGGAGGAATTCGAGATGAGTACCGCGGAGATTCGCGTCATCCAGAAGCTCGGGTGCAAGGAGCTCGCTTTAGCCCGTCTGAAGGGGGGGCAGGGGAGCGAAGAATACACCCCGATCTGGTTGATGATTCTCCTAGAGGGCCTCTATGCCAAGCTCGTGGGGAATAGGACACTGGAGTTGTTAGAGCTGCAGGTGCGAAAAGGAGATCGAAATGGAAAGGATCGAAAAAACTTTTGATCTGAAAAAAACTGGGCGCGTGCTCATCCATGTTACCTCTGCCGACATAAAAATCCGCGGTGGAGATGAGGAACAAGCCAGAGTAAGCATACTGCGCAGGCATGAGGACTCCACAGTTCCTTCGCTCCAGTCCTCTCCTGAAGAACTTAAAATCATGAGTGGCGAGAAGGAGTTTGGTTTCGAGGGATTCAAAGAGGAGGAGGGCGGCGAGCGATCCTTCTCCGAGAGCGGAGATTTAGGGTCGTTCATTCGTGAAACAGTTCGTGCCAGCCTGCGTGGCTTGCGGAGAGGCATATCGGCTATTTCCGGTTCGGAGGGTGACCTGGAAATAATTCTGCCCAAGGGTGTGGCTCTGGAGGTCGTCACAAGTTCTGGCGACCTGTTTCTCGAGGGCTGGCAGGGCAAGCTGGACTATCGAACTAGCTCAGGTGATCTTAATCTGAGAGACTGTGCCGGAGAGGCTCGCCTGCGCAGTTCTTCCGGCGATCTTTACCTCGAGAGATTCTCTGGGCCCCTGACCGCCAGTTCCACCTCGGGAGATGTCCATTTACGGGACATGAAGGGGGAGTTTCGGGTGGAGACGATCTCCGGCGACGTGAACTTGGAGAGCAGCGAGGGGAACACCCTGGTCTCCTCGGTCTCCGGCGACCTGAGCTTCGAGATGGAAAGGGGAGAGCTATCGGCCTCCACTACCTCGGGCGACCTGCGAGCGGATCTGAAAGAGTGCCCCGCCCTTAAGGTGAGCACAGTCTCGGGTGACCTGGGAATGAACTTGTTCCCGCAGGAGGGAGGGCGCTATTTCCTGCAGACTACCTCGGGCGACCTTCGCTTGCGCTTGCCCCGGGAAGCCCGGCTGGAGGTGAAGGTGGCTACACTGACGGGCGATTTCTCGACGGACCTGCCCCTCCTGCATGAGCAAGCCTCCGAGGAGAAACTGAACGGGTCCCGCACTGTCGGCTTGCCCTGGCTGGAAAAGGGATGGGTGCGAGTGGGTCACAAATTCTCCGGCGTCCTCAACGCTAAATCAGGGGTTTTGGAGCTGAAGACTGTCTCCGGCGATATCTCCCTTCGTTCCCTTTGAGCGGTTACCGTTGCGCGTTCCTCCTCGCAATGTCTCGAGCGGCCTCTCCCGGAACACTCTCCGTTGCTTCCTAATCGCTGCCCTCTTTTTTTCATCCTGCACCTCTTTCCCGGGGCGCCTGCCCTTCATCCTCCCTATGGCCAATTCCGTATAGATCCAAGCACCGGCGAGGGTTCTCCTAATTCCGCCTTACCCCTCACCCGACACCTTGCTGCCTCGGGGCACCCGAACCTTTCCTTCAAATTCCAGGATTCCTCGTCACTCGTTCCTCGGAGGAGGCTGAGGTTTCTGAAACCTCAGCTCCCATTCCGTCGCCTTCCCCCGGAGCCAGTGACCGAAGAGAGGGTGGAAGTCACCTCCCAAAAGGCGGAAACGTAGTTGTGTTTCTCCCCGTAGAAAGCGGCCCCCAGTGACCCTCATTGCTTTTTTAAGCCGCATTTATGCCGGAGGAAGTTGATCTCCGTATTTTCCCAGGCCTCCAGAAAATAACTTAAGGACTTAACCTGTAAACTGCCTCTTCTGCTGACAGCGAAGCCTCCCTTTTAGTACACTATTTATGTGTACCGACCCCATTTTGAGATTACTTTGCGCCTTCTGAACCTGATTGCGGAGATCTCCGCAGTGGGGGAGTTGATCCTTTCCTCAGCCATCCTTCCTCAGTGGGAGATTAAATTGAAGAGGGAAGCCCTCTTGCGCATGGCCCACCACTCCACGGCGATCGAGGGCAACCCCCTGAGCACGCACCAGGTGGCCGGACTATTGGAAGGATCGGATGTCGCTGCACGGGAGAACGACAAGCGCGAGGTAATAAACTACATGAATACCCTGCGCCTCATCGACCAGACACAGGAACCTCTGAGCCTGGATACCATCCTCGCCATACACTCCTCCTTGATGCAGAGGCTGCTATCCCTTGAGGCCTGCGGAAAAATCCGCCAGGAACCCGTGGCCGTTGTCGATCATCGAGGGTGCATCGTCTTCCAGACCCCTCCATCCGGGGAAGTGCCCGTGTTGCTCGAGGACTTCATGGCCTGGCTCAATGGCCCCTCAAAGGATTTTCATCCTGTGGTAGTATCCGGCATCGCTCACTACGAACTCGTGCGCATTCACCCTTTCCTTGATGGAAACGGGCGCACAGCTCGCGCTTTAGCCACATTGATTCTCTACTTGCGCGGTTTCGATACTAGGCGTTTCTTCTCTCTCGATGAGTATTACAATACCGATCTGCCTTCCTACTACGCCGCTCTTGCCCAGGCGGATCGGACGAGAGACCTAAGCGGTTGGCTGGAGTATATAGCGGAGGGAGTGGCGGTTTCTATGAAGCGTGTGCGCGAGGCCATCCGCGAGTTTTCACTGGATGATCGGCTCCGCCAGAGCAAGGGGCAGATTTATCTCGATGAACGGCAGATGTCGATCATGCGCGCCATTATCGAGAAGGGCCGGCTGCGTATCTCCGACGTGCAGGCCATGTTCAATATCTCGCGCGAGATGGCGAACCGCCTGCTCGATCCCCTGTTAGATAATAAACTGATCCTCCGTGCGGGCATGGGGCGGGCTACCTATTACCGTCTGCCCTGAATTTGAGCGGAGCCCCATAACATCTTCCCTTGGAGAGCCTGAGGCTGTCAGTGACAGCCTCAGGAGCAGTGAAGGCCTCGTAGACTTAAGCGAACCTCACTCAGATATCCCCGATGGGGTGTTACGATCGAACTCCACTACGGTCCAGATCCCGGTCGGATCCTGCCGCACGAGCCTCTCCAGATGGACGAGGAAATTACCTGCATCCGTTTCCGCAAAGAAGAAGGCGTGTCGGGAATCCTCGTATTCCAAAAGATAGCGGCTCTCCGGTTGATTGCCCTCGAAAAAGCTCAGCAGGAAGGAGCTGCCGGTCTGCTCGGCGTTCATTCGCCAGGGCTAGTGTCCTTCGTCAACCGCTTTCTGCGTCCTTTTCTCCTCCCCTAAGTCGTAGGGAATTTTCTCCGCCTTGGTTGAGAGCAGCCGGCTCAGCAGCATGGCGATATGCGCCCTTGTAGCCGCGGCCTCTCCTTCCAGAAGCGGGATGGGATCAGGTAGGGCCACGAAGTAAGGATCGGGGATGAGGATCAGGTGGTGGCGCAGAGCAGTCGTTACCTCTTTCCAGTACCAATCCGAAGGTCGGACGTTGTCGAAAAATCCGCGCTCCAGGTCCAGGAGCTCCCATTTCTCTGCCCGCACGAGCATCGTCAGCGCCTCGAAAATGCTCACACTCCCATCCGGGCGAAATTGACCGCCAGGGTAACCCAGGATCAATCCAGCGGTTTTTGCGGGTTTGATCCTGGTACAGGCCCACTGGGTCAACGAGACGTCCGGGAAGGGGGGCTCTGCTGGTGGAAGAGGGGTCAACCCAACTATCTTCACGAGCAACTTGGCCATTTGCGCCCGGGTGATTGCTTCATCCGGGTGGAATGTGCCGTCCGGGAAACCATTCACGATCCCTTGCCGAGACAGATACTCGATCGCCCCGGCCGCCCAATTGCCCTCCACATCTGAGAAGCCAGGGGTCTCATCAAATCCAGCGGAAAAACTAAGGGCCTGTGCCCCTCCGCTCCCGAGTAGACCGAAAACCAACACAAGCACGAACAGCGTTTTATCCATTTTTTTTTCCTGCTGTACGCACCAGACTCCTTCTTTATTTTACCCTCTCTTTTACGCTCCTCGCTCGACGAGGGAGTAGAGAAAAAAGTAAAATGAAATTCTGTGCGGCGCTTTTGGGGATACATAAAAGAGAACTGGTGCGTTTACCTGCTGACCCTGCTGGCCTTAATCGCCGTGGATGGTTTGCAGTTATTGCTGCCTCTGATCTTCGGGTTTTTCATCGATGCCGTTACAGAGGGAATAGGGGCAACGTATCTATACGGCTTGTATTTTCTCGCCCTGGCCTCGCTCATAACCCTTCTGCGTTACACCTATCGTTGGCAGATGGGCAAGATGGCGCTTTTTTTCGACCAGAAACTGCGCAACGAGTTTTTTCAGGAGGCGCTGTGCCTTCCCCTGGGATACCTTGAGAAAGAAGATATCGGGGACATTATGGCCCGGGCGACAAATGATATGCAGGCTATCCGTCAGTTCCTCATCTTCGGGCTCATTGGCTTAACCGACGTGATCGTGCTTGGAATCTCCACGGTGGTGCTGATGGTTTCCTTGAATTGGCGCCTGTTTCTCGCGACCGTGGGTCCCATCGCCTTCATCACCGTGATCGCCCTCTTCTTCAGCCGCTATATTTTTTCCCTATTCAAGTTAGTACAGGATATCTTCGGCAGCTTGACTGAAAAGGCGCAGGAATTTCTCTCCGGTATCCGGGTCCTGCGCGCTTTTTCCCGGGAGAAAAAAATCCTGGAGATATTTGAGCAGGTCAACCGGGATTATTACCGCGCCAATTTGAAATTGGTGAAGCTGGAGGGAATTTTCGAGCCCTCGATGGCCTTCCTGATATCGCTCTCCACCGTTCTCTGTCTCTGGCTGGGGGTGGTAATGATCCAGAGGGGGGAGCTGTCCCTGGGGCTGCTTGTGGCCTTCGCGAATTACATCGGTATGCTTTCCTGGCCGATGATGGCCCTGGGCTTCACCACCACAATTTTCCAGCGGGCACGAGCCTCCATGCAGCGGGTGGAGGAGATTATCAAAGAGCAGAAGGAAGAAAGTTTTCTCGAACCCTCTGCCCCCGTTTCCCCTCCCTTCGCCCTGATCGAGGTGAGGAGCCTATCCTTCTCTCTTGAGAATCGTCTTCTCCTCGATCGGATTTCCTTCCGCCTGGAAAGGGGCAGATCGCTGGGGATAGTGGGGCCGATCGGGGCAGGGAAAACCACTCTCTTTCGGCTGCTCATGCGGCTGGTCGAGCCTGCAGAGAACTCGATTTTCCTGAACGGGGAGGACATTCGCCACGTTCCGCTCGAGGACCTCCGCCGCTTCTTCGCTTTCGTCCCGCAGGATCACTTTCTCTTCTCCGCTCCACTGATCGAGAATGTGCGCTATTCGCGACCCCAGGCGACAAGAGAGGAAGTGGAGGAGGTTGTGCGCGCTGCCTGCCTCGAGGAGATCTATCACTTTCCTGAGGGCCTGGATACTCCCGTCGGGGAGAGGGGAGCAACCCTCTCCGGCGGCCAGCGGCAGCGCGTAGCTATTGCCAGAGCGCTTATTTCAAGCCGACCGATTCTGCTCCTGGACGATGCTCTTTCCGCGGTGGATACGGTCACGGAGGACAGGCTGGTGAAGAACTTATGCTACTTGATTCGATCCAATGAGAGGAGCGCCATCGCCATCAGTCATCGAGTCAGCACCCTGCTCTGGGTGGACTCGATCATCGTCCTGCTGGAAGGTAAACTGGCGGAGTTTGGCTCTCCCGCTGAACTGCTGGAAAAGGGGGGGTATTTTTCCCATCTCTACCGCGCCCAGATCTTAGAAGGAGCTTTGCATGCAACAGGAAGAGCTCAGGCGTAAGCGCAGCGACCGCGAGCTTCTCCGTTTCTTCGGCCGCTACCTGAAGAAATACCCGCTGCTCGTGGTGCTGTCCGTGACAGTTATTATACTTGCGGCCTCCGCCAACATAGCTCTGCCCTTCCTTTTCCGCCTCGCTATCGACGATTATATTGTCCCGGGGAAATTTGCCGGCATCGAGACGATCATCCTTTTAGCTTTGCTCTTTGCCCTGGCCTCTTTCATTTTTGTCTGGTTGCGGGCTCTCTGCACAAACATACTGGGCCAGAAACTGATGTGGAAGATTCGCACCGATCTGCTGTCCCACCTCCTCTCCCTCTCGCTGCGCTTCTTCAATTCCAATCCAGTGGGAAGGATCATTACCCGCTTGACCAACGATATCCAGAACTTGAACGAGCTTCTTACGGCAGGCTTCGCTGCCCTGGTCTCAGACTCCGCCCTTCTCCTGGGCATCCTGGTGGTCATGCTACTGATGGACTGGAAACTTACGCTCGTTGCTCTCCTTGCGGCAGCACCCATCGCTTTTATCCTACAGTACGTGGGCCTGCGCATGCGCCGGATCTTTCGCATCGTGCGGAGGATCGTGGCGGAGATGAACATCTACATGCAGGAAAATCTGGCCGGATTCCAGGTGGTTAAATCCTTCAACCGCGAGGCCCACAACGCGCGGGAGTTTGGCGAGATCAACCGCAATTACCTCAGAGAGAACCTTAAGGCTTTCCGCCTGCGCACACTATTTTACCCCTCCATCAGCTTCCTCAAGCAGCTGAGCCGGGCAGTCGTCCTCCTCTTCGGCGGGTGGGCTGTTTATCAAGGCCAGACTACCCTCGGTGTGCTCGTGGCGTTCTTCTCCTATCTGGAGATGTTCTTCGATCCCATCACCGATTTTTCCGAAAAGTTCTCCATTTTTCAGACCGCTTTCGCCTCCCTGGAGAAGGTGATGGATTTCTTCGAGGACGATGACCGTGAGTACCGAGAGGGGGAGGAACGGATAGCCCTCAGAGGCGATGTGGAGTTCAGGCAGGTGACCTTCGCCTATGAGGGTTTCCCTGTCCTGATCGATGTCTCCTTTAAGGTCGAGGCGGGGCATTCCCTGGCCATTGTCGGACCAACCGGGGCAGGAAAGACCACCCTCTTCAACCTGCTACTCGGATTTTACTCGGACTACCAGGGGGAGATCCTGATTGATGGAGTTGAGCTGCGCCGACTCGATCTGGCTGAACTGCGTCGGCAAATGGCTCTCGTCCTCCAGGATGTAACCCTTTTTCACGACACGATCGCCCGCAACATCACCCTCTGGGAGGAAGATAAGGAGCAGAAAGTGGAAAAGGTGGCCGATTTTGTGAACGCCCGTTTTATCAAGCAGCTCCCCAACGGGTACCAGACGGTTCTGGCCCCCGGGGGAGCCAACCTCTCCGCTGGTCAGAGGCAACTCCTCTCCTTTGCCCGGGCAGTTTATCCTTGTCCGCGCATCCTTCTTCTGGATGAGGCTACCTCCAATATCGACTCAGATACAGAACGCCTCGTTCAGGACGCCGTCTCTAAGATAATGCAGGAGCATACTTCGATCATCATCGCCCACCGTCTCTCCACGATCCGCAATGCCGACAGAATCATCGTCCTCGAGGAAGGTAAGATCATGGAGCAGGGCACCCACGAGGAATTGATGATCAAAGGCGGTTTTTACCACGCCCTCTATATAACCCAGTTCTCCTCGGTCGAAGGCAACCCTTAGCCTGGCTCGTGCGCCAAGCTTGACCGGAAGAGCTCTCTTCTGTATAAAAGACGCATGAGAAAGTTCATAATACTGTCTCTCGCATTCGCTCTGCTTTGCGCATGCACTTCGAATTCTGGTTTTCGTATTTATAATCAGGGAGAGTGGGCAACTATGACCCAGCAGGAGATTGAGCAGCTCCTGTCCTCTGCTTCAGAAAAAGGCTTCGACCCATTGAGGGGCAATTGGGCTTTTAATCAACTGCAATCGGCCTTCTATTTCACCTTTGATCTTTTAGGTCTACCTCCGGAGGGTAAATGGGATCTCGTGGAAAGCGGAGGCGGCCTCACGGTTTTGGGCCCTGAACGAAATTTAGTGGCTTATTACGAGGGAGACATCTCGGCGGGCGCTCAGGCCAAGGAGACCGTAGTTGCCCTGATCGTCCAGGATAAGGGGGTCTGGCGGATTGACCTTAGTCGGCTCTGGGCCAAGGGCCCATGGCTTGTTACCAATCTAAGGCGGAGCAAGTAAAAAATCGTCAACTTTTCGTCAACAATGCGTCCACGATGAGCGGGCGGCTGTCTGACATTGTCCCGGTCAGAGGATCAGCGAATGAAGAACATGCTGGACATTAAAAAGATATTGCAGGGACACGAGCTGATCGACGAGGCCCTGAGCGATCTGGCCTCGATTGTTGTTCGCCAGGTGCCCACGACTTTCTGTCGTATCCTGATCGTTGCGGAAACGGACAGGCTAAAGGTTCGGGCCTCGGAGCCCATCCGCCCCATCGAGTGGAATCCGGCTTTAGGAAAGGAATACTTCCTTCCTGATTTGAGCTTCTTTCGCGCAGTGATCGAGGAGCGTGCACCGCATGTCCTCGTGCGGGGAGAGGCTGAAGAGGAGGAATTCCTGCAGGCCACAGCAGATTTTAACGTCCCCCTGGGCGCTATCGCGCTCTTTCCCATCATCGGGAATGAACAGGTTTTCGGGCTCCTGTTGCTGGGTGAACAGCGCACTCCTCCGCGCATACCCTACGATCATGAGGTCCAGTCTTTCTGCGCTCTCATCGCCCACACAATTGCCTTGGAGCTTGAGCATCGCGAGGTTGGGCGTCAATTCTCCGAGCTGGGGAACCTGGTGGATAAGAACTTTCAAAAAGCAAATATTTTCCTCCTGCGTCTCGACCCTGAATATAAGCCCATTTATTTTTCCCCGGGCGTGGAAAGGTTGCTTGGCGTCAAGGGAGAAGAATTAGAGGGCCAGCGCAGTTTGCTGGATTTTATTCATCCACAGGATCAGGAGTGGATGGAGACCTCATTGAAGGAGTTTCTGGTAGGCGATAAGGACATCCTCGAGCTGGAATTCAGCATCTCTCCGGCAACAAGGAAGAGCCCACATTGGGTCAAGGCATATTTTTCCCGTTCCCGGGCGAGAGAGCTCACTGTGCTGAATGTCCTTCTTATCGATCTCAGCGAACAAGTCAAGCAGCGCCAGGCGCTGGAGGCTTCCCAGGATTTTTTGGCTTCAGTAATGGACCAATCGCCGCAGGGCATGTTGATTCTGGACCGTATGGGAAGCGCTATTCGCTTGAATCAAGCACTAATGCAGGTATTCCAGCTTGAGAAGGAAAGCCAGGTTCTGGGCAGATATAATATTTTCCGCGACGAAGTACTGACCGAACATGGCCTCACGGCTAAAATTCGAGAGGTTTTCGAGCTGGGAGAGAGCTTCGATCAGGAGGTGGAGTACGACTTTTCCGCCCTGCGCCACGTCCTTCTGCCCTCGGGAGAAAAGAAATGGCTGAGAATCAAGATCTTTCCGATAAAGGGATCAAGGCCGAAACCAAGTTTTGTCGTCTGCCTGTTTGAGGATATCACCCGCGAGAAAAGGAGGGAGGAGGAGAAGGAGAGAGGACGCCGCGAGCTCTCCTTCCTGTCTAACACCGCCCAAACAATCAGCCGTGTTTCCACCCTTGATAGCTCTCCGCCCCTCCTGCGGAACGTAATCGAGGAAGCGATTTCCCTGTTTTCCCTCGAGAGCGGCAGCCTGGTCCTATACGACGAGAGAGGAGAGCCTATGCTTTTTGAGAGCCTTTTCCTTCCCCCCGCGCTTGAGGCGGCGGGAAAAGGGAAGAAGCTGGCCCGCTTGCTCTTCAGCCCGATCGAAGGAGCAAGAGAGGCGGTCAGCCTGAGGGCTGATGACCAGCTGCTCGAAAAACTTTCGAATTACGGAATCCGATCCTATCTCGGATTTCCTTTATTGCAGGGAGGGAAGCTCCTGGGGATGCTGGCGCTTTTTTCCTCGCGCGATCGGGCATGGAGAGAGGAGGATGAGAGGCTGGGGCTTACCCTGGCGCAGAACCTGGTAATCATTTTTGAGCGCTTGAACCTCGACCAGATCGTGCGCTCACGCCTGGAGGATCTGGAATTTATTTACCACAGTTTCCTCGATTTCGTCTCCGGCCTCGACCTGCAGGTGGCCCTCGACCGGGCCGTCGCAGCACTGCACAAGCTCTTGAACGCTCACAGCGTGATCGCCTACCGGGTCCAGGGAGACGACCTGGTTCCTCTTGCCTGGAGGTACCGCCCGGACTATTACGGCCTGCCAGAGGAGGAGCTGATCAGACGGCTGAAAAAACAGGTCGGATTAGGCGTCACCGGCCTCGTGGCCAAGACAGGAGAGAGCATCCTTTTAGGCGATGCGGAACGCGATCCCCGCTCACGGCACATTGAGGGAACGCCCTTCATCGACGAATCACTCATGGCTGTTCCGCTCAAGGTCAAGGGCCAGGTAGAGGGTGTTATTACCCTGGCCAAGGTTGGCCTGAACCAGTTCGGAGAGCGAGAACTTCAGCTTTTAGACACATTTGCCGCCGGCGTGGGAGTTAGCCTCGAGAATTCCCGCCTTTATGAGAAAGCAGAAGCGAGCAGGGCGCAGTTGAGCGTTCTCTACAAAGATCTTGAGAGCAGAGAGAAACTGATGGAGAGCCTGATTGAGTCCTTCCGCCATATAACGCAGAATTTCGACCTGAATGCCCTACTCGATGAGATCCTCAGGATGGCGGTCAAGGTGATCCCTAACGCCGAAAGTGGTACGATCATGGTCAAAGAGGGGGGCGGGTTTCTCTGCCGTAGCGCCGTGGGATATGACCTGGCAAAGTTCAAGGAGATTAAGTTTCCACCGAATGTGATCTCGCGCAAGTTCGATACCAACCAGGTCGTCCTGACCTTCCAGGAGGAGCTGAGAGCTGAGATGCTCCCCCAGGCCATTCGCGATTACCTGGAACGCTATGGGCACCATGGGGAGATCAAGGTGATCCTCTCCGCACCGATATTTTTGCGCGGCGAACTCTATGGGTATTTCAATTTAGAGAACAACGAGAGAGCGGATGCCTTCGACAAGGTCGCCCAGGACGCCCTCTGGCTCTTTGCCCAGCAGGCGACGGTGGCATTGGAGAACGCCCTCCTTTTCGAGGAGCAGGAAGAAAACCTGAGGCAACTGGAGAATGATGTCGAAGAGATTCGCCAATTATCGAAAGCCAAGGAAGATTTCCTCTACACTGTCTCCCATGAGCTCAAAACCCCTTTGATGGTCTCTCTGGCCACAACCGAGCTCTTAGAAAGAGCGGGGTACAAGTCCGAGAAGCTTCCAGAATACGGAGAGATCCTTCGCCGTCACCTCAGGCGACTGCTCTCTCTGATCGATAATATCCTCGTCACCTCCAAAGGAGATATTTTGCCCAACCTCTCCCTTATGTCCACAGAAGTGGTTCAACTATTAAAGGAAGAGGTCCAGGCGGCCAGGGATTATGGCAGGCAGAAGAAGCTTAAATTCGAGGAAAATTATCCCTCCGGTCCGCTCGATGTACTCTTAGATCAGGAATACATGCGCTTGGCTATCTCCAACATCCTCGTCAACGCTGTGAAATTCTCCCATCACGAGGGACTGATCAAGGTATGGCTTGAAGAGGAGGAGAGAGCATTAACCATATACATCGAGGACCAGGGGATCGGTATTCCAGCAGCAGACTTGCCCTATATCTTCGAGCGATTCTACCGTTCACCTCAGGCCATGAAGGCTGCAGTTGCCGGAACAGGGCTTGGTCTGCACACCGCTAAGATCATCATCGAGACCCATGGGGGGAAGATCTTGATAGAGAGTGAAATGGATCGGCGGACCATTGTCTCCATTCGCCTGCCCCTGCAACCTTAAACTATTTATATGATATAATTTAAAAAATGATGCGTTTACGCATTCGGGTCGAAGGTGTCGTGCAAGGGGTCGGATTCCGACCCTTTATTCATCTTCTTGCCGAGAGGCACAATCTCAAAGGATGGGTACTCAATTCCCCCCGGGGCGTACTGATAGAGGTAGAGGGCGAGGCCACGGAAGATTTTGTTGAGGATTTGAAGAGAGAACCGCCTCCTCTCGCCACGCTGGAAAAGGTGGAGACGGAGGAACTCGAACCCTGCGGCTATGAGGGTTTCGAGATCCGCGCAAGCGAGAGCAACGAGGAGCCAATCACCCTGATCCCTTCCGACGTGGGGACCTGCCCTGATTGCCTACGGGAAATGCAGGACCCGGTTGATCGGCGGTATCGCTACCCATTTGTGAACTGCACGCACTGTGGGCCACGCTTCACGATTATTGAGCAATTGCCCTACGACCGCCCGCACACAACCATGAAGACCTTTCCCCTCTGTCCCGATTGTGCCCGCGAGTACGCGGATATCCACAATCGCCGCTACCACGCCCAACCTGTGGCTTGCGTGCGCTGCGGCCCCTCCCTGCGTTTGCTGGAGCCCGGCAGGGGGCATGCCCCTCCTCATGAGGGGGAAGAGGCTCTCCAGCGGGCGCAGCAATTATTGAAGGAGGGGAAATTGCTAGCCATAAAAGGACTTGGCGGATTCCATCTGGCCTGCGATGCCACAAACGATGAGTCTGTCCGCCGATTACGCGCGAGCAAGGGAAGACCGGCGAAGGCCCTGGCGATAATGGTGCCGGATCTCTACCGCGCATACGAGCTCGGAATTTTATCGCCAAGAGCGGAGGAGATCATCCAGGGCAATCGTCGTCCCGTCATCCTCGTCCCAAAGAGGGAAGGGACTCCGCTTTCTCCCTCCATCGCCCCGGATAACAATTTCCTGGGGATCATGTTGCCCTACACTCCACTTCATCATTTATTGCTCGAGGGGTTCCTCGCCCTGGTGATGACATCGGCTAACGAAAGCGAGGAGCCGATTGTCTCTACCGACGGGGAAGCCCTTTCTCTGCTCTCGCATGTGGCCGATGCCTTCCTCACGCACGACCGACCGATTGCCCAGAAACTGGACGACAGCGTTCTCGCACTCAGAAAAGAGAGGCCCTTCGTGATTCGGCGGGCCCGTGGCTATGCTCCTTCCCCCTTCCGCTTGGAAACGGCGGTTCCCTCGATTCTGGCTGTGGGGGCGGAGCTGAAGAACACCTTTGTCCTTTCCAAGGGCCATCATTGTTTTCTCTCCCATCATATCGGTGACCTGGTGAACTGGGAAACCTTCGAGCATTTCAAAGCCTCCCTCTCTCACCTGAAGGCTCTCTATGCGGCTGAACCGGAAATCATCGCGCATGACCTTCACCCTCAGTACCTGACCACTCGTTACGCTAACTCCTTGCCCAATGAGGTAAAAATAGGGGTACAGCACCACCATGCCCACATCGTTTCCGTGCTCTTCGAGCACGGAGAAAGAGAACCCGTGATCGGTGTGGCTTGCGATGGCACAGGATTCGGCACTGATGGAGCAATCTGGGGGATGGAGTTTCTTAAGGCGGACTGGGAGGCTTTTGAGCGATTGGGGCATCTGGTCTACATGCCTATGCCCGGAGGAGAACAGGCCATTCACTTTCCCTGGCGAATGGCCATGAGCTACCTGCTGACGGCTCTGGGGGAAAAAGGAGCTTTGCGCTGGGGGCATAAGGTTTGGCCGGACATCCAAGCCGAGGAGTTTACCGTCCTCATCGCCCAGCTGCGCAGAGGATTTCTTTCCCCCCTTACCTCTTCCGCCGGTCGTCTCTTCGACTCCATCTCCGCTCTCCTGGTAGCTCGAACGAGAGTTTCCTACGAGGGGCAGGCAGCCATTCTTTTAGAGAGGGAGGCGGAAAGAGCAAGGACGCCCTACCCTCTTTCTTTGCCTCTGATCGAGGGGGATCCCTTCCAGCTGGATTCGATTTCCCTTGTTTCCTCTCTGATCGAAGCTTTAGATCGAGGCATGGATCGGAGAGAACTGGCCTTGGGTTTTCACCTCGCCTTTGCCCGTGCTATCGTAGAGGCGTGCCGGAAAATTCGTGAGAGAGAAGCACTGGAGAAAGTAGCGCTCTCCGGGGGTGTTTTTCAGAATCATTTGCTCGCCGGGTTGGTGTCTGAAGGACTTGAACAGGAAGGTTTCCGGCTTCTCTGGCCAGAGGAAGTTCCGACGAATGACGGAGGTATTTCTTTGGGACAGGCTGCTGTAGCTTATGCTCAGCTGGAAAGAAAATGTGCTTAGGGGTCCCTGCCAAAATCCTGCATATTCAAGGACAAGAAGCCCTCGTGGACCTCGGAGGAGCAAAACAGGTCATCAGGCTTGACCTCCTGCCTGAGGCCCTGCCGGGCGATTATGTCCTGTTGCACGCCGGTTTTGCCATTTCCCTGTTGAAGGAGGAAGAGGCCCTGGAAAGGCTCCGGCTTTTCGAGGAGATTCGTGCTCTCTCCTGAGAATCTGGCTCATCTTTGGCAGGAGATCGAACGCGGGGACGTTCCTGCCCGTTTGATGGAGGTCTGCGGCACCCACACGGCGAGCATCGCCCGGGCAGGACTGAAACAACGCTTTCCCCCATCGTTGGAGTTAATCTCCGGCCCTGGCTGTCCTGTATGCGTGACCTCCTCGCAGGACGTTGATTTTGCCATTGCCTTAGCTCGCCTGCCTAACTTAGTGCTTCTCACTTTCGGCGACATGCTCCGGGTGCCCGGATCAGAGACGAGCCTTGAGCTGGAGAGAGCCAAAGGTAAGGACGTGCGCCTCATCTATTCCCCTTTTGAGGCCCTGAGGCAGGCGCGGGAGAATCAACAGAGGGAGTTTGTCCTCCTGGCCATCGGTTTTGAAACCACAGCTCCCTTGATCGCGCGGACGATTCAATTGGCGATGGAGGAAAACGTCCCTAACCTCTCCTTTCTCTGTTTGCACAAGTTAATTCCCCCCGCCCTCTTCGCCCTTCTTGCAAGCGAGAGACTTAGCTTGGATGGTTTTTTGCTGCCCGGCCATGTCGCTACTGTCATCGGCTCAGAGGGATTTTGCTTCCTGACGGAGCAGTTTCATCTCCCCGGAGTGATTGCCGGATTTGAACCTGAAGACATCCTCCTCGCTCTGTATATGCTTCTGAGACAGCGGAGGAAAGGGAAAGCGGAGATCGAGATTGAATATCTGAGAGCAGTGCGACCCGAAGGAAACCCGAGGGCGCGAAAGATAATGGCAGAGGTGTTCGAGACCGTGGAGGCCTCCTGGCGAGGTTTGGGCATAATTCCTCAAAGCGGGTTCGCTCTTCGACCTCTTTATGCCTCTTTCGATGCCCGCACCCGTTTTCCCATAGAGATCGAGATCAGAGAGGAACCCGCAGGATGCAGATGTGGGGACGTGTTACGCGGACTGCTGGCACCGGGCAAATGCCCTCTTTTTGGTGATCCTTGCGTACCTGAGAACCCCATCGGGCCATGCATGGTATCCTCCGAGGGAGCATGCGCTGCCTCATATCGTTACGAGAGGTTCCCCGGATGAAGGAGCCTATTATCACTCTGGCGCACGGTGGAGGGGGAAAATTGACCGAAGAGCTTGTGCGGAAGCACTTCCTCCCTCCCTTTCGAAATCAGGAGCTGGTAGAACTCCTCGATAGTGCTGTTATTTCCGCTCCCGGCTTGCTGGCTTTCACCACCGATGCCTTCGTAGTGCGACCGATATTCTTTCCGGGTGGAGACATCGGCAAATTGGCAGTGTGTGGGGCGGTGAATGACCTGGCGGCGGTAGCAGCTCAGCCCCTCTTTCTCTCTGCCTCCTTTATTATTGAGGAAGGACTACCTTTAGCCGTCCTCGATCGCCTGCTCGATTCGATGGCGACAACAAGCCGAGAGGTTTCATTAAAGCTGGTTTGCGGCGATACAAAGGTCGTGGAGAAGGGTGCCGGAGACCAGCTCTATATTTCCACGAGCGCGATCGGTATTGTCAAGCAGAATCCACCTCCGGCTCCCCGACTGATTCAGGAAGGGGATGACATTGTATTGAGCGGGAGAGTGGGGGAACACGAGCTTGCCGTGCTGCAGGCACGGGAGAATTTTTTCCAGGAGCTAGATGTCCTGAGCGATTGCGCTCCCCTCTGGCCTCTGGTGGAAATCTTATTACGCGAGGGAGTAGAAATTCATGCCATGCGCGACCCCACCCGAGGCGGCTTAGCCACCGTAGCGGCTGAGCTGGCTCGATCCTCTAACTTGGCTCTCATCCTCGAAGAGGATAAAATCCCAATTGGGGCAACCGTGCAGTCGGCATGTAATATGCTGGGCCTCGACCCTTTATATCTGGCCAACGAGGGGAAAATGCTGTTTATTGTGCCTGGAAGAGCAGGAGAGAGGGTACAAGCCATCTTGCGATCACATCCTCTCTCGCGCGACACCCGCGTAATTGGGGAAGTGCGTAAATGTCCGGAAGGAGCAGCTCTTTTGCGGGGAAAAACGGGAGGCACTAGGCTCTTGGAATCTATTGCGGGGGAACTTTTGCCACGAATATGCTGAAGAAGAAGGAGACAAGGGGGTTTTCTCATGGCGGTACCTGGCTTCCCCTTCGCCAGGAAGCGACGGCTGATAAGTTCATCCGCAAGGCCCCGATGGCCGAAAAGCTTATGCTTCCCTTAGTCGAGGAGACAGGAGCCCTGCCGTTGCGCGCAGTTGTCCGCCCAGGCCAGACCCTGAAGCGCGGTCAGCTGATCGCAGAACCGGTAGGGAAGCACTCTCTTCCTCTCTTTTCTCCGGTTTGGGGCGAGATGATCGCCCTGGAGTTGATGGTGGTCCCCTGGAGCCCGGAGCCCGTGGAGAGCATCGTCATACTTTCGTCTAGGGACGAACCAGCTCTGCCCCTCACACCGGACCGCTCCCGCCTCACCTCGAAGGAACTGCGCAGCCTCCTCCGCAGATTGGGCGTGGTCAACGCCGAACTGTATTTTGAACAGGAGGATCTCTGCCAGATCCTGATTGTGAACGGATGTGAGCTCGAGCCCTACATGACTTCCACCCAGCGCCTCTTAGAGGAGAGAGAAAAAGAGATCCTGGGGGGAATCCAGGTGCTGCTTGAGGCTTTCCTGGCGGAACAGGCGGTTCTGGTCGTAACTACGGAGAAGGAAGAAGTGCTGGGAGATCTGCGCGATTTGCTCTTCGCCCGGAAAAATATCTCCCTGACTGTCTTGCCGCCACGCTACCCCCAGGACGATCCCTACTTGCTTAAGAGTACGTTACTTGCTCCCGGGGAGAAGGCGGTGATCTTAGATCTGCAGAGAGTGATCGCTGCTTACGAGGCTGTCCAGAGTCGTACACCCTTCATCGAGAGGGTGGTGACGGTCAGCGGTCCAGCCCTGCGCAACCCCCAGAACCTGGAGGTACGCTTGGGGACGCTGCTTGCCGATCTGATCTCCCTCTGCGACGGATTTTCTCAGGAACCGGGGTTGATGATATTGGGCGGGCCTATGCGCGGCCAGGTAATCCCCAGCCTTCAAGTTCCGGTTACCCGCAATACTACCGGCTTTGTCTTCTTTCCAGAGCGTCCGCGTATAAGGGAAAGTCCCTGCATTTCCTGCGGCCGATGCATCGAGGTTTGCCCACAGGAGCTCTTCCCGCTCCTGATCAGCTCGGCTGTAAAGGGACGCGATTGGTCGAGTCTGAAGATGTTGAACGTGGAGAAATGCCTGCTTTGCGGGACCTGTTCTTATGTCTGTCCCTCCCGTATCTCCCACCAGAGGTATCTACGCCGGGCTAAGGACAAGGAGAAAGCTCAATGAGGATTCGCTCCCGTTCTTTTCCCCCTCATATTTTCACGCGGGAAAATTATGCCAGGCTGTACCGTGACCGCAGCTTAGCCATGCTTTTTCCCCTTCTGGCAGCGATACTTTTTTACGGAATGGGCCAGGTGCTTCCGATCTTTCTTCTCTCTGTTGCCAGCGCGATCTTCGCTGAGATTTTCTTCTCCTTGATTTCCTCCCAGGATTTCCACATAGAGGATGGTTGGGCTTTTTCCCTAGGTTGCCTGATTACCCTGTTCCTTCCCTCGGATGCCCCCCTCTTTCTCGGTCCCATCGCCTCTGCCCTTTCGGTTTTTCTCGGTAAGACGCTGCCTGGCGGATCCGGGAAGAGCCTGTTCGCTCCGGTAGTAACCGGTCTGCTCTTTACCTTTGTCCTCTTCCCCTCGAGCTTTGCTTATTATTGGCCCGGCCTGCGCGGCATTCCCCTTGATGTAATCCGGGTCCCCGCCTGGCACGAACAATTCCTTTCCGGTCCGGGCTGTAATGCGATTGGGTCGACTTCTTTATTAGCTCTCCTTCTCTCCGCTCTTTTTTTGATGGCCAGAGCTTCCTTGGATTGGCAGGTTTCATTGCTTTACCTGTTAGGCACCATGCCCCTTCTTCTTTTCCCTGATATTTCCCCATCCTCGCAAATTTTTGCCTGCGACATCCTCCTCTTTGCCCTTTTCGTCGTTCCGGAGGCTGCGAGCAAGCCCCTTTCAGGCAAGGGCAAAACCATTTACTCCTTATTGGCCGGGTTGTTAACGGTACCGCTGCGTTTTTTTCTGGGACCCATGCTGGGAACTCTCTTCGCCCTTCCCTTTTCGAGAGTGATGGTTCCTTTCCTGGATTACCTGTTTCTCCCCCGGGCTCGCGTTTTCCTCTATCAGGGGACAGTTCCGCGCTTTTATTTTTCCCGTCTGTTGTCCCTCCCGCTTTCCCTGGCCTCCAGGCGCAGAAAGCCATCCCTGACCATTGGAGAGGTTCCCCCGGAGGCGGAGAAGGTGGAAAGAAGGGGCGGGGAAAAGCAAACTACTCCTAAGGAGCTAAAGAGAATATCCCACCGGAGGAAAGAAGTCCTGCCCCTCTTCCTCGAGGTGGAGTTCAGAGTAGAGAAAGCTGAGGGAAAGCAGCTCGAATCCATCTGCCTACCCTGCTTGCCTGATGCTGAGCAGGTTCCAGAAAGCCTGTCCTTTATCCGCGAGCAGGCTCGAAGGGATTGGTGCTATCTCCTTGCTTTAAAAGGAGAGGAGCCGATCGGCTTTTCTCTTCTGGCGCCGGCGAAGGCGGCAATTGCTCCTGTCCTGGGAGACGGCTTGCTTCACCTGCACTGCATATTTGTGAAGGAAGAGGAGAGAGGGAAAGGTATTGGACGCCGCCTCTTAAAGAATGCCGAGGAAATCGGGCATCCGGAAGCCATTTCTTTTCTCTCTCCTCTGGAATCGAAAGAGGATCAAAAAGCAGGGCGGAAAATGGAGGATTTTCTTCTCCATCTGGGCTTCGAGGTACTGGATGAGGGATGGGCCGGACGCCTGTTGCTCAAAAAAATAACCCCTCAGGCCTCCGCCAGGCTACTTCCTCTCAGGATCCAGCCTCAGGAGGGAAACGGCAAAATCACGCTCCAGGCCATCCGCTCACCCCACTGTCCCCTTCTTGCCCTCAATTACAGGGAGGCTTTCAAAGTTGCACGGGCCCTTTCTCCGGACTCGGTTACGCAGGAGACTCTCCTTCGCAGCCAGAACGATCTTCTCTCTGCGGGAGGCTGCGGGTTTTTCGTTCAGGGAGACTTAGTTTTCCCTCGCTTTGTCAATTTGCGAGAGCTGAAGAGGAAAATCCGCTCCCGGCTGGGGACCGATCACTCTCCTGCCTGACCGGGCAGGCTGTTTTTTCTCGCTTAGACCCTGCTCATTTCTGCTGTGCCCGAATTTCAGGTAATATCGCCAGTGCCAGACGCCATGCAGAAGCCCGGTCGCTATCATGAGCAACGAGGAGTAAAGATGCCAGGCAACCAGGGCCTGGCCGTACTGATTAATTTCGGCATAACGCACGAGGACGATATCCAGGAGCCCGCTGAGGGAACAGATTAGGAAGCTGAGCGTGAGCAAGACATTGATCGCCCATTTAGCCCTCGTGGAATTGTTTCGAGGAAGTTTACGGAGGAGCCGTGCCTTATAGTAGGGCCAGTGCCAGAAGGTGTGTACTGTCCCTAAGAGGGTCAGGATCAAGGAGGAATCAAGGTGGATATCCACTATCAGCCTGCTCCAGGATTGAAACCATCCCCAGCGCAAAGAGAAGAAATCCAGAATTCCTGCCAGCAATGAACCCAGGAAGCTGAAGAGGAGGGCGTAATTCAGTATTTTCCGGTAGCGAAACAGGGTAAGCCAGCGCAACGTCTTCCCGTGACTCCTTGTCCTGGCCAGGCTCGCCGACTTCAGGACGGCGAGAAAAGCCGTGGTTATCAGGATCACTATGAGTTCCTTTGGTATGGCTGGTAGGCCGCCATCCGAGGGAGAAGTGCTTTGCGCCAGAGCCGCCGGAGGTGTGGGGGAGGAACTCAGCGGGATAAGAGCGCTCTCCTGGCTGAAAGTGAGAGCCTCTAGCTTTTCAATCAGCTGGCGGCGGCTCCAGCCGGTCAAATTCATCACCTCGGATAGAGCGCTGTCCGCTGAAAGATGGAGGTTGTTCTCCTGGAGAAGAGGGGCAAGAGCTTCGTAGGGGATGCGGTAGAGCTCCTCTAAGTCCTTCACCGTCAAGCGGCGGAAGCGACCGGAGGGAAGCACATCCAATCCCTCCAGGTCGGGGGAGTCTATCGCTTGGGGCTCAACAGCCGAGGGAGAAGCGGATGACGTCTCTGCGACGTCAGGCTCAGGAGGAACGACCGGCGCAGGCTCGCTCTGGCTGTGGTCACAGATCCCGTCACCATTGGTATCTATATAGCGAGGGCAGGCCCCTGGATAGGGGTCGTCAACCAGACCGAGAGGACAATCATCCCAGGCCCATGCAGCCATAGGCGCAAGCGCTAAAAGAAGAAAGAGGCCAACGATTCCGCTTAAGATCATTCTGTACATGTTATTCATCACTCCTTGAGAGAATTTTGCCGGGCGAAGCTCAAGCAAAAAGCAGAGAAATATTAGAAACAGGTAAGAAGGGAGGGCTTGTGAGAGAATATAAATGAAGGAGGTGAGTTTATGCCGGTTGTCAATGAAGAGCAGAACTGGCAACGTTGTCTCTGCGGGCGCTGCCCTTCATTCTCCGAGTGCGCGCAGGAACGAGGGGAAGGTTTGTACTGCGGGGTGGGGAAGAGCGAATGCATTTCCGAGACTCTTGGCTGTCTCTGTGCCCAATGTCCTGTCTCTAAACATAGCCAACTGTGTGCCTCCTATTATTGCCTGCACGGAGAGGCCCCATAGTAAGACCTTTCCCGGTTTGGAGGGGAACCTTCTTCGAAGAAGGTTCCCCTTTTCCTTCCAGGGCTAAAAATAGTACAATATCTACGATTTTTATGATCATGTCTGTGAGCCCGCGATCTAAAATCCCAAGGTCGCATTGGTAGCGAAAGGAGATGAATAAAGCGTGCGCAGGATCGAGTCCCACCCGGTCCTCACTTTTCCCCAGAAGCGCAAGGTGCGCTTCATCTTTGAGGGGCAAGAGTTAGAGGGTTTTGAGGGGGAACCAATTGCCAGCGCCCTCGTGGCCAACGGCATTCTTGTATTCCGCGAGAGCATTCGACTCCACCGCCCTCGCGGTTTTTTTTGCGCCATCGGAAATTGCTCCTCTTGTTTCATGGTCGTGAATGACAAGCCGAACGTACGAACTTGTGTGACCCCTCTGGAGGAAGGAATGAGCGTTTCCAGACAGTTAGACAAGGGGGTGCTTAAATGAGAGAGCCTGATGTTTTCATCGCTGGCGGAGGACCGGCGGGCATGAATGCTGCCCTGGCTGCAGCCGAAGGCGGCGCCTCAGTCCTCCTGGTTGACCGCTTTTCCAGCTTGGGCGGCCAGCTTGTCAAACAGACCCACAAATTTTTCGGCTGGGCCCAGCGCGGAGCAGGAGCCCGCGGCATAGAGCTGGCCGAGAAATGGGCGACAACAATCGCAGCCGACCCCAAGATCGAAACGCTTTTGGGCTACGAGGTGATCGGCGGCTACAGAGACGGAACCTGGCTTGTGGCAGATCTTGATCATTATGTAAAGGTGAAGCCCAAGCGAGTATTGATTGCAACGGGGGCCTCAGAGCGGACGATTCTCTTCGAGAATAATGATTTTCCTGGAGTATACGGTGCAGGGGCCGTTCAGACCCTGATGAACACTTTCGGCGTCCTGCCGGGAGAGAGATACCTGATCGTGGGTTCGGGTAATGTCGGAGTGATCGTAGCCTACCAGCTTCTGCAGGCCGGAGCCAGGGTGGAGGCGGTCATCGACGTACTCCCGCGCCTGGGAGGAGCCTACTGGGTCCATGCCGCCAAGATTCAGCGGGCCGGTGTCCCCATCCTGCTTCAACGAACGATCACCGGCGTTTACGGCGTCTCGAACGTGGAGAGGGCGGAAACGGTCGCGGTTGACGATCATTTCCGGCCGCTTCCAGGTACAGAACGCACTTTTTCCGTGGACGTAGTCTGTTTGGCGGTAGGTCTGGTTCCTCTGAGCGAGCTCCTGTTCGAATTGGGCGTTGTGACCGTGTATGTTCCCGAATTGGGAGGATTCGTCCCCTGGCACGATGAAGTTGGTCGCACCTCGCGCGAAGAAACGTTCGTAGTCGGTGACGTCGCTGGAATCGAGGAAGCGACTACGGCGGCAATTGAAGGGCGAATCTCGGGACTGCAGGCCGCCCTGGACCTGGGGTATCCGGTGAACGGTCAGGAAATCAAGCAACTGCAAGATTACCTGGCCGAGTTCCGTTCATCCTCACTCAGCGAGAAAGTCTGCCAGGGCATCCAACGACTGCATCAGATAGAGGTGACACGATGATTGAGGTTGATGGTGTCCCCACGGTTGAAGAACTGAAGAGGAGCATTCCCACGGAGGAGCGCCTTGGTAAAAAGCCTGTTGCCGTACACGAATGCTATCAGGATATTCCCTGCGACCCGTGCGTCTATTCATGTCCGGTCAAGTGCATTTCCATGGAGAGCCTCGTCGCTATTCCGCAAATAGACTACGAGCGCTGCACAGGTTGCGGTCTTTGCGTGGCCGCCTGCCCGGGGATTGCAATTTTTCTCCTGGAGAGGAAAGGGGAGTTCGGCTACATCACCCTGGCCTACGAGTTCCTGCCCCTGCCCGAGGTGGGCGAAATTGTCGATGGGCTGGATCGGAAGGGCGAAGCGAAGTGCGAAGCGCGCGTGGAAAGAGTATATTCCCTCCCGGGGATCGATAAAAAGACCAAGACCACCCTGGTCAAGATCCGTGTCCCCCAGGAACAGCTGCTGGAAGTTCGCTTCTTCCGAAGGAGGGCTTGAAATGGACGAAAAGAAAGTGATCGTTTGTCGCTGCGAAGATATCACCCTGGAGGAAATTCGAGTGGCCATCTCCCAGGGCTATACTTCCTGGGATGAGCTCAAGAGGGTGCTGCGAGTCGGAATGGGCCCTTGTGGGGGAAAGACCTGTCGCCTGCTCGTGCTGCGGGAGTTGGCCCAGGTGAATGGGCGCCATTTAGACGAGGTCAGGACTCGCTCCACCGTTGTACGGCCGCCTATCCGGGCTACACCCTTGCAGGCGCTGACCAAGGAGGAGGAATAATGGTTTACGATATCATAATCGTGGGCGGCGGCATCACCGGAGTGGCTGCGGCTTATGAATTGGGAAAGAAGAAAGCCGGACGTATCCTCCTCCTGGAAAAGGAATTCGTTAGCGCAGGTTCCACCGGTTCCTGTGCCGCCGGAATTCGGGCCCAGTTCGGCACCGATTTCAATATCGGCCTGATGAAGAGGAGCTTGGATAAATTTGAGCACGCCGCCGAAGAGCTGGATTATCCGGCGGAGGATCTCGAACTCTGGCAGGGCGGGTACTTAGTCATGGCCAATAGTGAGACCGAGTGGGAAAATCTGAAGAAGCGAGTGGAAACTCAGCACAAGCTCGGGATCATGACGGAGATACTCAGCCTGGAGGAGGTACAGCACCGTTTCCCGCAGGTGAGAGTGGCGGGCGCTTACGGTGCCACTTTTCATCAGAGGGATGGCCACGCTGATCCCCTGCACACGACCTTCGCTTACGCCAGGGCCGCCCGGCGCCTGGGCGTGGAGATCAAGCAATGGACGGAGGTCGGGGAGCTTCTGCGCAAGGGCGACAGGATCGCGGGTGTAGTTCTGGTTGACGGTTCCTCGCTTGAAGCGGAGAAGGTCTTGGTGGCGGCAGGCGCCTGGACGACGCAGCTCATGCGGACAGTTAAGGTGGATATCCCCCTCTGGGGCGAAAAACACGAGATTCTGATCACCGAACCGCTGGAACGCGCCTTCGAACCCATGGTGATCTCCTTCTCCATCGGCTATTACGTCCAGCAGAGACCCCATGGATCTTTCATCATGGGGATTGGGCCGGAAAATCCTCCGCACTGGCACAACCCACAGGATTTCGATTTCTCTCCTTCCTGGCGTTTCCTGGAGCGAATGGCACAAGCAGCGACCCAGGTCCTGCCGATGCTCAAGGAAGTAAGCGTCGTCAGACAATGGGCCGGGCTTTACGAAATGACGCCGGACGCCCATCACATTCTCGGCCCGATTGATGAAGTCCCCGGACTCTTCATCGCTGCCGGTGGTTCCGGCCACGGCTTCATGTTCGGTCCGGTGATCGGCGAGTTGATGGCGGAATGGATTACGGGAGCCCCGCTTTCCTACGACGTCAGTCGTCTGAATTATAAGCGCTTCGAGCGCGGGGAGTTCGTGCGCGAGCCAGCGGTGGTCGGGTAAGCTGGTAAAAAGAGCACGCTCTTGTCCCCGAAATTGCCGTAAATTCAGGGGTCTCACAAATGGGTTTTTTAAGAAACGGGCGCTCGAACTTCGAGCGCCCGTTTCTTTTTTTGAGGAATTACTGGCAGATGCGAGTATGTCGTCCAAAATGGGGATTTGAAGACCGAGAATAAGATCCGGTCTCTCAGGGGGACGTACCTCTTGGATGGAGGACAGTATTTAGTGCTGGCCGCTCTGCAAGAGCCAGACGCGAGCTCGAAAAGGAGATCGATGATCTCGGTCGTTTCCTGGGCTGAGCACTTCGCAATTTCCCCAGGCTTTGCTATCCTCGATCAAGATATATCATTCGAGGAGGTTATAGAATCAATGGCCGTCTGTGAGATCTCGGTCGTGCCCCTGGGCACAGCCACGCCGAACCTCTCTCGCTATGTGGCCGAGCTGGAGAGGGTTCTCTCCGAGAGCGGCCTTACCCACGAATTGCACGCGATGGGGACAAACGTGGAGGGAAGCCTGGAGCAGATCCTTCAGCTCACGCGCAAACTGCACGAGAAGCTGTTCGAACTTGGAGCGGTGCGTGTTGTCACTACGCTCAAGGTCGACGAGAGGAAGGATAAGGAGTTGACCCTGAAGGGTAAGGTGGACTCGGTACGGCAGAAGCTTAATCCATGAGCCCCTTTGCTTTCTGGAGTTGTTCCTATCTGCCCTGGGAGCTCCCATTGGCTTTCGGTTTTACTCCCAGAAGGCTTTGGGGAAAAACCGGGGCCACGCCCGGCGCCGACCGCTTCCTGCCCGCCAATCTCTGTTATTACGCCCGGGCATTTTATGAGGGGGCTCTCCAGCTTGCGCAAAGCGAGGATATCTTTCTCCTCGTCGACTGCTGCGATTCGAACCGCCGCCTGGCGGACGCACTGGAGGAGACATTTCCCGGGAAAATCTTTCTTCTCTCCCTGCCTCGATCAAGAAAGTACTGGTCCTTTTTCTCCGCTGAGCTCGAGCGCCTCTCGTACTTCCTCGAGAGCAGAAACGGGAACACCCTGAGCTGGGAGAGGCTCGAAAGCGCCTACGCTCGGGTAGAAGGATTGAGAAAAGCCTGGGGTGAGCTGGAGGAGAGAAAACGCCGAGGGAGCCTCGCCGCTCTCACATATTTCCGCGCCCTGCATGCTCTGAATACTTATCCCGGCGAGGAAGCGAAAAGAGAGATACTCCCCCTTATCGATGATCAGGTTGAGGGCTCTCTCTTGAGGACCTTCCTTTTAGGTACCAGCCTTGACGATGAAAGCGTCTGGCGCCTTTTTGACGACTTGGGCCTGCGGGTGGTCGGCGACGACCTATGCTATGGGGAAAAGCAGTTTGAGACATCGCGGGAATTAGAGAGGAAAAACCCCCTCGGCTCCCTGGCCCGGAGTGTCCTCGCCCGTCCCCTCTGCCCTCGTTTCACCGAACTGGAGGACCGGTGGGAGGCACTATTGCGCAGGATGAAGGAGAGGGGAACTCAGGCTGTCATCTTCTTCGCCACAAAGTACTGCGATGCTTACGCCTACGATCGCCCGATCCTGGGAGAAAAACTGCGAACAGCGGGAATCCCCTTGCTGATCCTCGAGCAGGATTACGGCCAGCGTACCGACCAGCAGCTCCGTACTCGCTTGGAGGCTTTCAGCGAGCATTTATGAACGTCGCCGATTTCCTGGAGAGGAAACTAAAGGACGGCTCCGCTCGCTCTCTGCTCCACTCGCCTTGGATCTATCGCTTCCTTTCCCTTTTTCAGAGAAAGGAAACAGTATCCACGCGATTTGCTTTCGAGCTGGCCAGAGATGCCTATCTTAAGCGCAGACCCGTTGCTTTCACTTCCCTTTTTTCCCCTCCGAGTTCGTCTACGCTCTGGGGATGGTGCCGTTTCCCCTCGAGGTGATCGCCGCAGTTATCTCCTCTATAGGAATGGCCGTTCCTTTTCTTCAGCGGGCCGAAGAAAACAGGTACACTCCGGACCTCTGCTCTTTCCACCGCCTTGCCGCGGGAATGGCTTTTGCCGATTACCTGCCCCGACCGGACTGTGTCCTCTCGCTCAGCGTCCTCTGCGATGGTTCGAATCGTTTTTTCGCGAACATGGCCCGCTTGTTTAATGTGCCGCATTGGTTGCTTGAGGTGCCGAACGTGCACAGGGGGGAAAGTCTGGAGTTCTTAGAAAATCAGCTTCACCGTGCGCGCATGAGCCTTGAGGCTGAGCTGGGGCGTAGAAGTTCAAGTTCGGACTGGGAATCGGTTTTTGCTTATGAGAAAGAGATGCTCGCAGAATTGGAAGGGATTCGGAGGCTACAGGAAAGGGTGCCTTGCCCGGTTCCCGGAGATCAAGCGCTGGGAATAGTAGGCATGATCTATGCTGCCGCGGGTAACCCCTTCGGACCTCAACTTTTCCGTAATTGGCGGTTGAACCTCGCAAGCGAAATCCCTTCCTCGGAAAAGTATCGCCTCTTCTGGCTTCATCTTCGTCCTTATTTCCCCTCGGACTTTTTCCCCATGCTTGCGCAGAGAGACACCTCCATTGTAGGGGATGAACTCTCCTCCTTCCCCCGCGCGAACCTCGATTTCCGCAAGCCGGAAAGAAGCCTGGCGGAGAAAATTTACCAGAATCCCGCCGTCGGCGAGATCTTTCATCGCATCGAGCACTCCATTCGGGAGGCCAGACGGCTTGGGGCACAGGGCGTAGTCCACTTCTCTCATCGAGGATACAGGCAGAGCTCCGGAGGGGCTTTCTTGGTCAAAGAAGGGTTGAAAAGGGCAGGCCTTCCATGCTTGATTTTAGAAGGAGATTGTATTGATCCGCGCGAATATTCCTCCGAACAGATGAGAACGCGCATCGAAGGTTTCCTGGAGATGCTTTGAAGAAGATAGTAGCCTGCGGACTCGACATCGGATCCCTGGTCGCCAAGGGTGTATTTTTGGGGAAAACAGGGCTTTTAGCGCAGGGACTCCTGGCGACGGGAGCCAATGCGCCGAATGCGGCCGACATTCTCTTCAGCCAGCTTTTAAAAGATGGCGGGATTTCTCCCGAACTGGTCTCTTTCATTTTAGCTACAGGGTACGGGCGGGTCTCTGTTCCCTTCGCTTCGAAAACGGTAACCGAGATCTCCTGCCACGCCCGCGGCATTGCACATTTTTTGCCGGAGACCCGCACCCTTGTGGACCTGGGTGGCCAGGACTCCAAGGCCATCCGACTCAACGGGAGGGGGAAAGTTCTCGATTTCGCCATGAATGACAAATGCGCCGCCGGCACCGGAAGGTTTCTTGAGGTGATGGCCCGCGGCCTGGGATTCTCCCTGCCGGAAATGAGTGAGGCTGCCGCTCGTTCGCAGAAAGAGGTGGCGATCTCCGCGACCTGCACCGTTTTCGCCGAATCGGAAGTGATCGGCCTCATTGCCAGAGGAGAGATGCGCGAGGACATTGCCCGGGGGGTGTTCATCTCCGTCGCTCAAAGAGTTGTTGGATTGGTGCACAGGGTAGGCCTGGAGGAGCCGGTGGCGATGTCGGGCGGGGTCGCGCGGAATCCGGCCATGGTTAAGGCCCTGGAGAAAGAGCTGGGAAGGCGAATCCTCCTTCCTTCCGAGCCCCAGATGATCGGAGCCTGGGGAGCCGCGCTTATTGCCCTGGATCAGGCGGAGAAATCAGAGGGGAGCGCGCAGGTATAGGGGCAAGACCTCACTCGCGGCTCTCAGCGATCCCTGCTCATAAAGAGCCCAAGTTAGGAAGCCCACGCTGCTCGGCCTGAGGATCCAGGAGGAAATGGGAGCGATATGGATGGGGTGAAGGGAAAAGAGCGAGAGCAGGTCATCCCGCCAGAGGGGTTCGCCGACGAGAGTGATAGATCCCTCATGCTGGAGCAGAATTTCCCGAAGGCTTAGAGGGCTTGAGACAGCAGGCGGAACCTCCGCCTCGATCCTCTTCCCCTGGCGATAAATCCCCCAGTATAATTCCCCCCTGCGGGCGTCAAGGATCGGGCAGATGTAATCCCCACTCGCTTGCATTGCCAGAGCCTCGAGTGTCGTGCAGTGAGCGATGGGGATTTCTCTGGCGAAAGCCAGGCCCTTTACGAAGGACAGGCCGGAGCGGATCCCGGTGAAGGAGCCCGGCCCGACAGTCACCCCCAGAATGGCTACCTCTTCCCAGGAAATGCCCTCGATCTTGAACATCCTCTCTATCTCTTCGGCCAGGGCGCTCCTGTACGGACGGTCGAGCCCCTCTACCCTGCCTGCCGTCCAGGTAACCTCCCGGATCAAGCTTCGTTTTTTCAGAATGGCTATTCCTTGGCGGGGGGTACAGGTATTTAAAGCCAGGACGATCTCCTTCATCGCTCCTCTATCTCGATCAGGCGCTCATGTTCATTTGTTGGCTTGATCCTCACGTGGATTGCGGGCGCGGGCAGGAGGGCGCCCAATTTCTCCGCCCACTCGATCGCCACGATCCCCGATACAAAAATCTCTTCCAGCCCCAGGTCCTCTTCCAGTGGTGTCTCCAGTCGGAAAAGGTCCACATGGTAAAAAGGGGGAGAGGAGGGGAAGGAGCGGATCAGGGTGAAGGAGGGGCTCTTTACCCAGGACCGCGGGACACCGCAACCCGCGGCCAGACCCTGCACAAAGACGGTTTTTCCTGCCCCCAGGGGACCGAAGAGGGCTACGATCGACCCTGTTCCAAGTTTCAAGGAGAGCTTCTGGCCGAGAGCCCTCGTTTCATCCTCTGAGTGGCTGAAAAACTGTACCCTTCTCATTGATAGCTTAGGACAATTATAGAATCTTACTGAGGAAGGCTCGACAGCGATCGGTCCTGGGATTCTTGAACATCTCCTCCGGCTTGCCTTCCTCCATAATGATCCCCTCGTCCAAAAAGAGGATGCGGGAAGCTACCTCACGGGCAAAGCCCATCTCGTGGGAAGCCACCAGCATGGTCATTCCCTCGCGAGCAAGCCGCTTCATTACTTCCAGCACCTCACGGGTGAATTCCGGGTCCAAGGCTGAAGTAGGCTCGTCGAAGAGCATAATCTCAGGTTGCATGACCAGGGCGCGGGCGATCCCTACCCGTTGCTGCTGCCCCCCTGAGAGCTGAGAGGGGTAGGAGTTTTTCTTACCCTCGAGGCCTACTTTGTGCAGAAGATCTAAGGCAATGGACTCCGCTTCCTCTCGCGATTTCTTCTGTACCTTCATGGGGGCAAGGGTGAGATTCTGCAACACTGTGAGATGAGGAAAGAGAAAGAAGAGCTGGAAGACCATGGTCATTTTCTGGCGCAGCTTGTTGATGTCGGTTTTCAGCGAGGTAACCTCTTCCCCAAGGACGAAAATTCGGCCGGAGGTAGCATCTTCCAGCCGATTGAGGCAGCGCAAGAGAGTGGTCTTCCCCGAGCCGGAGGAGCCGATGAGGACGATGACCTCCCTTTCTCCGACCTCAAGGTTCACTCCCTTGAGCACCTCTAAGTGTCCGAATCGCTTGTGCAAGTTCTCAACCTGAATGACGATCATAGGCCAACTCTCAGCTTGCGCTCAAGCAGGATGACCAGGCGGGAGGCAGGAATCGTCACGAGCAAGTAGAAGATGGCCGCGCCGATATAGGGAGTAAAGGCATTGGCGCTCTGGCTGGAGATGTAACGCGCGGTGGTGGTGAGCTCGAAGAGAGCGATCATGGAGACAAGTGCGGAATCCTTGAGCAGGGCTACGAACTCATTTGTGAGCGGAGGTAATATGCGGCGGATAGCCTGAGGCAGGATGACTAAGCGCATGGCCTGGCCACCGGTCATCCCGAGAGAGCGAGCAGCCTCCACCTGCCCTCTCTCGATGGACTGGATACCTGCGCGAAAGATCTCTGAGATGTAGGCGCCGTAGCAAAACCCCAGGGCGATGATCCCGGCAGGAACCTTGCTCAAGTTGAGTCCCAGGCTGGGCAGAGCATAGTAGATGATCATGATCTGTAGCATCAGAGGCGTACCACGGATCACCTCCACGTAAAAATTGGTTGGCCAGGTGAGGGCGCGACTTTTGCTCAGTCTGGCCATCCCGACGAAAAGCCCGATGAAGGTCCCCAGGGCCATCCCCAACACGCTCAAAAGGAGCGTCATCTGCAGGCCGTTCCATAGCTGAGGTAAAATCTGCCAGAGAAGGTCAAATTTAAAGTCCATACGATCCTCCCTCCGTTCCGTATTTCATTCGTATGTCGACAAAAAATGCTTCCTCGAGGAAGCATTTTTTGTGAGCGTCCGCATCAATAACGCCCGATCAGCTTCCCCCGAACCACTTATCGTAAATTTGCTTGTATGTTCCGATCCCTTTGGCCTTCTGCAGAGCCTGGGAGAGAGCTTGATGGATGACCTGATCGTTCAGGCGGACGGCCAAACCATATTCCTCCATGGTAAATTTTTTGGCGATTTGGATAAATTGCGATCCTGATTTAGCGATCTGATAAGCATTCACCGGAACATCGTTTACCACAGCGTCGATTCGGCCGTTTTCCAGGTCTTTAAAAGCAAGGAGAATGTCCTCATAGCGTTCCACCCGGACCCCTTCCATGGCGCTCGCCGCCTCGTCCCCTGTCGTGCTCTTCTGCACTCCGATTGTCTTACCCTTGAGATCATCAGGTCCCTTGATGTCCGTGCGGTCCTTCTTGATGACGATGCCTTGCCCAGCCTCAAGGTACGGCCCGACGAACAGCATTTCCTTCTTGCGCTCATCCGTGATGGAGACGGCCGAGGCTACCACATCGACCTTTTTAGCGAACAGGGCGGCAAAAATTCCATCCCAGGCCGTATTCTCGATCTGGACATTGTAACCGGCGATTCGTGCCAGCTCCTTAATCAGGTCGATGTCGAACCCCACGATTTCCCCATTCTCTACATATTCCATCGGTGGATATTCCGCGGCAGTCCCCACGACGATCGTCTTCGTCGGCGTGGGAGATGGCAACGTAGCAGTAGGAGACGACGTTGGGGAAGTAGCGGTCTCTGTAGGGGTTGTTCCACCTCCGCCGCAAGCAGCAACGCCGCCCAAGAGAGCGATGCAGATCAGTAAAAGCACAACCTTCTTCATTTTCCCCTCCTCTTTCTGATTTGCCGTAAGATTATCACAAAAACAATCATAAGAATCGCTCAAACAGTGAGCACCTGCCATATTTCTAAGTTAAGGGATTCGCTTTGGTAGATGGACCTGGTCGCCTTCAGAGAGAAATCTTCCGGGGAAAGCCTGGGTTCTCCGCAGACGTCCGCTCCCACCAGCCTGCCTTTAGGAAAGCCGAGTAAGAATCTCTGCAGATCCTGGCGAGTCCAGCTCCCCTGCTCCCAGGAGAGTTCAAGCTCTTCCGAGGACAGCACGTCCTTGTCGATGGAGAGGTAGAGAGGCCCATCGCCCCTGGGGATTGCTTCCAGGTCAGTCACTCGGGGCAGTTTGCTTAGCACCCGGGCACCGATCACACTCACCTGCTCGAGCAGGGGGAGGTCAAATGCCCACCTTAACCAATTGCCGCAATGCAGAAGAGGCATATTTTCCTCTCCGTAATCCATGTGACTGTCTAGGAGGACGAGGGCGAAGGGCCGATCGATTTTTTGAAGCAGGAAATAGGTGAGAAAATGGTAATCGCCTGCGCCGAGAAAGGAGATTTGCGAGGGAGAGGGGGCGAGCGAGCGAACATGCGGGAAGAATTTTTGCTCGAGACCGAGGGAGCTGTGAGAGTAGGGGACGATTTCCGCCATTGTTATCCTTGCGAGCTCGTGCTGTTCGAGCAATACGCCGTCTGTATCCCAGAGATATGTCTTCATGATCCTTCAATTTTATTGCAAAAAAAAGATGAGACCTACCCCTGAATTTGACAGCGATGCTTTTTCGTCTTTCAATAGAAGCAGAACCGCACCATCGTCAGGTGCCGCTTTGTGAGGGTTATGATCCTCCTACTGCTTAAAGCAGTTTGGTGGCCGAAGATGGTGCGGCCTTGGTTTTCGCTCATTTCGTTCGATCCGCAGGGTTATGGAGATGGATGGAAAAGACGAAAGGGACGTGGAAGATTTTTACGACCTGAGAGTTGGAAACGAGTGGCAACGACTCTCCCAGGATTTTTATCACTCGCTCGAGTTCCGCACGACCATGCATTTCCTCCGGAAGCATCTCCCTCCTCCTGCCCTCGTGCTCGATTGCGGCGGGGGACCAGGCCGCTATGCCATCGCTCTGGCCGAACTCGGATTCGAGGTGGTGCTCCTTGACCTGTCCAGCCGAAATCTCGAATTTGCCAGGGTAAAATGCCTCAAGCTGGGCGTGAGCGGCGTCCGCCAGTTTGTGAAGGCTTCTGCTGTTTCCCTCCCCTTTTCTGCCGAAGCTTTCGATGGGGTGCTGATAGCGGGCCCGCTCTATCATCTGGTTTCTCTGCGTGAGCGCAGGAAAGCAATGAAGGAGGGCTTGCGGGTTTTGAAGAAAAGCGGAATAGTCGCGGCGAGCATTGTCTCTCTGCATGGAGTTTTCCGTTCGGCCCTGGTTGAGTTTCCCGCTTTCCTCAAGAGCGGAAGAGCGCTGGCTTACCTGCGCCGCCCTATGCAGAGGAAAAGCGCCGGCGACGATGTGGGAGCCTTCACCACCGCCTATTTCGGAGACATTTTAGAGCTGGAAGAGCAATTTAACTCGTTGGGAGCAGAAACGTTGGAGCTAGTTGCCCTCGAAGGACTGGCCTCCGGATTGAGAGAGCCCCTCAATCAGTTAGCGGAGGAAGGGCATGGCGAGACCTGGTGGAAAATTCACCTGGCTACCTGCACCCACCGGACAGCGCTCGGGGGATGCGAGCATACCCTCTACCTTGGGCGCAAGAGATAGCTCGAAGCGCTCATCCTCCCAGGTAAGCTTCTTTCACTTTCTGGTTGTGCATCACCTCTGCGCTCTGGCCCTCGAGGACTATATTTCCCACTTCCAGAACGTAGGTGTAATGAGAGATCTCCAGTGCCATGAGAGCATTCTGCTCCACAAGCAGGATGGTGGTTCCCAGCTCGTTAATTTTGAGAATGGTACGAAAAATCTCCTCCACCAGGACTGGCGCCAGTCCCATGGAGGGCTCATCGAGCAACATCACCTTACCCCTGGTCATAAGGGCCCTGGCCACTGCAAGCATCTGTTGCTCTCCTCCAGAAAGGGTGCCCGCCAATTGTTTTCTCCTCTCCGCCATTCGAGGGAAGAGGGAGAAAACCAGATTTAAGGATTCGCGGTTTTGTTTGCGATCCCTGCCGGTGTAGGTGGCAATCTCCAGGTTCTCCATTACCGTGAGAGTGGCAAAGACCCGCCGACCCTCTGGAACATGGGAAATCCCCAGCCCGACGATTTTATGGGCGGGGGTCTTGGTGATGTCTTCTCCGAAGAGCAGAATCCTTCCTTCCTGCTTGGGAACGAGGCCGGATATCGCTCTGAGCGTGGTGGATTTTCCGGCGCCGTTGGCCCCGATCATAGTAACGATCTTCCCTGGCTCGACCGAGAAACTGACCCCTTTCAGCGCGCGGATGCCACCGTAAGAGACATTGAGGTCCTTGACCTCGATCGCGGCAGACATCAGTGCACGCTCCTTTTACCCAGGTAGGCCTCGATCACCCTCGGGTTGTTCTGAATTTCTTCCGGCGAGCCCTCGGCGATTGTCTCCCCGAAATCCATCACCTTGATCCGCTCACAAATTCTCATTACAAAACGCATCTGGTGCTCAATCAGGAGGATCGTGAGGCTGAATTTCTCGCGAATCTGATGAACGAGTTCCATCAAAGTATCCACCTCTTTCGGGTTCATGCCCGCCGCCGGCTCGTCTAAAAGAAGGAGTCTGGGCTTGGTAGCCAGGGCCCGGGCAATTTCTAATCTTCGCTGTTCGCCGTAGGGGAGATTCTTCGCCTCCTCTTGAGCACGGGCACAGAGATGGAAATGTTCGAGGAAGAACATGGCCTCCTCTCGGATCCTCTTCTCCTCCCCCCGGAATCTCCTGTTGCGCACGATCGCATCCATGTAATTGGGTTTGTAAGTGAGATGCAGTCCGATTCTCACGTTATCCAGGACGGATATATTTCCGAAAAGCCGAATGTTCTGGAATGTACGTGCGATATTCTTCCCGATGATGCTGTGCGGTTTCAATTGAGTGATCTCCTCGTTGAGGAAGAATATCCTGCCCTGGCTGGGCCGGTAAACGCCCGTGATCAGATTAAAGACCGTGGTCTTTCCCGCGCCGTTCGGTCCGATGATCCCCCAGATGACGCCGGTCGGCAGATCGAGGTTAAAATTGGAGACGGCCTTCAGACCTCCGAAGAAATGGGTCATCTTATCAATTCTCAGAATCGTCTCGCCCATCTCAATGCTCCTTGGGGATCAGGAACCTGGCCTCTTTCATGCCCATCAAGCCTTCCGGGCGGAAGAGCATTACCACGATCAGGAGGAGGGCGTAAATGACCATCCGCCACTCCACTCCTACCTCAAAACCCCAGGCAGGAAGGGTGAAAGAGCTGAGAGCCTGGAGTCCGATCGGGAGAAGGTATTTTTCCAGAATCGTGAGCAGGAAAGCTGCCAGAATAGATCCGGTAAGGCTTCCCATCCCGCCGATGTAGACCACCACCAGGACCATGAAGGACGGAAGGAAGCCAAATTGTGAAGGGTGGGCGATATTGATCAGGTGGCAGAGCAGGCCACCGGCGACCCCGGCGAAAAAAGCACCGATCGTGAAAGCTAAGACTTTGTAGCGCGTGGTATGTACCCCGACTAGTTCGGAGGCGATGGGATCTTCCCGAATTGAGATAAAAGCCCTGCCGTGACTTGAGAATATGAGATTCCTTAAGACGAAAAGGGTGATCAGCGTGACGAAAAAGATCAGGGTGAAGCTCGATAGCGATGGTATACCCAGGAGTCCGCGAGGCCCGCCCACGTAATCGATGTTGTTGATGATGGTCCGTATAATCTCGCCGAAGCCCAAGGTGACAATGGCCAGGTAATCTCCGCGTAACCTGAGTGTAGGGAGGCCGATCAGAAAGCCTACCAGTGCTGCGCAGAGGCCCCCGACGATCAGGGCCACGAGGAAAAGGGGAATTGTGTAGTAAAGCGGCTGATCCGTAGAGAGCTTCCAGATCAGTGTGGTCAAGCTGGCGGAGACATAAGCCCCGACTGCGGCGAATCCCATGTGCCCGATCGAGAATTGACCGGTGAAGCCATTGATCAGGTTCAAGCTGCTCGCCAGTATCACATAGATAAGGGAAATGTTGATGATCAGGAGAGCGAAGTCATCAATCAAGATATTCGCGGAGTTGAGTCCTATAACCAAGCCGTAAAAGATGACAGCGTAGAGTAAGAAGCGAAAAGTGCTCTGTTTGAAAAGCTGAGATAGGATTTTCATAATTTCATCCTCACACTTTCTCCGCCGTCTTCTCGCCCAGCAGGCCCTGCGGACGGAAGATGAGCACGAGGATGAGCACGGCGAACGCAATGCCCTCCCCCAGGAGTGAGTTGAAACTGGTAGCGAAGACTTCGGCAAGCCCTAGGATGAAACCGCCAAGCATCGCCCCAGGTATGATGCCGATTCCTCCGAGGACAGCGGCGACGAAAGCCTTGAGTCCGGGTAGTATTCCCATGTACGGATTGATGCGGGGGTAGGTAATGCCGGCCAGAAGGCCGGCCGCGCCGGCCAAGGCTCCCCCGATTAAGAAGGTGAGCATGATGATCTTCTCGATATTGATCCCCATGAGTTTGGCGGCATCCTTGTCTAAGGACACGGCCCTCATCGCTTTCCCTGCCATGGTCATCTTAACGATATAGGTCAGTAATGCCATCAGGATCAGAGCGACAGCTAAGTCGATGATCTGGTAGTTATTGAGGTGCACTCCGCCGATGATGTATTCCTGGCGCTTCACTATTTCTGGAAAGGCCAGATAGGATGGGCCGATAAAAGGCAGGGAAGAGAACAGGTATTCAAGAAACATCGATACCCCCACAGCGGTAATCAAGGCGGAGAGGCGGGGGCGATAACGTAATGGTTTATAGGCGATCTGGTTGGCAGAAACGGCGATCAGAGCTCCTGCAGCCATTGCGATCAGGAGGGCGCCGAGGAAGACCAGGAGCGGAGAGATCCCTCCGAACGCTGTGATCAGGTAGGTGGCCGTGAAATATACGGAGTAGGCGCCGATCATCCAGAAATCGCCGTGGGCGAAGTTGATCAGGCGGATGATGCCGTAGACCATCGTATAGCCTAAGGCAATCAATGCGTAAATGGCCCCCAACTGCAGGCCGTTGATCAGTTGTTGGACATTAAAGATGGCACCTAAGTCCAAATGAGAACCTCCTTAAAAAGGGGGATGCTGGTTAAAACCAGCATCCCCCACCAAACCCCTAATTCGAACCGGAAACAGCCTCTCTATCGAGCACTTTTACGGTTTGATGCTTGTTTTGTAACTCTGGAGGCCATTCTTCATCTCAATGATGACGGCCGATTTGATCGGGTTGCGGTTCTCATCGAACTTTATCTGCCCGGAAGAGGCCTTGTAGTCGGTTGTCTTCATGGCATCCCGGATCGCTGTTCCATCCGTGGAGTTCGCCCGCTTGATTGCATCGAACATGATGTTGGCGGCGTCGTAGGCCAAAGCAGCGAGAGCATCGGGATCCTCGCCGTATTTCTCCTTGTAATTCTTCACGAAGTTCTGCACCTCGGGGCGCTGCTCGTCCTTCACAAAGTGATTAGTGAAGAAGCCTCCTTCTACCGCATCCCCCCCGATCTTGACTAGATCAGGCGAGTCCCAGCCGTCCCCACCGAGGAAGTGACCGGTATAGCCGAGGCCCCTGGCCTGTTTCGTGATCAGGCCGACATCGTTGTAATAATCAGAGATATAGATCAATTCCGGCCCACCGGCGATGATCTTGGTCAACTGGGCATTGAAGTCTGTCGTTCCCGTGGGATGGGCTTCGAAGCCGACGATCTCTCCACCGAGTGCCTTGAAGGCATCGCGGAAGAACTCAGAGAGACCCTTGGTGTAGTCGTTGCCCACATCGAAGATACACGCAGCTTTTTTCACCTTCAGGACGTTGTAGGCGAACTCTGCGCCAGTCTTGCCCTGGAAATCGTCGAGGAAGCAGGCGCGGAAGATGAAATCTCCGACCTCGGTCACTTTTGGATTAGTCGATGTGGGAGAAATCATGGGGATCTTATTCTGCTGGCAGATGGGAGCTCCTGCAAGCGAGCACTTGGACATTACAGTTCCGACGATGGCGACGGCCTTTTCCTGTTTGATTAACCGTGTGTAACCGGCGGCTGCCTCGGTAGGATCGCCCTTATCGTCTGCAACTTTCAGGACGATGGTCATGCCGTTTATCCCGCCCTTATTGCCCCACTCCAGGGCGGCTAATTCGACCCCCTGCTTGGTGGACTTCCCGAAGGTAGCGGCCTCCCCTGTGAGAGGGGCGACTACTCCAACCACGACTTCTTTGACCTGGGTTGGGGATGGACTTGCGGTCTCGCTACTGGTTGGAGTTGAGGTGCTGGGCCCCGCACACCCGGCTACCATGCCGACCAGTGCTGAGATTAAAATGGCGATAGAGAACAGCTTAACTGCATTCTTCATTCCTAACCTTCCCTCCTCAAGGTATTTAGAGAATATTTATAGCTCAGATGCTTTTCCGAGTCAATGCTTTTTTAGAAATAATGTGAGGAAGAGGAGTTTAAATCATGCGCAGGAGATAAAGGAAGCAGACTATGAAATGCGAGAGAAGGTCCCCTGCAGGGGACCTTCTCTCGCATTCTTCTCAATTGCTTCTCGTAGCTTAGTATTCTGGCGGCATCGGGGGAGGGCTCGGTTTTTCCTTTTCGGGTTTTTCCACCACGGCAGCCTCAGTGGTCAGGATCATAGATGCGATAGATTCAGCGTTTTGTAGAGCGGAACGCGTGACTTTGAGCGGATCGATAATCCCGGCCTTGAACATATCTTCGTACTTCATGGTAAGGGCGTTGAACCCCTGGTTGTGGGGCAGGTCCTTTACCTTCTCCACGACTACGGAGCCTTCCAAGCCGGCGTTCTCGGCAATCAGGCGGAGCGGCTCTTCCAGGGAGCGCTTGACGATATTGGCACCGGTCTGCTCGTCGCCGTGCAGTTTCAGTTCCTCCATTTTGGGCAGGATATTTATCAGCACCACACCACCACCGGCGACCACACCCTCTTCGACCGCGGCCTTGGTGGCCGAAACCGCGTCCTCAATCCGATGTTTGCGTTCCTTCATCTCGGTCTCGGTCGCCGCTCCGACTTTGATTACAGCTACCCCACCTGCCAGCTTAGCCAACCGCTCCTGCAGTTTCTCCCGGTCGTAATCGGAGTCCGTATCCTCTATCTGGCGACGGATCTGGCCGATCCTCTTCTTGATCTCCTCAGGGTCTCCCTTTCCTCCTACGATCGTGGTGTTGTCTTTGTCCACCTTGACCTGGCGGGCCTCTCCCATCATGTCGAGGGTGACGTTCTCGAACTTGATCCCGATCTCCTCGGTGACGACCTGACCCTTAGTGAGGATAGCAATATCCTGCAGCATGGCCTTGCGCCGATCACCGAAGCCGGGGGCCTTCACTGCGACGCAGCGGAAAGAGCCGCGCATCCTGTTGAGAACCATGGTGGCGAGAGCTTCGCCCTCGACGTCGTCGGCGATCACGAGAAACGGGCGCCCCTTGTTGGCTAACTTCTCTAAGACAGGAAGAAACTCCGTTACAGAGGAAATCTTCTTATCGGTGATGAAGATGAGGGGGTCGTCTAGCTCGACCGTCATCCTCTCGGTGTCAGTGACGAAATAGGGAGAGACATAGCCGCGGTCGAACTGCATGCCCTCGACGAAATCGAGAGTGATATCCAGGCTCTGAGCCTCTTCCACAGTGATCACGCCGTCCTTGCCGACTTTTTCCATGGCATCGGCGATCACCGAACCAATCTTGTCGTCCTTAGAGGAAATCGAGGCCACCTGGGCAATGGACTGCTTGTCTTCCACAGGCTTGGAGAGCTTCTTCATTTCTTCCACGGCCTTGACCACGGCCGCATCCATTCCGCGCTTAAGAGCCAGGGGGTTCGCCCCGGCCACGACATTCCGCAGGCCGTCTCGAATCATGGCCTGGGCGAAGATGGTGGCAGTGGTGGTCCCGTCCCCGGCCACATCCTGAGTCTTTGTCGCTACTTCCTTAACCAGCTGGGTCCCCAGGTTCTCGAAGGGGTTCTCCAGGTCGATCTCTTTGGCGATGGTCACCCCGTCGTTCGTGATCGTGGGGGGTCCGAATTTTTTCTCAAGGACAACGTAGCGCCCCCTGGGGCCGAGGGTAATCTTCACGGCGTCGGCCAGAGCATTCACACCGCGCTCTAAGGCCCGACGCCCTTCTTCATCGTATACTAACTGCTTGGCAGTAGCCATTTTCGCTTCCTCCTTACTCTTCGATGACGGCGAGAATGTCCCGCTCGCTCAGAATCAGGTATTCCTCACCCTCAAGTTTGACTTCTGTCCCGCCATATTTGGCGAAGATCACGGTGTCGCCAACCCTTACGTCCAGGGGAATGCGCTCCCCGGTCTGCTCGTTAATGCGCCCAGTACCAACAGAGATTATGCTCCCTTTTTGTGGTTTTTCCTTGGCCGTATCAGGGAGGACAATCCCCGACTTGGTGCGCTCTTCGCTTTCCAGGACCTTAACTACAACGCGGTCCCCAAGCGGTTTTAAATTCATGAAAAATCCCTCCTTAAAACATGTTGATTTAGGATATTTTAGCACTCCTGTCAAGAGAGTGCTAAATAGCAATAACAAAAATTTTTCCTGTATAGGTTTTAAGACCCATGAACGGATGTGTCGTCTTGATGCGTATAAGGTCATGGCAGAGGTTAGGGTCTAAAAAAGGCCAGGGCAAGGAGATCGAGGCCGGAGAGCAGGCAGTGCCTGACGCCGATGCCTGACCCAGGCTTTAAAGATTCTACCTGAAGAGAGGAAATTCTCGGAAGGCAGTGGTTAAGAATCAGGTTTCCGGGAGCAGGCAGGATGATATGCAGGGCTTATTAATCAGGAAGCGAGGAACACCTGAGCGCCGGTATCCTTTGCCAACTCCTCCACCCGCTGCCCCCGTAGGTCCTCTCCCGAGGAGAATGGCTCCCCCGGCAAAAGAACCCAATCCCACCTCCTCCCGCTTTCCGTCAAGGTCTGATGGAAATCGTCCACTGTGAGCAGGCCGGCCACGCGGATGGAGCCTCCGAAGAAACGGGATCGAACGGATAATAATTGCTCCTCGCGTCCCACTCTATCTCTGGCCAGTTGGACGAGCGGCCGAGCCAAGGAACTTGTGAGCCAACAACCATTGCCGCTGGACGGAAGTCGGGCGATCACCCGGCGCAACCTGTTTATGTCCAGATCCCGCGAGAAGACAGCCCCGCTCTTTTCGCCGGCCCTTTTTCTTACATTCATAACCAAGGTACGCTCGCCCCTTTTAACGAGGAGACGAGGGTCCTCTCCCGCCTCCATCATGTGATAGCAATCCCAGCGTGAGAAAGGAGATAAATCGCCGACTTGCAGGATAATGTCACCCTGGAGGAGGCCGGCTTTTTCTGCCGGGCTCTCGAGCAGCGTCCCTTCCACCTCGGCCTTCAGGTTCGAAAGAAGTGGTGGCTCGAGGACAAGGGGAACCCGAAGTGCCATTCGCCAGGAAGACAAAGAGCGCTTCAGTTCTCGCCATTTTTTCATATTGGCCCGTAGCTCACCGGGGCCGATTCTGGAGATACCCGGCAGGAGCAAACGAATAAATGAGGCTCCCCATTCTTCCACTTTTCTCAAAGAGGCAGGGAGCTCTGGAAGGAAAGGTTGAGCTAAAAGGAAGGAAGCCTGAAAGCGGAGATGCTGCTGCTTTAGCAGCTCAAAATTCGCTATGGTTCTTCCCGGATTGAGGTCTCCGAGAAAACGAACCCTGGCTTCTTCAACCAGGGAGTTGAAGGAGATGATCAGCTCGATCGGCTCCAGCTCCTTGAGGAAGGCCTGGACCTTCTCTGAGAGCAGGGTGCCGTTCGTAGTCAGCTGAATTGGGGTTCCCGGCAGGGATTCTCTCAATTCCCGCAGGATGAATAGGGCATCGGGATGGAAAAGAGGTTCTCCCTCCACGAAGCGGCTCGCGGATTCGCCAATGATGACGGCTTTCCCCCGGTCGAGAAAAGAGATCCTGTTCAGGATCTCTTTTTTTCCCAGGAAGGGGATTGCGATTAACTTGAGCCCCGGAGGATTGTAGCGGTTGGAACAAAAATAGCAGGAGAGATTGCACGCGCTGCCCAGAGGGAAGACATTCCCCTTTCTGATGGAGGCTCTCAGCTGCTTCTCCTCTTTGTTCATTCAGCTTTCCAGGGTCAGGTTCGGATCGATGTCAGCGGATAAGGAGAGAAATTTTCCCTGTTGTGCGGAGGCAATTCCAGCACGGGTGATCATCAGGGCATTGTCCGTGCAGAGGTCATGGGGAGGAATCCACAGTCGCACGCCCTCCTGCTCCGATAATAGACCCATCTCTTTCCTCAAAGTCGAGTTGGCCGCCACTCCGCCGCAGGCGATCAGGTTTTTCACTCCGCTGAGGCGGAGGGCGCGCCGGGTTTTCAAAACTAGGGCATCCACGACGGCTTTCTGGAAAGAGGCGCAGAGGTCGGCAAGTGGAACCTGATGCCCCGCCTGCTGCCTATTCTGCACATGGTAGATCACGGAAGTCTTCAAACCGGAGAAGGAAAAATCGAGGGGATTTTCGCTTTCCCCGACTGGGAAAGCCCTATAAGAAGGATCTCCCTTGGATGCCAGGCGCTCGATCTCCGGGCCTCCCGGATAGGAAAGGCCGAGAAAACGAGCAATTTTATCCAGCGTTTCCCCGGCGGCATCATCTCTCGTCGAGCCGAGGCATTTGAACTCTTCTGCTTCATTTAGGAGCACGAGTTCGGTGTGCCCGCCAGAGACGATCAGGGCCAGGGCCGGAAGGGATATCTCTTTTTCGATGAAAGCGGCGTAAACATGGCCGGCCAGGTGATTCACACCGAAGAGGGGAATGCCGAGGCTCAAGGAAAGCGCTCTGGCGGTCTCCATCCCCACGAGCAGAGCTCCTACAAGTCCGGGGCCGCGGGTTACAGCGACCGCCCGCACTTCCTCTCTCTTCCGCTGGCTCTTTCTAAAGATTTCCTCCAGAAGAGGGATCAGGATCTCCAGGTGCCTTCTCGATGCCAGCTCGGGGACAATCCCGCCGTAGGCTTGATGAAGGTCGGTTTGCGAAGATACAAGCGATGCCATGAATCCGCTTTCCTGTTCGAGCAGTGCTACCGCCGTCTCGTCGCAGGAAGTTTCAATCCCCAGGAAAAGGCTCACTCTGTCCTCACTTAGGAGTGAAGTAAATCCCCGAGGACTTGAGAGGCGTAATGAGCCTCCGCGAAAGAGACGTCTTTGTGTGTGACCAATCGTACCCGCCAATCATCGAAGGGCAGGCAGAGAACTCCCCTTTCCTCTAACTTGCACACAAGCTCGGCCGCAGAGGGATCCTTCAGGCGGAAAATGACGATATTCGTTTGTGGCCTGTTCCAACCCTCCTCGACCAGGGGAGAGCCCTCTATTCTTTCAGCTAAGATCCGCGCTTTGGCGTGATCTTCCTCCAGGCGCTCCATCATCTCCTCGAGCGCAACCAAACCACAGGCGGCGAGTACCCCGACCTGTCTCATTCCTCCCCCGTAGAGTTTGCGCACGGTGCGAGCCTGTTCAATGAATTCCTTGCCCCCCACCAGTAGCGAGCCAACCGGGCAGGAGAGACCCTTGGATAGACAGAACATTAATCCCTCGAGAGGGCGGGCGTACTCCCTTGCCGATACACCGGAGGCCACAACAGCATTGAAAATACGGGCCCCATCCATGTAAACCTTCGCCGATCGGGAGTAGGCTATTCTGGAGATCTCCTCGATCACGGCGAGAGGATAAATAGTCCCGCCTGCAGCCATTGAGGTTTGCTCAAGGCATACGAGCTTCGTCTGGGGCACGTGATAATCATCGATTGGCCTGAATAACGGAAGGAGATCGCAGGGTTGGATGATGCCGCCCACTCCTTTGGCCAACCGGGTTTGAACCTGGGCCAGGGCGGCTAAGCCCCCGACCTCGAAGAGGAAAATGTGAGACTGTTCCTCCAGGATCACCTCGCTTCCGCGAGACGCGAGCACGCGAACGGCAATCTGGTTTGCCATCGTACCCGAGGGCACAAAGAGGGAAGCTTCCTTGCCACAAAGCTCGGCGGCCTGCTCTTCCAGCTTGCGCACCGTGGGATCCTCCCCGAAGACATCATCCCCCACCTCCGCCTCGTACATTGCCTTCCTCATTTTCTCGGTTGGCTTGGTTACGGTATCCGAGCGTAAATCAACTCGCATGCTCTTTTCTCCTCAGGCAATTTTTTATGATTGTAGCGTTTTTTATTAGCATAAATGAAAAGGGCAGCCTTCAAGGCTGCCCTTTTCAAATCAGGGGCTCAAATGCGAATCTTTTTTTTGACAATCTCTGCCAGGCGACGGATTCCTTCGCGGTTTGTTTCCGCAGTGGAAAAGGAGAAATTCAGGCGCATGCAATTTCCCCCTTCGCCGTCCGGAAAGAAGCCGGTACCTCCGACGTAGGCCACTTTTGCCGCCAGTGCCTCCGGCAGCATTTCCGTAGTGTCGACACCCTTGGGAAGCTCAACCCAGAGAAACAAACCTCCCTCCGGCTTGGTCCAACGGACCTCTGGAGGAAAGAATTCCTGCAATGCGTTGAGCATGACGTCTTTTTTCTTCTTGTACTCCTGCTTTAGAAAATCAACATGCGGTCCGAGGTATCCCCGTTGGCAGAATTCCAGGGCGGTGTATTGCATGAAGGGTGAAGTGCAGAGGTCCGTGGCCTGTTTGGCCAGGCTGACCTTGCGCACGAAGTTTTCCGGGCCGATGATCCACCCCAGGCGGATCCCGGGGGAGAGGATTTTCGAGAAGGTTTGCAGGTAGACGACCCTGCCGTCATGGTTCATCGAAGCCATAGCAGGAATCGGCTGTCCCTCGTATCTCAGGTCATGGTAGGGCGAGTCCTCGACGATAGGAATATTGTAGCGGGCGGAGACTTCCAGAAGCTTCTGTCGGCGGTCAAGGGATAGAGTAACTCCAGCTGGATTCTGGAAGGAGGAGACTGTATATATCATCTTGAGGTTTTCCCCCCGGGAGCGCATTGCCTGTATCCTGCTTTCCAGTATATCTATTTTCATCCCTTCGTCGTCCATGGGAACGGTGACCATGTGAGCCTGAAAAGCCGCGAAGGCCTGCAGGGCGCCTAAATAAGAGGGGGCTTCCACAAAGACTACATCTCCGGGATCGAGCAACACTTTCGCTACAAGGTCCAGCGCTTGCTGTGAAGATGCAGTGATGATGACATTTTCCGCTCCACACTTGATTCCCTGCTGTTTCGCGCTCTCCGCGAGAAAGGCACGGAAAGCAGGCACGCCCTCGGTAGTGCCGTACTGGAGAGCCAGCCCCGCCTTGCTTTTGAGAACGATATGAACGCAATCCTCGAATTTTTCGGTAGGAAAAAATGCAGGGTCAGGCAGACCACCGCCGAAGGAGATGATGTCGGGTTGGTCGACTAACTTGAGAAGCTCTCGGATAGCAGAACTTTTGAAACCTTTGGCTCGCTCGGAAAACAGCGCATCCCAAGAAATCATGCAGATCCTCCCGTATACGTTTTCTCTCGGGGGGTTTTTCGAAAGTACTTTGTTTAAAATCCCTCCGATATTATGCCAAGGCAGCACGGAAAAGGCAAGAGGAGAGAATTATAAATTGACACTTTTTCCTGCAAGGACGGTCGTGCTATGCTATAGCTGTTCACCATGACCGTCAGCTTGAAGGATTTTTTGGTGCCCATTCGTTTGGAAATGGCTCGCGTGGAAGAGATCATCCGGGAGGAGATCAAGCCGGATATCACCATTTTAAGGGAGGCGTTCGAATATGTGTGCAATTCCGGGGGAAAGCGTATTCGACCCGCCATCGCCCTCTTGAGCTATCGGCTCTTCCGCCCTTCCATCCCTTCCCGCCTGGTGCGCCTTTCTGCCCTGCTGGAGCTTATCCACCTAGGCACTCTATTTCACGACGACGTGATTGATCTTGCTCCTCTTCGCCGGGGGACTCCCAGCGCTAAGGAAATTTATGGAAACCGCATTTCTGTTCTCACGGGAGACTATCTGTTCGCTCGCGTCTTCACCATCCTCATGGAACAGAGCGACCGCAAACTCGAACGCTTGCTGGCCGATTCCCTACATGAAGTCTGCTATGGGGAAGCAGCCCAGGTCTCACGAGCAACGGACTGGGATTTAGAGGAAGACGAATACCTGAGGTTTCTTGAGCGGAAAACGGCGAGCCTGTTTCGAGCCGCCAGTCTTTTAGGCGCTGTTCTGGCAAGGGCTCCCGAGCAGGCCAGGGAGGCATTGGCGTCTTTTGGCACCCAACTGGGGGTGGCTTTCCAGATCCAGGATGACCTATTGGATTATATTGGTAAGGAAGAGGAGACGGGCAAGCCGCTCTTTTCCGATTTAAAACAGGGAAAGGCGACCCTTCCTCTCATTCACCTGCTGCGAAGCCTGCCCCTTCGGGAAAGCGAGGAGCTGAAGAGGTCACTGGCGATAGAGGGCATCCAGGGGGATGGCGTTCAGGGGGAGGAGATAGTGCGCCTTTGCCGGAAATATTCTTCTTTCGAGTACACCGAGGAGATGGCCCTATGCTATCTCCTCGGTGCCCGCAACATTCTCCTGGAGAACTTCCCCTCCTCCGAAGCCAGAGAGAGCCTGCTCTGTCTTATAGACTCCTTATCCGGCCGCAAGACCTGAGAGCTCTTTTTTATCGACGACCACCGCTTTCCTTAAAAAGAAAGCCTGCGCCTGCTGGATGAGCCTTTCCTTGATGGCAGACATCGGGAATGTTCTCCGCGCTTCCTGGGTCATGGATGTGAGGAACAGATCGGGGTCGCCGCAGGGATGGATCAGGGAGAAAAAAGAGAGGTCGGTGTGCACGTTCAGGGCGAGGCCGTGCTGGGAGACGCTTTCGTGTACAGCGATGCCGATTGAGCAGATTTTTCTCCCTTTGATCCAGATCCCGGCTTTCCCTTCCTTCGTCTCTCCCTTGAGACCAAAGTCGTCGAGCACCGCCTGGATTACCCTCTCCAGCCTGCGGACGAATATCCGCACCCCGGATTTTTCCAGACGGAAAAGGAAGTAGGCCACGAGCTGACCCGGACCATGGTAGGTGACATCTCCTCCTCGATCCACCTGAAAAAAATCCACCCCCTGTTTTCTCAGCTCATCCGGCTGGAGGAGGATATTTTCCTTTCTACCGTGCCGACCGAGAGTGATAACATGAGGATGTTCAAGCAGCAGCAGGATTTCCGGCAACTCTCGCTTTTGTATCCTGCGCGCCAGTGTTTTCTGAAGTTCCCAGGCTTGCGCGTAAGGAATGGTATTCAGGTCGAAAGCCCAGAAGATATCGTCCATTCAATCAAGATACAGCCCCACCAATCCGGCTGGCTCTTTGCGTCGGAATAGCGGGATGTTGGTTTCCAGGATGAAGATCTCGTTCGTGACGTGAACGGTGCCCTTGATTAAGTGCCCACCCGTGACACTTCCGTCCGGTCTGGCCAGGTTGGCATGGAGATGCAGGTTATATCCCTCCTCCTGGTGAGAAATATTGCCTGAAAGCGAGGTCAGCTCGCAGGCCTCGGTGAGCTTGTGCGTCTGGTAGCCCTGGTCGGGTCCGCTGAAGTAACCGAGCTCTACCCGCTCGAGCATGCCTATGCCTGAGATCACAACCCCAGCGCAGAGCTGGTGTTTTTCCGCAGCCTGTTTGAGAGAGGAAAGCAGGTCTTCTCCGCCCTGCAGCCGGACGACAATGACCTGCCCCTGTTGTTTCGAAAACATAATCAGCTCCTTTCCTAAGGTAATTTTTTGATCAGCGCGAGAGCCAGATCCTGTTCTGGGGAGATAACCAGTTGAGTCGATCTCCCGTATGGGATGAGAATGGCGGCCTCATCCTCTCCGAGATAGAGAGAGCCATGATAGTAAGGGACCGGTGCTGAATGGTAGCGACTTTTCAAGAAGTCGTCGATAGCAGAAGCCGCCTCTTGTGCATCCTCCGCGGAGTCCCAGATGGCATTCAGGATGAAGACCCTGGCTTCCCCCAGTGCGTAGAGTTGATAACGACAGCCACCCCAACCCTCCGCGGCTTGATCGGCCTGCTCTTTTGGCAGCGACGTGCGAAAAATGGTGCGGAAGTCGAATTCACCCAGGACATTGTTCCTAATCAAGTGCCAATCTTCCAGTTCATCGCTCAAGGAGGGGATCTCGATGTCGAGAGGAGGGTCATTTTTCTGAAGGAATTTCTCAGGATGGATCACCTCCTCACTGGAGCGAGGAGGATCAAGATAGGCCTGATTAATCGAAGCCCATCCCCCCGCTTTATAAATACTCTGAGCGAAGACAAGACCTTCCTCGTAGGGGAAGATGAGAGAGGCATTCAGGTATAAAGGAGTGCTCTCTAATTGGGCCGAACTTGTCCCCACGGATTCTAAGGCTAGACTTAAGCTGGTTCCCAGAGTTCCCCTCTCCGCGAGATAAAGCAAGGTGCCCAGGGAGGCATCCCCTTCGTAGAGAGCCTGAATGGCGATGGTCTGGTCGTCGTCTCCCTCGAAGCTCGCAGTGGTGAACCGTTCCAGGTTAAAAGCCTGATCCTGAAGGGCATGAATCATCTCATGGATCGCTGTCAGCCTGCGCGTTATCGGCACATTATCGTTTCTCCCCACGATGAAGAGCTTTTTCTCGGCTGGGTCGTAGAACCCTAAAATTTCCCCTTCATACAAATTAAGGAGGAGCTGGCTCAGGGAGGCCTCTTCCGGAATTAAGTTCAGGAATTTCAGCACTTGCTCAGAGGCGATCAGATCTTTTTGTGCTGCCTCCTCCTCCAGGCTACGCTTAAGTTTTTCCCTCAGCCTCCCCTCATCCAGGTATTCAGCAGACAATTTTTCTCGCCAGGGGAGCTGTCTTAACGCGGAGACTTCTTCCTGCAATTCCTCCAGGGAGAGCTCGGACTCTGCAGGCGAAGTCGGAGAAGAGTTGCCTGTTCGCGGTAAATTCTCGTGCAAGAAGAAGCCTAGCAGGAAGGAGCAGGCCAGAAGGGAAAATGCGAGGATTAGTTCTACAAGCCTGTGCTCGAAGCGCTCATTCATTTAAAAGCAATGACCTCGCTAAAGTTGGTGGCAGCGAGCCAAGGCGCAGGATTCTGTCGTGAAACTCTTTTAAGCGAAAATTTTTACCCATCTTTTTCCTGTATTCTTCGACGAGCTTCAATAGTTCCCTCTTCCCGATCATGTAGGACATGGGATATGCGGGAGTTTCCGCATAGCGTCGGACCTCTCCCCAGGCGTCTTCCTCCTCCAGCTTAGCTCCTGCGACCAGCATCCTGACTGCCTCTTCAGCACTCATTTTTCTCGTGTGGAGGCCGACATCGATAAGGATCCGGTAGGCCCTCCACCGCTGTTCGGCCAGTCGGCCAAGGCGTACTTCTGTTTCCTTCAGGAAGCCCTGTTCCTCCATCATCTCCTCGCAGTAGAAAGCCCAGCCCTCGATGAAAAGGACTGAAATGAGGACTCCTAATCTTCGGATAAGGGTGGGGGCCCGGTTGCTCCAGACTAGTTGCAGATGATGACCCGGATAAGCCTCGTGCACAGCGATGATGGGGATTTTAATCCATGAATGGGCGCGCAGCCTCCTGGCCCTTTCTTCTGGGCCCAATTTCAGGTCGACCGGGGTCACGTAAAAAATCCCTTTCTGTTTTGTCTCGAGGGGCGCCGGAGGAAAATAAGCGGCATAAGGAAAAATGGGCCGCTGTGTCTCGGGTGTCTCCTGCACTTCCAGCTCCTCACCCGGAGGAAAGCTTACTAGATCATGTTCGAACAGGAATTGCTTGGCCGATTCCATCGTCCTTCTGTATGCTCTAAGGAGCTCTTCCGCTTCGGGGTGGTGGTCGCGGAGGCGGCTTAACACCTCTTCAGGAGAGATATTGGGCTCAAGCCTTGAGGCGAGCCTTTCCATTTCTTTCTCGGTATGCTTCAGAAGTTCCTCTCCATAGGCGAGAACCTCCTCCGCTCCTTCCTCAAGGAGTAGGACCTCGCGCGCTATCTCCTCCCAGATTTCCCTTCCTGTCGAGAAGTCCCCGTTCGAATGCGGCAGCAGGTCCTGCTTGAGAAAGCAAGAGAAATCCTCGATCGCGCGAAGCGCCATGTTAGCGGCTTGCTCAAGATCCTTATGCATTTCCGGAACTTTTTCCCCGAGCTGTGCAAGGAGCCTGGAGAAAAGGGACGAGCTGCCCGACAACGTCAGAATGGCATTTTCCGTCCAGATTCGCGGTGGATTTCTTAATTGTACTTTCCCCTGTCTGAGCACTTCCGGAATCTGCTTGAGGCGGTCCCGCAGGCAAAGAGCGCGCTCTTCCGTAGGAGAGAAATCGCGGATAAGCAGAAGATAGGGACCAGTGGTCACTTCATCGGCATATAGGGCAGGGTTTCGGCGAGGAAGGTCGAGTTCTTCTCCATCGATGAGCCACTTTTTTAGGATGGCGACCATCAGTCTGCGGTCCACCTCGGCCTCCCTGTCCGCGAGACTGGCTTCCTGGAATACCCTCAACCATTTTTTAATCTGAGATATGAATTTCTCGCCGGAGCCCGAGGAGAAATCCGCGAGCCGGTCGTCAAATCGATGCTCACCTACTTGAGTGGCGAGAGTGGGTTGAAAGGGAAGCAGGTCTGCGAGACAGTTGGAGACAGCCGAGTAAAAATCCTCCCTCATTATTCGCTTTTTAAAAATTCCTCATCGAGCGCGATCCGCGATGAGGTAGGCTCTCTCTGTCCCTGGTATTTTGATTGGCGATCCTGGCCGTAAGGCCTGGCCACTTTACCGGTTTTGAAAAAGGAGATCTGGCAGATTCTCATCAACGGGTAGAGGGCAACAGGAATCTTGCCGACATTCGAAATCTCCAGGGTCAGTGTCCCTTCAAAGCCCGGGTCGATATAGCCAGCTGTCGAATGAATGATGATACCCATTCTTCCCAAGCTGCTTCGTCCTTCCACCCGGCCTACCAAGCGGAAAGAGAGCCAGACGTATTCTAAAGTAGAGCCGAGGACGAATTCGCCCGGATGTACGATGAACGCTTTCCCCTCCTCCAGCTCCACCAATGTCGTGATCTCGTTAAATTCGAGGGGCATCAGGGGATCGAGCAGAGGATGTTGGGAAGCGTTGAAGGTTCGAAAAAAGCGAGAGAGCCGGAGATCGATCGACGAAGGCTGTAACTGCGTCGAGAGGGAGACCTCGGGATCAAAGCGGATATCTCCGTTGCGTAATGCTTCCTCAATTTGTGTGTCTGAAAGGATCATTTCTTCTGATTATAGATTATATAGAACATTACAGCCGCGGTCAGTCAGTATTCTCGTCTGATTATCTTACCAACCCCCAATGCGGATCCTCTTTAGTAAGAGGATCCGCATTGGGGGGTTCATGACCCTGACCCGGCTGACACTACCTATACCATTGACTTTGCCTTTCTCCTGCGGGACGGCAAGGAGATCCGCTGTGAGTATGGACGCTATCCATGGGGGGGACTGGCCTGATTTTCGATAGAGCGTAAACAGCAGGTTTATTGGGGTATCATTGGATGTACAGACGCAAAAAGGAGGTATGGTCATGAAATTGAGTGCTCGTAATATATTGCAGGGCGAAGTGGTGAAGCTCAAACCAGGGACGGTCAATACTGAAGTAATTTTGGAATTACCGGGTGGTGCCCAGATAGTATCCGTGATCACCAAAGAGTCTGCGGCGAACTTAGATTTAGCGGTAGGTAAACCGGCTTATGCAGTAATTAAGGCGTCCAGCGTTATGATTGCTGTTGATTGACTCATCGAAAACGGTTACGAAGGTAGCGGGTTCAGGTAAATAGTACCCGAGCCGCCCGAGATTACAATCTCAACGGTCTTATCCGTCGCCCCCTGGTAAGAAGCAGTCTCATATAGATCGCTATCACAGCCCGCGAGTTTTTTGATTCCCTCGCCCTGGATTACCTGGCCTCTGCTGGTGACGATGATGCGAGCTGGAATTTCCGCCGCTATGGCTATGTTTATTGTTCCCGTACCTGCTCGAATTCCTACCTGTAAATTTTGCCATATTCCTCCCCCACTGAAGCGTAAGGTAATGTTGCCTTTCCCGGCTTCGACGACCATCTTCTGACACACGGCGTTCAAGATACCTTCTGCGATGACATCTCCGGTTCCACAACGAAGCTCGCCTATCCGCATTACGGCAGGGTTCGGCTGATCAAAAGTGAAAGCGTTTTTAGCGGCGCCTAACTCAGCGTATAAATCAGTAATCGGCAGACCGCTGAGATTCCAGTGTCCCTCCGCTTGTTCGTTGCGGATTTCAAGTCGAAAAGGCTCTTGATCGCTGACGCGTAGCCTCCACAGGTTTATCAGACCCTGACTGCTGACTATCTTTGTCTTGGCCCTCTGCGCCAGGGTGACCTTACTGTAGCCTGTCTCGGTTTCGGGTATCCAATCATCCTCACTGACCCCAACCGTGCCGGTCACGAAATAGCTGTCGCTATACCCGATAAGGCGTATCATGCCAGGTAGCTCGGAGACAAGACTGAGCTCAATTGGAGGCTCAGGGTAAGCAAGGGTGATAGGAGCCTCATAGGTTGGGGCCGGCGCTGGCTCTATTGTTTCCATAGGAAGAGAGCAGCCGACGAGGGCCGCAAGCAACAAGATAAAACCGGGAACAACTAATCGCAGAGGCCTAAAAAACATGGATGAAATCCGGATTGAAAATAACCCGCACTCTTTGACCGATTGTTAATCCCATTTCGTCGAACTTGCGGCGCGTGACCAGGCAGCAGATATCCGGCGGCAAATCCACGATGACGTGAACGGCCACCCCCCTCTCTTCCGTCCTCGTTATAGTGCCGGTAAAGCTGTTAGGGCTATCGAGGAGAGAAGGGTCGGGGGAGAGAGTAATATCATCTGGCCTTATGCAGGCATGCCGCGCTCCCTCTTTTCGAGTAGTCGTAATCAACTCCAAATTGCCCGAATGGAAGACATTAGCGCCATCGTTTTGCGGCAATAGGACGCCGGATAGAATGTTTCTCATCATAGTAAAGCGGGCGACAAATTCCGAGTTGGGTGTGCGAAATATCTCCTCCGGCGTCCCCACCTGTATGATTTTGCCTGCTCCTATAACGGCTATATGTTTTCCCAGTACTAAAGCTTCATCGAAATCATGAGTGACATGAATTACTGTGATATCCAGTGCATGATGAATTCGTTTAAGCTCCAGCTGTAAACCCTCACGGGTCTCGGGATCAAGAGCACTGAGCGGTTCATCCAGTAGAAGTAAAGGCGGCCTGATGGCAAGAGCACGAGCCAGAGCTACCTTCTGCTTCTCACCCCCGCTCAATTTGCCTGGTTTGCGGTCCATCAAATGGTCGATCTCTATCAGGGAGGCGATCTCGTCGAGCTCCTTTTTGATGCTTTTTACAGCAATATGCCTGACCCTTAAGCCAAAGGCAATGTTCTCGGCAACAGAGAGGTGGGGGAATAAGGCACAATCCTGATACACCATGCCGAGGTTCCGTTTTTCCGGCCCGAGCAATGTCATATCTCTGCCATCAAGCCATATCCCACCTTTCTTCACCTTGTGTAACCCCGCGATTGCCTCCAACAAGAGCGTCTTACCGGCGCCAGTTGGCCCTACCAGGATAAAGTAGTCGCCGCTTTTTACGCTCAGATTGATATCCTGCAGAGCAAAACCCCGAAGTTCTACCTGCAGCCCTGCCAGCTTAATCATCATTTTTCCTTTTGCGCAAGAGGATCCGAACACCGACAAGGAGGAAAGCGCAGATGATGATCAATATAGCGGCAACAGGGATGGCTTGATTTAGGCCATAAGTTTGAAATCTCTCATAGACCAGAATAGGCGCTATCATCGGATGATAGGTGAGAATTACGACGGCGCCGAACTCGCTCATGCCACGAGCCCACATCATCAAATTTCCGGCTAAAATGCTCTGCCAGGCAAGCGGAAACGTAACTCTTAAAAAGGTTTGCCAGGGAGAGGCTCCCAGGGTACGAGCCGCCTTTTCCAGCCGCACATCCACCTTCCTGAAGCCCTCCTTGGCAGAATTGATGAGAAAAGGCACGCTTACAAAAAGCATGGCAATCACGATGCCGGCCAGGGAGTCAACAAACTGCAGGCCCACGGAGTTGAACCATTTTCCGATTAGAAAATTACGTCCGAAAACGAATAGGAGAGCGATGCCAGCAGCGGAATGTGGTATGACAATGGGTAAATCAATCAGGCCCTCAATGACGCGCTTAAGCGGGAAATCATACCTGGCAAGAATGTAAGCGAGGGGTACTCCCAATATGAAACCGACAACGGTGGCGATCAAAGCAGAATAGAGCGTGAGCAAAATTGACTTCATGGTAGTGGCATCGAAAAACGACTGCCAGAGAGCCTCTTTGTCGGAGAGAAAGACCATCTTAATGATGGGAACCAGGATGAACAGGAGTATGAGGATGGCAAGGATGGTAAAAACCACCGCCAAGCGGTAGCGAGAAAGATAGCTCCCACCGGCACGGACAACTTTTCTGGTGATTCCCAATATTCCTCCTAAGGGAACAGTAGCTTCAGTTCATCAGGTAATGCGCCAGCATTATCACACTCTGGCGGGGTCAAGGGGGGGTGGTGATTTTCGTTGAAAATCCGTTGGCCGTCAGGCCCGAGGACAAACTGAATGAACCTGGCAGCCTCTTTCTGGTGCCTGGAATTATTGGCTATCGTCATCCCGTAAGCAATGGGCAATCCTTCAAACTCCGGAGTGACCGATTTGAAGCGACGGAAGTCTATCTTGACCCTGACCTTGCGGTAAATCTCGGCGAAGTTCTTATCACCGAGATTTATTTCCGGAGGCAATTCGAGGGAACTCAGGTTTTGTTGGTCGACGACGCTCTTGTACTCAAAGGTATAGTCAATATCGTTCGATTGCAGGAGGGCAATGAGCTGCATACTGGCGCCGCGCAGGTACATCCGCTTTCCCGAAGGCTCTAACAATTCTGGCACAGTGATAAGGGAGATACCGTTTTCCTCGTGCGCAACTATCGGGACCGTGAAATATCGCCCCACCGCATTCAACATGATGCTGTTGTCACCGTAATATAGCTCGGCGAGCCTGGCCACCATCAGAGTGCGGTAGCCTACAGCATCCATGCGTGGGTCAGCCAGCCCGATTCTAACCTCCGGGCGGGAGATTATCCGGTACCAGTTATCAGCGTTCAATTCGGCGGCATACTTGCTGTTCGGAGTGTAAGCGAGCACCAGTTGATTCGTGGCGGGCTCTATGCACCAGTCTGCATAAGGTTTCCCATCGGGCATCATGCTCTGATACATCAACAGAGGAATGAGAGAATAGTCGGCGACAGCAACCACATCAATTTCTTCACCCAACTCAGTAACGTGCCTGATCACCTGTATGCTGCCATGTGCCTGGATCTCGACGTCAATGTCCGGATTGGCTTCCTCGAACTCGCTTTCGATTTGGGCGAAAGGAACCATGAGGCTACCCGCTTCGAAAACTACTAATTTTGTTGGTGAGGTTGGTATTGGGGTGTGACAGGCCGAAACAAGACTACACCCCAATACCGCTATGCCAGCGGCGAGGATAAAGCGCACGGTATTGATGCTTAGTGAGAACTTAATGATCAAACGTGGCGGACGATTTGAGAGCCATTTGACCGACATTGGCTACCCTCATTTAACCTATATCGTTATGGGGTGGCGAGAATTTCTATCTTCTCTATCTGCTTGACGAAGTTCGAGCCGTCGGTTACCTGGTTTTGACAGGTCATGATAGCTAACTGTAGCGGACCTGTACTATCATCGAGGGCATCGCCGTTCGCTTCGTAAGCTAAAAAGACTACTAACTTCGTTTCCGGGTCCACGGCGTTGCCAGAGGTATCGTAGGTAGTGAAGGCGCCCTCTGTTATCTGATCGTAAGTCAAGGTCTTGGTATAGCCGTCCTTGGCAGTGAACTTAACGCTGCCGCCGGCGGGTATACCGCCCAAAGTGCTGAGAAGTTCAGTAAGCGCCACGCCCTTATAAGGCATAGGACCTGTTATGACACCGGCTTTATTCTTAGTTCCGCTATAGCCGGTTATCGGAATCAATGCCTTTAATTCCGCCAGAGTATAAGTCCTGGTCTGGCTTTCCTTGCTCACTGTTAAAACGACCGGACCGGCTGGAGTCGCTGTTTCTGCAGAAAATACCAATTTTATAGTGGCTATCTGGCCGACCATCTGCCCTTTTTCCAGCGTGCTGCCGACCAACCTTAAGGGCCAATTTTTCTCAGGCAGAGGATTGCCATCGAGTTTGTAGGCGACTATCAAAGCATCATTTCTTTTGACTTCGGCTGAGGTGAGCTTCAGGGTGGAACCATCAGAAGCGATGATCTGGACTTCGTAGCCTGCGTCGGCGATAGCATCGCTGAAGGCATCGCCCTTATGGGTGTCTTTCGGGTCGTCAACGCGGCCGACAAGATACCACAGGGGAATTCCTTCCCACACACGATTCTTGTCATCGGTCCACTTGATCCCGTGGCAGCCGATAGCCGAACCCGATTCGAAAGTCGCCTGGTCCATATTCTCGGTGATGGCGCCCTCAAGCTTCAAGTTCCAGGGTTTTTGGACGGGGATGACTTCAATTTTCTGTGCCCATTTCACCCACCAGTGCCCCTCTGTAACCTGGTTATTGGAGGTCATAATCCCCAATCGTAAAGGTCCGATATTTTCGCCTATCGGTTTGCCGTCCTCTTCATAAGCGAGGAAAATCACCGGCTTATTGGATGCGGTGACCTCTTTGCCGGTGCTGCTATCGATAATCGTGAAATTACCCTCGGTAATTTGCTTGTACGATAGCGTCATGGCATAGCCATCTTTGGCAGAGACCCTGACAGCATTGTTCTCAGTGATGCCGCCTACCGCTTGCAGGAGTTCGCTGAGGGCCACGCCCTTATACTCAAATGGCCCGGAAATATTACCTGTGCTCGACATTTGACCCGCCCAACCGGTGATGGGCGGCAAGGCTTTGAGCGCTGACATGGTATAAGTAACGGTCTGATTATCTTTAGTAACTGTAAGTAAAACTGTGTTATCTGCAGTAGTGAGACTTTCAGATTTACAGCCTGCGGCACCGGTAATCATAACCCCCAGCAAAAGCAAGCTGGCAAAAATATATAGAGCTTTTGTAAGCCGATTCTTCATGGTCCTCACTCCTTGGTTGTTAAATACTTACGACATCAGTACCAGACTCGAAGGATTTAGTGTAACTCGCACGCCGAGACGAGCTACATAAATTATCATTGACCCGAAAGACACTCAGGAGCTGTCCACACAACCCATTTTCACTCTCCTTTCTAAGCACGAGAGGCGGAGGTGTTTCCACCTGCACCCTTGGACTTATCCAGTCCGACGGCCGCGGGCCTTGGCCAAGCGGCTTTAGGGCCGCGCAGCTCGAAGAGCTTCCTTTATTCTACTTGAGGTTATCCACCATTATCTTCGCCAGAGACCTATTTGCGGCGTGCCCTACCGGGTTAGGTCCCGGAGGACGGGCAAACTGCCTGACTGCAGGAAGATCTTTCTCCGGTTGAGTGTTGTCACCACCCTCCTCTGTTCGATCTGCTTGGATACATGTTCGTTATTTGGTTGTTTAGTTCCGCTTTACCTGTGCTGATGCAAGTATAGCAGAACTACTTTTCGATCAATCCTCTCAAGCATAACTGGTGACAACAGAGAGTCGGGGGGGGAGGCTTTATTGACAAAATGGCCATGATCCCGGAAACTCGAAGGTGTCCGAGGTCCAACAAAGATGAAAAATCAAAATAAGAAAAGCCTGACCAGGCAGGAAAAAGTGAGGGTTGATTCGCGGCCATTATACCTCCTTGCCGAAGAGCGGCTTTTGAAACTGATCGAAGAAGGACGGTTTAAAGCCGGAGAGAGACTGCCGTCCGAGCCTGTTCTGGCACATGACCTAGGTATTTCACGCTCCACCTTGCGGGAGGCGTTGAGAGTTTTCGAAGAAGAAGGGATCATCTCGAGGCGACCGGGTGTCGGGACCTTCATCCTCGATCATCCTCCTGTCATCAAGTCAGGACTGGAGAGGCTGGAAAGCCTGGACAGTCTGGCCCGCAAAGCCGGACTGGAAGCTGGGACGGAGGAGTTGGTCTTCGGTGCGGAAAAAGCTGACGATGTGCTTGCGGACAAGCTCCAGGTTGCTGTGGGGGAAGACCTTGTCTCCGTCTCCCGGATAAAAACTACGGCCGAGCGTCCCATTGCCTATATGTACGATCTTGTTCGCGAAAAAGTCGTCTCTCTTGAGGAGATGAGGCAAGATTTCCGGGGGTCAGTGCTCGACACGTTTTTATCGAAGAAACTCCCTGTGATTTATGCCCGCTCGAATATCACCCCGGCCCGCGCTTCTCGTTTCCTCGCCCGAAAATTGAGAATCCCCTTCAAAACCCCTGTTCTCCTCCTCGAGGAAACTCTCTATTTAAAAAGCGGAGAGATCGTGAGCTATTCTCTCAATTACTTCGTGCGCGAGTTCTTTAAATTTCACGTCATTCGTCGATTGCCTTCTTCTTTTTCCAATCGGGAAGATTAAGCTACGCTCCGATGTAGCCAGCCCACATGCATTGCCTTCCCTGCGATCCGGCTTGAGGCTACAGAGGAGGTCATAGATGGTGGACAGGCCCATTTTTCCTCCAGAAACGGGCATGAAGCCCTATTTCGATCTGCCCCGCGATGAAGGAAAGCTTACTGATCAATTCTCCTGCAGGCGTTGATATCACCCTTGCTGATCCTGTAGAGTATGATCTTATTATGGTTTTGACCATGGGCCATACGGGAGAAATTAGGACGCAGTCACACGCGAGCGAGAAAGAGAGGTCTTCAGGAGAACAGAAGAATATGAGGAAAGTCTCAGTTGTTGCAATTGGTGGAAATTCGCTGATTAAGGATGAGCAGCATCAATCGGTTCAGTATCAATATCGGGCCGCGAAGGAAACCTGTTACCACATAGCCGAGATGATCGAAGCAGGATGGGATGTTGTCGTAACTCACGGAAACGGACCTCAGGTAGGCTTCGCGCTGTTGCGCTCGGAGCTTGCCTCTCACGTACTTCCCCCTGTGCCTCTCGATAGCTGCGGGGCCGACACACAGGGTGCAATCGGCTATGCCCTGCAGCAGAATCTGCAGAATATCTTTCGTGAACGGAAGATCTCGAAAATGGCGACCACGGTCGTCACCCAGTGCGTGGTTGATCGCGAAGACCCGGCCTTCAAGCATCCCACAAAGCCGATCGGGCCTTTTTATAGCGAGGAAAAAGCCAGACACTACCAGGAGAAGGAGGGCTGGTCGATTGTAGAGGATGCTGGAAGGGGCTGGCGCCGGGTCGTAGCTTCACCGATACCGAAGGAAGTCGTGGAATGGGAGGCGATCAAGGCGCTGGTGGACGCCGATTTCGTTGTGATTGCTGTAGGGGGGGGAGGGATACCCGTCATTCGCAACGCAAATGGCGACCTGGAGGGCGCTGCCGCCGTCATAGATAAGGATTTCGGCTCCTCCCTGCTGGCTCGCCAGATTAATGCCGACCTCTTTCTTATATCCACGGCGGTCGAAAAAGCTTGCATAAGTTATCGCAGGCCTGATCAGCGGCCACTGGATCGTATTTCGGTCGCCGAGGCGAAGCGATATATCGAGGGAGGGCATTTTGCCGCCGGTAGCATGTTGCCTAAAATCAAAGCCTGCATCGCCTTTCTGGAGTCCGGAGGTAAAGAAGCGATTATCACAAACCCCGAGAATATAGCGCGGGCCCTTGCAGGGGAGACAGGGACCCATATTCTTCCCTGACCTTTCTCAGTAGGTGGAATTAGAGAGGAGGGTGTCGATTCCTTCCTGTCACAACAAAGCTCCTGCAAGGCCGATGGCATGGACGTTGACTTAAGCCTCCAATGGTTGAAATTTGGCCCTCCGGTAGGGCTCGGGCCAGGGAAGGTCTTCCCTGAGCTCGTAAGCAGCATAGAGCGGCCAGTGCGGGTTACGCAGGGTCCGCGCTCCCCTCTTTCAGGATACTCTCGGCCTGTGCTGCTCCGGTGATCAAACCCACAGCCGCTGTCGGTAACCCTGATTTCTCCCTCACGGCGCGAGCGAAAGGAACCTGATATCCCGGGAAACTTGCAGGAATTCCCCCGGGGATTGCACCGCCGGACGAACAGTCCACAAGATCCACTCCCTCTTCCTTGAGAGCCAGGGCGAGCATCAGAGTGTCGTGCAGGGTCAAGCCACCCTCCACCCAATCCGTACAAGATAGGCGAACGAAAAGAGGCCTCTCTCGAGGCCAGACCGAGCGCACTCCCCGGGTGACCTGGAGCAGCAAACGGCCCCTTTTCGCTGGACTTCCACCGTATTCATCCTCCCTCAGGTTCGTAAGGGGAGAAAGGAATTGGTGGAGGAGATAACCGTGGGCGGAGTGTATTTCCAGCACATCAAAGCCGGCCTCCGCCGCTCGTCGTGCCGCCCGGAGAAACGCCTGTTGGACTTTGGCCAGCTCTTCGATGTCCATCTCCTCAGGGACCGCCCATCCCTCATCGAAGGGTAGGGAGCTCGGCGCGATAAGAGGGGCAGGCCCATTCCCCTTCTCCTCGCTCCATGCTTTGCGGCCGGCGTGTCCGATCTGTATTCCAACTTTCGCTCCCTGCTGCTTCAGAAAACGAAGCAAACGGGAAAGCGGATCTATCTGGCTGTCATTCCAGAGACCGAGATCCCTCCGGGTCAGGCGACCTCTTTCCTCCACGGCTGTTACTTCCAGCACGATCAGGCCGACGCCCCCGACAGCCCTGGCGCCGTAATGAACGAGATGCCAATCGGTGGGAGAGCCGTCATCATTAGCCATGTACTGGGCCATCGGTGGCATCATCACTCGATTTTTCAGCCAGATTCCTCCGAGTTTCAGCGGTGAGAAAAGGATAGACATGGCAGACCTCCTCTTATCTCTCTGCTTTTTGCGCTCTCTATTGTAAGATTGATTGTGATCCTGCGTCGAGGGATAAAAGCAATGATGTCGACAATCAGGAAAACGCATAGCCTTTGCCTGGAGGAATTCAAATGAAGAAAGGCCGCATAGCTTTTGTCCTTTCCGGTGGAGGCAATTATGGAGCTCTGCAGGCCGGGGCTCTTTACTCTCTGCTGGAAAGGAATATTTACCCGGATTTGCTTGTGGGGACATCTGCTGGCGCTTTAAATGCTGTTTTTTTGGCTATTGAGCCCTCCTTAACACAAGTCCAGCGCCTTGCGGAGATATGGAGCTCGGTAAAGCCTGAGGAAGTGGGGGTGGCGAATTCTCTCGTACTGCTCAGGCAGATGTTGAGGCGAAAACCCTCCATGTTCGACTCCAAATATCTTACTGGCTTCATTCGAGCCAGGCTACCCGGGGGAGTTGTTTCGTTTAAAGACCTGAAAATGCCGACATATACTGTAGCTGTGCGGCTTAAGGACGGCTCACTGCGTGTTTTTGGCGATGATCCCCGGGATCAGCTAATTGATGGAATGATGAGCAGCTCAGCCATTCCGCCTTATTACCCACCCTGGCCCTGCGAGAGAGAACTCTACCTGGACGGAGGAGCACGCAGTAATCTCCCGTTGCTGGTGGCCGTGGAGCGGGGGGCGAGCGAGATCTATGCTCTGGATGTTCAAGACAAGGTAGGAGGCCAAACTGAGAGTATGGACATGATGAGCCTTGTCTGGCGGACTGTATCGTTCATGCTCTCCCAACAGACCGAAATGGAACTGAGGGAAGCGAGGAGGCTCGGAGTAGCCATCCATTACGTTCCTCTGTCTGCGGCCGGTGTATCTTTCTGGGATTTCCAGAAGGCGGAGAAGCTCATCACCCTGGGCAAAGAGCAGGTTCTTGCCGCCCTGTCGATCTGAATAGATTTAGAGGCGCCCGTTGGACGCTTCTGACGAATTCGGTTCGCATTTCCGGGAATTAATTGAGCGTGCTATCCTAAAACAGCGGAGGAAATCATGAAGGTCTCACTCTCTTATGGAGATGGGAAAATATGTCTTCAGGTTCCGGACGAGAATTTCGGCGGACTCGTATCCCCGCGAGAGAATAGAGCGGAGGGCGAGAGAGAAGATCCTCTGGTAGTAGCGATGAGGAATCCAGAGGGCGGATTTCTCACTGAGCTTGCACGAGGTAAAAAAGTCTGCTTCCTCTGGGAAGATTTCACTCGCAGCGAACCGCACGAAGCCTTTCTTGATGCTATGTTTCCGTCTCTTTTAGACGCGAGTGCGATCTCCCTGATCCTCGCTACTGGTTCCCACGACCCCAAGGAGAGGGGAAACCGCGACCTTCTCGAGCTCGCATGCGGGAAAGCCAGGAAATATGGCCTGGCTCACTTTGAAGCGCTCGTTCATGATTGCCATAATCATCCCATGATGGAAGCAGGCACGACCTCCTTCGGCACACCGGTGAAATTCAACCTTGCCGCCGAAGAGTGCGATCTCTTTGTGGTGGCCTCGGAGATGAAATTTCATTACTTTGCCGGCTATTCCAACGCGGTGAAGGATTTTGTTCCCGGGATCTCGAGTTTCGAAACGATCGAACATAATCACGCCCTGGCCTTAGACCCGCTCTCCACCTTTGGTCGGCACCCCTATCATCCCGATCCGTCCAGGCGAGAGCAGCCTCTGGCCGAGGATATGGTGGAGGGAATGCAGCTCATTCGCCAGGGGCGTCCTGCCTTCACCCTGGCCTGTATCTCCGATGGTAGGCAAGCTCTCTGGGCAAGGGCAGGAATACTGGATAGGGTTGTGGCCCTCGGTATTGAGGAGGTGGACCGGACATCCCTTGCTCATGTCGAGCCGAGTCGTTTCATTGTGGTTTCGGCCGGCGGTTTTCCGGCCGATGAGTCCATCTATAACGCCCAGCGCGCCCTGGAAAATACGAAGCAAGCTGTCCTTCCCGGGGGAGAGATCCTCTTTTTGGCGGAGTGTCGAAACGGGATCGCTTCATCGTCGGGAGCTAAAGAGCATTTTTACGACATCCTCTCCTTGCCTCCGGAGGAAGCCCTGAGGAGAGTGCGGGAGAGATATGTCCTTTACAGTCATAAGGCCTACAAATGCGCCCAGTTACTGCAGGAAGTGCAGAAAGTGTGGATTTACTCTTCCCTCCCCGACGAAATCTGGACTGATATTCACTTCAGCCCTGCCTTCTCCCCACAGGAAGTAATCGATGCCTGGCTAAAAGAGGAAGTTGGTTGTCGCGTTCTCTTTTTCGACAAAAGCTATAAACTGGCCGTCTTCCCGCAATGAGACTGGATAAAGAGCTTCTGCGACGGGCCAGGAATGGAGAAGAGGTGGCTTTCGAGGCTCTGGTACGCAAGTATCAAAACCTCGTCTACACTCTGGCTCTGCGCATGCTGGCCAATCCAGAGGACGCCCTCGATGTCTCCCAGGATGTTTTCGTCCGTGTTTGGCGCTCCCTCTCCAAATTCGAAGGGCGCTCGGAGTTTACCACCTGGCTCTACCGTATAACAGCCAACACCTGTCTGGATTATGTAAAAAGGAGGAAGCGGGATCGACACGACTCACTCTCCTTGCACGAGGCGGAAAATGCCGAATTTTCTGCCTTCAATTACCCGATCGAGCAGGAGCTTGAGAGGATAGAATTGCGGGACCACGTACAGCAGATCCTCTGGAAGATGAGCCCCAATTACCGGGCGGTCCTGGTGCTGCGGGATATCTACGGGTTCTCTTATGAGGAAGTAGCCTCGATCCTGCAAATTTCTCTTTCCTCAGCGAAGATTCGCATCTACAGGGCGCGACTCGATTTTCGCAGCCGCTACCGGCAACTTGAGCAGATCAAAAGCAAAAAGAGGAGGGAACCCCATGCGCTGTGAAGAAGTGGTCCTTTGGTTGTCTGCTTACCTAGACGGGGATCTACCTCGCGACAAGCGAGAAGAATTAGGGAAGCACCTTGAGCATTGCCGGGAGTGCCAGGCGAAGCTTAAGGATCTGGAACGGGCGCACCTTCTTTTAGCACGAGCCAAGAGCCGATCTTTTAAAGCCCCTACAAGCCTGCTGGGTATGGTGATGAAAGAAATACGTCGGGAGAAGATTATACTCCGGCGAAGAGGGAGGGTTCTTCGCCGGAGTATAGCCGCAGCCTTTCTTGGAATCAGTGCCGGCCTCATCGCCTGGCTGAAAGTGAAACAGAAGCGGGAAGGCTAAGCTTTTGCCTTGTCTTCCTTCGCCCTCTTCTGGGATAATCGCTCTGGAGGTAGACATGGAACGGACGCAGATTTTCGAGAAAGTCGCACTCATTATCAATGAAAAGCTGAGCGTACAGGAAGTAAAGGAAGAGCTTCGTTTTGTAGAGGACCTGGGCGCGGATTCCCTCGATCTCCTGGAAATCGTAATGGCTGTGGAGGACGCTTTTAAGATCAAAATCCCTGATGAGGATTTGACCAGGCTGAAGACAGTCAAAGATGCCGTGAATTACGTCCAGGAAAAAGCAGGCTAACTCCTCCAGGGCTTTACGGGGTGGTTTATGCGATTAAGAAAGGGGACGGTACTGCTTGCGATCCTCGCTCTTCTCCTCCTGGCTCTATGGGGAGGCAGAACCGCCCTGCTTTTCATCATGTTTCTTTTCCTCCTGGCCTTCCTCTCCTTTTTCCTCACCAGCCGAAGGCTGGAATCCCTCAGCGTAGAGCGCAAAATCTACCCCAGCCGCTTATCCATCGGCGAGTCAGCCCGGATCGAGCTCACCTTTACTAATCCTTCTCGTTTACCTCTGATGTGGCTTGAGGTGTGGGATTTTCTTCCCCCGTACATTGTCGCGAAAAGCGGAGTGACACGATTCGCCCTGACCTTGAGGGCTAAAGAGAAAAGGGTTATACGCTATACCGTCCAGGCCAATAAAAGAGGGGAGTTTGAGTTGAGCCCCCTCCTTCTCGCTACTGGCGATCCCTGGGGCCTCTGGCGGAGAGAGGCCAGGATAGGGGCTCCATCCTCGCTTGTAGTGTTTCCCCGCCTGATTCCCCTTTCCGGCATGAAACTTCCACTGCTGAAGCCGTTCGAGGGGAGAAAAACCGGAGTTCGAGCCTACGAAGATTTCACAGCCATCTCAGGGACGAGGGATTATCTCCCTTCCGACCCCTTGAAGAGAATACACTGGAAACTTTTCGCCCATCTGGGGAAACCCCGGGTGAAAGAATTTGAATTCTCCTCAGCTACTACGCTCGTGGTTTGGCTTGACCTCGTGACAAGCTTGAAGGAGTTCGAGCTTCCCTCGATCTACGAAGATTACGCTGCCACTGCCGCAGCAGCGATCCTTCATCATGCCATGGAAGAACATATCCCGACCTATCTCCAGGTCTTCCCTTTCCCTCGCTTCTTCTCCGACCTGGGGAAAGGAAAGGACCATTTTATCCGCCAGATGGAGTCCCTGGCGCGGGCCAGAACGGGAGAAGGAGATCTGGTGGAACTGATGCGCGAAGCCTCTCAGCGCCTACCCTGGCAGTCTAATCTGATCCTGATCTCCAGCCTGCTTTCTCCTGAAATCCTGGGACGCCTGGTAGAGCTCAGATTGCGGGCTAAACACCTTTCCCTTTACCTGATTTATGAGGGCTCTTTTCTCCTTCCGGGAGAAAAGCCAAGGAAGTCTTTTCAGTTTGATCTCCTGGCAGTGCAGCAGCTGCGGGAGAGATCAAAACTACTGCAGGGCGAGCACATCCATGTGCATCTAATAGGAGGGAACGATTTTCTCCCGGTGAATGCATGAATATAGAAGGAAAACCGGGAAGTCCCGGTTTACTGCCTAAAGGGACAAGGCCGGGGTCGAGATTCCGCGGCGCTGCTGGTCCTATTGTAACCTCTTTCTCGGAGCAGAAAGGTAAATCTCCTGGGCTTCAGCTGCTGAAAATAGCCATTGCTCCCTCCCCTCTTCTCTTTCTGCACTTTGCCTTACTATCCCTTTTCATCGGCCAGCTCTCCCCCTTTCCCCTTTTTTGGGGACTCCTTATGTTGTTCTCTGTCGCTGAATTCCTTGCCCTCCTTCAGGTTGTTAAAGGGATAAATGTTCGCGCCTGGCTCTGGCTTCTGCCCCTGACGATTCTTCTGGTAAAGCTGCTCTTCTATCCAGGAGTGGATTGGGGAGATACCTCCTGGCTGAGATCGTTTGCCTGGGGATTCGCCGACCTGTTTCCGTCCCCATTTTTGATCCTGCAGCCCGAGATGCTCAGGGAAGTAACACAATCCCTGGCCCCCTCAGCCTCTCTCTTCATCGTTCTTTCCTGCTTGACCTGGTTTCCTGTCTTTCTTTCGGTGGAACGGTCGATCCTTCACAATGCCTGGGGGTGGCCCCTTCTCCTCACCGTGTTTTTCTTGGTCTGGCTCGAACCCTTGCCTGTATCTTCCGTTTTCTTCTTCCCCCTCCTCCTGCTCATATCGGGATTTTTCCTCCTCATGGTCCATCGGAAGAGATATGAGCGTTGGCGCGAGAAGAGATTCGCTTACCGGAGCTCTGACCTCAGGCGATCTTTCCGCTGGTCCCTGCTGATCCTCTTGCCTCTTTTGCTGTTCATATTGCCTTGGTCATTGGGTCGCTTGTCCCTCTCCTCGGTTAATTTCCCCTCCATTCCTTCTTTCCCCTCGCTTACTGCCGCCTCCCCCTCCCCTGGCGCATCGCCCGCTTTACCCTCCACTGCAATTCCCGGGGTGGCCCTACCCCCAATCGAGTTGCCCGGATGGGTACAGAATATGGCGTACATCTCGTCGCTCGTCATAATTTTTCTTGTCTTCATCCTTTTCGCATATCTTTTCTTTCGACTGGGAAAGCTGGAGTCCATAGGTTACCTGATCCTCATCTCCGTCTTTTTCGTCCTCGCGCTCTGGCTTCTGCCTCCCTACCTCGGTCCTCTTCTGGCCGGACTCTTCTATTACCTGAGCCTGGCCTGGAAGCACGTTCTGGGAGTTCTCGGTTTTGCTTCTTCCTCCCCCACCCAGGGAGGGCCATTGCCACCGAGCGCGTCCGGGGGAGAGGGTTCTTCTTCCGCGTTTCTCGATTTCGTCCGCTCGACCCTGGCCTTTTTCACCCAGAGCATCCTCTGGATCATTGTATTTTCCGCGTTCCTGCTCCTTCTGGCCTCTTATTTTATCTGGCGTTTTCTACTACGCGATTTGCGCAAAAGGCGATTGGAGCGAAGGATGATCCAGGAAGCCTATGTGGCGGCAGAGAAAGAGGAAGGGACTATTCTGGCTTTCTACCGTCAATTGCTGCAGCTTTTGGAGGCCCTAGGCGTGAAAAGAAAACCTGTGGAGACGCCGTGGGAATACGCCCGTCGGGCGGAGCCTTCCGTGCCCGAGATCGTCTTCGAGTTAAAAGACCTAACCGGAGCGTTCGTAGAGGCCCGCTATGCCTGGAGACACCCATCGCCGGAGAGGCTTCTCTCCCTTGAAAGAGAACTGTCCCAGGTAAGGGAGGCAGTGCTGCGGGCGCGGATAGAGGACAGGGATCGCCGGGAGAGAGCCACCACTTGAAAGAGAGGAGTGCTTTCGCCCATTCTCCTTTTGACTTACGCAGATTCCGTCGACTGATTCTGGCCTGTGAATGCGCATGTCTTCTGCACGATTTAGGTAAATTGTCCTCTAACTTCATCCGTTCCAAGTCCTCGGATTTCAAGGAGGTAGACCGTCACGCCCAGATCCTGAAGACGATGGACAAGGAGATCACTCCCAACCTGCGGAGCTTCTTCTCTTCCCCTCTCAGCTCCTTATGGCCGGGCGAGGGAAGGCCGCCTGATTTTTTCGACAATATCCAGTTGCAGCACTTTCTCTCCGCGCATCATGGCTTTGAGAAGCAGAATCACCAACCCTCTTCGATTCCCTTCCTCCGTTTCCTGCAGGCTTGCGACCACAAAAGCTCGGCAGAGGATAAGGCCAATCCCTCAGACAACGCCAAGCAGCCCTTCATGGCTACTTTTCGAAGCACTGTCTTTGGCCTGGAACATCGCTTAGAGCCTTCCAAACTGGATGAGCTGAGGTTTCGCCTGCTGCTTGAATTGGATAGGATCCTTTCCCCGCATTCTGTTGTCTCCGCTCGGAGGAGGCTGGTTCCCCTGCTTCATCGGTTTTTCGGCCCAGCCCTCGCAGAGACAAGGAGGGCGGCCAATGACCTGGATCTTTTTCATCACTCCTATTCTGTAGCCACCTATTTCAAGGCTGGCCTGGTTTCCTATCTCCTGGGGCAGTCCCTGCCTCAGGAGATGGATGAAATCACCTCCTGGATTTTGTCCGTGAAAATTTCCGCGCTCGATCGTCTTCAGAAAGCGAAAGTTAAAATCCGCCGCTTGCTCGAGGAGGTTTATCCGGTGGGTAACTTCTTCTTCCAGGATGTAAACGAGCTCTTTTTCCAGGTGGGCCGGATCCCTCTCCATTTCTTGCCTGACCTGGAGAGAATAGCAGGAGAAGCGGCTGGGGTCTCCACCCGGTGGGAACTCTTCTCCTTGCGAGAGGATGATAGAAAACTCTCCTTTTCCTCCCTTTCTCTGCCGGTCCCGTCTGGGGAAACAGGGATTATCCTGGGGCTTAGAACCTTTCTCGAGAGAGATTCTCTCGATGCCATGTTTGCCAAAAGGCTGGAGCACATTGAGCCGGGGATGGATTTCGACCTCTTGCTTGGGCGCACGGCGGAAGTAATGGCCCTCGCCCGCTGGGAAAAAGCCCGCCGTTTGCGGGAGGGAATAACCAGTATGAGCAAGCACCTGAAAAACCTCAGGCGAGGGCAGGATCTGGGGAGACTCACTCCTGTTAAAAGAAAAGAGCTCGAGCGAAAACAAAAAGAGCTGATCCATGCCCGCAGGCAACTGCGAGCTCTGGGCAAAGAAAGCGACCTGATGAGCGATCTCGGGGGAGAAGAGGACTTTACAGAGAAACGCCAGCGGTTGCTCGTTTTCGTGGATAAGGTGTTTTCCTGGCTTCACCCTCCTGACCCCTTTATCGTCGCTCGTTCCTGGATCCGAAAAAAAGCACCAGTAGAAGAAGTGGCCCTGCGCTACATCCTGCGCAAAGGACCCTCACTCTCCCGACTGATGGAAATTATGGAGGAGGGCGAACGATTTCACCGTGCCCTGGCGAGGAAGTTGGGCAGATCCACTTTCTTTTCACCCACCTTTTGCCGGTTCAAAGTGGACCCCGAGGTCCTTAAGGATACAGCGGAGGCTCTCTACGACCGCAGGTTCGCTAAAATGAAGGGCAAGCTACCTCTCGCCGTTTTGTCCTGCGGGCTGAGAAGGGAAGAGGAAATATTCCGCTCTTCCTGGCAGCGGATCGTGAGGATAGAGCAGAAGAAAGAGATGATGTTGATTTCTCTGACCAAGGGCTATCGCTTGGAGCTGCCCACGATACTGGGGGACGGTGATCGCGACCAGTATTATCTGTATTATTTCGTCAAGGAGGAAGACGGGGAGAAGCGTCAGGGTTTGCATACCTCACGTGGCTTTCTCCTGCCCGTTTGGGAGCTGCGCGAGGGAGACCGGATTGAAGTCACCCTGGAGAGCGGAATTGACCAGCAAGCTCTCCCCGGGCGGGACCACGAAAGAAGGAGGAAGAGATGCAGGAACAGGACGAACTGAGCGGCCGGCCTCTAAAGTTGAAGGATCTTGTTCACTATCAGCGGGGAGCTGTAGTCAGCCGTACGCTTCTGGACCGGAAAGCAGGCACGATAACTGCCTTCGCCTTCGCTCAGGGACAAGGCTTGAGCGAGCATACGGCACCTTTCGATGCCATCTTGCAAATCCTCGAGGGAAGGGCGGAGGTTACAATCGGCGGAGAACGCCTCTCGCTTGAAGAAGGCGAGATGGTGATGATGCCCGCTGATATCCCTCACGCCCTGAGAGCGCCTGAGGATTTCAAAATGCTTTTGTTCATGGTTCGCTTCTGAAGGAGAAAAGAAATAGACGATGACTTTCGTACAGTGGAGGCCCTGGGTGCCCAATTCGTGAAAGTAGACCTAAAAATGGGGGCCGGCGAGCTAAGGGCAAGAGGGGGAAGCCCAGACCATTTGTTGGAGGCAAGCTTCCGTTATTCGAGCCCCGATTGGAAACCAGAGCTCCAATACAATCTGGAGGAAGGGAGAGGGAGGCTTGTTCGCCGCCAGCCATCGATCTGGCGTGGATTTTTCGGAGGGGAAGTGCGGAACGAATGGGACCTGGCTTTCTCCGGCCAGATTCCCATGGAGATGAGCCTGGAACTCGGTGCCGGAAGGTGCTATTTACACCTCGGAGAGCTATCCCTCGAAGAATTGCGCATCCGTTTCGGTGCGGGAGATGGCCTGCTCGACTTCGCCGGCCTAAAAAAGAGCCTCAAGGCAAACATCAAAGGAGGAGTGGGTCGAGCCAAGATTCTTCTTCCGCAAGAAGCCGGGGTTCGCGTGGATGCCTGCGGTGGAATCGGGGCAATCAAAGCCTCGGGCCTGAGGCGCGAGGGCCCGATCTACCTGAACGAGAAGTGAGGGAAGGAGGCCCTGTTTCTGGACCTCGACATCAAGGGAGGAATAGGGAGGTCGAGCTGTAGGGGGGCTAGTCCTCGCGGAGAAAAGTTTTTAGCTTAGATCAAAGGAGACCGATAACATGATTGAATGGGAAGGCCGCCCGATTCGCTTGGCCCCGACCAAGATCCTGGCCGCGGCCAAAAATTATCGCGCACATGCCGCCGAGATGAAAGCGGAGATCCCGAAGGAGCCCAAGTTTTTCCTCAAGCCCCCCTCCTCCTTGATTTATCATGAGGGGACGGTGATCCTGCCTCTAATCTCGGGACATGTCGATTATGAAGTAGAGCTGGCGGCCATCATCAAAGACCGCTGCCGTGCGCTGACCATCGAGGATGCCCTTAAGCACGTGCTCGGCTACACCGTTTTTGTCGACGTGACTGCCCGCGACCTGCAGGCGGAAGCGATGAAGGAGGGAATGCCCTGGTCGCTGAGTAAGGGCTTCGACACCTTCACCCCCATTGGTCCCCGCATCACTTCCGCAGCCAGTCTGGATCCGCAGAATCTACACATCTGGCTCAAAGTCAATGAAGAGTTGAAACAGGACTCCAACACGCAAGACATGGTCTTCAGCGTGGCGGAGATGATCTCCTATATCTCGCACTTCATGACCCTGGAGCCCTGGGATGTCCTCGCCACCGGCACTCCTGAAGGAGTGGGCCCTCTTCAGGACGGCGATCTTGTCGAGGCTGGCATCGAGGGGATCGGGGTCCTCCGCTTCGACTGCAAAAAAGAGAGGTAGAAGAGAACAACCAGGGTCCATCGCTAAGGACCCTGGTATTAGGATCAGTTGCAGGTTGATCCTCGGTTTTGAGCCCATTCTTTGAGCTTTGCTTGCCGCCGGGCTCATTGTTTGGTGCTTTCAACGGAAACGGGACAGTCTTACAGAAGAGTTCCCTTTAAAGGAGCACGGAGATCATTTCCTCTGTGAAGGTTGAGGACATTTTTCGTAATTGCAGGTAACATAACTATCGGTGCCAACCCCTAATGAATGGAGAACTTAACATGGATTTCCACGAGACATTAAATCAATTTCTCAAGGAATGCGAAGCGGATCAAGCGATGCAGGATTTCGCCAAGGAGCACAAGGCCATCCTGCATTTTCAGATTGCTGATGAGGGTTTAAATTTCTTCCTGTCCTTTGTCGGAGGAGTTTTAAAGGCAGGCTTAGGAGTGCCGACCGAGCCCGCTGATCTTGCAATAAAGACGAAAAGTGAGACCTTCGACGGTGTAATGAGCGGAGCGATAAATGGTCTGAATGCCGCTTTGAGCGGAAAGTTCGAGTATTCCGGAGAGCCGATAAAAGTGATCGCTCTGCAGGGGATCATGAATGACCTGATGCGGCTTTATACCAGGGCTAAATCGAAAGGGGAGGTGAAGGGAGATTGAGTGCGCCGGAGTGCGGCTTAAAGCGAAACAAAGAGAACTGCAGTTGCACATATGAGCCCTGCCCGAGAAAAGGGAAGTGCTGCGAATGCCTGACCTACCATCTGCATTCAGACGAGCTTCCTGGCTGCTGCTTCCCACCTGAGGCGGAAAGGACCTACGATCGATCCAAGAGATTCTTCGCCCGTATCTACAGTTCCGCCTGGAATGCCACCCTCGAGGAATGAGACGGCATTACTCATAGCGGAAAAGCAAGATGCTCAAAATTAAGGAAAGGGCGGCGAATTCCAGGAGAACGTAAACGTTCGGAAGGACGGCGGTGATCCCCTGTCCGTTTGTCACGAGCTTGTTTAGGCCGTTTACACCCCAGTAGACAGGAGTGAATTTCCCGACAGTCTGCAGGGCGGGAGGGACAATCTCCAGGGTAAAGTATCGTCAGACCTTCCTCGTTCAATTTTTTCAGGGTCTCCAGGATGCTGGTTCTCGACTGGGGATCCACTTCCACGGTGGGCTCGTCCAGTATCAGGAGCTCCGGCCTGGGCAAAAGCCCCACCGCGATATTGATCCGCCTCTTCATCCCGCCCGAGTAGCGATCAATGCGATCGTTTTGCCTGTCGATAAGGCCTACAGTCCTGAGAACCTCCTGCACCCTTTCTTTCCTCGAGCGAGGAGGGAGCTCGTACATTTTCGCCCAGAAGTTGAGGTTCTCCCGGGCGGTGAGGGTGGGTAAAGGGAGACCTCCTGCGGCACCACCCCTATTTTTCGCTTCACGGCCATGAGGTTTTTGCGCACGCTCTCTTCCCCAACCCAGGCATCGCCTTCAGCCGGAGGGATGAGGCAGGATAGTATCGATACCAGCGTCGTCTTCCCGCTCCATTTGGGCCGAGCAGACCGAAGATCTCTCCCTCCTCGATGCGAAAGGTTACGTGGTCCACCGCCACCCGTTTCCCGTAGACCTTCACTAGATTCTCGACCTTGACTAAACTCATGATTTCTCCATGGAAAAGAAAATATCTAATTTTATCCTCCCAGAGGGAGAGGGGCAAAGGTTTTTTTATTACAATAAGTAATGACCGATATGAAGGCGATCCTCAAGGCCTGTTTCCAGGAAATGCTCCAGGCAGTGGATCCCGCTCGCTTATTGCGCGAGGGACTTCGTCTGGACGGAAGCCGTCTCTATTACCACGGCGAATTTCTCGTCGAGCTCAGTCGTTTCTGCCGGGTCGTCCTGGCCGGGGCCGGCAAAGCCTGCGGGGAAATGAGCCTGGTCTTCGAGGAGACGATGGGCGACTTCTTGGAGAGGGGGATTGTTGCTTCTATGCGTTTTCCTCACCTCTCCGGAAAAATCGAGGAAATCTTATCCTCCCATCCTCTTCCCGACCAAAACAGCCTCAGGGCGGGAACGAGGATCCTCGAGCTGCTCCAGGGCCTGAGCGAAGAAGATCTCCTCATCTTCCTCACATCCGGAGGGGGTTCCTCTCTGGCAGTTCTGCCGGTGGAGGAAATCACCTTGGAGGATAAGATCCAAACTGTACGAGCTCTCCTCGAGGCCTCTCTCTCCATAGGGGAAGTAAATTGCGTGCGCAAGAAGCTCTCTCGCATCAAGGGCGGCGGACTGGCGCAAGCCGCTTATCCAGCTAAGGTACTTCATTTTGTTCTCTCGGATGTGGTCGGCGATGACCTTGCTACTATTGCTTCCGGCCCCTTCTCCCCCGATTATTCTTCCTTCAGCGACGCCCTTTCCCTGGTCGATAAGCACGGTCTGCGCGAGCGGATTCCTGACAGAGTGGTTCGATACCTGGAAAGCGCAGCAGCCCGAGACGCAGGAAAGGATGCTTACTTCTCGGAAGTACGCCATGTCCTTCTGGGCAACAATCTCCGGGCTCTTGAGGCGGGAAGCTCCTATCTTGAAAAGGAAGGATTGCGCTCCCTGATCCTTTCCTCGATGTTAGAAGGGAAAGTTGAGGAACAGGCAATGACGCACGCCCAGATTGTGAAGGAAATTTTACGCAGCGGCAATCCTCTTTCTCCGCCATGTGCCCTGTTCAGCGGAGGAGAGTCCTTCCTCCGGGTGCAGAAAGGCGGAACGGGCGGACGCAACCTGGAATTCGCCCTGCGCTTCCTCCGGCAGATGAAAGGAGAGAAGGGGCAATGGGCCCTCCTTTCTGCGGACTCGGACGGGATCGATGGCAATAGTCCTGCTGCAGGGGTAATCACGGGTTCCCACGCCTTCGCTAAATGTGAGGAACTGGCCCTCGATATAGAGGAATACCTTTCGCGCAGTGATTCCTACCCTTTTTTTGCGATGGCCGGTGGACTTCTCATGACAGGGCCGACGGGAACGAACATCGCTGACCTAAGAGCCATACTTGTCGGGAGGGAGGAAAGATGAGAAGCTGGGATTTTCTGGTTGAATTATGTCAGTTCAAGCACAGAGGCTCGGCGACCGAAGAGGAGAAAGAAGCGGCCTACTGGATCTCGCACCAGCTTAAGCAGATGGGCTACCTCGTTGAGCAGCAGGAGTTCATCACTCCCAAGGACAACTTCTATTCCGTGCCGATTCAGGTCTTCTCTCTGACCATCCTGGCCGGAATCATTTCTTTGATCACACGTGCGTGCTGGTTTTCACTTTTTCTGATTCTCCTTGGATTCCTTATCATGTTCATCGAGGTCTCCGGCTCCCTCCTGGAGCTCAGCCTTGCCCCCCGTTATCTGTCGCGCAATGTGTATACCAGGTTCCGGCCGAAAGCGGCCAAAAGGGTAATAGTTTCCGCCCACATGGACACACAGTGGGCGAGTTTCCTCTTTCGTTCGAACCTGGTCAATTACCTTCCTTTTTTCTTTTACTTCTCCTACCTCGGGCTGGGGCTGGTCTTGGCTGGTGTGTTGCTTAAGTTTTTTAATCAATTCTTATGGAGCAGTGTGCTTCTTTTTCCCGGGATGGCGATCTGCGGCCTATCCTTTGTTACCTTTGTCCTCGCTAAGCTCAGCGGGCGTTACATCTCCGGGGCGAATGACAATGGCAGCGGGGCGGCTCTGGCACTTTTTCTGGCGGAGGATCTCAAGGAGAATCCGGTAGATTATCCCGCGGGTGCCGATGTAATTTTCCTATTCACCGGTGCGGAAGAAGCAGGGGTTAGAGGTATGAGGCAGTTTTTAAAAAAGTTCAGAACAGACTTGAAGAAAGAGCAGACTTCCTTTTTAATCCTCGATAATCTCGGAGCAGACAAGATCACTTTCCTGGCCGGGGAGGGAATGATCCTTTATCGCAGGGCCGGCAAAAAATTGCTGGAAATAGCTCGGCAGATGCAGGCTTCCTTTCCTAAAGGCCAGATCCTCGAGCAAAAAAATCTCCTTTTACCGACGGATGCATTACCGGCGCTGGCCCTGGGCTATCCAGCCATCTCTTTCTTAGGGAAGGACGAAGAAGGGCGAATCGCCAATTACCATTACTATTCGGACACGCTGGAGAATGTTGACAGAGAGCTGCTCGAGTTCGCCGAGGGCTTTTTCAAGGATTACCTGAAGGAGGTGATGGCCGGATGAGGATCGCCTGGGGAATTACGGGGGCAGGGCACCTCCTTCGCCCTTGCCTAGATCTGCTCCTCTACCTGGAGAACGCGGATATTTTTCTCTCACCGGCAGCGGCGGAAGTGCTGAGGGTATATGATCTCGAGGAAAATATTTTCTCCTCAGGGAAACAAGTCTACGAGGATCGAAGCCCCTCCGCCATCCCGATCATCGGGCTCTATAAAGGCTGGTACTCGCTCGTTGTGATCGCCCCGGCCAGTTCCAACACGGTGGCTAAAATGGCTCTGGGTATCTCTGATACCCTGATTACAAACCTTTTCGCCCAAGCCGGAAAACGCCGCATCCCGACACTGGTTTTGCCGACCGATCAGGAAGAAAAGATCACATCGCTCACGCAGAGAGGAAATCCAGTGGAAATATACCCCCGCCCCATCGACCTGGAGAACGTCGAGCGGCTGAAACGTTTTCCCTGCCTGGCCGTTTTAAAGGACCTTCAGGAGCTCAAGGAAAAACTCGCTACTTTTTCTTCGGCTCCTCCACAACGTTCAGTTTAAGCAAAGCGATGTCCATGCCCAGTTTTTCCTCCTCCGGTTTCGATCTCAAAACCCCGGTCAGGTGGATCAGGTAAAAGACGAGGATCCCGCCTGCCGTAGCTAAAGCCGCGGTTACTACAACCCCGACGAGCTGGGAGAGGATATTCACACCGCCCACTCCGCCAAGAAAAGAGTAGCCGGCAATGCCGGTAGCGATACCCCCCCAGAGGCCGGACCATCCGTGCAGCGCCCACGCTCCGCAGACATCGTCCAGGTGCAGCTTATCCTGCGTCCAGCGGTATATTAGAAGGAAGATCAGCCCGCCGATGAAGCCTACGACCAGGGAAGCCAACGGGTGGAAGAGGTCTGCCCCTCCTAGGACCGAGATCGCCCCCGCGAGCACCGATGATTGCCTGATATGCCACTCCTCTTTGTTCCTCAGGAATTGGGACAGATATCCTCCCCCAATTCCAAGGAGCAGGTTTATGGGGACGAGCGCGGTAGCCTGGTTTAAATCGCCGGCATAGCGGGAGAAAGCCACTCCGATTAAAGCCAGAGCGGTGAGCCAGTTGCCAGCCGAATAGAGAAGCGGAGAACCGGCCGTGAATTCGCCCAGCCTGCTCTTATTGAACCTTTCGAGCCGCGGTCCCGCTACAAGGACGCCGGCCAGGGCGGCGAAGCCCGCGAGCATGTTCAGGCTGACAGCTCCTCCAAAATCGTGGAAGGCCGACATCCCCATCCACCCTTCGATGATGCCTCCCTGCCCATTCAGCCAAGAGAGATTTCCCCACAAAGTTCCTTCAAGCAGGGGATAGACTAAAGCCACGAGGATCGCACTCCCGATCAGCTGTCCTTTCAGGGTAGTTCTTTCCGCCATCGCCCCCATGACGATTGCCGGTAAGAGGCAGGCCACAGAAGAGAGGAAGAAGAAGCGCAGAGCCTGAAAGCCTTGGTGCTCCAAATTAATTTGCTGTGCGGAGAGAAAGAAATGGTAGCCGTAGGAGATGAGAAAGCCGATAAAGAAATAAGCCAGGACCGCAAAGACCCAGGAGAGGGGAAATTGAGCGAAAGCCGCAACCTGGTTCTTCTTGCGCACTGCCCCTGCCTGCTTCATGAACAGGCCAAAGGCGGCCAGCAGGGCTAATATTCCTCCAACCAACAAAAAAAGAGTATTGATGTCCAATTCGATGACACCTCCATTATGAAGATCCTGCCTTAAGGATTGTACTAAGAGAAGCCAACTAGGGCAATGCAGGCTCAACGATTCCTCGCGCAGCTTCCCTGGAATATTTTGTGGCTCCGTCAGCCCAGATGGTAGCGAAACGGTTTCGAGGATTACCCCGGCGGAGGATCGGTGCACCTTATGACTCGGCTGGAAGCAGACACTCCCCAATTTAAGATGGAGAGAGGCTTAGAAACCTCCGATCAGCAAATCATAACTCCACCCCGCCATCATGCTGCGAAAAGGACAACGGCCAGGTAAAAGGCGAACAGACGTGGCCTGTCCAGTGCCCAAACGGCGGTAAGCGATTGGATACGTGCTCCTTGGCCGACCATCAGGAAAGCTAAAGCGGGCGGCGCCGCTCAACCCCTTGTGCGATAGGTCAGCCAGGAGCGGCAAGACCTGCATATCGAGGCCCGTGGCGGCCCAGAATTCCTATGAGACCAGCTCTTCGTAGCTCTCTGATTAAAGTTTCCTTTTGTACGAATATGTTTACTGCAACGCTCATGGAAATTCCCAAAATAAACTATTTCGACTGCCAGATCACAAGAACGGTACTTTCAAGTATATCGAGAATGAACTGGTCCATAAAAACCTCCCTCTCACATTTATCGAAAATTATCGATTAATCAGATTAAAAAAATTTTTAATCCCTTCTTTCAAGAACCTCCTTTCCCCTCCTTTAGAGCTTCCATGAACGAATCCAGTGCCCTATAGACTCTCGCGTTCAGACGGTAGCAGCACCAGGTGCCTTCCCGCTGAGGGCTAATCAGGTCGGCCTCCTGCAGGATTTTCAAATGGTGAGAGATCGTAGATTGGGCCAGGCCGGCTTTTTTTTGCATAAGAGTACAGTAATCCCCCTCTTCTCCCTGGCATACACATCTGTTTCCCAGGGCTTTCCAGAGCTCGAATCGAGATCGCTGCCCCAGGGCGCGAAAAACAGCCACCGCCTTTTGCTCGACGGGAGAAAGTTCTATCCCCCTTTTATGCCAGTTGTCCTTTTTCGGCCTCCCAGGTTTCGCCTTATTCATCGATATTTTTCGAATTATATTCTGATTGGAGCCCTTCTGCCAAGAGCTGCTCGATCTCCTCGATAACTCCGGGATCACTCTCTCTCAGCTTCAATCCGCGCAAGATAGGAGCTGCTTTTTCCGCATCTATCCGCCACAAACTCCAGACGGCGTGCCGCCTAAAAAGGGGAAGGGGGTAATTTGTAAAGGAAACGATTTTATTTAATAGGTCGGTGCGAAGGCTGTTTCCACAGACGATAAGCGCGTTCCGTTTGAAAATAGTCCAGGGAATTTTTGCGAAAGCATGTCCACTGAAATGAAACCCGAATTCGGTCTCCTCCATCTCCAGCGCCTCCTCGTAGGAGATGGACCTCCCGGGTCCGGAGGGAAATTCGGACGGGTTGAAGTAGGGCGGGGCTTCCTCCCGAACGTTTAGCGGACAGACGTCCTGGCAGATCGAGCAGCCGAAGAGCGCCGTTCCCATCGTATGCCTAATCTCCAAGGGAAGGGTGCCCTCGAAATGCAGGGTAAAAAAATCGAGGCAGCGTTCTGCCCGAACATGATAGGGGGAAGGGATTGCTTTCACGGGACAGGCCTCGAGACAGAGCGAGCATTCTCCGCACGGACTCTCGGTTTTCCCTGGACTTTCTTCCTCAAGTTCCGCACTCAGCAAGAGCTCTCCCAAGAGGATACGGGAGCCAAATAGTGGGTGATAGATGAGCGAGTTCTTTCCTCGATTGCCGATCCCAGCCCTCTGCGCCCAGGTTTTCTCAAGGAGCTTACCTTCCACGACGACCTTCACTCGGAGATTAGGGAACCGGGCGAGGATGACGGTCTTTATCCGGGATAATTTTTTCTTGAGCTGGCCATACCAGTCGAAAGCACAGAAAGGAGCGATGGAGGCGACTTCAAGCTGTTCTCCCCCGCTTGGGTAGGGGAGGGCAAAGCAGGCAATGCTTCTGGCCCAGGGAGACAGGACCCGAGGATCTTCCAGTGCCGGAAGGTCCGATGGTGACCAAAATGGTCTGGCAAGGTTCTGTACCGGGATCTGGCCGAGCGGAGCAAAAGCCACGATCAAACCTTGTGCTCTGGCCTCCTCTCCAATCAATGCCTGCAAGTCCTCGCCCTTCATGACCAAAAATCCCCGGCCGCCTGAGCTATTTCTGGCAATTAGGACAAAAGTAGGCGCCTCGTCCTTCGATCTCTATTCGGACGACGCGGCCCGAACAGCGCTGGCACTTCTGCCCAGCTTTACCGTGCACGCGGAGAAAATCCCTTATCTCTCCCCGTACAGAATCTCCCATGCGTTTCCTGGCCTCCTCGGTGCCCCAGCGGAGGGTATCAAGAATGCACTTATAGAGCAGATCAACCTCCCTATCAGTCAGGCTCTGGGCAGCGCGAGAGGGCAGGACTCTCGCGCAGAAGAGGATCTCATCCGAATAGGCGTTCCCGATTCCCGCGAGCAATTTTTGCTCCATCAAGGCATATTTAACCGTCGCTGGGAACCGTAAAAGGATCGAGCGCAGGCATCCCGGCGTGAAATCCGGGTCAAAAGGTTCAAGCCCCAACCCCTTAATCTCTTTTGCGATCGCCAGCTGTCCCGCGGGCACAAGATAGAGTTTCATCCACCCCCGCTGATCAAGGAAACGCAGGTCGTAACCTTCCTCAAAGCGCAGGAAAGCGCAGGTCCACTTTTCCAGAGGTCGGTCTGCAGGACACCAGTCCATTTCCCCCAGGAGCATCAGGTGAACGAGCAGAGCCCCGACATTGCGCAGGTGCAGGATGGTGTATTTTCCCCGACGGCTGACATCCACGATATTCTCTCCCGGAAGCGAGTTCTTGATGATATCGGCGGAGGGTTTGGCGATTGCAGGGCGAAGGATCTCCACTTCCTCAATTCTGCGCTTGAGCGTGAGCTTCTGCAGGTTGTCCTTTACCACCTCTAGGTCTGGCAGTTCCGGCATTTCTTCTCCTCCTTAGAACAGACTGATCTGTACGGCAGGCTCCTCCCGCTTGTCCTCAAACTCCTCCAGGTCGATTTCGATCTTACCGTATTCCCCGTCATATCCTGGAGTGGTCTTCACCTTACCCTGTCGCATGTGCGCTATGGCCTTAGCCAGGGGCGGAGAGGTCACCTTTTCCAGATAAGGAATCGGCACGTCGAGCAGGACGTTCATCTCTGAACCGAAAGCCTGAACGAGTTTCATATATTCGTTTTCCACCGAGACGGTCCCTACCTGTTTACGCAGCACTTGCGCTATCACCTCGTCGAGGGGGAGAAGCCGGCGAAAGGGCATTCTGTCTTGGGGGATGAAACTTTCCGGCCGATCGGCCAGCTCCTCCACGCGATGCATGACCCCTATGGTGAGCGGTTTGCCGCAGACCGGGCAGTTATTTTTGTGTGTTCGGGACTCCGAAGGGGAGAACAGGACACCGCAAGAGCGGTGCCCATCGAAATGATACTTGCCCTCCTCCGGAAAGAATTCGATTGTGTAGAGGAACTTCGTCCCATCCTTTCCCTTGAGAGCCTCCAGGAGCTCCTTGAAGTCCAGAGGTTCGGCGTAGACGTTAGCTTCTCTGCCCAGGCGAGTGGGGGAATGGGCATCCGAGTTTGAGATCAGAGTAACTCGATCCAGCGAGCTCACACGCCAATTCATGGCAGGGTCGGAAGAAAGCCCGGTTTCAATGGCGAATATTTCCCTGGTGTCTTCCCCAAAGCACTCTTCAATTGAGTCGAAACCCGATCTGGACCCGAAGATGGAGAACCAGGGTGTCCAGGCATGGGCGGGGACAATAAAAGCCTCCGGTGAGAGGTCCTTGACGATACGCAGCAGTTCGCGGGCGGAGTTCGTCAGAGCAGGCCTTCCATCTACGGAAAGGGACCCATAGCGTCGAAGGCGCTGATTGATGCGCAGAGCTGTTTCCAAGGAAGGGGAAAAGAGGAGGTTGTGCACCTTCCGGCCCTTCCCATTGATGCTAAAAAAATTGGAGACTTCGGCAGTGAGTATGAAGTAAACCCCGTCGAATTCATAGAGACCGTAAAGATCGGAGGGCCTCAGCTTCTCTTTAAGCTCGAGGAACCAGGCTGGATGGGTGAAATCGCTGGTCCCCAGAAGGTTGATGCCCTTCAGTTTTGCCCAGCGAGCCATCTGCTCGAGACCCATTTCCGAGCTTGTACCCCGACTGTAGCGGGAATGAACATGAAAATCGCAGACGAAACGCACGATAAAAGTTTAGCACGAGGATCTTTTTCAAGTCAGCCCTCCAGCAATCGGGAGGGATAAGATAAAACCTATTCTTTCAGGTGCGGCCTGCCATTGAAATGCACCGCGAAGGCCGACACAAACCCATCATTAAAAGAGTTTGATAAGGAGCTTTTTAAGAAGGAAGCTAAAAATGTCCTCTCAAATAAGGGTTAAGCACAAGCGGCTGATTCCTTGACAAGATATTTTGATTTGCTAATATTTAGCTTTGCTAAAAATGGATGAAAAATTGGCACAACAATTTATCACTGTCATCACAGGCATCTTGAAGTCCCTGAAGAGAGACTTCAAGATGGAGAGAGCTCGCCCCTGCACTTTTCCGCAGATGGAGCTGCTTCGGCTTCTGGCTCACCATCCCCGCCCGACCTGCTCTCAGGTCGCCTCTTCCCTCGGAGTCACTCCGCCTACCGTCACTCGCCTGGTGGACGGTCTGGTTGATCGTGGTTGGGTAGAGAGAATAACTCCCCCGGAAAACCGCCGTTCTCTCTTCCTCAAATTAACAGCAGAGGGGGAAAAGGCCGCATGCTTCCACAAGATGCGCGTCAGGGAAGTAGTCGGCGAGGTGCTGGGAAACTTGTCTGAAGGAGATAAACACAAGTTATCCCTTATTCTGGAAGCACTGTGTGAGATTCTGACTACCGATCACGCCGTGCGATCAGGTGAAATCAATAGGAGGAACGATGCCCATCATTGAGACCAAACAACTCACCAAGGTCTATCCCGGAGGGATCAAAGCCGTGGATCAGGTGGATTTAAATGTTTCGGAGGGGGAGATTTTCGGTTTCCTGGGGCCCAATGGGGCCGGGAAGACTTCTACCATCATGATGTTGGTGACTCTTTCGCAGCCCACCGCGGGGAAGGCATGGATTGACGGCCACGATATCGTGAAAGAGCGAAATGTCGTGCGCCAGCTCTTCGGCTATGTCTCTCAGGATCTGGCCATCGATGATCAACTCACCGGCTGGGAGAACCTCCTCTTGCAGGGAAAGCTCTACCACCTGAGCATGACCGATATTCGAAAACGCGGCCAGGAAGTGCTGAAGATGGTCGACCTCTGGGAACGCAGGGGTGATCTTGTGCAGAATTACTCGGGCGGGATGCGCAAAAGATTGGATATCGCCTGTGGCCTGATACACCGACCGCGGATACTCTTTTTGGATGAACCGACGCTGGGCCTCGATATCCAGACTCGCACCAGGATCTGGGAATACGTGCGGAATTTGCGCGATCAATTCAAGATGACGATCTTCATCACGACCCACTACATGGACGAAGCGGACAAGCTCTGCGACCGAATTGCCATTATTGACCGCGGCACCATCAAAGCCTGCGAATCTCCCCTGACGCTGAAACATTCTGTAGGCGGGGATCTGATCACCATTCAATTCGAGGAGAACTGTCAACCGGAACCTGCCCTGAGGTCGATTCAGGCCCTTCCTTTCGTGGAGAGCGTGAAGAGCAAGGGGTGCCAATTTATCGTGGTAGCCAGGGATGGGGATACTGCTATTCCCCAGATTATTGCTAAAATAAACCAGGCGGGGTCGAACGTACTGAGTATTTCGCTCAAGCGGCCCTCGCTCGACGATGCCTTCCTCTTTTACACGGGACGCGAGCTGCGCGATGAGGAAGGCGGATCGCAGTTGGATTTTGCCCGCACGCGCAGGACTTTAAGGAGGTCTCGATGATAAAGAGAGCCCTATCCGATATCTGGTATATCTGCTGGCGGGAGATGAAGCATTACTTCGGGCAGAGAGTGCGCATCTTAATGGGCGTGATTCAGCCTCTGATCTGGCTTGGACTGATGGGAAGCATGCTCAATCGCGTCACTGCCATTCCCGGTTTCCCTGCCGATAGCTACATGCAATTCATGACCCCGGGAGTGATCGCCATGACCTGTCTCTTCGGAGCGACCTTCGGCGGAATGTCCATTGTCTTCGATCGCCGCTTCGGATACCTGAACAAGCTGCTAGCCGCTCCCATCTCCCGTGTGGCTGTGCCCCTGGGCAAGATGATGGGAGCGGCGCTGCAGGCAGGCATCCAGTCCTTGATCATCGTCATTCTGGCTGCCATTTTAGGTGTGCATTTCGCTTCAGGAATTCCCGGGATCATTCTGATCATCGTCATCTCCATTTTTTTGACCCTGGCAATTTCCGGCATATCCATTTCCCTCTCCGCTGTCCTCAAGACCCAGGAATCGCTGATGGCGGTGGTGAACTTCATCACTTTGCCCTTGACTTTCGCATCCAGCGCCATGTTCCCCACCCAGATGATGCCGAACTGGCTGGCTTCGATCGCTCGCTGGAACCCTGTTTCCTTCGCAGTGGAACCCATGCGCAGCCTGGTCGTCTCCGGATGGAGTTGGGGATTGCTCTGGCTCAACCTTGTGGTTCTCGTGGCTTTCGGTGTAGTGATGACGGGTATCGCCACTTCCTTATTCCGCCGCAGCGTGATCTGACGGCTCTTTTACGGCAATCGACCCCGCTGAGCCACCACCCCGCCATAGTTCTCAGCTTTTTAGGATCAATTTTTTCAGAGTGGAAAAAGCACGGTCTATATCCCGCTGATGAAAGACAGCAGTGAGCTCGGTGTAAGTAGAAAGGACTTCCACGACGTTGATCCCCTCCCAGGCCAGGGAATGGAGAATAGCATAATAAACCCCCGGGGTGTCTACGATCTCCTTCGGGAGCTGGATGGAAATGGAGGCTAACTGGGTAAATTTTGCCAGGAGTCGCTCCTTGCGGAAAATTCGTGAGATCTCCTTCTCCAGGCTGGCTGGAGCAACCAGTGTCGTTTCCAGCACTCCTTGCGAAAGGCTGCAGAAAAAACCCTTGCCCTTCATTTCCCGGAAGAAGCGAGCCTGACAATCCATCAGACTATCCGAATTGAAGAAGGTCAGCTCCACCAGGCCCGAGCGCACGGTCAAGTCCCCCAGGCCCTCGATCCAGAATTTCACCCCGTCTTTATCCAGTTGCCCCGAAAGGCGCTTCAAAGCGACCACAATCGCTCCTAACTGGATACGATTCATCACGACCTGTTCTACCTGAGGCTTGATCTTCCGGCTCAGAGCCGATAGGTTAACGACCCCTGAGCTTAAAGCCTCAGCCAGAAAGGGGTTACGGAGCACGACATCCCTTGTGGCTTCTGCAATCGTCCTCATGTTTAAAATTTAACAAGATAGTCAAGAAAAGTAAAGATTCTCCAAAAAATTGACATGTCGGCATCCCTCCTCTTATTCTCCTTCTTCAAATCAACAAATAGAGAACGAGGAGATGCGAGATGAATTCGACAGAAACTTGCTGCCCGATATGCGATGGAGTGATCCAGCTCACCTCCCAATTAGAGGTCTCCGAGATTATCTCCTGTCCGGAATGCGGCAACAGGTTGGTTGTAGAAAGCACAGAGGGGACTCTGGCCCTTAGCGAAGCCCCGGAAATAGACGAAGACTGGGGAGAGTGATTTGCGCATCACCCTCCTCCACACCACGATTCGCGAAGAGGAAAAGCTCATCGCTAGAGCGACAAGTGATTCCGGGGTGGAGTTATCCATACTCGATGCCCGCGAAATACTCTATCATCCGAGAGGACGACAGGATGGATGCGAGGTTGTTCTCGAGCGCTGCGTCTCCACCACGGTTGGCATGCAGGCCGCGCTTTATTTCGAAGCCCAAGGCATCCCTGTAGTCAACCCACTCGGCGTCGCCGAGCGTTGCGGAAATAAATTCTGGACCTCCCTGCTTTTAAGTCAACACGCCGTCCCAATTCCACCCTTCGCCCTGGCTTTTTCGCTGGAGACGGCGAAACAGGCGGTGGAGTTGCTGGGTGGATACCCCGTGGTAATTAAGCCGGTTTCCGGCTCCTGGGGGAGACTCCTGGCAAAGGTCAACGATGTCGACGCCTTAGAGGGCGTCTTCGAGCAGAAGCAGGTCCTCGGTTCCCCTCAGCAGAAACCCCTTTACCTGCAGAAATTTGTGGAAAAAGGAGGGAGAGACATTCGAGTCACCGTCGTGGGAGATCAGGTACTCTGCGCCATCTACCGCCAGGGAGAGCATTGGATCACGAATACCGCGCGGGGGGCCAGGGCGGAGACCTGTCCCCTGAATAGAGATTTGACCGAGACCTGTCTTAAAGCGGCTGGCGCTGTAGGGGGTGGAGTTCTGGGGATCGACATTTTTGAGACGGATTCGGGCTATTCCGTCAACGAGATCAACCACACCCCTGAGTTCAAGAACGTACAGCGGGTCACCGGGGTGAACGTCGCCCGCGAGATCGTGGCTTATTGCCGCCAGGTTGGTCTCGGATGATCCGCGTCAGTATCGTCGGAGGTTCCGGCTACGCTGGAGGGGAGCTGCTTCGTCTCCTGCTGCTCCATCCGCAGGTTGAGGTAGGGCAGGTCACTTCCCGCCAGTGGATGGGGGAGTCCGTGACCCTGCACCATCCGAATCTGCGCGGGTACACAGATTTAAGATACAGCCCCCTCGAGAAGCTGGAGAAGTGCGACCTGCTCTTCTTCGCCCTGCCTAACGGCATCTCCATGCAGATCCTGCCTGCTCTGCTGGAAAGAGCCCCCAGGTTAATCGACCTCGGTGCGGATTTCCGCCTGCGCGATCCGGAGAGCTGGGCCGAATGGTACAGGATTCCTCATCAGGCGTCCGAACTCCTGGGCCGATTCGTTTATGGTCTGCCCGAGTTGCATCGCGAGCAAATCTCCCGAGCACGGTGGGTGGCGAATCCCGGTTGCGAGGCGACCGTCTCCATCCTCTCTCTCTGGCCCCTCTTCCTCCATCAGGTCGTAGAGGAGCCGGTGATCATCGATGCCAAGATGTCCAGCTCTCAGGCCGGGAGGCAGCCATCCGAGTCCTCCCATCATCCCGAGCGGGCCGGGGTGGTCCGTTCTTATAAGCCGGCAGGTCACAGGCACACCGCGGAGATCGAGCAGGAATTGAGCAGGGAGGGGAGAACCCTTTCCGTCGCCGTCAGCGCTACCGCCCTCGAACTCGTGCGCGGCCTGATGGTGACGATTCATGCCCGCCTGAGGCAGGGAAAGGGAGAGAAAGAAGTATGGCAGGCCTTTCGCGCCGAGTACTCGTCTGAACCCTTCATTCGCCTGGTTACCCTCAAGAGCGGGCTTTACCGCTTTCCTGAGCCCAAGATTCTCTCCGGCACCAATTTCTGCGACATCGGGTTCGCCCTAGACAGAAGGGCGAACAGGTTGGTAATCATCGGTGCCATTGACAACCTTGTGAAAGGAACCGCTGGGAACGCCGTTCAGTGCATGAACATCATTTTTGGCTTCTCGGAGAAGGAGGGCCTGGATTTTCCCGGCCTGCACCCGATCTAAAATGGAGAAAAGAGAACTTTTATTTTATCGTGGAGTAATTGATTCCACCCTGCGCGAGGGTCGCCAGTTCCGGTTCGCCAATTTCACCCTGACGGAGCAGGTCCTGATTCTCAAGGCCCTAGCCCAGATCGGGGTGGATCGTGCGGAAGTGGGGAATCCAGTTGCTGAGCCGATGTCGAGCGAGATTCGGACGCTGGTGCAAGAGAAGGATCGTCCTCCCCTTCTTGCCCATGTGCGCAATCGTACGGAGGACATCGAGGCCGCCCTGAGCTCCGGGGTGGAGGGAGTAAACATCCTCTGCAATATTCACCCCGAACGATTGGTATTGATGAAGCTCAGCTTGCCCGAATACCTGGATTGCCTGAAGCGCCACATTCTCATGGCCAAAGGGACGGGGAAAGAAGTACGCGTTAGCGTGGAGGATTACTTCCGCAGCCCGCGTGAGGAAGCCTGGCAGGTTTTCGCTCTCGCTGACCGGATGAGGGCCGACCGAATCGGGATCGCCGACACCCTGGGCATCGCCATGCCCTGGCAGGTAGAACGACAGATCGGGGAACTGCGCAAAAGGCTTTCGATCGATATCGAGGTGCATTTTCACAACGATCTCGGTCAGGCCGTGAGCAATACCCTTAGCGCAATCCGCAGCGGAGCGAACTGGGTTGATACGACCTTCCTGGGAATCGGGGAGAGGCTGGGAATCACTGCCCTCAGCACTTTCCTCGTCTCTCTCTACCAGCTTTCAATCGAACACCGCTGCCGTTATCGGCTGGAGCACCTGACGGAGGCCGAGAACCTCGTCGCTCGGATGATCGGCAAGGAAGTCCCGATCAATTTACCCACCAATAAGGACAACAGCTTCTCACACAAGGCCGGAATTCACTTGCACGCTCTGGTCAACCTGGGGCCTTCGACCTACGAACCGTATCCTCCCGAGATGATCGGAAACAAGCGCCATCTGATTCTGAACTCTCCTGTTTCCGGAAAGACGCGAGAAGAAGACCTGGTTGTATTCCAGGATAAGTTTGGAGGCTGGAAATGAAGCAGACCCTGACCGAAAAAATATTCTCCCGCCATTCGGGTCGGGCTATTTCCGCCGGGGAGCTGGTGATTGCAGAGCTGGACTGGGTGATGGCTCACGATACGACATGCGCCTGGGCCCTAGCCCCCTTTTACCAGATCGCGCAAAAGGTCTGGAATCCCGAGCGCGTTTTGATCTTTTTCGATCACGCCTACCCTGCGCCCAGCGTTGACGCGGCGCAGCTTCAATCTTCCGTGCGGGAGTTCGCCCGCGACCAGGAGATCCCGCTGCGCACGGAAGGAGTCTCGCACCAGGTGATGGTGGAGAAATACATCCGCCCCGGCCAGCTGGTACTGGGAGCGGACTCTCATACTCCGACAAGCGGCGCCCTGGGGGCCCTGACGATCGGCGCAGGCTCCACAGATGCCGCCATCGCCATGGCATCCGGGCGATTGTGGTTCAGGGTCCCCAGGACGCTGAGAGTCGAACTGAGCGGGGAGATGCCCCGGTCGGTGGCAGCCAAGGACGTCGCCCTCGCAGTAGCGGGGAAACTCGGTCCTGATGGCGCACATTACCGCACGGCAGAATACAGCGGCCCCGCGATCAAGAGGATGTCCGTGCCGGAGAGGATGACCCTGACGAACATGGCGGCAGAACTAGGGGCCAAGGCAGCCATAGTCGAGCCGGACGAAAGGACTATTTCCTATCTGCAGGAGCACGGGCGCTCGGTGACGATCGAGGGCCTGTATGGGGATCGAGGGGCGGCCTCGGAAGAAGTTGTGGATTTTTCCGTTTCCGAGGTAGTCCCTATGGTCGCACTGCCTCCGGAGATCGATCGAGTGATCCCGGCCAGTCTGATCGAGGAGAGTCGGGTGGCTGTCGATCAGATCTTTCTCGGCTCCTGTACAAACGGGCGGATAGAGGATTTAGAGGTTGCCTACTCCCTCTGGCGCGGCCGCGAGCTTAATCCCGGAGTACGGGTGATAATTGCCCCGGCATCGCGAGAGGTCTACCTCGAAGCCCTGCGTCTCGGCTATATCGAGGAATTCTCCCGGCTGGGGGCGATAGTCATTCCCCCTGGTTGCGGACCTTGCCTCGGTCGTCACAGCGGGGTCCTCGCCCCAGGGGAAGTATGCCTTTCCAGCGCAAACAGGAATTTTCCCGGAAGAATGGGAAGCGCAGAAGCCTCGGTTTACCTTGCCAGCCCGGCTACCTTAGCTGCCTCAGCGCTCGAAGGATTCATCTGCGATCCGAGGAGGTTTCTTGTATGAACTGGATATTCGGAGATAACATCAACACTGATTTGATCACGCCCGGTCGATTCAACCTGACCACCGACCCGGAGAAATTGAAAGCAGCGGCGTTTCGGGAATTCAGACCGGAATTTGCAGTCCAGGTACGTCCGGGAGACTTCATCGTCGCCGGCTTAAATTTCGGCTGCGGCAGTTCGCGCGAAACAGCCGCCCTGGCCCTGAAAAGCTGTGAAATCGAGGCAATCCTGGCCCGCTCTTTCGCCCGCATTTTCTACCGAAATTGCCTGAATCTGGGACTTCTCTGCATCGAGGTAGATCCGGAGGGGATCGAGCCTCAGGACAACCTCCTCATCGATTTAAGAGGACAAGAGCTGATCAATCGGAGCAAAGGAACTTTGCGAAAGACTCAGGTTCCCACTTTGATCGTGCGGCTCTGGAAAGCTGGGGGAGCTCTGAACTTTGTCTACAAGGAAGGCCTGGCTGTCTGGGAGAGCCTTTTTTCATGAGCTCCCGCGGTCTGTACCGGATTTGTTGTATCGAGGGTGACGGGATCGGCCCCGAGGTGATGAGCGCCAGCCTGGAACTACTGCGGAGCCTCCCTCTGGATTTCCGTATTTCCCCGGCCTGGGCCGGGTATAACTGCTTTCTCAAGGAAGGAACTCCCCTTCCGGAAGAGACTATTCAAGCCTGCCGTGAAGCCGACGCCATTCTCTTCGGGGCAGTTACCACTCCTCCCCGGATCGAGAATTACCGAAGCCCCATCATTCAGCTGAGACAAGAACTCGGGCTCTTCGCCAACGTGAGGCCCTTCTTATCCCTCCCTCTCCCTTCCGTTCGCAGCGGGATTGACATAGTTATTGTGCGGGAGAACACCGAGGATCTTTATTGCGGAAGAGAGTACAGAACTCGGGAGGGCGTCATCGCCGAACGCTTGATCACGGAAGAAGCCTGCAGCCGAATACTTGAATACGCCTTCGCCCTCGCGCGGAAGCAGGGAAGGAAGAAGGTAACCGTCGTGCACAAGGCCAACGTGCTCCGACTGACGGACGGCTTGTTCTTAGAAGTGGCCGAACGTGTATCTTCCCGCTACCCGGAAATAGAAATGGAGGCGATGCTCGTCGATTCCTGCGCCATGAAGCTCGTACTTCAGCCAGAATCCTTCTCCATGATCGTGACCACCAACATGTTCGGCGACATCCTCTCGGACGAGGCGGCCTCCCTCGTCGGGGGACTGGGGGTGTCCCCCTCGGCCAACATCGGCAACGAGAACGCGCTCTTCGAACCGGTTCATGGCTCGGCGCCGGAGCTTCAAGGGCTGAATCGATGCAATCCCCTAGCTTCCTTCTTCGCCCTGGCCATGATGCTCGAGCACCTTGGCGAAAAAGATTTGGCAGACTCGATCCGCCTGGCCTGCAGAAGGACAATTGAGGCAGGTTGCCTGACTCCCGACCTCGGTGGGAACTGTTCGACGGAAGAGGTGACAAAGGAAGTGATCCGACACGCTGGAGCAGAAACGAGATGTTAGTGGTTAAAGTTGGAGGCGGAGCCGCCATCAACTGGGACGGAATAGCGAACGACCCGTGCATCCGCGAGAGAAATTGCCTTCTTCTTCACGGAGCCAACGCCCTCATGCGGGATATCTGCCGAAAATTGGGCATAGAGGAGAAAGTCCTCGTTGCACCTTCCGGCCAGGTCAGCCGCTACACCGACCCCGATACGCTCAACGCCTTGTTGATGGTTTATGCCGGCCTGGCAAACAAACAGATCGTGGCTCGCCTTCGCAGTCACGGCCTTCAGGCTTTAGGCCTTTGCGGAGCCGACGGCGGTCTGTTCCTCGGTGTGCGTAAGGAAGCGATCCTCGCTCAGGAGGGGGAAAAAGTCAAGCTGATTCGGGATTCCGCTACCGGAAAGGTAGAGTCCGTAAACGCCTCCCTCTTGCGCCTGCTTCTCGATTCAGGCTATCTGCCTGTTCTGACCATCCCGGCGATCACCCGACGCGGAGAGTTGATCAACGTTGACGGAGACAGGGCTGCTGCCATTTTAGCCCGCGACCTAGAAGCGGAGGCCCTGGTTATTCTGCTGGAGGCGCCTGGGTTACTTGAAAACGTATCCGACCCGGGCTCTCTGGTGAGGGAATTATCCTCAGGCGAGCTCGAACCTTTCATGCAGAAAGTGGAGGGCCGTATGCGCAAAAAGCTGTTGGGGATTACCGAGGCCCTGCGTTTTGGGGCCAAGAGGGTTTACCTGGGTGACGGCCGGTTAGTTTCACCGATCACCCGCGCGCTCAAGGGCGAGGGGACGGTCATCAATGCTTGAAGATAAGAGAAGTTTCTTGATTCCTACATATCCGGACAGGGGGATTTCCTTCGAGCGGGGAGAGAGAGCCTACCTTATAGACGGACAGGGCAGACGGTACCTGGATCTGGGGAGCAACTACGGCATAAACATCTTCGGTTATTCCCACCCGCGGATCACAGATGCCCTGGTCGATCAACTGGGGAAACTCGTGAACTTGCACGGTTCCTTTTCAACAGATATCCGCTCCCTAGCCGCCCGTCGCCTGGTTGAGTTTTGCGGGAGAGGACTCGAGAAAGTCTATTTTGCCAATTCCGGGGCGGAGGCTGTGGAAGCGGCGTTGAAATTTGCCCGGCTGGCGACCGGTAAGTGTCATTTCGTGGCCATGAAAAACGGCTACCACGGTAAAACTCTCGGAGCCCTTTCCGCCACCGGCGGAGAAAAGTACCGTCAGCCCTTCCTTCCTCTATTGTGGGAATTCAGCCACGTTCCTTTCGGAGATATCTCAGGCCTGAGTGAGATTTTGAGGCCAGATACGGCCGCCCTGCTGGTCGAGCCTGTGCAGGGTGAAGGGGGAGTGCGAACGGCTCCTGCGGAATACTTCGCCGAATTGCAATCTCTTTGCCGGAGAAAAGGAATTCTCCTCATCGTCGATGAAATTCAGACGGGAGCGGGACGGACGGGTCGTTTCCTTGCCGGTGAATTGTACGGATTGAGGCCCGATCTTCTCTGTCTGGGCAAAGGAATCGCCGGCGGAATACCGATAGGCGTTACGATCGCGAGCAGGGAGATAGCGGAGGCGGTTCCCCTCCACGCCCACACTTCCACTTTCGGGGGAAATCCCTTGGCCGCGGCCGGCATCCTGGCGGTGCTGGATGAGCTGTCCCATCCCGAACTGCTTGCGGAAATCCGATCCCTGGGAGAGTACTTTCTCCAGTCCCTGTGCGAACTCCACTATCAAGAAATTGTAGAGGCCCGCGGTATAGGATTGATGCTTGCCCTGGAGCTTTCCCAGAATACCACCCCGGTGCTCAGGGCACTGCAGCAACGAAGGATCATAGCCATCCCGGCTGGCTCCAACATCGTCCGCTTCCTTCCCCCTTTCATCATCAAGCGCGAGGAGATCGATATTGCCTGCCAGGCGCTCAATGAGATTTTACGAACGGTGAGGTCTTCAAAGCCCTAAATGTGTCGATTCCTTATCGCCAGGTCGTCCGCTCCGCTTCCCATCCGACAAATCCTGTCCCTTTTTGTGGAAATGTGCAGGCGCAGCCGCACCCCGGACGGGGATCTGCAGGCCGACGGTTGGGGACTGGCCTGGAGCACAAATGGTAGATGGGAGACCCACAAGTCGCTTCGGCCGATCTGGGAGGATCTGCCCCCTTCGTTCTTGACTCCGGTCGATATCAACTGCCTGCTCGTACATGCTCGTTCCGCCGGTTTCCCCGAGCAGAAGGGTATCGTCGATTACAATCAACCTTTCGTTCAAGGGCAATACGCCTTCGTTTTCAACGGCATGATTCGAGGGATGCGCTTCGAGAAGCCCTTACCCGGGAAAATAGGCGCCCAGAAGATATTCCACCTGATACAGGAGGGTCTGCAGGATAGGGACGCAGGATCCGTTCTGGTGCAGCTGCGTCAGACCCTGCGCGAGCGCGCCCGGAATCTCGAGGCGGCAAATATCGGCCTGGTGGGGCCGGAAGGAATTCATGCCCTCTGCGATTATTCCGTCAACCCCGAGTATTTTTCCCTTCGTCTGTCTCAGGCGGGGGACCTCACGCTTCTCTGTTCGGAGGAACTCGAGGGATTTCGCTGGAAGGTTTTGCAGCCAGGCCAGGTCCTTTCTTGCGCATTCAGCTGAGGAACAGCAATCGACAACAAAATAGCTTGACCCATGTAATCTGGAGGCATTAACTGCTCCTCCGACTAGAAAACATGAGTGTCATCTGGCTGCTGCGAACCTCAGGGAGCGCGCTGGTTGAGCAGGAATGGAAAGTCGGCTATAATCAAATGTCCCCGAGACGGAGAGGTGGCTGAGTTGGCTGAAGGCACCCGCCTGGAAAGCGGGTAGACGGGCTTAACCTCGTCTCGCGGGTTCGAATCCCGCCCTCTCCGCCAGTTGGAAAACGAAAGGTTTAGCTCCCCCTCTGCGAGGGCTCGCCAGCCGATTTTAGGCGCCAAATTGGAATTTTTTGTCTTTCAAAATAAGGTTCGAGCCGACACTTTAGAAATTGACAGATTTCCATATTGTCGCCTTGCGACAAAAGAATTTTGGCTTGACTACTCTCAAAAATCATTTCTTTCATCGGTTCGAGCCAATTATTTTCTTGTTGTTCAAAATCTCTGATTTTCTGTTCAATTTCCAGTTTCTCATTAAGCGGGTTTGACTTTTGGCTTGATATTCTTCGGCCCGAAACGCCTTTGCCTTGCGGTCAGAAGGATTAAATTGTCATTGCAAAGTATCTAGAGGAAAAGTATGAAGCCACTTGAAGGAAAAATAGAACTTGTTACTGGCGGAACTCATAATGTAGGAAAGGTATTGCATTAGGATAGGCGAAGCCGGTGCAACAGTATACATAGATGGTTAAGGGGATTACTACCGCTGATTTGGCTAAAGAATATGGCTTTAAAGCTATAGACAGAACAGCCTGTGCTATATGGCGCATTATAAAATAATCTGTTTGATAATTGAAAAGTGAAATTTGCCCTAGCCCCTCTTTCATTTTTGAATTAGAAAAACCCATACCTGGCTCCACTTCGTCTCGCCCACATTAATACGGCAAGATTTTTAGCAAATTATAAGGAGGTTAAAAAACTATGAATATCAATTTTATTAACCCAAATGATATGCCAAAACCGAGAGGCTATTCTTATGCCGTGTCTGTATCTGGTAAGCGCCAAACGATTTATATCGGTGGACAAAACGCTATTGATGAAAATAGAAATACTGTCGGCAAAGGTGATTTGAATAAAACAAACAGGACAGATCTTGTCCAACATTGAAAAAATACTAAGGGATACGAATGGAAAGTTAGAGAACATTGTAAAATTTAATGTTTACATTCTACAAGATCAAGATCCAATGGACGGCTTCAAAGCCTTTCAACAAAAATGGGGCAACAGACAAGTGTTTCCGGCAATAACGGTTGTATTTGTTGGCGGTTTGGGGAACCCCGAATGGCTGGTTGAAATTGACGCGATTGCGGAAATACCAGATGAAAATAAAAAGTAACAATAGAAATCTATTTCTTGAATGATATTGATGAAAAAAGATCGTGGATTTGATAAAAATAGTCGATAGAGCTGCTTTCTGGGCTAAAAAGCTTATTTTGTAAAAAATATGATGGAGGCCAGGCCTGAAGAGAGGGTAATCTACTTGAAACTTGTGGAATTTTCCGACAAGGCATACGAGCAGACGTAAGAAATGTATCCTTCTTATCCTGGGACCCTGCTGTGGGCACTAATGAGCAGTGTGGGACCTAAATAGGCTGGGTTCACCTGCATTATGCCCTACTTCCTGTGGGTGCTATTTGCGCTTTCCCCCAGTCGGCCATAACTTACCTGAAGAGGTAAAATCAGGTTCTATGGGTTCGGAGGGCGAAAAACCTTGAAGAAGAAAATTGTGGTTGTGAACGACAGGATGCAGCAGAACTACCGCTACGAACTGACTAAGCCGGCAGGGAAGAACTTCCATCCTGAATTCAGGCCGGAACTAACCCCGAAGCAAATGCTTGAGCTGGGCATTTTCGGCGGGAAATACATGACCGATTGTCGAAACGAATTCCCCGCCAGCTGGTTCAAGAAAGCCAGACTCTGCGCTGAAAGACATGACCCAAAGTTGAATTTCTTCGGCGTGAATGCCAGCCAGCCGCTCTCTGTCTGGCGGGAAAAGGGCTGGATTCATCCTGACGATCCCCGCGGCTGGTTTCAGTGGTACTGCCGCTATTACATGGGCCGGAGGCATTCCAACGATGAACGACAGATCAAAAGGTGGAAGGCAATGAAGAGGCACGTCGCACAAATACAGAAGAACTGCTTTCCCGGTGATTGGCATTGCCGCAGAAAGCAGAGACAAGCAGTTTTACACTGGGCTTACGACAGCAGGAAATTGTGAGTCGCTCGGTGTATGTCGAAATAAACCCTTGTTCTTGCGGAATATCCTGACTGATTGAGCTCTGTTACCTCTCTGCAAGCTTTATGCCACCGAAGGCCGAGCGGGCTTTTTTGTCTTTCCCAAGTCGAAAAATTATCATATGAGAAACAGGGAAAGGGGAACTTAACGATGAAGGCATTGGTAATATTTGATTCGAATTTTGGAAGCACGAAGACTATCGCCGACACCATTACAAAAGAATTGGGACAGGATGCCAAATTGCTGTCAGTTTCCGAATGCACTGCCGGGGATCTCCAGGGAATAGACCTGCTTGTTGCAGGCAGTCCGATTGTCGGCTGGAAACCATCAGAGAGGATGGGTAAGTTCTTAGCCAGCCTCAGTGAAGGCCAATTGCAGGGGCTGAAGGCGGCAGCTTTTGACACGAGGGTAAAGATCTGGTTCTCCGGTGATGCTGCAAGGAAGATTGCGGGAGCACTGGAAAAGGGGGGAGCGAAAATCGTCGTTCCCCCGCAGTCCTTTTACGTGAGAGGGAAAAAGGGCCCCCTCGCCAATGGTGAAATTGAGAGAGCCGCTGCCTTCGCCCGGTCTATAATGGAAGCGACGAGAGTGGGCTGAATTTAGCCTGCATAAGGACTGGATTTAAGCCCGGGCGATCAATTGATTGTGATTTTTATTCGAGAGCATCGCTCTGATTCTTTTTTCGCAGGTGCCGGAATATCCCGGCGTTCGCACAAGAATGGATGGAAGCAATTACAATGAGCGGAATTCTCAGCTACTGAGAGGAATAGGAAAATGGAAAATTTCACGCTGCACAATCCAACTCGCCTGATTTTCGGCTCAGATACGGTCGGCCTTATCGGAGAGGAGATTTTGGCGAGGGGAATTAAGAAGACCCTCTTCCTTGCGGGAGAGGGTTCCATCCGTCGCAACGGAGTCTACAAGAGAGTTGTTTCCTCCCTGAAGGAGGCTGGGGTGGATTTTGTGGAGGTATGGGGGGTGAGGCCCAACCCGGTTCTGACTAAAGTTCAGGAGGCGGTAAGGACGGCAAAAGAGTTTCGCGCGGAGGCCGTCCTTGGTGTAGGCGGAGGGAGCGTGATCGACTCCGCCAAATTGAGCGCAGCCGGCTTCTACCTTGAGGATATCTGGTCGGCGGTGGAAGGCAAAGTCAAGATCGAGAGAGCTTTGCCGATATTTACGATCCTCACTCTTTCCGCCACAGGAAGCGAGATGAACGAGAACGCAGTGGTCACAAATGCTGAGGTGCGCAAGAAATTAGGCGTCAGCAGCCCAACACTGTATCCTGCCCTTTCGATCGTCGATCCCTCCATTCAGGTATCCCTCCCCTGGTTTCAGACTGTGAATGGAGCGATAGATGCCATTGCTCACGTTCTGGAGTTTTACTTTCGGGCAGAGGACCAGGAAACCGCCCTGGCCCTTGATGAGGCCCTGATCCGTTCGATCATCAAGGCCACTGACCGGCTAAAGGAGAATCAGGGAGATTACGCCGCCAGAGCGAACCTCGCCTGGGCGGCGACCCTGGCCTTAAACGGTACGAGCGGCGCCACTTTAAAGGGCGAATGGTTCGTACACGGGCTGCAACACGTGATCAGCGCCTTCCATCCGGAGGTAGCGCATGGGGCTGGCCTCGGCGTTTTGTTTCCGGCCTGGATCGCCTTTATGCAGGACTACAACCCACTGATTTTCAAACGTTGGGCTCAGGAGATCTGGAAAGCCTCCTCGGTCAAGGAGGGAATCGAAGAGATGCGGCAAGCCTTCCTTCGCTGGGGGGCTCCCCTCACCTTAGGGGATCTCGGGGTAAAAGAAGGTGAGATTCCCGCGATAGCTGCCGATGTCTACGAAAACGGGAGAACCGGTAAGCTGAAAAAGCTCAGTTCGGAGGAAATTGAGTCTATCCTCCGCCTCGCGCTTTGAAGATTAAATTCCGGCGTACTCTTGCAACAAGCTTTTCAATTCTAGGCCTCTTCTTTGTCTCCTCGCTTTCCCAGCAACGAATCTCCAGGATGCGGGTGAAGACTGGATATAGCTAGCCGAAGGCGGAAAAAGGGATTTTCTGGATGATTTCTGCAGCTTCTGACCTTCAGGGGAAGCCCTGAGATGTTTTAAAAGAGGGGGTTTTCGCGGCGATAAAACCGATGAGCTTGGAATAATGTCCCATTCCATGTTCGGCGATCCTGCTTCCGAATTTTTTCCACACCTCATCGAAGGAGAGTGTTTCCTTGCCATAGATCCGGGGCACTGACTCACAAGCGAAGCGGATTTCCCTTTCCGCCTGGCTTGCGGTAAGCTTCTTGCCCGTATAATAGGCTTTCATTTCCCGGCCTCCCTGGCGAATTATGCTGAAACCAGCTCCCTCCAGCATCTTCTGGTACTCTGAGATCGGAAGCCAGATCGCTCTGCAGAGAAAGGAAAATAGCTCTACCTCGATTTTTTGCGCCTCAGTCTCCATTTCCTCGGGCGGCATTGCAGTAAAGCAAAATGTCCCTTGAGGCTTCAGGACCCTTGCCGCTTCCCGGAAGGCCCGCTCGATCCCTTCCTTCCCTTTAGTCATGTGGATGTCCTCGAGCCCGAGGAAATTCACCACCAGATCGAAACTCTCGGAAGGGAAGGCCAGAGCCGCCACATCCATTTGCAGGACTCGTACCCGATCCATCAGTTCCTGTTTCATCACCAATTTCCTGGCCTCTCTGACGTCCCTTTCGCTCAGATCGACGCCCGCCACTCTTATCCCGGGATCCAGTCGCGCTAACTGAACGGCGAAGTATCCGTAACCTGTGGCCAGATCAAGTATCTCAGCGTGAGGAGGGATGGGAAGGTCTCGCGCTATCCTGTCGCGGAGGCCTGAGAGCTCCGGAAAATAATTCTCGTATTCAGAATCTGAAAGGTAGGTCTCCTTCCTCCCCGAGGGCTGCCTTGCCAGGCGAATAGGCGGAAGGCCTCGAGGATAGAGGAAGCCTGAAACCGTTTCACCTGTCGCCTCTTGGGCTTTGCTCATCTTTAGAGCTTTTCCTTGAAATTCGGCGTGGCGGTTGAATTCCTCCTCGATGTTCTCTAAATCCTGGGCGGTCGTGATCTCCTTCCTCACGATCAGTTTGTTTACTCGGAGAACAGGATCACCGGCGGTAATGGAGACAACGGCTTCTCCCAGGATATCCCTGCCCTTGAGAATCGCTCCTCTCCAGATCACTCTCTTGCTGAATTGGGGATATTTCCAGGGATAACCGTAGAAGCTTTTAATTTTCGGCAAGTAGCCGAGGAGAAGGTTGTCATCATTGAAGAGAAGCCGAATCGTACTTCGCTCTGGAAGACTCTCTTTGAGTGAATGAAGAAGATCTGAGTCCTTAATCCTTATATAATGGGCCTCCGGTTGGCCATCAACCACCACATCGGCAATCTGCTTCTCTTTACGGAGAAGATCGGTGATCTCTCGCGTCTCCGTAATCGTCCAGCCCACCCAGTGGGCGATGTCCGAGGCGGAAAATGGTCCAAAAACACTCAGGCATTTCAGCAGCAGCCATTTCCTGGCTTCGAGCTCCGAGATCTCCTCAAGTTTCAGGTTATATGGAAGCCGATCGAGGCAGTCGAATAATGGCCTGGCCTTGATCCTGCCCGAGCGTCCTACTTTGCCTAGGTTATATAAATCATAAAGCAGGCCCTTTGGTTGCTCCTCTATTTCCGGGTAAGCAAGCGAGAACCTGGCAGAAAATTCAGCAGGAGTGAGAGGTCCGTGTTCCATGAGGAACTCCAGTGCCTTCTCGTGACCCGCTCTAATTTCGGCCGGGTATCTCTGGTATGATCTTCTGCGAGCAACACTCCGTGTGCCCTGAAAGTAAAATGGATAGTCCTCTTTTGGTACAATTCGCAAGGCCACGCGCAGGACATGGCCGTCTACAAGTGCATGATTGCCGTAGTGATGCTCGAACCAGCTCTTCTGAAAATCCTGGAAACGATTAAGGAGCTCGATCAAGTGGCCGCCATCCTGGAGGCCGCCTATATCACCTACGATCGAGGGGACATCCTCCAGCTTTTTCCCCCGGGTATCCGGAGTTAAATGAGACCTCAGAAGGGAGAATTCTTTGACCACTTCCTTGCTGTAGGCCAATTTTTACCGCCTTTTTTCCAATCTAGTATGAGATTAGCGGAAAAGAAAGGAAAAATCGAGCCGATTAAAATGCCAGTAGCATACATAAGCCCCTATTATTAATAACTCAAAGTGCAGTTTTCCATCACGCCACCCCCCCAGCAAGCACACGCGCAACGTACGATGTCTTCTTTAAATACGTTGCAGTGCCCAATTCGCCGCTTTATTCTGCATCTCAACCATATGTTTGAATAAACCGCCTTGCTGTAAAAGCTCTTCAGGAGAGCCCTGCTGGGAAACGCAACCGTTGTCGAGCACAACAATCTTGTCCGCATCGGCAACGGTCCTCATACGGTGCGCAATAATCAGTACGGTTTTGTCACGGATGAGCTGTGAGATTGCGGACTGAATCAGGGTCTCGTTTTCCACATCAAGAGAAGCGGTCGCTTCATCCAGAAGAATGATCGGAGCATTTTTCAGGAATGCACGAGCGATGGAAATACGCTGGCGTTCGCCTCCGGACAGCTCCGAACCGTTTTCGCCGATCATAGTATTCCAACCGTCAGGAAGCTTCTCGGCAAATTCATCGCAATGCGCGTACCGGGCGGCCTTCAGGACCTCTTCATCGGTTGCACTTTTTCTCCCGACACGGATATTCTCCATGATCGTGTTGTTAAACAGCGTAACATCCTGAAAAACAATTGAGTACAGCGAAAGCAGCGTTTCCGGATCAGTTTTTAAAATATCCGTTCCTCCCACTGTAATTTTCCCGTGGCTTATATCCCAGAACCGGGCGGCAAGCCGCGATACGGTCGTCTTTCCGCCTCCGGACGGGCCGATCAGTGCGGTCACTTCACCCTGCATGGCGGTAAAGGATACGTCACGCAGAACGTTTTCTTCGCCGTTATAAGCGAAACCGACATGATCGAAAACGATGTCGCAACCCTTATTTGTCAGAACAGATTCTCCCCGCTGTACTGGGTGATCAAGGATTTCATTCATACGCTCTGTTTGGACGTTGGCCGCTATGATGGCTGCGAGATTCTGAAGCGCGGCCTGCATTGGGTCATACATCCGCGAAACCACAAGAAGGAACATAAAAAAGGTCAGAATATCAAGCGTTCCACCGGTAAGCAGGACTCCTCCGGTCAGAGCTACTGTCGCAATACCCAGCTTCAGAATCATCTGTGCGGAAGCGACAAATACGGCGGTACCGAGCTCAGTTAAAATAGCGCGTTTTTCGACGGCCTTTATTTTTTTATCAAGTCCCTCAAGATAGTCTCCCTCGGCATTGTTCGCTTTCAAATCCCGGACTGATTCAAGGCACTCCTGAATTCCGTCGGCGCAGGCCATCTTTACTGTCATCTGCTTGCGTCCAAGCGCGTCTTGCACCTTTGAAGAAAGCAGCACAACACAGAATGAGATAGGTAGAACCCATAGCGCAGCAAGAGCCATCCGCCAATTGAAAAAGAAGAGGCTAAGGGCGACGAGGAGTGTTGAGGTCAGCGCCCCAAACAACGTTGGAAAGTAGTGGGAAAAGGCGGTTTCAAGCGATGAGCAATCCGCCATGATCGTACTGGTCAGATCGGATAGATCTTTCTTTCCGAAAAAAGATAACGGGAGCTTTCTAAGCTTTTCCGCAAGCGTAATCCGGCGGACACCGCTTTCCACATAGGTAGCAAGGTAGCAGGCGTCATACTGAATCCGCGAAGTCAGGAAGATCAGAAGAAGGCATATTACGCATCCTATGATATAGAAATTAATTCGGCTTCCGGAAACGCCGCCGCTCATAAGATCACTTACAAGGTAATAGAGAAGCCCTACCGGAAACATAAGGACAAAATCCGCCGCCGCGCACGCGGCGCAGCTTTTGACAAGATCTTTCGCTCCCTGTTCGGAGAGCGCGTATTTATGCTGGACCTTCTTAAGCAAGCTCATTTTTAACACCTACCTTCCATTTTGCAGCACGGCTGTATTCACGCCACATGCGTGTGTAAAGGCCTTCTCCCTGAAGCAATTCTTCATGACCGCCGCATTCTTCGATATGTCCGTCCTTCAATACGAATATCTTGTCGACTCCCGCAACGGTGGACAATCTATGGGCGATCATGATAACGGTTTTTCCTTTGGAAAGTTCCTTAAACGCGGCTTGCACCTTAAACTCATTGTCCGGGTCGGCAAAGGCCGTAGCCTCGTCGAGAATAATAATCGGCGTGTTTTTCAGTATTACACGGGCAATGGTAATTCGCTGCTGTTCGCCACCGGAAAGGTAAACGCCTTTTGTCCCGATCACGGTGTCTATCCCGTTTGGCATTTTTGAAAGAATGTCGCCGCACTGCGCCGCTTCCAGGGCTCTCATAATCTCCTCGCGTGTGGCGTCCGGCTTTGCCATGCGGACGTTTTCTAAGATAGATGTTTTCAGAAGCCTGCTGTCCTGAAAGACAAAGGATACCGTGTTCATCAGCTCTTTTTTCGGAATATCCTTAACGTTTACGCCGCCGATGATAATTTTGCCGCTGTTCACATCCCAGAAACGCGCGATGACGCTGGCAAGCGTCGTTTTTCCGCCACCCGACGGACCGACGAACGCGACATGCTCACCCGGCTTGATTTGCAGGGAAATACGATCCAGCGCGTTTACTTTCGTATTCTGGTACCTGAATGATACCTCGTCCAGCATGACGGAATTGTCTTTTGGGTACGAAGGCTGTGCGGGCTCGGGCATAGGCGTAAGCGTCATCACACTGTCAATCCGCTCCAGCGCGTCGGCGACAATCAGCTTATTTTCGCTGGAGAACATGATTTTTGTCAGCGTGACGGTAATGATAGGCGTAACTATGATATAGAAGAGCAGGTTCAAGAGAAACGTATCGCTGACGCCGTTTTGCGTCATGACAAGCGCCGCCGCGATTAACACGGCAAACACGGCGTTTATCGCCGTTGTATAAAACATCATCGGCAGCCGCTGCTGCTTCGTGTAAGCAATGACCCATTTCTCATAATTGTCGATGGACGCTTTGAATCTTTTAAACGAGAATACCGACTGCCCGAAGGTCTTGACAACGGGTATCCCGCGGACGTATTCCACAGCCTCGTTGGACATTTGACCAAGCGCATCCTGATATTCCTTCATTTTTCTTTTCATGCGAACGCCGGTCATTGCCGCCATCAGAATAAACGCCAGCGCGATTGGAATGAGGCTTAAAAGACCGAGCCTCCAGTCGAATACGAGCAAAAGTACCAGCATACCGACCGGAGTCGTGATCGCGCCGGCGCGGTCCGGTAACTGATGCGCCAGGTAGGTTTCTGTCGCGGCGCTGGACTCGTTTACAATCTTTCTCAGCTTGCCGCTTCCGAAGCTGTCCATGAATCCGAGCGGAAGCGTAACAATATGATGCATCGCCTGGCTGCGTATATTGGACGCGACGCGAAATGCAGCGATATGCGAGCACATCAGTGCACCGATATAAATGAGCATCGACAATACCGCAAACAGCACGGCCATCCAGCCATTATGGGCCAAATTGTGCGCCGCGCTGTAATCCGGCGCGGCCTCAAGAACCTCTTTTATCATTTTCCATATGTATACGAACGGTAAGAGCGCGATAAGCGCGCTGATCGCTGACAGAATCCACGAAGATATTGTCAGATACCTGAAGCTTCCGGCATAAGCTAAAAGCTTCGACAGGTCAGAATGCTTTTTCAATGGCGTTCTCCTCCTTTTTGGGCTGTTATTATTGATCCATGCATAAATAACGCAATATTCAATGCAAAAAGGGGGAACTTGGGATTGATGAAAGCACCAGCTAAGCTTCATCTGGGAGTTGCCAAGTTCATTCAGAACCGCTTGTGCATTTTGGGCAAGTTGTTGTGGGGTATCCGGGCGGCCATTCGCCATTGCTGTGCGCATCTGGTTCCATATACCTTCATCCGGGTTCAGTTCGGGGCGTAGAGCGGCAAGGGCCGAAATGACCGACACTTTCTTCCGTTTCTGATAATGCTTATGAATTCGGTGTTTGGAAGACGAGCTCGTAGGATTTCCCCTCGAGGATATCTGGATGGTAATAAGCGCAGCCGTGGCAGGAACCGCTGCTGTAGTGGCAGCCGCCCGAGACGCGAGCTCTGCGCACCTCACGCAGTTTTCCTTGCCGCACCAGTGTCTCCAGCATACCGGCAAGAACGCTCTGCTCCACGCCGAGCCGGCGGCTCAAATCATTCAAACTGATCGCCCCTTTCGATTCACGGAATTCCTTCAATATCCTGGTAAGCATGGATTACCCTCTTTTCATCTTCTACAGAAACAGCTTGCCGACTTGATAGATCAGCACTGCCAGTACCCAGGCTGTGACGGTGGTATAAAAGGCGGTAAAGCCAGCCCATTTCCAGGACTTCGTCTCGCTGTGGATAGTTCCTATAGCTGCCACGCAGGGCACGTATAGCAGGCAGAAGACCATGAATGACAGGGCGATGAGTGGCGTCCAGCCGAGCTGTGCCGCGATAGTGCTGCCCAGAATGCCCTCCTCTACGGCAAAGATGGCGCCCATTGTCCCGACCACGACCTCTTTGGCCAGGAAACCGAAAATGAGGCTCACGCTGGCCTGCCATTGTCCGAAACCAGCCGGGACGAAGATCGGAGCGATGAACTTTCCGATATGGCCTATCCAGCTATCAGCGCTGGCATACTCCACCCCCCAGGGCATGCTGCTCAGGAACCAGATTACCATGACCGCTCCCAAGATGATGGTTCCGGCCTTGACCAGGAACATCCGGCCTCGTTCCCACATATGGATCAGTACCCCGGAGAAAGTGGGTAGACGATAAGGAGGCAGTTCCATGACAAAGTGACCGCTCTCACCCTTGAGGATAGTCTTGCGGAAGATCAACGCGGCCAGGATAGCTACGACGATGCCGAGAAGATACATAGAGAACATCACCAGTCCCTGGTTGGTGGGAAAGAATGCGCCGACGAGCAGCACGAAAATAGGCAACCGCGCTCCGCACAGCATGAAGGGATTAATCAGTATGGTCGTCAGCCGATCTTTTGGGTTTTCGATCGTACGACAGGCCATAATGCCCGGGATGTTACAGCCGAAGCCTAAGATCATCGGGATAAACGAGCGCCCGTGCAGACCTATTTTATGCATCAGCCGGTCCATAACGAAGGCGGCGCGAGCCATATAGCCGGAGTCCTCCAGGATGGAGATGGCGATGAACAGCAGGAAGATGGGTGGGATGAACACTAATACCGAGCCAACGCCGCCGATGATGCCATCGGCCAGGAGTGATCCCAGCCAGTCCGGCCTGATATTGGCGGCATGGCCTCCCAGCCAGCTGAAAAAAGCGTCGATCCAGTCCATGAAGGGCACCGACAGGGTGAAAACAAATTGGAAAACCCCGTACATCAGCGCCAGAAAGATAGGGATCCCCAGCCAGCGGTTAATCACGAACCTATCTATTTTATCGGAAAGGCTCAAACGTTCGACCGGAGGCTTCTTCAAGGCGTCCTTGAGCAAACCGCTGATAAAGCCATAGCGTGCGTCAGCAATCACTATTTCGGCGTCATCACCGTAAATGTTTTTCAAGTGAGCCAGACTGTCCTCCCGGACCTTCAGGATATTTCCGCTAGACACTTTTCGCCTCCTCGAACTTCTTCAATATCTCGGCATCACCCTCGAGCAGCTTGACCGCCAGCCAACGCGCAGAATAATTCAGCGCAAGCGGACTTGCCGCCAACGCTTTTTCCAGCAGGGATATTTCGGTTTCCACTTCACGGCCGTATTTGATTTTGACTCCCCTCGTTACGGCTTTACCGCAAGCTATATCAATTATTTGTTTAAGCAATTCTTCGGTGCCCTTATTGCGGTTTGCCACCATTGGGACGACCGGCACGCCCATCTCGCGGGAGATAGCGTTAACGTCAATCTTAAATCCCTTTACTTCTGCCTCATCCATCATGTTCAGGACAATAATCAGCGGTGCCTCCATCTCCAAGAGCTGCACAGACAGGTAGAGGTTACGTTCCAAACTGGAGGCATCCACGATGTTCACGACCACGTCCGGCTTTCCCTCGACGATGAAGTTCCTGGCTACGACCTCGTCCGGTGAGTAGGCGGTCAGGCTGTAGACGCCGGGCAAATCTACTACCGTGATCTCGCACCCGTTAAAGCTGCATCTTCCCTCTTTCTTCTCCACTGTCACGCCCGGCCAGTTGCCGACGTGCTGCCTGGCACCGGTAAGATTGTTGAAGAGTGTGGTCTTACCCGAATTAGGGTTGCCGACCAGGGCGACAACAATCTGCTTTTCCATTATCTGCCTCCTTTACCATTATTTTTTGAGCGACACCGAAACTCAGGCTAAGTCTTGAACCCCGGATAGCGATAAGCATTGGACCAGGGTGATAGCCATTCATCACTATGATCTGAACCCCGGGTATAAGCCCCATGTCGGCCAATCTCCGTTGCAGCCCTCGACCGCCATTGACCCCGATCACCGTCAGCATTTTTCCGGCACTGGCAAAAGACAAAGGCATCCTGTGCTCTGCCATCTAAGCTACCTCCACCATGATATTGGCGGCCTCTTCCTTGCGCAGCGAGAGGTTATAGCCCTTGACCTTGATTTCGATGGGATCTCCCAGGGGGGCGATTCTTTGCAGCTCCACTTCACTCCCTGCGATAAGCCCCATGTCCATAAGGCGTTGGCGGACACTCCCACTACCGATGTTGACCACTTTGCCTCGGTCTCCCTTGTTTAGCTCACTTAGCTTTTTCAACGACATATGCTTTACCTCCTCTGCTGGTTGCTCCGACGGAAACATCCAGTTCTCCTTTGATTAATATGTTAGTTATATCTAACTGGCAGGCAAAAAAATAATAACCAAAACTGACTAGTAATCCCTGCGGGCGATCATCTCCTTCCTTTCTTGCCAATCGATGCATTAACGTCTCCTCCTCTCTTCTAAGGGAATGATCCATTTTTCTCAATCTTTCTTGGTGAACCTGGCCACTATTTCCCGGTCGTCCTTTCCCTGATTGATGTAGCGGTTGAATATCTCCTCCCAATCCGACCTGCCCGGGTGACAATCCATGGCGAAATCGATGAATTTTTCCAGCCGGTTGATGCTCTCCCGACTCAGGGAGTGCTCCATATGACAGGCGTCTTGCTCGGCTACTGCCGGGTCTATCTTCAGTATGTCGGTCAGAAAACTAAACAGCGCCCTGTGGCGACGGTAGACTTCCTCGGCGACCCTGGCGCCCTCCGCTGTCAGTTTCACATCGCCATACCGTTCGTGATCCACCAGACCTGCGTTCGAAAGCTTCTTCAAAGCCCAAACGACACTTGGCTTCTTCACCTCGATCGACTCGCTAAGAGCCGTTACAGTGACTCTCTTGCCTTGCTCCTTGAGTACGGCGATGGCTTCGAGGTAATCCTCCAGGCTGGGGGTCGGCCTATAATAAATATTGTTCTTCATCATCGTCGTAAATTAATCAATAAGTTAGTATAGGCTAACTTATTGATTAATTTATAATACAATTGTTCTTTTCTGTCAAGTCCTGCCCCCTTGGCTTGCTTATTTCCCAAAGGTCTAAGGATGCCCAGAAGGGCCAACTCTTGGTAGCTTTCTGGCTCTTTCTGGCTGTTGGTCAGGCTCAATTACCTTGCGCGATTGTTATGAGATTGATCTGTTTACGCCGATCGCCTTTTTTAGTAGGCTTCCACCCATAGCTCGTAATAAGCTTGCGCATGCTTGCAGGCTGGGCAGACTTTGGGAGCAGTTTTTCCTTCGTGCACGTAGCCGCAATTTCGGCATTTCCAGCGGACCACTGCGTCCTTCTTGAATACTTTCCCTGCTTTGACGTTTTCCGCTAATTTCAGGTAGCGTTGCTCGTGCTGCTCCTCCACTTCGGCGATCTCCTTGAAGCTATTAGCGATCTGAGGAAAACCCTCTTGTTCCGCTACTTTCATAAAGTTAGGGTAGAGCGAGCTCCATTCCATCTTCTCGCCCGCTGCGGCCTCGACCAAATTCTCCAGAGTGGCACCGACCTTACCAGCTGGGTAAGCGGCTTCGATCAGGGCCTCTCCGCCGACCAGATAGTTGAAGAAGATTTCGGCATGCTCCTTCTCGTTGTCCGCCGTCTCCTGGAAGATGGCCGCGATCTGCTCGAAGCCTTCCTTTTTGGCCACACTTGCAAAAAAAGTATAGCGATTGCGCGCCTGGGATTCACCGGCGAAAGCCTTAAGCAGATTCTCCTCCGTTTTTGTGCCTTTCAGTTCCATCTCGCGATCTCCTTTCTTAAGAACATAACATAAAAAGCCTCTTTTTCTTCCTCGGCTGTGGAAAACCCTGCCAATAAGCGTAACAGTTGAGCACCCTGGATTGGCAATTTTCCACGAAATGTCGGAGGATTGCCCGAGAGGATATTCCCTCCTGGAGCCATTCGCTGTTCGGCTGCGTCGGTGATCGGGCGCAACACTGGTCGATACAGCCTCTGCGAATTGGTGTTTGCGCATCCAGCGCGATATATTTAGGACTGTCAGCTAAGCGTTGTCCTGGAAGATTAGAGGAGGATGAAATTGGAAAACACGATTCTCGATTCGATCACCGATTCTGCGCGGAAAGCCCTCCTTGGGCTATTAGATAGAGCCCGATTAGAAAAGGGGCAAATAGTAGTGGTCGGCTGCAGCACGAGCGAGATTCAGGGAGAGAAAATCGGGACCGCCTCGAATCTCGAGATTGCCCGGGCGATCATGCAGGGGATATTACCGCCCTTGAAAGAACGAGGCTTATTTCTGGCAACTCAGTGTTGTCAGCATCTCAACCGTGCCCTTGTGGTCGAGAGAGAATGTGCTCGTCTTTATTGTCTTGAGACAGTTCTTGTCCTCCCGGTTATGAATGCTGGCGGGGCATTGGCGGTCGTGGCCATGGACTTGTTTGATAATCCCGTAGTCATAGAATCCATCCAGGCTCATGCCGGATTGGATATCGGCGATACCCTGATCGGCATGCACCTCAGAAGAGTGGCGATCCCTGTGCGCCTCGAGGCAAAGAGCATCGGCCAGGCACACTTGACAGCAGCATACAGTCGACCGAAGCTGATCGGGGGAGCGCGTGCGGCTTATCCTCCTCTGGCCGACGCAAAGGACAGGGGCTCCTTTTCGAGTTAGTGTGGAAAAGCCATCGGCGGCGGGCTGCCGATATCCGCGGTGGTTACGACGGACAAGGTCGAGGAGGCATGAAGGGGGGCAAGTTACGCCACGTACAATCGCACCAGAACGATCCCTTTTCCGGTCGTGTAGCCGCTACAGTGATCCGCGTGTTGAAAGAGGAAGGGCTGGTTGAACGCGGGGTGGTCAGGCTGGGAGAGTATTTCATGGACGGTCTGAAATCCGTCCAGGGGGGAACCTCTATCGTGCAGGAGGTACGCGGCAAAGGCCTTCTCCTTGGAATGGAACTATTTCCGGAGAAAGCGGCTTTCGGCGAACAGGTTCAGCGGAGACTGTTTAAGGAAGGTTTCATTCTCGACTATCAGATCTCCAACGCTACTTTCCGCTTCTTCCCTCCTCACATCATTAAAGAGGAGGAGTTCGACGAGTTCCTCTCCGCCTTAAGATCAGCCCTCAGGGAGTAAGTATTGAGCGGGAGGGAAAGGGGGAAACGGGCTTTCCTCTCCTCGAGGAATTTCTTTCTGCCGCCGGCTGTTAAGTAAATACATAATTCGGGCAAACAAGGAGGAGAAGATGGCGGAAACAAAAATGATTAAGGTAGGGCAAAAATGATTAAGGTAGGCGACATAATTCCTCCTTTTTCCCTCAAAGACCAGCACGGCAAGCAGTGGAGCCTGGCTGATTTTGAGGAGCAGAGGGTGTTACTTTCCTTTCATCCTCTTGCCTGGACGAAGCTCTGTGCCGAACAGATGCTTTCCCTGGAAGAAAACCAGCAAAAATTCGCACAGGAAAATTGCCAGGCTGTGGGAATCAGCGTTGACCCTGTTCCTTCGAAGAACGCATGGGCAAAATCACTCGGTATTAAGGAGACCCCTCTCCTGTCGGATTTCTGGCCGCACGGCCTCCTGGCGCAAAGTCTGGGTGTCTTCCGCGACCAGGATGGCTTCAGCGAGCGGACCAACATTCTTCTGAACGAAAAGGGGCGGGTTGTCTTTATAAAGATTTATCCGATCTCGCAGCTGCCCGATATCGATGAAATCCTGCAGGCTTTGAGAGGCTGAGAGAGGGGATGGGGAGAGATGAAAATTTTTGCTTTTGCCGGCAGCCTGCGCACTGGTTCCTACAACAGGGCCCTGCTCCGCGCCGCTCTGGAATTAGCTCCTTCTGAGGCGGAGGTTGAAGTTTACGATCTTGGCTCAATACCTCTCTATAACGGAGATCTTGAAGAGGAGAATTATCCCCAGGTGGTAGCAGATTTCAAGGAGAAGATCCGCAATGCCGACGCCATCCTGATTGTTACCCCGGAATATAATTATTCGGTCCCCGGGGTTCTCAAAAACGCTATCGATTGGGCATCCCGCCCGCCCAAAAACATTCCCTTCATCGGGAAACCGGCTGCGATCATCGGCGCTTCAACGGGACGCTTCGGAACCGTCCGCAGCCAGATGCATCTGCGCCAGGTGCTATTTGCTGTAGGCTTGCACCTGATGAACTCTCCCGAGATCATGGTCTCGCAGGCGGCGGATAAATTCGATACGGAAGGGAAGCTCGTGGATGAGAGGACGAGCGAATCTCTGCGCAAGTTCTGGCCGGCCTTTCTGCTCTGGGTGGGGAAGATCAAGGGGACGCGTGTTTAACCGGCTAAGGCTTCTTCTCTTTCTGGCTCATATCCAGGGCGGTCTTGGCCAGCTTAACGGCGATGCTTCCTCCCGGGACAAGTAGACCCAGGACGTCAGCCCCCAGGTCGAAGAGGGTGTCCCGTCTCAGCATACCGCTGATTGATTGCTTGAGTGTTTTGCCTCCGGTCCGCATCTCTCCCGTGAGCCCGTCGAACTCCGCCACACCCTGCCTATCCTTGACGGACCAGAGGTACTCAAAGGCGTAGAGGGGCCGATAGTACAGCTCGATTTTTTCGATCCTCACCTTCTCCTCGAAGACAGCATCCGCCTGGAGAGGCTTGAGCATCTCCGAGAGCATCTGCCGGACGACGAAGGAGGCGCGAATCTCCGGCGGGACCAGGATCCCTTCCGGGTTGAATTCCTCAAGGTCCTGAATCTCCTCAAGGCGAAATTTCAATGCATAGGAATAATCCTTGTGATCTCCCGTGAGGCCGTCAAAAAAGGCCTGACGTTCAGATTCTTCCCGGCAGTGCTCAATTCCAGGGACGAAGAAAACCTTGCCGTACCTTTTATCGTCGCCCACCGTGAAATTGAGATTGTTCAATGTCACCTCTTTAACCTCTGGGCCTGAGACAGACACCGGGAATTTGCGTTGACGGTCATAGGTGTAGTGAGCGCTGCAATGAATGAACCAGAAGGGCTCGTAGCGCTTTTCCTGGTAAATGATGCGAATATCTTCCCCCTTGGGCCTTGAGAGAATGCTGGCAAGGCCGGAGGCGAAAACCCCAATTTTTTTGTCCCAGGCTCTTTCTCTGGCCTGTTCTGCCGGCAGGTTTTCCGGAATCAAAAATACTCTCTGCTCAGCTACCTCGATGTCCATTTATCCCTTTCCTTTCTTTTCCCTGAGAAGATTGTACTCTTTCGGTGCTTTGGACTGAATATCGATTTCGCCCCCACGGCGCGATCTCCGTGCTTGCTTCCATCTTCAGGAAGGGGAATAATGGAGGCGGGAATTTTGCGGAGGGGAAAAGTGTGAGGCGACTTGGAGATTTGATTTCTGGGAGGGAGGAATGGCTTGAGGGACGCATCCTTGAGCTGATGGGAGGCTCTTTAGCACCCTCATCCTCCCCTGATTCATTTACAATCAATTCCCTGCGCCACCTCCTGTTGGCGATTTCCTCCGTCCTTAAAAAAAGCCTCGATCCTCTAAAAACACAACCTGAAGCTCTTGATCTGAGCCCTGTGCTTGATCAAGCAGAGGTAAGTAGGAAAGATGGCCAGCCCCTGCCTCGTTTCCTGAGCTTGCTCAAATTTCACCGTTGGGCCTACGCGGATTTGATCGGAGAAATCCCCGCACGGGAGGGAGAGGAAGTTAGAAAACTTCTCCACCAATTTTTTGACCGCCTGGAGCTTGCTGTCGCGGGATACTGGGGTCTGGCTGAAAGAGCTGAGCGGAAAGAAGCCGATCAGAACGCCCGGTATTTGAGTTTTCACGACCGCTTAACCGGTCTCTTCAACCAGGCTTTCTTCGAAGAGGAGTTAATGAGACTGGACACAGATCGGCAACTCCCCATCAGCTTGATTTTCGGCGATCTGAACTGCCTTAGATTGATCGTAAATGCTTTTGGAAGGGAAGAGGGGGATCGCCTCCTTGTGAAATTGGCGGGAATTTTGAAGTCCTCTCTGCGTCGGGAGGACATCGTTTCCTGCCTGGGTAAGGGCGAGTTCGGAGTGATCCTCCCCTGTATGGAGAGGAGTGTCGCTCTGGATATCTGTGGAAGGATACGGAGAGAGTTACGCCGCTCCTTTGATGGTAAATACATGCTCAGCATGGCCCTGGGGGTTGCCACCAAGACGAGTGTGCACGAGGACATTCGTCAAGTGCTGGAGAAGGCTCGTGAGGAAATGAGAAGCGCCAGCAGAGCAGAAAGCAAGGCAGCCAGCCGCGCCATGATTGAATCGTTCGAGAGATCTCTCTGGCAGGCAGAATGCGAGACGGAGGACCACGCCCGCAGCCTGCACGAGTTGGTTCTGGCAATCGGGAAGCAGCTGGATCTCCCGCAAGATCAGCTGGATGATCTCGGCCTTCTCGCCATATTGCACGACATCGGGAAAGTGGCCATGCTGCAGGAGGTTTTGCTCAAACCGGAACGATTGACTCCCGCGGAATGGGAATCGGTCAGGCGTCACCCTGAGGTGGGCTATCGCATCGCCAGTTTCTCCCCCGATTTGACCTCCATCGCGGAGGGAATCCTTAGCCACCACGAGCGCTGGGATGGCTCAGGGTACCCACACGGCTTGAAGGGTGACGACATTCCTCTCCAAGCGCGGATCGTCGCATTAGCCGATGCCTACGATGTCATGCTTAGGGGTTCTTCCTACCGAGAGGCCAGATCAAAGGAGGAGGTGATCTCTGAATTGCGCAGATGTTCTGGCACTCAGTTCGATCCCAATTTAGTAAAGGTATTCATTCGGCTGATCCAGTAAAAGACAGCCCTTGGTTCTCTCCCGCCTGAGTTCGTCCCTGGCCTATCTCCGGCTGATTGCCAGACGACGGCGGGTGGATGGGGGTAGGCCACGCTTGACCTTGCGGCTCCAGGAGGGCTCGCTGAAGGGCCCTCGCCTCCTGCTACCGCTTCTACTGGAAGCGAGCAGCAAGCGGCCGCAATGATCAGAGAGAGCCGGAGCGGGCTGGGCATAATCGAATCCCTCGATACGGCGGCAGGTGACCCGCTCTCCCAGCATCCGTTCGATCGCAGAGACGATCGCTCCATCTTCCGGCGCGACGAAAGTGAAGGCATCTCCTGTTTTACGAGCCCGTCCGGTGCGTCCGATGCGATGAATGTAGGAATCGGCTGTATCCGGTACATCGTAGTTAATCACATGAGAGATGGAAGTGATATCCAGGCCGCGGGCGGCGATATCGGTCGCCACGAGGATCTGATTTGAGCCGTCGCGAAAGCTCTCTAAGGCAGCATTGCGCTTGGATTGAGGTAAGTTTCCCTGAAGCGAGGCGGCAAGGAATCCGGCTTTTTTCAATTGCTCGCCCAGCCGTTTGGCCCGGTGTTTGGTGCGGACGAAAACCAGCACAGATTCAGTGTCGGTCTTCTTCAATAGCTCGATCAAGAGGTGGGTTTTGAGGTGCGACTGCACCGGGTAGAAGGCGTGCTCCACTGTTTCCACCGGGACGGAAAGACCTACCTGTACCGTGACCGGCCGACTGAGAAACTCCCTGGCCAGGGCACGCACCCCAGAGGGTATCGTGGCGGAGAAGAGCATGGTCTGACGGTCACGCGGCAAGCGGGAGAGGATCAGGCGGACGTCGGGCAGAAAACCCATGTCCAGCATACGATCGGCCTCATCAAGCACCAGGACCTCCAGAGCATTCAGGTCGATGAGCTTTTGATTCATCAAATCAAGCAGTCGCCCGGGGCAGGCGATGACAATATCCAACCCCGATTTCAGCTTGGTCTTCTGCCGCTGGATGCCCACACCGCCGTAAAGGGCGGCACTCTTCAGCCCGGTGTGATGGCCGAAGGCCCGGAAGGCAGCGGAGGTCTGTTCCGCCAGTTCACGGGTGGGAGCCAGAACCAGGGCCCGAATAAGACCGGGTTGGCGTGAAAGCAGGCGCTGCAGTATTGGTAAGGCGAAAGCCGCAGTCTTTCCAGTGCCAGTCTGGGCAATGCCAATTAAATCGCATCCTTCCAGCACGCGTGGCAGAGCTTTTTGCTGAATTGGAGTGGGCTGATGAAAACCCTGCTCCTGGATCGCCCGTAAGATGCGCGGATCCAGCGAGAACATGTTGAAACTCAAATAAAACTCCTTCTGGCTAAAAACGAGGGATCCGCTCGCCTGGACCGTTCGCCATAGCAATGTTAGTTCGCATCGCCTTGTGGCATATTGCGTGTGGGCAACGGGTAAGTTTCGGTTCTCTGAAAGGGACAGTTAACTGCCAGAGCCTTCAGGCGAGCGAGTACATATCCACCGCCCTGTGTGTTCGACGCTCATTTGCGCTGAACTCACAAGCTGCAATTCTCCTCTATTCAATATGACTTGTCAACCCTGAGCGATCGGTTCAGCTTTCCTCAATTGGTTCAGGAACTCAAAACCTCCCTTCTGTGAGCAGCCATGGCGGTAGGCGAGGACGGCGCCGTGGCGGAGAGAGCAGCGAGGGTGGAGCTCTGACGCTCAGGCTGGTGGAGGGATCTGGGTATTTCTAAGGAGCAGGCGCGGGGAAAACCCAGAAGAAATAATAGGCCGCCGCCAGAGCGAGGATCACGATCACCACCAGTGTCAGTGCGGCCGGCCTGCAGCGGAGTAAGAAGATGAAAAAGAGGAGGATGGCGCCTAAGACGAGAAAGACGACCCAGGGGGCGACGCTTTCGAGGAAAGAAAGAGGGCCCGAGCCCCTCCCCGGAAGCTGGTAGAAGGATTGATCCCACCAGGCTTGTTCGGGAAAAGGCAGGTTCTGGAACTCTCCTCCTGATTTAAGGAGTAGCCCTTTCCCGCTATCTATCACCTTGTTCTGGCTCCCGACTCCTTCCACAAGCACCCCGCCTCTGAGAGAGAAGATTTTAATGCCATCGGTGTCTGTTTCCACGACGAAGTCCATCCTCAGGTCGGCGACCCTTGCCAGGGGATTGAAGGTGTATCGGTGATCTTTTTCCTCTCCCAGCGTTATCTCGAACAGGCCGCCGCCATCACTGCGAAATCGCGTTTTCCCCTGTTCGAGGTAGATGCGCACGAGAGTTGGCGAGCAATGGTCGAAGGCTAACTCGCTCCCGGGCGACAGGAAAGCCATGGCATAAGATTGCTGGTTTATGAGGAGATCTACAATCGCCATACCGTCCTCGCCGGTCCGGAGAAATTGTCCGGTCTCGAGCTTATGCGGCGGGATGATGGCCTTTGTATCCAGCGTGACATTACCTCTGGTCCGCACGATCTGTATGCTGGCGTCGCTCAGCGGGGAGAAGGTCTCGCCAGACTGCCCCTCAGCTTGAGATAATTCTTCCCGACCTTGCGCTAAGGGCAAGCTCGGCCCATTCGAGGGAAGCAAGTAAAGAAGCGCCAGGACGAAGGCGAAAATTGTCCTGCGGAAAGAAGAAAGGACGGGGCGGTGCCGGGAGAAATTCTTTTTACGGATCAACCCTTTTCTGCCAAGCATTATCCTCCTTGAGCACACCGTTAATAGCATACCATTCTCAGGGATCGCCCGCTCAAGCACGGCTTGGATGGTTAAATCTGCTTGGCGCTCGCACCACCTGGATATATCGCCTCCTGAGGGACCGTCTCGAGGCGCAGGAGATAGAGGAGGTCATTGCACTGCAGAGGGGGAAGATAGCGAGGGGATGTTCAGCTCATCACCCGGCCAGGGCGCGCTGGAAGAAGCTACTCAGCCTTTCGAGGAGAATTTTCTGGTTTTTAGGCTTGGAGACACCGTGGCCCTCGTCCGCGAATTCGAGCAATTCGTAAGGTATTCCTGCCTCATCCAGCCCCCCTTTTACGGCCCGAACATTCTCTGGAGTCACGTTCGGGTCTCTCTGCCCCTGGACCACGAGCAGCCTGCCGCGAATGTTTCGGAGAAAATGCACGGGAGAGCGCTCTCTGTAACGCTCCGGCGCCCGGACAGGGCTGCCTCCCATCATCTCCTCGCTGTAAGTGCGCAGGTCGGGGCGGGTCGTCTCGTAGTCAACGACCAGATCAGTCATACCGCAGATGGGGGCCGCGGCCTTGATAATCTCGGGAGGAAAGTGGGTGATGGCCCACCAGGAGGAATACCCTCCGTAAGAAGTGCCGGTGATCCCGACCTTGCCCGGCTCGGCGATCCCCGCTTCGAGCAGAGCCTCTATTCCCCGGCGGATGTCTTCCTGCTCCTTTCCGCCGAATCCCTGCTCCTTGATCGATTCCTGAAAGTCCAGTCCGAAGCCGGTGCTGCCGCGATAGTTAGGATCAAGTACGTTGAAGCCCTCGTGCACCAGGAATTGGATTGTGAGATTGATCCTGTCCTCAGAGTGGCTTGTGGGGCCGCCGTGTACGTAAACAATCGTTCCCCTGGCCTGTCCTCTGGCACGATAGAGCCAGCCCTGTATGGACAGGCCGTCGCTGGAGCACCAATGAAAATTCTCTGCTTCCCTGAGATCCTCAGGCTTGAGCATCGTTCTTTCCCAGACACGGGCGAGGCTTTTAAAACGCTCCGGTCGAGGTTCCTCAAGAGGAAAAACGACGATGTCCTGCGGATGTCGCGAGCTATAATATTCTCCGATCCAATAGCCATCTCCCACTGGGGCTAAGGGCACAAGATTCCCTCTCGTTTCCAGAGGCGTCTCGATCCCGTCGTTCCAATTCAAAAGAGACGGCCGCAGACGAGCTTCCTTGATCTCCACGACGACGACCCTGTCGCTCGCGAAGGGAACGAAAGCGATCTCAATGTTCCTTTCCGGGTCGTCTATCAGCCAGCGGATGGAGCCGTCCTTCAGCTTCCAGATCCCCAGTCGGCGATAGCGATCTCCTTCGGCCAGGAAGAGTACCCTGTCGCCCCCGGGAAACCAGGAGGCTTCGACTTTTCGCTCCCTGCCGAAGTTGAGGATCTCCCTGTCCTCTTTCCCCTCGATCTCCACGAGCCAGAATTGTACTCCGGAGGGATGGAGATCGTTCCGGGGGTAGAGCACATATTCTCCCTGAGGCTGAAGCCTGGGCACAGAGTAGCCGGCTTTCTGCGGTCGGGCGAGGACGACCCGATTCCCGTTTTTGAGATCATGCCTGTAGATCCATGTAGGTTCGATCTCCTTTCCTCTCTCTACATCATGATTTGCGCCGTACACCAGCCATCTTCCGCTGCGATGCAATTCTCCGCCGCGGATAAAGAATTGGGGATCCTCCTCCGTTAACGCAAGCATTTTACAGGGGGAGGTTATTTCCACCAGGAAGAGTCGAGCTCGCTCATCGCCCCCTCTATCCTGTTCCACGATCACCCCTCTGCTGTCTGGAGTCCAGGAGACGAGATAGGTGTTCTCAGTTGAATCCGTGAGCCGAATCGGCGGCCGAGAACCATCAGTAGGAGCAACGTAAACATCGGCAGCTGGTCCGGCCCTGAACCAGGTCCAGGCTACCCACTTCCCGTCGCGCGCAACCTGCGCTCCGTACATGGCCGGTAGGGACAGAAGCGCTTCCAGGAAGGAAAGGGAATGTGCATTTGTCTCTTTCATAATCTAAGGATAATACGCTTGGTATGGACTTGAGAAGTAGGGTTCAATTGCCCTTTTTTCAGTTTCTCCCCGAGACCCAAAACCGGCAGCAAATAAGCCCATGGATAAGCCTTGGGCTGTGATATTTATTCTCTCTTTTCTGAATGAGAGAGAGCAATTTGCCCTCCATTTAGTGAGGCCTGGCAGCCCGCACCGAGAAGACTTTCTCGGATGACAGGGGTTCTTGGTTTAGCCTGTGGGCTTTCCGGCTTTTCATTTTTTACCGCTGCGCTCGTGCTATATTGGGCGCGTGAGATTTAAATTTCTGGGGATTTTGCTCCTGACGATGGCCCTTCTTACCCCCTGCGGCCCCTCTGGGCTGAAGGAAGCGGAGGCCTCTCTCCTTCATGGCGCCTACCGCTTCGATCGAAACGGCTGGACCTTCCTCCATATCGAGGGGCCGCCTTACCTGAGAGGATTCCAGCACGGGCTCCTGATGGCCGAGGAGATTAGGGCCGCCCTCAAGGTGCACGATCAGCTCCTATTCATGGAGACGGGGAAGGACCTGGAGTTCTACTGCAAAAGAGCGGAGGAGCTCTTTCTCGATAAACTGGAGGCCGAATTCTTGCTCGAGTTGGCGGGAATTGCCGACGGAGCGGGCCTTCCCTTCAGGCAAATCCTTGGATGGAATAGCTATATCGAGATCGCAGAAAGTTCCTCCGATGACCGCTGCAGCGCCTTCATCGCCACCGGAGGGGCCACCAGGGACGGGGGCATCATAATGGCCCACAATACATGGGAGGGATTTGCGAACTTTTCCTGTTTCAATCTCATTCTCGATCTCCAACCCGATCAAGGGCACCGGATCCTCATGCAGGCGGCGCCGGGCTACATCTGGAGCGGGACTGATTTTTTCATCACATCTGGGGGCATTGTAGGGACAGAGACCACGATCGGAGGCTTCTCCGGTTTCGACCCTGAGGGAAATCCGACTTTCCAACGGGCGCGCAAAGCCATGCAGTACGCCGAAGACATCGATCAGTGGGTGACGATCATGAACGACGGGAACAATGGAGGCTATGCCAATGCCTGGCTCTTAGGAGATATTCAGACAAATGAGGTCGCTCGTTTCGAGCAGGGTTTGAAGTTTACGAGCTTCACGAAGACTCAAGACGGCTATTTTACCGGGTACAATGCCGCCGTGGATCAGAGGATCTGCAAGGAGGAATGCGGAGGAATTGGGGCAGAGGATCCGGCCTCCTACCGTGGGGCCCGCAGGATTCGCTGGGAACAGTTGATAGAAGAGAATTATGGGAAAATAGATGTCCCCGCCGCCATGCGGATGATCGCCGATCATTTCGACTCCTTTATCGATGAGGAATCACCCTCCCGCCGTACCATCTGCGGGCATTTTGAACTCGACCCCCAAAGCCCCCTGGAGCCCTTTTTCCCGGGCGGGGCGATAGACGGAAAGGTCGTCACGAGCCAGTTGGCTGAAAAACTAGGTTTCTGGGCACGCTGGGGCAGTTCCTGCGGGCGGGAATTCATAGCTTCGGACTTCCTCACTGCCAACCCCCGTTATTCCTGGTTGGAAGGTCTGCTGACCGACCTGGAAACCGAACCGTGGACTTTCTTTTGCGCCGGAAAGTGGCCCGGGGGATACGACAGGTTCTCTTTCAGTCTTTGATTTTTCCTACCTTCGCCGAACAGAGGACAGGAGGCCCGAGAGGCCTTGAAACGCGATCCAATCTGTCCCCCTTTCCCTCCAGCCTTTTTATGTATAATAGAGACGGCCGTGCTCAGACGGGGAGTTAGCGGTGCCCTGAACCCGCAATCCGCTATAGCGGGGTCGAAATCCCACCCCCGGTGTTGTCTTGTGAGGCTGGCCCTTTTAAGCGGTGTTGAGGGCAGGGTCCCGCGCAGCGAAGATCTGTGAACCCCGTCAGGTCCGGGAGGAAGCAGCGGTAAGCAGGCTCCTTCGGGTGCCGCGGGTGAGCCTTGTCGGAGCTGGCTGGAGGGGTATCGCTCGGAAGGCTATATCAAAGGTGGGCGCACGGTCAGGGAAAAAAGAAATCATGAACTATATTTCTCTTTATCGGAAGTGGCGCTCTCAGACCTTTGACGAGGTGCTCGGCCAGGAGCACGTCACTCGAACTCTGAAGAACGCGGTATCCCTCGGGCGTATTGCCCACGCCTACCTCTTCTCCGGCCCCAGGGGCACCGGTAAGACATCCACGGCCAGGATCCTGGCCAAGGCCTTAAATTGCGAAAGTGGCCCCCGGCCGGATCCCTGCCAATCCTGCGCCAATTGTCAGCGAATTCGCGAGGGCAATTCCCTCGACGTCCTGGAAATCGATGCCGCCTCGAACAGGGGGATCGACGAGATTCGCGAGCTCCGCGAAAGGGTCAAATTTTCTCCGGTGGAAGGACCCTATAAGGTCTATATCATTGACGAGGTGCACATGCTCACCACTGAGGCTTTCAATGCCCTGCTCAAGACCCTGGAGGAACCGCCGGAGCACGTCGTTTTCGTTCTCTGTACGACTGAAGCTCACAAACTGCCGCCCACGATTATGTCGCGCTGCCAGAGATTCGATTTTCGCCGCATCCCGGCACCCTTGATTAAGGAGAGGTTGACTCAGATTGTCGAAGCGGAAGGAGCCTCGATTGAGGGAGAGGCTCTGGATATCGTGGTCGCCGCCGCATCGGGATCTTTTCGGGATGGTCAATCGATCCTGGAGCAGCTGTTGTCCTATTCCTCCGGCCCCACCACGGCCCAGGATGCGCGAGCGGTACTCGGCATTGTGGAGGACGATTGGCTGGTCAAATTATCCGAATCTCTTCTTAAGGCTGACTTGAGGACGATCCTTCTCGTTCTCGATGAGCTGTTCTCTCTTGGCTACGATCCCCGCCACCTCACGCGGGAACTCATCCAGTTCCTTCGGCAGCTCCTGGCCGTTTCCCTCGAAGCACCTTCCGGTTCCTATGAGGAGCGGGAAAAAAAGTTAGAGGAATTGAAAACACTGGCTGAACCGAAATCTATGCTTTTTCTGCTCGAGCCCCTGAGTGCTCTGGAGTCGCAGATGCGCTTAACGGTCGAACCTCGCTATATTATGGAGACCACCTTGCTCCTGGCCGCCGTGAAGCTTCAGGCGGGGGGAAAAGGGCTGGAGGGAAAGGAGGAAAAGGCGAACGCGAAGGGTGCGGAACGGAAGGAGGAGGCCTCGCCCGTCGCTAACTCCAACCAACGGAAGAAAGAATCGGTCCCGTTCACCCCGACCGAGATCGAGGAATTGAACCTGGAAAAAATCAAAGGGGCATGGAAAGCCGTACTGAATGAGGTAAAGGAGAGGAAGATCCCCACTTACGCTCTTTTGAGCAAGGGAGCTCCCAGCCATTACGCCGATGGTAGGCTTACAATCACCTTCGAGCGCTCCTTCTCCTTCCACAAACACACTGTGGAAGAGGAGGAGAACCGCAGAATCATCAAAGAAGCGATGAGGACGGTGATCGGCTCTGATCTTGAATTGGAATTTATCTTGAAGGACGGGGAAGAAGAGGGGGAGGAAGTGAAGGATCATCCTCTGGTCAAGCAGGCCCTGGATCTCTTTGGCGGATCGATTGTGGAGATAAAAGAGGGGTAAACATGTTCAAAGACATCAGCAAGTTAATCAAGCAGGCGCAGCAGATTCAACAGGACATCGCTCGAGCGCAGGAGGAGCTTGCGCAGATGCAGCTTACCGGCGAAGCGGGCGGAGGGATTATCAAAGTCACCCTCACCGGCCGCTGTGAGCTCGTAGAAGTGAAAGTGGCGCAGGACAAGATCGCCGACTCATTGGAGCTGCTCGAAGAATTGATCGCCGCAGCTTTAGGGGATGCACTGGACAAAGTGAAGGCGGCCAGCGAAGAGAAACTGGGCGGCCTGAAGGCACTGAGCCCCGGCTTAGGCTTTTAAGATGCCCTATTATGCCTCCTCCTTGGGTAAGCTGATCGAGGCCCTGCGACGGCTTCCGGGTATCGGGCCGAAGAGTGCAGAGAGGATCGCCTTTTACCTCTTGAAGAGCCCCCTTGAGGAAAGCGAGGCCGTCGCCTCGGCCATATTGGAGGCCAAGCGCAATGTAAAAGCCTGCTCCCGCTGTTTTAACCTGTCGGAAACAGACCCCTGTCCTACCTGCGATGATCCGCGCCGGGATCGTTCGCTCATTTGCGTTGTGGAGGACTCCCGTGATGTGATCGCGATGGAGAGGACAGCCGGTTTCCGCGGCCTTTACCATGTCTTAGGGGGAGCGCTCTCCCCCTTGGATGGAATTGGTCCCAGGGATTTGCGCATCAGTGAGCTTTTAGTACGGGTGAAAGAAGGGGAGGTTCGCGAGGTGATCGTGGCTACCAATCCCACGATGCCGGGAGACGCCACCGCCACATTCCTGGCTCAACAACTGAAACCACTGGGCATCCGGGTAACCAGGATCGCTCAAGGTCTTCCGGTGGGAACCGACCTGGAGCTTGCGGATGAGGTTACCTTGAGCCTCGCATTGCAGGGACGGACTGATATGTAGGGGGATTCGGGATTCCCCAAGGATGAGAGATATGCAGAAGAGGGCGTTTAAAACGCCCTCTTCTGCACTGATACAGTTGATAATTGGTGGGCTGAATCAACCCTCGGTTTTTTTCGCGCTGCCGCAATTCGGGCAGAATTTGCTTTCAGGAGTAAGTTTCGCTCCGCACTGGGAGCAGACCTCCTCTGTTGGCGGAGGCGGTGGCGGCGGAGGGGATGGGGGCGCAGCAATCATCGATGAGCCGCACTTGGGGCAGAATTTTGTTCCCGGCGCAGCTTGCGCTCCGCACTGCGGACACTTCTCTCCCGCTTGGATCGAGGTCGGCCCTGAAACGGAGCCACAATGAGGGCAGAACCTGGCCCCTGCCGTCAAAAGCCTGCCGCACTGCGGGCAGGAGAGGGCTGCTCTTGGCATCGCCTGACCCTTCTTTCGGGCGTTCAAGCTGACGATCAAGAGAATCAGGGCGAGGATGAACAGAGCACCGAAAGCGATGACGATGATCGCCCAGAGAGGAAAGCCCGAAGAAGTTCCTGCACCAGTCTCTCCGGGTGCAGTAGGGAGCACGAGAGGGCTCGAGGAAGTGGGAGAGGGAGTACCTCCGGTGGGGGTAGGGAAAGCGGTCTCGCTCGGGGGAGGAGTGGCGGACTCAGTGGGCGGGAGTGTTTTACCGAGCGGGGTAAAAGTCAATGTGGCTTCTGATACTCCCTGGAAGACCACAGTGTCGGCTCCCTTTTTCTGGCCGGTGGTTTCCTGTACCTTGCCTTGAACGTGGACGATGAAGTGATCAAAATTGCTGACGTTGCCGAAATTGAGGGAAATTGAACCGTCGCGGTTCGTTTCCATCGAACCATCAGGAGCGAAGGCGTCCGGGAAATTAGCCCAGCTGATGGAGATCTCGTAAACGGAATCTCCCTTTTCCCGGACGCTTGTAACCTGGACTGTGGGCTCGGATCTGAGCTCGCTGACCAGATCGTCGATCGAGATTCCCAATTCCGGGGGAAGGTAGAGGGAAAGAGCCCCCCGTCCACTACCATTTCCTTCTACCCAGACTTCGGCGGAGAATTCTTCCTGCGCCGCCAGGGGCAGGCGGCTGAGGCTGAAAAGCAGGACGAGCGCTAAGATTAACCCGCTCAGAAGGAACCCTAATCTTCGTTTCATGTTTTTCCTCCGGTTCTAAGACCCGAGCCTTTTCGAAGGAGCCCGTGATCTGTTTTATTTTACGAGGAATCAGCCTGGATAGAAATCTCTCAGGCGTTCAGCAAATTGCCGCAGACGCGCCGAGACAAGCGCGTGAACGCTATGCGGGGTGAATTCACCTCCCTCCCCCCGTTCGCCGGCGGGAATTCCCGTCAGCAATTCCAGGCCCTCGTCTACTGATTTCACAGCCCAAACGTGAAATTTACCCTCTCGTACCGCCTCTACGACCTCTTCCTTCAGCATCAGGTTCTTGACGTTGGCTACAGGGATGATGACGCCCTGGCTGCCACTCAGTCCTTTGGCCCTGCAGACGGCGTAAAAGCCCTCGATCTTTTCGTTGACTCCTCCGATGGGCTGGATCTCACCGAATTGATTTACGGAGCCAGTGACGGCGATCTCCTGCGAGAGCGGGACTTCCGCCAGGGCGGAAAGGAGAGCGTAGAGTTCGGCAGAAGAAGCGCTGTCTCCCTCGACTCCCTCATAAAGCTGCTCAAAAGTTAGAGAGGCGGAGAGAGTCAGGGGGAATTCTCGCGCGTACATTCCTCCCAGGTAGCCGCCCAGAATGAGGACGCCCTTCGAGTGAATCGGCCCGGACAGGGCGATCTCCCTCTCTATGTTCACCACCCCTGTTTTTCCCAGGAAAACCCGGGCAGTGATCCTGGATGGACGTCCGAAGCTGTAAGCCCCGCTGGCATAAATGGAGAGGCTATTTACCTGCCCCACGGATTTTTCCCTGACGTTGATGAGGATGGTGTCTTTCTCGATCAACTCCTGAATCTTGTCCTCGATCAGGCGCGAACGAAATACCTTCTCTTCGAGGGCCTGAAGGACGTGCTCTGCCTCTACCTTTTCCGCGCCAGCTTTTTTAGCCCAGTAGCAGGCTTCATAAGCCATATCTGCTATCTCCATGAAGCGCGCGCTTAATTTATTCTTGGCCTCGACGAGCCGGGAGCCGAATTCCACAAGGCGGGCGACCGCGCTGGAGTGGAAAGGCAGGAGACAGGGGTCCTCGTGCTCGAGCAGATGGAGAAACGAGGCATAATCGGCAATTGTCTGATCGTTACGCGGCATCTCCAGGTCAAAATCCGCCCTGATCTTAAAAAGCTTACGAAAATCCTCATCAAGGGCATAGAGCATGTGAAAATGTTCGGGCTGACCGATCATGATCACCTTGAGACTCACAGGGATCGGTTCCGGCCGGAGTGTAGCCGTTGGCACGCCGCCTGCGAACTCGCTCAGGTTTTCCACCCGGGCTGAGCCGGAACGAAGCGATCTTTTCAGCGCATCCCAGGCGAATGGGGCGCTGAAAAGATCCTGCGCAGGGATGATGAGGAAGCCGCCGTTCGCTGTCTCTAAAGCCCCCGCTTTGATCATGGTTTGATCGGTCACCCAGGTGCCAAAGGCGGGCCGGTACTCGATTTTTCCCATTAGATTGTAGAAAGAAGGATTGCTCTCTTTGACGACGGGCGCTCCCTCCAGGCCGGAACGGTCCACAAAGGCATTGATCTTGAAGCGGGAGACGTTGGGTTGAGGCTTTTCCAGGAACGGAATGCCCGGCTGCTCATCCTTATCCTTGAGGTCGTCGAGATGCTCTACCAAGTCTTCCTTCGCTTCCTTGAGCCAGCTCAAAATTGAGGCCAGGTCCCGGTACTCGCTTTCCAATTTCTGAAAGAGCGGTGTGAGCAAGGAGGAAGCCATCTCCTTCTCCAGTGAGGCCACCTTTTCCCGCAGGTTCCGGTCTATCTGCCGGGAAATCTGAAGCATTTGTTCAAGAAGCTCATGCACCTTCTGACCGTTGGTGCGGAAGTCTCCCTTTTCCCTGTCATCCAGGCTCTCGAATTCTTGCGGAGTGAGCTTTTTCCCGTCCTTCATCGGGATGGTGAGGATCCCGTTGGGGGCGAATTCGATCGAAAAACCCAAAGCGAGCGACTCCCTCTGTGTTTTAAGGACTTCGTCCTGCTTCGCTTGAGCCGCTTCTCTTTCAAGGACGTCTTTTCTCTCCCGGTAAAGAGGGCTTTCGAATAACTTTTGCAGTTCTAACTGCGCGGAGGAGACAAGAAGCTCCATTTCGCGGGCGAAGGCGGAACCTTTCCCTGCAGGCAAGGAGATGGCCCTTGGACGATCCGGAGCCGAGAAGTTGTGCACGTAGATCCAGTCATCGGGCACGGGCTTCCCTCTTGCCTCTTGCTCCACCAATTCATGTACAATCGAGGTCCTCCCTGTTCCCGGACGACCTGCAACGAAGAGGTTGAAACCGGAGGCCGTGATGCCCAACCCTACTTCCAAGGATCGGACTGCCCTTCCCTGGCCGACGGTTCGGTTCAGGGGGGTCAATTCGTTCGTGCTCGCAAAGGGAAGCTCTTCATGATCGCACCTGGCGCAGAGGTCTTCAGGTTTTAGTTCCGGCACAGTTTCCACTCTTCTTCCTCCTTCCTTTCGGCAAATACCTTGATACAGTTTATAATAAAGCAATGTCGGAATCACCTGAATTGCTAACGGAACGTATATTGCGGCTCAAACAGGAAAAAGACGCGCTCGTTCTGGCTCACAACTACCAGTTGCCGGAAATTCAGGACGCGGCGGACTTTGTCGGCGATTCCCTCGACCTTTCGTTGAAAGCCGCGAAAACTGATTGCTCCATCATCGTCTTCTGCGGGGTATATTTCATGGCCGAGACGGCCCAAATACTATCGAATAAAAGAGTATATATGCCGGTGATAACTGCAGGGTGCCCCTTGGCCAATATGGCGGACCAGAGATCACTGGAGAAGATGAAGGCCAAGCACTCCCTGGCGGCGGTGGTCGCTTACATTAACTCCTCTGCTTCCATTAAGGCCATGGCTGATATCGTCTGTACTTCTGCCAATGCCCTGAAAGTAGTGGAGAGCCTGGTGGAAGATGAGATCATTTTTCTTCCAGATCAAGCGCTAGGCGGCTGGGTGGCGGAACAGACAAGAAAGAAGATCTTACTCTGGCCGGGGTTCTGTCCCACGCATTACCGCTTGGTGGAGCAGGATATCCGGAGGGCGCGCGAGCTTCACCCGACGGCCAAAGTCCTCGTGCATCCGGAGTGCCGCCGAGAAGTGCGCGATCTGGCAGATGCAGTACTGGGAACCGGTGGGATGTTGCGGTTCGTAGAGAGGGACAGAGCCAAGGAATACATCATCGGGACTGAGGAGGGCCTCATCTATCGGCTGAAGAAGGAGAACCCGCACAAGGATTTCTACCTCGCCTCCCCCCTGCTCCTCTGCCCCAACATGAAGAAGACGGACCTTGGCTCGCTTCGACGTTGCCTGGAGGAAGGGACGGGCGAGATTATAATTTCTCAGGACATCAAGCTTCGCGCCGAACGCGCTTTGCGCAGGATGATCAACTTGCCGTGAGAAGATATCTTTTCCCAGGCCAGTTCCTCAAGGGCGCCAGAAGAATGGAGGCCGAGGTGCTAGTGGTCGGTACTGGAGTGGCGGGACTGTTCTTCGCCCTTCAGTATCCAGGAAAATCGCTATTGATATCGAAGGGGGAGGCTTTTGTCAGCAATTCCTCCCTTGCCCAGGGCGGGGTAGCCGCGCCGATTGGCAATGAGGATTCCATTCAATTGCACATCAGCGATACCTTGCAGGCTGGAGCAGGCCTCTGTGACTTGGAGGCGGTAAGAGCGATGGTCCAGCAGGCTCGTTCGGTGATTAAGGAGCTCCTCCGCCTTGGGGTAAGCTTCGACCGGGAAGGGGGCCACCTTTCCCTCAATAAGGAGGGAAGCCATTCCAAGCGCCGGGTCCTCCACGTCAAGGATCGAACGGGTGATGAGATAATCCGAACTCTTTACGAGAGGGTGCTGGAAAGGGAGAGGATCCAGGTCCAGGAAAGGACTTACCTGGTGGATATTTTAACCGGAGGGGGACAGGTAACAGGAGCCGTCCTCTGGCAGGAGGATGGCCTGACCGTTGTGGAGACTTCCGCCGTGGTTCTGGCTTCAGGCGGTTATGCTTACCTGTTCGAGCCATCTACCAATCCGGCCGGCAGCACCGGGGATGGACTCTCCATCGCCTATAGGGCGGGAGCTGCTTTGATTGATCTGGAGTTTGTGCAGTTTCACCCCACTGCACTTTACCACGAGGAAACCCCCCGCTTTCTCATCTCGGAGGCTGTGAGAGGGGAAGGTGGAGTCCTTCGCAATCATAAGGGAGAGCGTTTCATGCCCGGCTACCATCCCTTGGCCGAACTTGCGCCGCGGGATGTAGTCGCCTCCTCGATTTTTCTGGAGATGCAGGAGGAGGAAAGAGACCATGTTTTCCTGGATTTGACTGATACCGACAGAGAGGCTATGGAGGCTCGCTTCCCCGTTATCCTGCAGAAGTGCCGCTCCCTCGGGATCGAACCCTTCCGAGACTGGATCCCCATTTCTCCTGCCGCTCATTACGCAATGGGAGGAATTCAGACGGATACCTGGGGAAACACCACTCTCCCAGGGCTTCATGCCATCGGCGAGGCGGCCTGCACCGGAGTGCACGGAGCAAACCGGCTGGCTTCCAACTCGATCCTCGAGGGTCTGGCCTTCAGCCTTCGTCTTGCCCAACAGATCCAGTTGAATCCGCGGGCAAAAACGAGCCTGGGGGAGGTACGCTTCGCCCGACGGGCATTTCCCCCCTTCAAACCCCAGGACCTGCGGCAACTCATGGGGAAAAGTGTGGGAATCATGCGCGAGCGAGAGGGGCTTCGGCAGGCCTGGGAATGGATCTGCCACTGGCAGAGGAAGTTTGATTATGCTGTCCCCAACTCCGTCTATGAATGCCAGCTCTACAATGCCGTGGGCCTGACCGCGCTTATCTCCAGGGCTGCCTTGACCAGGGAAGAGAGTAGGGGAGCCCATCAGAGATCTGATTTTCCTGAGAGGGACGACGTTAAATGGCGTACCCACATTGTGTTTGAACAGAGGATGGGGGAGGAGGTGATGAGCATACGATGAACCTGCGAGAACGCCTGAGCCAAGCCCTGGAGGAGGATATAGGATCCGGTGACCTCACGAGCGAGATCCTGATCCCGGCCGATGCCCGCGGAGCAGCAATTCTCCTGGCCAAGGCCGAGGGTGTTCTCTGCGGCCTTCCCTTTGCCCTGGAAGTTTTTCGTCTGCTGGATGGAACGCTCGAAGCCGAAATTTTCCTGGATGAAGGCTCCGCCCTGCGTCCTGGGGAGATCGTTGTCCGCATAAAGGGCAACAAGCGCGCTCTCCTTTCCGGGGAACGCACGGCATTGAACCTGCTCTGTCATTTGTCCGGGATCGCCACACATACCTTCCGCCTAGTGCAGAGGTTGGAGGGTTCCGGAACCCGGGTCCTGGATACGCGCAAGACCACACCACTCTGGCGGGATCTGGAGAAGTATGCCGTGCGAACCGGAGGCGGCCACAACCACCGCTTCGGGCTCTACGACATGATATTGATTAAAGACAACCATATAGTCTGCCAGGGAGGCATTACTCCTGCTTTACGCAGTGCCAGGCTGAAGGCTCCTCCCGGAGTGAAGTTGGAGATCGAAGCGAGGACCTTTGCCGAGTTTGAAGAGGCTATGCGGGGAGGAGCGGACTGGATAATGCTCGATAACATGTCCCTTGAGGAGACGCGACGATGCGTGGAGAAGGGGAAAGGCAAGGTGCTGCTGGAAGCCTCGGGAGGGATCAAGGAGGATCAAATCTCCGAGGTCGCAGCTACGGGAGTGGACTTCATCTCTATTGGGGCTCTCACTCATTCTTCCCCAGCTCTTGATATTAGTATGGAAATGGAGGAAAATGAAATTTAATCCGCGATCAGCGGATGCGAGACCTCCAGGGAAACCCCCTGGATAGTTTTCTAAACCTCAGCCCTGGGCTGAATGTACAGGAGAGTGATCTTAGTGTCGGAAATGGAAAAGTCTCTCACGGGCGAGGAGACTGCGCCTGTCGAGGAGCAAGAAAAGCCAGCCTCAGAAAATCGCCCCAAAGAACTGATCGAAGAGTATGTTATTCGTACCTTCAAGGAAGGGGATATCATCAAAGGGGTGGTCGTAGCTGTAGAGAATGATGCTGCCCTGGTCGATATCGGCTATAAATCAGAAGGCATTATTCCTCTGAAAGAGCTCTCCCGTTCCCCTGTCTCCTCTGCGAAAGAGGTCGTTAAGGTTGGGGACGAGTTGAATTGCTACGTCATCAAGGTCGAGGACAACCAGGGCAATATCCTCCTCTCGAAGAGAAGGGCCGATTTTGAATTGGCCTGGGTTAACATCAATCGCTTCTTCCAGGAGGGTGCCATCGTCGAAGCTCCCATCACCCGCCATGTAAAGGGTGGAGTGCTCGTGGACCTGGGCATCTGGGGATTCGTCCCTCGCTCGCAGATCGGTTCGAAGCTCAGAGGCAATAAGAGCCTTGTAGGCGAGACTTTGCGCCTCAAGGTGATCGAGATCGACGCGGAGAATCGCAAATTCACCTGCTCCGCTCGAAAAATCGAGGAAGAGGAGAAGGAAAGGGGCAAGGTCGAGCTCTTCTCCCGCTTGCAGGAAGGAGCGGTCGTCAGCGGTAAGATAGCTCGTATTGCCAATTTTGGCGTTTTCGTCGACCTCGGCGGGGTAGACGGCCTCATTCATATTTCGGAGCTGACCTGGGGCGCACTCAAGCACCCTTCGAAATTCGTCACTGTCGGCCAGGAGGTGCAGGCCAAAGTCCTTAAATTCGTTCCGGAAGAGGGAAAAATTTCTCTGAGCCTGAAGCAGACCGAGCCCGACCCCTGGGGAAAGGTCGAGCTCAAATATCCTGTAGGGTCCACTGCCCAGGGCACGGTGGTGAAATTGGGCAAATATGGCGCGATCGTCGAGCTTGAGAAGGGAATCTCCGGCCTGGTGCATGTCTCCGAGCTTTCCGAGCAAAAAATCGCCAAACCGGAGGAAGTAGTGAAGGTGAACGACGAGGTGCTGGTCAAGGTGATTAATCTGAAGAAAAGCCTGCGCCGGATTACCCTCTCTATGAAGCAGACGACGGAAAACGAGAAGGAGCCCGTGCCAACCCACAACCGGAACCGCTCGAGCGATCGGGCAGACAAAGAAGAACACCTGGCCACAATCGGCGATTTCTGGACTAACGCGAAAAGCAATAATTGAACCTGGCTTAGAGCCGCAAAAGATTGTTGAAATAGCACGAGAGCTCATTCAGCTTTATGCTCTGCCTTCTGTGAGAGTGAAACCCGCCCCCCTGGACGAACTGATCCTGACGATCCTCTCGCAGAATACGAACGACCGAAATAGGGATAGGGCTTTTTCCCTCCTCAAGTCGAGTTTTCCTACTTGGGCAGCGGTCGCCCACGCTCCCCTTCCCTCTCTCGAGCAGGCGATTCGACCCGCCGGCTTGGCCCCGACAAAAGCACCCCGGATTCAAAAGGTCCTTAAGAGCGTGCGGGAGCATTTTGGTGATTATTTTCTGCCCTCTTCTCTCGATGCAGGCGAACTCTTCTCTTTCCTCGTCGCTCTTCCCGGAGTCGGGCCCAAAACAGCGCGCTGTGTCCTGCTCTTCTCATTGGAGGAACCTTTCTTTCCTGTGGACACGCATATCTATCGGGTGGGAAAACGCCTGGGATTGATAGGGGAAAGGGAGACAAGGGAACAGGCCATGGAGAGACTCGATCGCTCAGTTCCCCTCGGCCTGCACAGGCCTCTCCACCTCTTGCTGATTGAGCACGGCCGACATAGCTGTCGTCCTCAGCCACGCTGTCAGCTCTGCCCGCTCCCCGCCGTCTGTCTTTACCAGAGAAAACAAAGCTGAAGATAGCTGTCCTCTTCTTCTGCTTGCACCCGCCGCCCATTGACGGTTAACTAAAGGGGAGTGGCATGAACTGTCTGGTCTCGGCTTTGCGCTGGAGAGGATTCAAATTGGTGGCCCACGACTCACCACATAGGGTGATCCTGCCCGGGGAAGAGGGCCTGTTTGAACCTTATTACCAGTTGCTGAGGGATTATTATTTTCGTCGCATCCTCGCGGATTTGGTGCAGATGAAGGAATGGCAGAAGGGGGAGGAATCCCTGGCCAGGAGATGGAGCGAGGAGGCCTGCGCAAAATACCTTCCTCAGCTTGAGCAGCTCGGCTTTCTCCAGAAGAAAAGGGGACGCCTTCGCTTTTTCCGCCCTGAGCTGGACAACTTCGGGGACACCTTCGAGTGGTTTTTAAAGGAAGCGCTGAAGAGAGAATTCTACGCCGAGGCCATGTGCGGTGTGAGGCTGCAGGGGGTAATCGGCGGGGGAGATTACGATGTCCTCGGCCTTCTGGGCGACAAGCTGATTTACTTAGAGGGCAAAGCATCTCCGCCGAATAATGTACCTTACTCTGAGATCGAACGCTTCCTGGAGAGAGAGGAGGCACTGGGGTGCGATTGTGCGCTGATCGTGAGTGATACGACCTTGAGAATCGAGCGTAACATCTTGGCTAACCTGCTCTACGCCCTCAGGCAGAAGTACGGTTTCACTAAAGAGAAGGCCTCCTCTGCGGTGAAACCCCTCAGCCCTAACATCTACTTCATTTCGCCCAAGCTTTTCATTTTGAACTCCAAGCGCGATGTGATCACGAACCTGGAACGGGTTCTCTTCTACTACTTTCACCGTCGCTCGCCGGGGTTTAAAGATGGGATTGAAGATAGAATTTGAAGTTGTCAGTCTCTTCGCCCTATTGGGCTCTAGGGAGTTATCCCTTCTCCTGGAAGAGCTGGAAGGTGCCGGCTGTACCCCCGCTTGCATTCATACAGCCTGCAGCGAGGAAGAAGCATTAGCCCTCGCTCTGGATTTCTTTAAAAAGGACTCCCGGCTGATCCTCTTCACGCCATCATCCACTCCTTATCCCCAGGCAGACGAGAACAAGGGGAGCCACAGGCTGCAGAGAGGAGTAAGCGCCCTCTTTTTAGAGGAGGAGAAGGGAAGTTGCTTGATCCATTTGCGGAGGAGGGAGGACTTCTCCTCTCTCTGCAGCCAGCTGCCGGCAAACTGGTGGGAACAGGAGCTCCACTTCGTGCGCACTTTCTACCTTTTCCCCATTGTTGAGGAAAGGATTGCCCCTTTACTTGCCCGCTTTCCCTCCCTCGAGGCCAGGTCGGCATTTCAGGAGCCGCAGCTCAAGGTCCATTTTTTTGGCCTCAAGTCAGAGGCAGAGAGGTTTTTTCAAGAGATGAGGTCATCGCTCGCGGAGAAATTGAGAGGCATATACTTGGGCGAGCGCCCCCTGCCTGAGGAGGTAGGCGCCGCGCTGAAGGAGAAGGGCCTATCCTTGGCCGTAATCGAGTCCTGCACCGGAGGGCTGCTCTCCCATTTGCTGACGAATTTGCCCGGGTCCTCCGATTACTTCCACTCTGGCTTGATCCCCTATCGCACGGAGGCCAAGATCTCTCTGGCCGGGATCGATCGGGATTTCTTTCGCAAGCACGAGGTTGTCTCTCAGGAAACTGCGCTCGCATTAGCGAGGCGCGCTCGATTCGATCCATCGATCGATCTTGGGCTGGGTGTAACGGGATTTGCCGGTCCGGGAGGAGGGAGCAGATTCGCTCCCGTGGGCACTGTTTACATCGCTTGTACCTCCCGAGAGAGAGAGGAGGCGCAGGAGTTCCACCTTTCCGGTTCGAGGGAGGAAGTGAAGCATCAGGCTGCCCTCCAAGCCGTATTCCTGCTCTATAACTTCTTATCAGGTATTAATTCTAAGGCGGGCCTCCCTCTCCCAGCCTCTCCGCGCGCACCTCACTGTCCACCCTGAAATTATCCATTTTGCTCGAATCTTAGGACTTCAAGGAGAGATCCCTCGGCCTGCGGCCTCGGGATGACATGGGTAAAATACGCTCGGGACGACAGGGGTGAGCGGTCGGATGACATGAGTGGGTTGGGACGACATGGGCAAGCGGTGCCCCTGGCCTTGCTACACCCGAGGATGACATCGTAAATACACCCGAGATGGCGCGGGTAGGGGAGTCCTTGCTGGTGCTCGGGGATGGCAGAGGGAGCCTGGGATGGTTGAATGCGGCTTCGGAAAAAGGAGCTCAGATAAAAAAAGCCGGCCCCCGCGGGGGCCGGCTTTTTAACTATTTTGTTTCAGACGGCCTCAGGACCTTTTCTTCCTACTAGCCAGGAGGATCGAAGCCCCTACCAGCATTGTTGCTCCGCCGATTACGACGAAGAAGTAGATGGGTGAACCGGTGGTGGGAAGAGGTTTTGCCGTTTCGCCTAAGACCTCAGGCGATGGGGTGGGGGAGGGAGAGGCGGTCTCGCCTTCCACCTCAGGCGATGGCGTGGGCGAAGCGGGAGGAGTGGGAGAGGGGGATGGTGACGCAGGCGGTGTAGGCGAAGGGGAAGGGGTGGGTGAAGGTGTCGGTGACGGAGTTGGAGAGGGTGTCGGGGTAGGTCCGACCGGATCGATCACGGTGCCCAGGTCAATCACCTGGCCATCGGTCTGGATCACCACGGGAATATTCGCTACTGTCTGATACCCGTCTGGGACGGTGGTTTCAACGAGCACGTACCAGCCCAGAGGAATATGATCGAAGACCAGCAATCCGTTGACGCCCGTGAAGCCGCTCATTTGAATGGTGGTCTCAGTTAGATCGAGCACCCCGTTTCTATTTGTATCGACGTAGAGGACGAAGATGACTCCTGATAGCGGCACATTATCCCCGCCGATTTTCAGGAGCCGAAGAGAGCCGTATCCAGGATTATCCTGCAATTCGTATCCGACAATCTGGCTGACGTTTTCGATAGAGAAGAATTGATCCGCTACCTTGAGGTAACCTGCTGGCACGCTTGTCTCGACCAGGACATAGTGACCGTAGGGCAAATTGCTGAAAGTGAGGTTCCCGTTGGCGTCCGTGACTCCTGAGGCAACGGGGCTGGCCAGGTCAAGGGCTCCTAACGTGCCGTAAGGCGGGAGGTCGTTGTAGAGGGTGAATCCGGCATTAGCTAAAGCTGCCCCGCCGATACCCAACTTATGGATGCGCAGCTCCCCTAGGATCTTGGGATCAGCGAAGGTGAAGCTCAGGACGAGATGTTCGGAATCCAGCGTGCCGTATTTCGGATCAATGGTCGCGTATCCAGGAGGTGCAATTTCCTCCACCACCTTGTACTCGCCCCAAGGCAAGTCGGTCCAGGAGACTTTCCCGTCGCTACCGGTGGTCTTGTTCCCGTCCACCTTTTCCCAGCCATCTCCCACCTTCACCCAGAGGGAGAAAGTGGCTCCGGCCAGGACTTTCGTGCCGTCGGCCGCATCGACTTTGAGCACCTCGATCGAGCCCTTCCGTTCGGGGTTCGTGGCGGTGAAGCTGATCGTGAGATGAGAGCCGTCGATCGTGAAGGTCTTGGGGAAGGAGGGATCAGGGGCATACCCGGTCGGTATTCCGGTCTCCGCCAGGACGTACTCCCCGTATGCCAGATCCGTCCAGCTGAGGATTCCTGTCCCGTCCGTGGTCTTGACGCTTGAATATCCATTCGGTCCGGTGAGGGTGAACTCCGCTCCGGCCAGATGCTTTCCATTTTGATCGAACTTCTCTAAGCTGACCGAGCCCTTGCCCTGGGTATTAGTGACGTGGAAGGTGAAGGAGAGATGATCGCCGTCGATCGTGAAGGAAGCGGGGATGTCATGTGTGATGCTGTAGCCGGGGATCGGTTCCTCCACCAGGGTGTAGGTGCCCCACTCTAAGTTATCCCAGGTCAAGCTGCCATTTGCGGCGATCGTCTTCGTGCTCACGTACCCGTTGGGACCGCTCAAGGTGAAGGTGGCGGTGGTGGAGAGGCCGGCAAAGGCCTTCTCTACTGTGACGGAGCCCTTCAATTTGGGGTCCTGGAAGGTAAAGCTCAGGCTGAGCTTATCCCCGTTGAGGATACCGGTCTGGAAGTCAGGGGTGGCTTTGCCGTACCCGGTGGGGGCTGCTTCCTCCACCACCTTGTACTCGCCCCAAGGCAAGTCGGTCCAGGAGACTTTCCCGTCGCTACCGGTGGTCTTGTTCCCGTCCACCTTTTCCCAGCCATCTCCCACCTTCACCCAGAGGGAGAAAGTGGCTCCGGCCAGGGTTAGGTTGCCCGTATCCGTTTTGGTTACTTCAATCGCACCCTTGAGGGTGTTGTTCACGACATCTCCGATATTAATGACGAGCTGATCCGGGCCTATCTCCACGATCCTATCCGTGAAAGTGCTGACATATCCTGCGGGAGCCCCGGTCTCTCTCAGGATATACCGTCCGTGAGGCAGGTTAGAGAAGGTCAGGATTCCGTTGTCTCCGGTTGTACCCACGGCGACTACGTCGATTCCGTTCTCTTTAAAGAGGGTGAACTCCGCTCCCTTCAATACCTTGGGCGGCGTGGAGTTATCTATTTTCCGCAGTGTGAGAGACCCGGGTTCGGGAGAGTTGACAAAGATGACGAACTCGCTGAGATGGGTACCCTTGATTTCCACGCTGCGCGATGGTGAAGGATCTAGAGCGTAACCGGCGGGCGCCGCGATCTCAGTAAGGGTGTAAATGCCCCATTTCAAGCCCATCCAGGTGTAAGTGCCGCTCGCCGGGATTGTCTGCACGTTGTCGAACCCTCCCGGTCCCTGGAGACGGAATACCGCTCCGGCCAGGGGATTTCCGACGGGATCTTGCTTGGCGACTGAGATGGAGCCCAGTTGCCTGGTGTTCACCATGGAGAAAGTGATATGGAGATTGTCTCCCTTGATTGTGAAGGTCTGGTAATCGGGGCTGGCCTTCGCGAAGCCGGCAGGGGCTGATTCTTCCACCACTTTATAATCACCCCAACTTAAATTGCCCCAGGAAGCGAGGCCGTCGATGCCCGAGGTCTTGTTTTGATTCTGGTTGACCCAGTCATCTCCCACTTTCATCCAGAGGGAGAAAGTGGCGCCAGGGACAGGCGTGCCGAACTGATCAACCTTGGTTACATCGACAGAGCCGAGCTCCTGCACGGTGTTCTCAATATTGAAGGAGATCACTTCGCCTATTTCATGGATGAAGGCCGCCCGATCGGCAACTTTGGCGTAGCCGGCGGGTACCGTGGTCTCTACAAGAATGTAGTGACCGTAGGGGAGGTCGCTGAAGGAGAGATTTCCACTCCCGTCGGTTGAGCCTGAGGCGACGATATTGCTGGGTACTTGCTCAAGAGGATCCAGAACACCGTTGGAGGGCGGGAGGTCGTTGTAGAGGGTGAATCCGGCATTAGCTAAAGCTGCCCCGCCGAAGCCGGTCTTATGTATGCGGATTTCTCCGCGGATTTCGGTATTCGTAGCCGTGTAAGTGAAGTTATATTTCTCGCCAGTGGGGATGACGAAGCTCTCGGAGAAGCTGCCGCTGTATCCAGCAGGCACCCCTGTTTCCACCAGGTTGTAGTTTCCGGGCAGGAGGTCGTTCCAGATCAGCGGATTACCGTCAGTCCCTGTGGTCTTCTTGTTCCCTGTGGGGTAGCTCGGCCCGGTGAGGGTGAACTCCGCTCCCGCCAGATGCTTTCCGTCCTGGTCGAACTTCTCTAAGCTGACGGAGCCCTTGATCAGGGTATTCGTAGCCGTGTAAGTGAAGTTATATTTCTCGCCAGTGGGGATGACGAAG